>JAUVXW010000040.1 GCA_030603385.1 Promethearchaeota archaeon | reverse complement strand
CCCAGTAGTTCTATAAGTATTACCATCATTCATTAAAACAATTTATAGTTCTGTTCTATTGTGAACATCAAATTCTATGTAATCAGCTTTTAAATCAATTGCTTTTTGAAATGCTTTTAAAGTATTTTCAGGGGCAATGTTGCTTGCTCCTCTATGGGCAATAATTTTTATGTTTTCAATATTATTAATGCTTATCATAAAGTCCCCTTTTTCCTAATTTTTTTTATTATCGATTTTTTATAAGTAATAGTGATTTTACTAATCTTAAATTTCTTTTCTAGTTAAATAGTTAATAATTTGACATATCTTCTAGTATTATCAAAACAATTTTTTCTTTAAAATTTAAGACACAAACTTAACATCAGATTAACAAATCGAACAAAAGATTTATTAATATGAGTTGTGTAGACTTATATGAAATTAGTTTGAAACGTCAACACATAAGTTAATAGAAAGGATAAATTTATAAGTGGTATTTGTTTTTTTAATTCTGAAATTGTTAAAATAGATTAGAAATAGCGTAGTAAACCGAAAAGTTTAATAGGATAATATAACAAAAAACGGAATTAAGGTGTAATCTATGAAATTTTGCGACAATTGCGGCAATATGCTTATCCCAAAAAACAAAAAACTATATTGCAAAGCCTGTGAAGAGGAATTTGACTTAGGTAAAAATCAAGAAGGATATAAAATTCAAAAGAAAATCCGTCACGATGAAAAAGAATCCGCCCCGATCATAGTAAAAGAAGGATTGAAAGGAGATAGAATATCTAGCGATGATCGAAAAGCTTACGAAGATCTATTCTCAGGCTCGGATGGCGATGCATACTAGACTTAGGAGGAAAAAGAGAAATTTTTCGTATTCTTTATAGATGTTTTAATATTTCTTACACTTAAGTTTTGAATTATTAATACTAAATAGGGATATTTTAAAACTTTAAATTAGTTGAGATGAAATTAAAGTATAAAAAAAGCTAGAACATTATAATTTACTGATTATCATGTCTGATGAAAAAAAGAAAAAACTGCGTGGTTTCGCTGGAATTGTATCTAAGCTAGTTGAACCTTTAAATGATAATGAAAAATTTAAAGAAAGATTCAAAGATACTGAACTGAAAGTTCTTTTAAACGCAAAAGACGGAAAATATGCAGCATTACTCGCTATAGATAAGGGTACTATTTATGTTGAAGGAATAAAGAATAAACCAAAAAAGAATTTGAAAAAGAAAATCGTTGGTTGGGACGGGTTATTACAAACCAAAACCTCAACCTTTCTAGAAATTCTCGAAAGTGATGATATATCTCTTGGAAAGGTCGTAGGAAAAATTCTGACTTTTAGGATAAAAATAAGAGGTATAAAACATATACTTATATTGCTCCAACTATTTAGTTTATAACCTACAAATTGAAAGATTTATAAGAAAATACTAACTAAGGAACTCATTTTTTCTCTTAGTTTATCTTTATTTTTTTCATCCTTTAATGAGTTTATGATTACATCCTTATCATTACTAGATATTGATGGAAAGTTTTCAAGAAACTCTCTCAAGTAAATGATTTTTTTTGTAGGCTTTTCTTGAATTTTAGAAATAAAATTATCGACGAGATACTGTAACGCATTTACTTGTTCTTTTACTTCTGTATGTAGATGTTTTCCTTTAGATTTTTCTATTTCTTGTAAAATGCTATTAGATTCAATTATGTTATTCATTATATTCTTAAGAGTCTCATTTCTTGATAAAATTGATAATCTTGAGAGATATTTTTCTATTTCTGAATTCTTTTTCTCAATCTCCTTAATCATATTGAGAATTTCATCCTTATTTCCTCTTTCCATATATAAATTAAGTTTTCTCTAAATTTTTAAATTTAACTGAAAATAATTGTTAAATAGAAATGCTTGAGATTATGAAAGAAAAATTAAGAAAATTCCAGGAATTTATATATTACAAGTTTAACAATGAACAACTTCTAGCTGAAGCACTAACTACTCCAAGGCTAGGAAACGAATTAGGGAAACCGGACTATGAGTTTTTAGAAACACTGGGAGACGCTGTTATTAAAATTGTTTTTATATTAAAATTATATCATCAAGGAATAAAAGATCCTGGTAATATTACAAAAATAAAAGCCTCCTTAGAAAGCGATAAAGCCTTAAGAAGAGTTGCAAATAGAATGAATTTACAAGAGTTTATATTTAAAACTGAGAAACAACCAGTTAAGGGAACAAGGATTTTAGCTGATGTATTTGAAGCTATATGTGGAGCAATTTTTTTTGATTCGGAATATGACTTCACTATAGTTGAAGAAAAAATGATTAATCCCTTCTATGAGGATTTAGATTCAATTATTGAGAATTCAATACCAAATAATAAAAATGAATTATTAGAATTCTTACAGGAAAAATTCAAAACTGGTATTATAATTAAACTTGAGTATGACAAAAGTGGTTATGAACATGATCCAAATTGGATAGCAAAAAACCCGCAAATAGTCGAGAGATATACACAAGAAATATTAATTAAACTCCCTGAGGATCTTAAATCAAATGCATTTGGTAATAAAAAGGATGCTGAAAGAGATATCTACCTCAAAATTTTAAATTATTTAAAAATAGGAGAAATTTAAATATCTAATCCCTTTTTTTTCAATTCTTTTCTAAGAATTCTAATAATTTTCCTAATGCTTGACCTCTATGGGAAATTTTATTCTTTTCCTCAGTAGATAGCTCAGCAAAGGTTTTATCTAAGATGATATTCGGGATAAATATAGGGTCAAATCCGAATCCTCCTTTACCTCTGATTGTTTTTGAAACTTTTCCTTCAACTAGTCCTTCAAAAAATAAAGTTTTATCAATTGGTTTAAAATAAAATGCGATAATTGCTGAGAAATGAGCTACTGACCTATCAAAATCATTAATCAATTTAAGTATTCCCTCATTGCCTATAGTCTTTAATACATATGAAGAATATACCCCGGGGAATCCTTCAAGGGGGATATCTACAAAAAAGCCAGCATCTTCTATGAAAAAGGAACCTTTCATTTTGCATTTTACGCTATTTAATTTAAATAAAGCTACATCTTTTAACGTTTGAGCTTGTATTTCAGTCGTTTTAATATCTTTTTGTTCTAAGTCATACTTTATCTTCTTTTTCTTGAAAATTTCAGAAACTTCTCGAAATTTATATTTATTTCCAGTAATAAAGTAAACAGTGTTTTCATTATTGGTCATAAATACTATAATTATGCAATATTTTTAGTTATTTTTTAAATCTAAATAAAAAGCTCAATGAAGATATTTTGAATTCTGTTTTAAGTACTGAATAATTTTTTGATTTTAAAAATAAATTTAGTACCTTTCCAGAGCTTTATCCAAAACTTTATTTTGTATATTTCTTTATTTTTGGTATAATAATATTTTAAAAATCTCTAAAGCAATAGATTAGATGAGCGAAAAATGGCTCGGATGCATAGCAGAAAGAAAGGAAAAAGTGGTTCCACTAGACCTGCTAGACTCGAGAAACCCGTTTGGGTGGAATTAAGTCCCGGTGAAGTTGAGAATGAAGTTGTTAAGTTAGCTAGAAGAGGACATTCAAAATCAATGATAGGTACTATTATGAGAGATTCTCGTGGAGTACCCTTGGTTAAAATTGTGGCAGGTAAAAAGGTTAGTCAAATTCTTGAATCAAATGATATCAAAGAACCACTTCCGGAAGACTTATCCAATTTAGTAACAAGAGCATTAAATATTAGAAAACACCTCGAGAACAATCATAAAGATTTAGAAACTAAAAAAGGTCTAAATAGAACTGAAGCTAAAATATATCGACTAATTAAATACTATAAAAAGAAAAAAGTATTAGCTGCTGATTTTAAATATGACCCAGAGAAAATTAGAACACTAGTTGCGAGATAAGGGAGGACTAAAAGTGAGTTCGAGAGCAAGAAAAAAAAAACCAAGCCTTAAAAAAGTTTCCTTTAAAGATAAATCCTGGTACCAAATAATTACACCAAAGATATTCAATTTTAAACCTATTGGTGAAATTCTAGGTTTCGAGGATAATGTAATGGGAAGAACTATTGAAACTCTTCTTTTTGATTTCACTGGAAAATATTCTGATATTAGTTTGAAGCTAAAATTTCAAGTTAGTGATGTGAATAATGAAGCGAAAAAATGCAATGCTATTTTTATCGGACATCAATACACAAATGATTTCATACGATCATTAGTCGGTAGAGGTAGTTCAAAAGTACAAACGATTTTAAATTTAACTACTAAGGATGGATACATTTTTCGATTAACTACAATTTGTACAACTTTAAAAAGAGCAAGAAATTCCCAAATTGTTTTAATTCGTAAAATTATGAGAGAGATTTTAAGGGAATTTGCTAAATCACTTGACCATGAGAAATTTATAGCGGGTGTAATTTATGGAGAATTTAAAAATCAAATTCAGAGAGTGGCTAAAACAATTTATCCCTTAACAAATTGTGTCGTAGTTAAGAGTAAACTTCTATCTATTCCTGAAGGTGGAGAAGATAAGGTAATCCCTGATGATCAATTTGAAATTATTGAAGTCGATGTTAAAAGATCTCGAAAATCAGAAATAAGACGCTCTGAAAGAATAAATGTTAAGAAACTTACTCAAACCAGAACAAACACTTCACGGCGAACTGTTAAATCAGATTCATCAGAAAAAAGTGAAGAGAGTAATAAAGAAGAAAAAAGTTCCTAATACTACTACTATTATCTTATTTTAAGCTTTTAAATAATTAAGAATACTTGTTATATCATTTTTATGAGTAAAGTAATTTATTCTCTAATTCATATATTAATATTAATTCTAACCTATTATTTTAATAGCTCTTAAAAATATTAAGAATTAGGTAAAAATAATGTCAAATCAAGAGGGAAACCGTAATAATCAATATAATTTTGATGATTATTTGTTTGTAAGAGACAATTTCAACTATTACTCTGATGATGATTTTTTCCAAGCATTAGTTAGGAAATATACCGGGGATGAGTTTGAACAAATTGATCGGGATCTTAGAGCGCTCTCAGATTATGTTTCTTTTAGATTTAGAAATCTTGCTGAAAAAGCAAATGAGTTAGAAAATCGAATAAAAGTGACAAAACTTAGACACTACGATGCTCATAATCATAGAATAGATAGAATTGAACGCTGTTTGGAAACTGAAACATTAGAACAAGAAGTTTTCAGTCTTGGTCTTTTTGATCCTGTAAGAAATACTCCTTGGAGTAGATTTATTAAAATGTTTTTACTATACGAGAATGGAGAAGCAGGTGTTATGTGCCCTGTGGCGTGTTCACACGGAGCTGTTGAACTTATGCAAAAATATGAGGATACATTGGGCCCTGAAGCGAAGAAAATTCTTAAGCATATTCGAGATGGAAAAAAAGGAGAATATGCTGTAGGCGCACAATTTGTAAGCGAAATTCAAGGTGGAAGTGACGTTCCTGCTAATCTTGTAGAAGTTGTTTTCGAAAAAGAAGAGGGTTCGGATGGAATTTCAAATTGTTGGAGGTTATATGGGCAAAAATTTTTCTGTTCTGCAACCCATGCTGATTATGCTATTGTTACAGCAAAACCAAAAGGAGTAGAATCCTCTACTAGAGTTGCTGCTTTTGTTGTTCCTTCCTGGTTTCCTGGAAATAAAGAAAGAGAAATAAGAAACTCCTTCACTATTGATAGATTAAAACAAAAGTTGGGAACTGCGGAGTTACCAACAGCAGAAATTACTTATAACGGAGCAGTAGCATATCCTATCGGTCCTCTTGAAAAGGGTCTTGCTGATATTGTTGGGATTGTTCTTTCACTGTCTAGAATTCATGTGGCTTTTGGAATGGCTGCTGGTGCTTTACGGGTCGCAAGAGAAGCAATATTATATTCACAATTTAGAACTGCTTTTGATGTTCCGATTTCTTCGTTTCCATTAATGATTAACCAAATAAATGATTTAGATCATTATTCTAAGAGAAGTGCTGCTGGAGTATTTAAAGTATATTCAGAGTATATTCATTTTGGAGAAGAACTGATTAGTGGGATAAGAGAATTAGAAAAAATAGATAACATCGAGGAACGCAAACACCGCTTTAGATTACGTGAATTAATAATGTTGCAAAAAATCGTAGTTGCTGATGAAGCTCCAGCAATGATACGAAAAGCAATTTCATTTTTTGGAGGTCATGGGATTATGGAAGATTTTTTATCTTTTCCACGATTACATCGTGATTCTATGATTATGGAATTGTGGGAGGGACCAAGAAACGTCCTCCTCACTCAGATTCATCGAGATCTTTCTAGAGTAAACTATTGGTATCCTGCAGACGACTTTTGTAGAGATTTACTAAAAGGAGCTGACTCAGATCTTATTGAAAAATATGTATCAGAATTCACAAGAATAATATCTCATGATAGTCTTCTTAGAAATGATCAAAAAACTTTAGCAATTTGTCGTGATTGGGAAGAATTATCTAATAGGCTCTTCATTGCTTATCAAGAACAAGCTCTTAGAGAACTTAATTATAAGGGTAAACCACAGAAATTTTCAAAATTATTACGTGAATTTAAAAAAAGGAAAAATCAAGAAATGCAAGTAGATATGGTAATTCAATAAAAGCTAATAATCAATTTAGATTGGATTTTTTTATAATCTTTCCCTCACCTGCAGCTAATATGACTGCTTTAATAGGTAAGATTTATGTAATTTACTCATCAAATTCTTTAACAATTTCATTAAGATGTTGTTTTAAGTGTTTATAAGGTTTTAAATCCCCTGCAAATTCCTTCAGAAAAATAGCATCTAATAACATTTTAGATTTAAATTGTTTAAAAATAGCCTTAATTTTGTAGAAATTCCCGGAAGCAACAAAATCTAATGAGTAGCCATTAATATTTCCAAATAAGATAATCATTTTATATTTTAGATCTTCATTATCAATGAAATGGATTTCTTTTATTCTTTTTTTTGCTCGAATTTGAGTATTCATCGAAATAGTTTCTAATTTTGCAGAAAGATCTGAGGTGAATAGCTCAATATTTTCATTGGTTTTTTCTCGTGCTAAATTCATAAGAAGATCTGTATCATAAAGTTGAGATATGATAGGTAATCCTTGAGATGATATTCCTGCATAAAGAATTGTATTTTTAGAATTATTCTCATTTCCATTAAAAATTACTTCTTCTTCTAATGGTTCTGTATACTTATCCTTTAAATATGTCGTAATTAAAGAGATTACATCATTGAATGTAGATTCTTCAGAGGCATTTTTTAATTCAGCTAGATTTTTATAGTGGAGTTTAACTTGCTTACTAAATTCATTTACAATTTTAAAGGTTTCCTCAGATCCTACATTAAAATTACCAATAATACAAAAAAACAAGTTCTGGTGTTTCTTTGTAACTATGTGTTTTACAATTATTCTTTCTCTTCCTATTTTCTGATCCTTATAACAAATTTTTTTCAAGCGCCAAGTATTTCTAGGGTTTATACTGCGCAATAGTTTTTCTAAAAATAGGATTATCTCAAAGGAATTATATTTTTTATTATCTGAACAATAAAGAATATCCTCTTCTAATATAATTGTAAAACCAGTGATCATAGAAATAACTCTAAGAATTTTTGAAAAGATAATTAATGAGCTCTTATATCGTTAATAACTTTTAAGAAATTTAATTTTATTTAATTTTTTTAGATCGAAGCATTATATTTTTTCTTAAATCGCATATATAAATTTATTAGCTATATAACTCTTAAAAAATTAAATAATGAAAACCCTAACCACCTCTCAAAAAGAAAAAATTAAGAAGGCTGCAGAGTTATTAGTAAATTCGAAGCATTCTATTATATTAACAGGAGCCGGAATTTCAACTGAATCTGGCATACCTGATTTTAGGGGAGAGGATGGAATTTGGGATAAATATAAACCAGAAATTTATGGAGATATTGAGTCTTTTTTAAGAGATCCTTCCAAATTCTGGAAAATGGCAAGAGAAATCGCTCCAACGTTGTTTGATGCTGAACCAAATCCTGGTCATTATGCTCTCGCTGAACTTGAGAAAATGAGAATTATTAAAGCTATTATTACTCAGAATGTGGATGAACTACACCAGAAAGCTGGTGCTGTAATAGTTTATGAAGTTCATGGAAACATTAACAGGTTTTCTTGTCTTGGGTGTCGAGCTAGTTATACTAAAGAACAAGTATTAAATAAATTAAAAAAAGGTAGAAAATCAGCCCCTCTATGTAATTATTGCGGCGCACCTTTAAAACCATCTGTTGTTTTATTTGGTGAGGATCTCCCAAAATTTGAAAAATATATGTCTATCGATTTAGCAAAGAAAACAGATATTATGTTAATTGCGGGATCATCATTAACTGTAGCACCAATTTGTGATTTGCCTGTATATACTCTAAGCGGAGGAGGTAAACTAATAATTGTAAATGACCAGCCTACACATTTAGATGATAAAGCTGAAATTGTGCTTAACCATAAAACAGGAATTATTTTACCTTTAATTGTTGAAGAAATCAAAAAAATTAAAATTGAACGTGAATCTGAATTAAGCATATAGATGTTTTCTGAAAATTTAATTATTAAGGATTGGCGTACAATAGATTATTCTTTCGGATTAATTTATCCTAATGTTTACAAGATAGGGATGTCATCGTATTCTATTAGACTACTCTATCATATAATAAATTCTTTTGAAAATATTGCTTGTGAACGTATATTTTTACCAGAAAAGATTAAATTCCCCGCTTCAAATGATTTTTCATCAGAAGGAATTCTACGTTCCATTGAAAATAAAGTATTACCCCGGGATTTTGATATATTAGGTTTTTCACTTCATTATGAAAATGACTTTAAGAATGTTCTTTGGATTTTAGAGAAAGCAAATATCCCCCTTAAATTTCAGAAAAGGCAAGAATTAATATCTAATGAAAAAAAGGAATTTCCTTTAATTATAGGTGGTGGACCGGTAATTACATCTAATCCAATATCATTAAGTAAAATATTCGATCTTTTCTTTATTGGGGATGCTGAGCCTAATTTAGAAATATTTTTCAATTTATTTAAAGATTATAAATATCAAAAGATTTCTTATTCAGACTTTATAAATCAAGCAAAAAAAATAGATGGTTTATTTATACCTTCATTAAATCATAATCCAAAGAGAGCTGTCCTCAAGAATCTAGATGATTCTCCTACTCCAATTTATCAATTACTTTCTAAATCATCTAGAGAGAAACCAATTTTTGAGAGTAACTTTTTCATTGAAATAAATCGAGGTTGCCCATATAAATGCAAGTTTTGTATATCATCCTTTCATAATTCTCCATTTAGAAATAGAAGCTATGAAAATATAATTGAAGTGATTGATAAAGCTATACAATATTCAGACTTTGAAACAATTAGTCTTATAGGATCTTGTGTTTCCTCACATCCAAAATTCCAACAAATCTGTGAATATATAATTAATCAAGGAAAACGATTAACACTACCCTCATTACGTATAGAACATATTACTTCAGAAATAATTCAAATTCTTGAATCAGCAGGTATAAAAACCATTACAGTTGCTCCAGAGGCTGGATCAGAGAGTCTTAGATATGCCCTAGGAAAAATGATATCAAATGATAAAATAATTTCGGTTTTATCTCAAATTAGAAATTCAGAAATAAGAAATATTAAGTTTTACTTTTTGATTGGTTTACCTAATGAAAGTGAAAAAGATATAGAGGAAATAATTAATTTATTAAAATTTATAGATAAATTAGGTTTTGAAAATAACTCATTAAGAGTTAATATAAACCCTCTTATCCCAAAATTAAATACTCCTTATGAAAAAGAAATTAATTTTTACCTTAAAGAAGAATTAAACAAACTATTTCTAAAATATCAGAAAATTGAAAAGGAACTAAAAAGAATACACTCAATTAAAATAAAATTTATGAACTTTAAAACGATAATAAAAAATGCAAGACTCCAAACATTAATCTCCTTAGGCGATCAAAGGGTCTCAGATCTTCTTATAAATTACTATCAAAATGGTGCAAATTTTGGGGCTTTAAAAAAAGCTGAAAAAACACTCAATTTCTCATTGGATGATTATTTATTACAAGTAAAAGGGTGTTATAGCCCTTGGAAAATTTAAAATAAATTAAAAAAAAAATAAATTATTCTTAATCAATTTTTTTAAACATTTTTTTTAATGTCCCACAAACAGGACATTTTTCTGGTGGCTTTCCTTCATGAGTGTAACCGCATACTGGACAAATGTAAATATCTTGCTTTTCTAAATCCTTGCCATTTTCAACTGCTTCTAAAGCAGTTTCGTAGAGTTTATGATGAATTTTTTCCACTTGATTAGCATAATTAAATGTTCTTTCAGCACCTTTATTATCTTCAGCTTTAGCGTCTTCAATGAATTCAGGGTACATTTCTGTAAATTCATGGTGCTCTCCCTCTACAGCGGCTTGAATATTTTCCTTGGTTGATTTTATGCCTCCAAGAACTCTAAGATGGCTATGGGCATGAACTGTTTCAGCAGCAGCAGCAGCTCTAAAAAGCTTTGCTACTTGAGGAAATTCTTCTTTATCTGCTTTTTCAGCAAAAGCCAGATATTTACGATTTGCTTGGGATTCACCTGCAAATGCGGCATTTAAATTTTCTTCTGATTTTGTCATTTTTCTTCACAATGAGATAAATTTTATTTTAAAATTATATTAATAGATTTTTTAATTTGACTTTTATAATTAATAAATTAAAATCTACTATTTAGGAATTCTTTTCATAAACAAATAATGCAAAATTTAAAAATATGAAGATCAGATCTCAAGCTTAATTTGATGTGGTATTTTTAATTTTATTCACAACCTTAGTTAAATAATGGTCTGCTAAACCAAACTTTACATTTGAACTAAATACTAATATTACAAAATAGGTATCAAGCACATACTCAGAAAATATAAATTTCTTGTCTTTAAAAGTATAAAATAACTTTAAAATTGAATTATTATGAATTTTTACGCGAAAATCGACTTCTTTTAAAAAATTTTTCAAATCTAACTTGTTATAAGAGGAATAAATTACTTTTCCTCTATCAGTTAAAAGAATTATCCCATCAACATCATCTGTGGAAATTAGATCTTTTAAAAAGTTAATAACTTTTATTTCTTTTTTCGACCCAAAGTCATAACTTAAAGCGGTACTTATAATCTCTTCGATTACTCCATTTAATTCACTATCATAGATGATTTCAACATTAATATTAACATTATTCTTAATAAGATAAGATGCTATCCTTTGATGGATTTTTAAAATTATATCATCCAATAATGTTATATTTTCAATTGTATCACATAAAACTCCGTAATAAAGGGAATTCTTTTCAAAAATTACGATTTTAATATCTTCCATTTCTATTATTTTAAATTTTTTTCCAATCATCTCCTTTGCAAATGACATTAGAGCCGTAATAAAAGGAGAAATTAAGTTTTTCTCAACTTTGATATAATCTGTAAAATTTCTACCATAAAAACAAACACCAGATTTATTAAAAACAAATAAATTATGTATTAATGAACTCTCATTATAATTTTTTATCTTGGAAGGAAAGGTAGCTTGATCTTGCATAATCATATAAATGTTTTATATATAAACTATAAAAAGCACATACTTTTGACTAAAACTCAGGTGTAGAAACGTCTGAGGTTAAATTAGGCAATCCAAGTTTGAACCCCCATGAAATCTAGTTTTACTGGAAGTATTTGAAAGTCATTTTCAATTAATTTTTGTTTTAAGACATACTCCTTTCCAATCCCAGCTATAATTGAGACTGAACCCCCTCCCCCAGCACCATTTACCTTAAACCCTATTGCACCATTATTAGTAGCTATCTGTTCAGCTTTTTTAATAGTAGGATTTACCATTAAATGATGTAATTGCTTCTGAGCCTCCCAATTTTTATTCATTAATTCACCCATGTAAGTAAGATCGTCGGATTGAATTGCTCTCTTCATTTCATATGCACAGCTTTTAATAGTGTCAAATAATTTAAGGGTTGAACTATCACCTTTATTATAATTTACAATAACAGCTCTATGCATCTCACTTGAACTCCGTGAACTAAGAAATACCAATATCATTTGATTTTCTAACTCGAATATTTTTTTGTTCTCAACCTCAAGAGGTACCATTTTCACTTCAGGATAGGTAATCTCCATGAAATTAATACCTCCAAGTGCGGCCGCATATTGATCTTGAACACCACTTTCTAATTTTAGTTCTTCAACCTCAAGCTTATGAGCTAATTCTGCAATTTCTGAAGGATTTAGTTCTTTATTAGAAAGCTGGGCTAAAGCAGCAATTAATGCAACTGCTACACTAGCACTTGTTCCCGTTCCACATCCAGGAGGGGCTTCAGTTCTAACATATATATTCAATCCCTCATTTATGTTCATTCTTTTAATTGCAGCCTTTAGCAAATCAAGGTTTCCATCGTATTCAATATTATGAAAATTCTTAATTTCTGTATGGATATTAAGATTTTCTGAGACAATATTTATCCTACTAGTATTAGTTGGAATAATTCTAACATAACTATAGAGACCAACACAAATATTAAACACAGCACCATTCGGGCAAAACCAAGTATCAGTCCACCCCCCAATATCACATATTCGAACGGGTGCTCTTGAAAATATGATCTTTCTCAAGATTTATCACATAGATAATAGATTATTACCGATTTAAACAATCCGGTTTTTTCTCAATATATTCCATAAATTAATCAATTAAACGAGTGAAAACTAAATAAGATAATGGATAAATTATCATAAATGTGTGGAAGGCATCACTTATTTTTAATACCCAAATTTTCGAGATCAGGTTTGCTGTTCCATTTTTTTTTTAGAGAAATAGTTTTCATTAAAGAAATCCTTATATATGAGTTAATTCCATTATTTCCAATTTGGAATTAGATATATCTTACTAAGTTTATGATTAATTTTAAAATCCGCCCCAAAAAATGCGTATTTTAGTAATTACATGAATTGCAATTAGGAGGTTTTTATTCATCGTTTAAGATGATCAGATCTTAAAGTTTAAAAATAAGAAGGATAGATTAATATTTAAAATAGAATTTTTATTTAAATCATTATTAAAGGAGGAATAAAAAAATGGCTAAAAAAGAAGGTTTCGAGGTTCTGTTTGTTAAAAGTAAAGTTCGAGAATATATCAAGGGTAAAGAGTGCAATACAAGTGGAGACGTAATAGATGGTCCCGCACTTAACAATGCTATTATTGAAATTCTTGATAAAGCAATCGCAAGAGCCAAAGCTAATAATAGGAAAACCGTACAAGAAAAAGATTTGTAGAATTCTTGTTTAAATTTATAATTTTAAGTTTTTTTTTCATCTAATTTTTTTTCTCATAATCAATTTATAATGAAATCACTAATTTAACAGTGTATTTAGTTTTAAATTACCAAAATATTATCTTCTAACTTAACTACACACACAACCAAAAATAAATAAAGAATAAAAATTCCTTCCCAAATCGCCTTATACCTTGGACTCTTTCTCGAGAATAGGAATTTAATATTCTTATTTTTACTTTTTCTCTTTCTCTGAGTCTTGTTTGCTCTCTTTATCAATTATAAAAAATCCAACTGAGATTACGCTTTTCAATCTTTGCAAACGGTCTTTAAGAATTTTTACTCGATTATAAGGTCCTGAAACAGCGATTATTTCTAAGCATTTACTATATTCTAAATGAATATGCATAGTAGATATGATTATATCAAAAAAGTGATGTTGAATATCAATCTTTAATATTTCATCTGTTTGCTGAACATTAGCATACATTGTATGAGAACTATAATCATGCTCATGATCAGCTGTATGAGAAGAATTATGAGAATGTTTAGGTTGTTTTATATCTGGATGTTCATGAGACATAATAATTGTTATACACCCAACAACATTTCCAGAGCTTACTGGAATATTCTCTTCACTGATCATAAAAGAATGCATTGCTTTCCGAATTGCATCTGACCTTGACATCCCCAACTTGTTTCTAAATGTCTCAAATAGCTCATATAATTTTTCAGGAAGAGAGATTGTAAATCGTTTATATTCCTCCATTTTAAACAAACATCATCTCATTTTCTTAGAAAAAGGAAAAATTCATTTTTTTATAAATATTGCGATTGGCACGCTGGCTTCCCTCCATTGCTGAATCTTACCTGCGAATTCCAGATTTAATTTGCTTCTACCATGATCGCCGATTATGATCATCAGTGAATTCTTCCTTAATTGCTTATAATTACCTAAGATCCATTTATCAGTTCTATTTAATAATTTCTCTATTAAATCTTCCGGAGTTCTTTGCTTTAATTGATGTTGCTGTTTATGTAAGTTCTCAAAGTCTAAGTAATGCATCCAAGATAGGTCGAAATTATTAATGACCTTTGCTGACTCCACCCAGGTACCCATATCAGAATCTTTAGCAATAGATTTAGTTCCTCCATCATAACGGTCCAAATCTTTTTTCCGCCCAATAAAACATGATTTCTTATCGCTTTCATTTAAGTATTTTAAAAGGTGGAAACCATTTGGTTCCACATCAAACCCACCATATATTAATTGATGTAAAACTCCTAAGGTATAAGGATTTCTTGTACTTAGCAATAACATTACTTCAGCGTTACTAATCATGAATTGTGGTTTCATATAGGTTATTTCGAAGAGTCCCATGTTGTCAATTAAATTAATACTTACTCGTTCTATTTCCTGATATAGGTTTAGAACTCCTTCAACGGGTTCAGGAATAGTTTTTTGAGGAGGCTCAACATTTAATAATTTTAATATTGTTGCTGGTAGTTGATTCATGTAGCATTTTAAAGTTTGAAGTTCTGAGCTCATAGCTGTGCCCTAAAATTGATTTATATTTAATAATTCTTAATATTATTAAAAAGATAATATAATTATAAAATTGTTATCACTTTAATTTTGAGTAACCTACCAATTTTAAAAAATAATAAAATGAGAATATTATATATTGATTTGAACAGCTCTGGAATCTCTGGAGATATGTTATTGGCAGCTTTGTTAGGAATAGTTCCTGAACCAGAAAAAATTTTAAAAGATTTAAGAAAATTAAAAGATTATTTACCTGGTGTTTCTCAATTAATTATTGAATTAAAAAAAATACATAGATCAGGAATTCAACTAAACCAGTTAAAAATTGAGATTAAAGAGAATAAGGAACATAGGTCGGCAAAAACACTACAAAATTCTCTAAATAAATATTTAAATGAAAACTCTTTTTCTGATTCAGCTAAAAATTATGCTAACCAAGTTTTAAACTCTTTAATTCAAGCAGAAGCAGAAGTGCATGGTAAACTAGCTAATAAGATCCATCTACACGAACTCAGCTCAATTGATACTTTAATAGATATTTTAGGGGTTACTAGTGCACTAGATAAAATTAATGGTTTTGATGAAAATATTCAATTCTATTGCAGCAAGATACCTTTAGGAGGAGGTGAAGTTAATACCGCCCATGGCCTGCTAACAATTCCAGCACCAGCTACCCTAAAGATTTTAGAAAAGTCAAATTTAATAACTTTTGGAGGGCCTATAGAATCGGAATTGGTAACTCCTACAGGAGTTGCCTTACTAACAAGTTTAAATCCTGAATTTTTGGAGTATCTACCTGAGATGATGATTGAGAAATCAGTTTATAGTACTGGACAGAAGACATTTAAAGATTTTCAGAATATACAACGATTATTTCTAGGGGAATATAACGATCTCGAAAGTTATAAATCTACACATCCAATGCAGAAATATGTCGATAAAGTGTCGATTTTAGAAACTGATGTTGATGATGTCTCGGGAGAGATACTTGGAAATTTCTTCAATGAATTTAAAAACGAAAAAGTTTTAGATCTTCAGATAATTCCAAGTTTAACAAAAAAAAATCGACCTAGTTATATAATAAAGGTTTTGTGCTACCCAAAATATACATTTGAATTAATGGAAAAAATGATACATGAATTAGGGACTTTAGGGGTAAGATATAGCACAATTAATCGTGTTTGCGTTGATAGAACTATAGAAAAACATATCATAGAAATTAATAAAAAGGATTATAGTGTAAACTTTAAAGTCTCTTATATTGAATTGGAAAATAGTAAAGAAATAGTAAACGTTAAGCCAGAATTTGAAGATATTAAAAAAATTAGTGAAGAGTCTGGAATTTCCGTGAGAAAGATACAATTCATTATACAAGCTAAGATAAAACAACTTTTTTACCAGTAGTCATTATATACTAGAAAAATTATAAAAAAAAGAAAAAAAATTGGTTTATAAATAAATTTCAGTGTTGGTCTGCTTTAATATTTATCAACTTGAAACTTATTTAAGTAGTACTCATCTTCAACCATTTCTTTGGAAAATTCTTTTAATCGATTTATTTCTTTTGTAATGTCCTTGATTTTTCTTAGTTTTCCTAAAGCTTGGAATATTTCTGATGCTTCTTGGAATATTTGTACGCTTTTTTCGTAATTCCCAGAGACTTCAAGATCTTCAGCTAGAAACACTAAACCCTCAGCAATTTCTACCTTTTTACCTAATTTTTTTTGAATCTTTAGTGATTGATAATGGCATTTCATACTTTCAGCGTGTTGTTTAAATACTGAGTATGTTCTTCCTAATGCCCTTAAAACTAAAGCTTCTTGTTCAGGTAAATTGTTTTCTCTGCAAAACTTTAAGATAGAGTCTAAAAATTGAATGTATTTCGTTTTATTCTTTGATTTTGTACGATCTATGCGTTCAAGAGCCTTTTCATAGTGATCTAAAGTATTCTCGATATCTTTATCTTCAAAAAATTTTTTTGATCTCTCAAAAAATTCTTGATGTTCAATAGATGCGACCATTGGGGTCTCAACTAATTTCTTGATCTTATTGAATTTTAGTTTTTATTTAGATAAAAATAAGTTCAATTATTATTATATTAATTTACATATTTATAGTTTTGGTGTGCTCTAAGCAATCTTAGAGAAATTCTAATCTTAATCTTAAAGCATCTTAAAGTGTAAAGATTAACTTAGATAACTGTTTATTTAAACGAATATGTTTTTAATTAAAGTGCATTCCCTACCATTTGCTAAGATTCAATTTTATAAATTTTGAATAAATGTATTTAAAGTGGTTAAAAAAATAAAAAAAATAGAGTTGAATAAATTAAAAATTAATTATTCCCGCTATACCCAGAGGTAGAAAAATGCATAATAGCACAATACCTATAGCGTAGATTATCCCTACTACTCTAACTTTCGACTTTCTATCTGGTAAATCGTATACATAAAAAGCTCCTACAAAGAAGTGAAAATATCCAAATAGAAAGATTAAAACTGGATTATACCAGTGCCACCATGCGTATTCCCAGATTAAATAATTTCCCCTGTTCAACAAGATTTCTACAAAAACAGAAAAGATAGTAAAACCAATTGCCATAGCCCATCGATTTGGGATTCCCAATATCTTCTTGTTTTTATCCTCTGGTAAAAACTTAGCAAATACTATACCTGCAATTGAAAACATAAAAGCAATTTCAATATTCCATCCAATTAGAATGATGTAAGCACTTGCTCCGGGTGTAGTCCAAAAAGCAGAATGATCCGAAAAGGCAAAAATAAGCCCATTCCATATTTCATTTATCAAATCTAAGCCTAAAAGAGTTAACCCCGCAAATACAGTACTCCAATTTCATGTTTCTCTTGCATTCTTAACTTCCACTCCATAAATGTATAATACTAGAACGAGAAATGGAACAACATACCATCCAAGTTCCTGATTTAATTCACGAAGTTTGGATAAAGCTTCAAGTGATGCAGTTGTTGCCAAACATTTCACCTATTTTTATAATATATTTTTTCAATGATAATTAAATGAAATTTAAACCCGAGTATTTATATAACTTTTCTAACTGGGTTTAAGCTAAAATGAGAATAATAGCTTCTAACCGCTTTACAATTCTATTAATTTCATTATATCTTAAATTACAAATTAAAACTTTTCTGAAATTTTATTAGCAATCATCGCCGCAGAAGCCCCAGCACCAAATCCATTATCAATATTAACAACTAATAATCCTGGAGAACAAGATTGTAACATGGTAATTAATGCACCCTTTCCTTTTTCACCCATACCATATCCACTTGATATTGGAACTCCTATAACAGGAACATCAACAAGAGCTGCAACTAATCCAGGTAGAGTTCCTTCCATTCCCGCACACACTATTATTATGTGAACTCCCTTTTTAATCATCTCACTCAAAGGTGTAAAAATTCGATGAATACCAGCAATACCTACATCATAAGTTGTAATAACCTTACAACCCATAGCTTCAGCAATAACTTCTGCTTCAATTGCTATTGGTATGTCTGAACTTCCCGCAGTAATAATTCCCACAATTCCACTTTTCTTAGGAAATTCATAGGATTTTTCTTTAATTACCAATATTTTTCCAAGGTCATTTATATCAATATCATAATTTTCAGCTTTTTCGAAGGTTTTATCGATTAGAATCTTCTGGTCTACATTATAACGAGAGATTATTGCGAATTGTTTACTTTGTAGGAACTTCTTAGTAATTTCAATAACCATTTCTGGTTCTTTATTTAGGGCAAAAATAACTTCAGGTGTACCTGTCCTTGTTTTACGAAAAATGTCTAATTTAGCTAAATCTCCGACTTCTTCAACATGATTGGCTCTTAGTAATCTTTCAGCTTCTTCTATAGACATTTTTTTCTCAAGTAGTTTAGCGAGAATATCTTTAATATCACTCATAATTTATATTCACAATAGAATGTGATAAGAAAAGGTAAATTATTTTGTATTAGTAAGAGTTCTTTTATTTTGTATTTTTCTAATTTATAAAATTTTTATAGTTTATCAATTTTTAAAAAAAAATAATAACTACTTAAAATAATTATAAATTACCACTAATTTCAATTATTAATCCTAATTTGAAGTGATGTAACATATGAAAATTGATTATACATCTTTTAAGGATGTGAATTTAAAAGGTAAGAAAGTCTTAATGCGTGTTGACATAAACTCTAACATTGATTTAGAAAAGATGGAAATAAGAGATTCACCAAGAATTCGTGTACTTGCCCTTGCTTTGAATCAATATTTTAAGAAAAGCGCTGTTATCATTCTAGCACATCAATCTCGTCCAGGTCGCGATGATTTTACAGATTTGGATTTACATGCAAAGGAGATCGAAAAATATCTTGGTCGCCCTGTTAAATTTGTCAAAGATATATATGGTGAGCAAGCAATCCAAGCCATTAAGGCCCTCAAAAAAGGAGAGATTTTAGTCCTTAACAACGTAAGGAAATTTCAAGGAGAAATGAAAAATTATAAAGATTTTTCCGAAGCAGAAAACACAGAAATGGTTAAAACATTATTTCCATTGGTTGATTACGTTATTGTTGATGCTTTTGGAGCGGCTCACCGTGCTCACGCATCGATAGTAGGATGGCCTAAGATGATGGCAGGACCAATAACCGACAAGGAATTAGATGCATTGAAGAAAATCATGCAAGGACCTGAAAAACCTATGGCTATGCTAATTGGTGGAGCAAAGGCTATAGACAAATTTAAAGCAATGAAATATAATTTTGATAATGAAAAATTAGACTATGCTTTATGCTCAGGATTGACAGCTATTCTGATCTTTGAAGCGTTAGGTAAAAATATGGGAGAACCAAACCATAAAATAATAGCTGAAGATCTGGAAGCTAATAAAGATATGATTATGGAAACTTATGAGAAGTACAAAGATAAAATCATTCTTCCAGAAGATTTGATCATTGATGACAATGGTAATAGAAAAACAATTGAAATTGATGAGGCTGGTACTTATAATACTACAACAGGAGATATTGGCCCTAAAACAGTAGATAAATTTAATGAAATTCTTATGAAATGCAAAACTATTGTCGCAAACGGACCTCCAGGCATATTCGAAAAGGAAGTATTTAGAAAAGCTACCAATGAAATTGTTGGTACGATGGTTGCAGCCACTAAGAAAAATAATGCCCTTACAATTATTGGTGGTGGTGAAATGGGCGCAGCAGCTTCAATGGCCGGAAAAGCTGACGATGTTTCTTTCATTTCGACAGCAGGAGGCGCGATGCTCGAAATCCTTTCTGGAAAAGACTTACCTATGATTAGAGCTTTAAGAGAAAAAAAAGTTTAAACTTCATATCATTTTTTTCTTAGTTTTTTTTTTTTAAGTGAAATTTAGATTACCCTTATTGATTAAAGGATAGAAAGCAACATAATTGTTAAATAATGTCTAATAACAATCATTCGTAATCCAATTTTAATATAAAATTACACTTTTGTTTAAATTTGAACCTTATAACTTTATATTAGATAACATCTTATTTTTAAAAGACATCTATGTACATTACACATAAATGTTAAGAAATCGATTATGCAAAATCAATAATATTTTCGAAGTTTTAAAAAAAATTTGGAAAAAAATTCAAAACCTTAAGTGAAAAAAATTGAAAAGTAAAAAAATATTTTCGTTAGCATTTGTTTCTATTCTAATGCTTAGCTTCCTATTTCAAGATATAAACGTTATACCAGAAGAGCAAGAAGATAGCACCAAAGAAGATATACATTCCACCTTATCTACTAGTAATTCGATTGATTATCAATGGAATATTACATGGGGTGAAAGTGGTATTGCGGAAGGTGCTCGAGCTTTAGCATTAGATTCATCGGGTAATATTTATCTAGCAGGATTTACAAACAATACCATTTCGGGAGATTTTGATATGTGTTTAGTGAAATTCGATAATCTTGGTCAGTATCAATGGAATCGTACATGGGGTGGTAGTTATGAAGATTCGGCGGCGGCAATAGTGCTAGATTCATCAGATAACATTTACCTTGCGGGGGGAATAGGACATTTAGGAGGAGAAACTGCAGATATGTGTTTAGTAAAATTTGATAGCAATGGTCAATATCAATGGAATCGTACATGGGGCGGAAGCAAATATGATTTTGCTCACGCAGTAGCATTGGATTCATCAGATAATATTTATCTAGCAGGAAAATATAGATATGACAACCTTAGGTCCGATTCAGATGTGTGTTTAGTAAAATTTGATAGCAATGGTCAATATCTATGGAATCGTACATGGGGGGGAAGTTATGATGAGGAAACTTACTCAATAGCATTGGATTCATCAGATAATATTTATCTAGCAGGATATATAATTGTAGATGATGGACCTACGGATTTTTGTCTTGTAAAATTCAATAATCTTGGCGATTATCAGTGGAATAGCACATGGGGGGGAAGTTATGATGATTATGCTTTTGATATTGCGTTGGATTCTTCAGAGAATATTTATCTAGCAGGATTTTATACAATTGTAAATGATATAGATTTTGATTTTTGTCTTGTAAAATTCAATAACCTTGGAGAATATCTATGGAATCGTACTTTTGGTGGAAATGGTATGGATTGGGCTACTTCAATAGTTCTGGATTCTTCAGATAATATTTATATTGGTGGAGTTGTAGACACCACAGGCTTGGGAAATTATGATTTTTGTTTAGTAGAATGTGACAATTTAGGTTTCCAGCAATGGAATCACACATGGGGTGGAAGTGGGTTTGATGCCTATTGGGATATAATATTGGATTCTTTACAAAATGTTTATCTTGCGGGAACTTGGGATGAGAATTCTAATGTAGGAAATCCTGATATGTTACTTGTAAAAGTTGATACAGGTCCTCCTCAAATATCAATTACTTCGCCAGATCAGTATGACTTCTTCGGGACGGTTGCACCTACTTTTGATCTCGATATCATAGAACCTAACTTGAATACTACTTGGTACACATTAGATGATGGATTTATAAATAAAACATTTATAGAATTAACCGGAACAATCAACCAAACAGAATGGGATAAAAAAAATAATGGTACATTCACTATAATATTCTATGCTAATGATTCTTTTGGGCGTGAAGGGTATGCTGAAGTGGTTATCAATAAAGATCTAAATCCTCCAACATCTTTAATATATTTCATTCCACATAGTGAAACTATTCAAGTAAATAAATCAACAACATTTTCCTTAACTGCTGATGACGGATTAGGATCTGGAGTTTCTGTAATTAAGTACAGAATCAATAATTCTGGTTGGATTGATTATACTAATCCATTTGATTTATCGAGTTATAAATATGGTGATTATCTTATCTCATATCAAGCTATTGATCTTGTGGATAATACTGAACCCGCAAATACACTTTTAGTAAGATTGGTTGAAATACCGAGTAAACCGAGTCCTACTACTATCCCGGGATATAACATTCTTCTGTTTATTGGGATTATTTCTGTGATTTCGATATTTATCATTAAGAAACAAAAGAATTCCATATATAATTTTTAACTTTTTTTCTATTATTTTTTTAAGAAGTTAAGACTTAATTGTTGAAATTTTTCTCAGAATATTGATAAAATATTTATTTTTTAATGAAATAAATTATCTATAGCTAATTTCGATATTTTATCATATTGAAATTAAGGGCCCGTGGTCTAGCCTGGTATGACGTCTGCTTGACGTGCAGAAGGTCGTGCGTTCAAATCGCGCCGGGCCCACTAACAAATTAAGAAGATAAGAAAAAGATGCCAATTAGAATCCGTTGGAAATCAAAGGAATATTTTGGAATCGCATTATTGCTATTAGGTATGTGTGGGGTTTTACAACTCTTTTTAATATATATTGGGCAATATTTTTTAGAGATTGGTAATTATTATGTTGTTATATTAGTTCCACTTGGAATAACCTTGGCGACATTTTATGCTTCCATGATTATTTTTGAGAGTTATGCTCAAGTTGAGAGAAGAGAGAAATTAAGAAGCCAATTTCGAAAATCAAAAACATACTCTTCAAAATTAGAGCAAATCTTAAATTTCCCAATAACAAAGCCTTTAATCATCATATTTGCGGTTTTCACACCTATTTTCTTTATAACTTTCTATATATGTACTTTTTTTCTGAATAACACAATTTCTTTTTTAACTGCTGAAAATATTAGTGCCATAATATGCTTGCTAATAGCGAATTTAATCGAAAAAAACTATGGTAGAGTTAAAAGGTATTAAACAGATTCATAAATAAGGCGATTTTCTCTAATTATTGCAAACTTATATATTGATATTACAACAATTAATAAATAGATAAGAAAGATAGCAACATAGGAATTCTATATGCTTTTTATAAGATAAGTATTCGACAGACTATATTGATTAAATATGGCTAAAATTGAAGTTAGATGTCCAGTTTGTTCTAATTGGGATAATATTGAAATCTCAGATGATGCGACAAAAAATGTTGCGAAAGGACTTTTAGCTGTCAATATAACTGCCGGAATGATATGTGAACATACTTTTATCGCGTATGTCGATAAAAATCTTATAGTGAGAGACTGTTTAATTGCAGACTTTAAAATTGAAGCTCCTGAGGTCTCAACATCTGAAGGAGCAGAGAATATTATTCCTGAAGCCGAATCAATTAATCACGATTTAATAAAATTGAATATTCCTGAATTATTAATGGCTTCTGTTTTTAAAGCTATTTTCTTGGGCAAAGGAGTAATTTTGATTTCGGATGATCAGTTTCTCGCTAATCATATTATCTATTTCTTCAAGTACGCAATGCAAAATCTATTTGAAAATGATATTATTGCTATGTCAAAAATAGATTATAAAAATGATCAGAAAAATTATGAGAATTATATAATATTTGAAAAGAGAGACGTTATTCAAGATAAAGATAAATCTATTGATCCAAAAAAATTAGTGATCGAGAAAAGCATTGCGAAAAAATTTTTGGGAGAGTATGATTTAGTCACTGGTTTAATAATTCTTAGAAATGAGATTCAAAAGGCATTTGAATACTCTAAAACCTTAGTAGATTTTATAACTAATTCTGAAAAAAAGGCATGGACTTCAAAAATTCTTATTGACCATATTAATGAAGTGCATAATGAGAGAATACAAATGAATTATCTTACTTTTTTATATGATATAGTGAACCATTATTTTAAAGTAGAAGTTCCGAAAATTGGTGGCATAAAAAAATTACTTGGGATTTTATAATTTTATTTTTTAGCAGGAGAAGCATAACAATAATCGCAGTTATGCCTGCATCGAAAAATCCCGGTGTATCCTCCAATATCTTTAGACTTGAAACATCCGCAGTCTTTTCTCTGTCCAGTATCTTTTATTTTTGGAATTTTCTCATTAATTAATTGCTCAATTTTATATGCATCTATACAATGTGCTTGTTTTATACCTTCTAATTTCAGTAAATTAGGTTGACAGCATGCTTTCATTTGTATATTGTAATCAAAACATATTTTAATTAATCTGTTTAAAATTTCTTGCTTTTTCTTTAAAGGGGGGTCAATTGGAATATATCCTCTAGCATCCATTCTATTTTTAACTTTAGGATAAATTGTAGCAAAAGAAAAGATAAGTTCCTTAACTCCAAGATTAGCTACATTTTCGACTATATACTTAAATTTATCTAAATTATTTTTACTTCTGTCTGAATCCTTATTTCTGTAAAAAATTATAGGATCATATCTATAGCTTATAGCTGATATTCCAAATTCCTTTATTAGCCATTTCAACTGTTTAAATCGTTCCTTAACTGATATATTTAAATTCTTTTCTAATTCTGATGGAGAGTTAATTGTAAATTGAAAAACATGTCCCTTATAAGATTTGAAAAGATTTTTGTTCTTAATATATTCCTTAATCCATTCTCCAAAATTTTTACTCCACCAAACAAAACACTTAACAATTTTGGGATCTAATGAGACTCGGTTTATTTGTTTTCGATTAAATGGATTAACTACATCAACATACCCCACTTTAATCCTTTCAATAACCCAATCCATTAAAAATGCAGGTATATCTGTTCTACGCGAACAAGAAATTATTGGAGATTTAAATATATTCATCTAAATATTTTGGAGATAATTTAATAATTAATTCAATATTTCTTTAAATTTATAAATTTAAATTATTACCCCTATTAGATAAGAAATTGTCCCAAATTGCATAATTAAAAAAACGAGAGTTCTCAATTTTAATATATTTTCAGTTGTTTGATTTCTTAAAAGTGATCTCATAAGGAGAGTATAACAGATTACTGGAATTAATATTAGGATTAAAAATATGTAATCTAAATATAATCGCTCATCAATCTTTACAATGAAAGGTAATGGATCTAGAACCATTATAATAATATAAAGAGATGTAGAAATTTGAGCTGCTGGTTTAATACCAAATTTTGTAGAAAAAGTACTTATTTCTTGTTCTTTATCGCCTTTTACATCAGCTATGTCAAGCATGATCTCATTTGCCAATCCTACTATAAATCCCATAACAGCAAAGTATATTATTAAGGGCTCAAGATATGAATCCATAATTAATGATCCTAAGAAAATTGTACTTAAGTAAGAGAAAGCAATTAAAAAGTTCTTAAAAAGCAATTTTTTTTTCAATCCAATACTATATACGTAAAAAATAGGTAAACTGATAACTACTAATATGGTAGAAGCAATATTCAATAGCATACTCAATAAAATGACAATAATGAAAGAGATTATTGCAGTTATTAAGGCTATTTTTCTGGAGACTAATCCTATAACCAATGGTCGATCTTTTCTATTATTAATTTTATCTAACTCATAATCATAATAATCATTAAGAGCAAATGCGCCTGAGGCAGATATTAATACTATAAAAAATGCTATCAAATAATCAATTTGAAAACCCTTTAAATCTTCTGCAAGAACTCCAGATACTAATAATCCGATACAACCAAATAATGATACTCCAAGTCTTATAAGCTTCAAAAACCCAAAAATTTTATCTTTGAACATTTTAAGTCATCTTCACTAATATGAAAAACACTATAAAAATTCAGAAGAAAGAAATAAATTTACCTTATATTTTTTATAAATACCTTTTCTAATTCCTCTTTTCTTAGCTTTCCGATTGAATTGCCATTTATTATTATCTATAAAGATTAAATAAATTAAAATTTATGATTAGAAATTTAAGAAATGTGATTTTTAAATTTTGAAATATTTTAGGATAATATGATTCCTTCTATAGAATGGACTTCTGACAATAAAGTTAAGATGATTGATCAGACTCTTTTACCTCATAAGCTTGAATTCTTAGAGTTTGATAATTATAGGGATGTTGCTACATCAATAAAAGTAATGAATATTCGTGGAGCTCCTGCCATAGGAATTGCAGCAGCAATGGGCATGGCCATAGCTACAATTGAGTATAGAGATTTACCAAAAGAAAAGTTTTTAGAATCTATGGAAAAGGCAGCTAATATTATTAGAAGTACAAGACCAACAGCTTCAAACTTATTTTGGGCTGTAGATAGAATTTGGAAAATAATTACATCCTATCCAGATAGCCCTAAAAACCTTTCAGAACTTGTTATAGAAGAAGCAAAACTTATGGCTCAAGAAGATATCACTGTTAATAAAAATATAGGTAAGAGGGGGGCAGAATTACTTCAGGATGGAGATGTTGTATTAACACATTGTAATGCTGGTTCTCTTGCCACAGTTCAGTACGGAACAGCATTAGCTCCAGTGAGATCAGCAATAGAACAAGGTAAGAAAATAAGTGTTATTGCTGATGAGACAAGGCCAAGATTACAAGGTGCAAGATTAACTGCTTATGAATTACAATATGATAATATTCCAGTTAAGGTGATTTCAGATACATCCTCTGGATTACTTATGAGATTAGGAAAAATAAATAAAGTTATTGTTGGTACTGATCGAGTAACCTCTGATGCTGTTTTTAATAAAATTGGGACTTATTTAGTAGCTTTAGCCGCAAAAGATAATAATATACCTTTTTATGTAGCAGCACCGAGTTCTACCCTTTCTCTTCATGAAACTGTAAAAGATGTGACAATTGAACAGCGAGATAGTACTGAAGTAAGTAATGTTTTAGGTAAAGTTCAGATAGTTCCTGATGGTGTAGAATGCCTAAACTATGCATTTGATATAACTCCATTTAGGCTTGTTACTGGTGTTATTACTGAAGATGGTGTATTTACCCATAAGGAACTTTTAAAGAAATATGAATAGAGAAAATTATTTGTTATTTTCTATTCTTTTATCAAAAATTTCTTTTAAAGACGCTTTTAACTGTAAAAGGCTTTTAGTTTTGCTCAATTGAGTCCTATTTTTTGTAGAATTCGTAAAACCTTTCATTAACCAGATAGAATTTCTTTTTAATTCCTTGAATTTAAATTCATCATTTCCATATGGATTTGAAATTTCACTAAGTAAGGTATCAATTATCTCTTCATAAATATTAATGTAATTCTTGATTAACTCCAAATTATTCTTAAAGGCAAAAGTTTTGTCCTTAGTTAAATGTTCATGGATTTGCCGAAATATCTCTGGATTTCCCATAGTTTCTCTGCCTATCATGAAAGCGTCAACTTTAGTATAATCAATAAACTGTTTTGCACTTACAGGTGTCGTAATATCACCATTCCCTACTAAAGGGATCCTTAATCTTTCTTTTAATCTTTTTACCGTGTTTAAATCTAGAGTACTATTAATGAAATTACTTTTCACAGTTCTAGCATGGATAGTCAAAAAACTTATCCCAGAATCATTTATTAGAGTCGATACTTCTTCAATATTCATGGGTTTTTCAAAGCCAGTCCTAATTTTTAGCGAGACTGGTTTAGAGGATTTCTTAACAACTATTCGAAGTAATTCGTTTAATCTTCTCAAATCCTTCATTAAATAACCCCCTTCCTTTGCCCTAATTGCTCTACGTGAAGGACAGCCTGCATTTATATCTAATACATCAAAATTATAGCTTTCAAGATAATCGATTGATTTTCTAAAAGCATCCAAATCAGACCCTATTAATTGGATACTTATTGGTCTTTCTTCTTCTATTTTATATAATTTGTGTTCTAAAAATTTTGGATTTTTAGCAATTCTCTTAGTATATAACATTGGAACACTAACTAATCCAATTTCTTGAAATTTTCTACAAAATCTCCTATAAGGTGCAGTAGTCACATTTTGCATAGGTGCTAAAATGTATCTATTTGCTAAATCAAGTGTTCCTAATTTCATTATTTCCTTAATTTCACTTATATTCTAAAATAATGAAACTTTTTTATTAATTCAAATTTTCTATAATTAAATAAATCTATTGATAGAACTCAAATAATGCCAAATCATCTTAAAGAATTTATATTTAAAAATCCCCCAAAAAGTATTACCTACATAGAAGGTGAACCTTTAAAGTTAACAGAAAAATTCGTTTTCTTTCATAATAAAACCAAAATAAGAAAAAACTTGACTCAACTTCAAAATCTATTTAAATCTTATATGAAAAATCCTCTCTTAGCTTCTGGAATTAGAGATAGTTATTTGGTAGAGGAATATACTGAGGAATATTTGATTGTTCTGTTTACAACCCCTGAAATCATAAAAAATTCAAATGAGATTTTAGCATCTTACTCTGATATTGAATTTACTCAAGGTAATTTTTTTCTTATATCAATCCCAGATTATATGATGCTTCTAGCTAAAGATATGAATGGTATAAATTCAGGTGTTGAAATTATGGAAGAAATTCTAAACCAGGTTTTAGAAGATTATTTCAATAAAAAGAAATTCGAGGATTATATTAAAATTCGTCAGTTTAAATTATCTAATTTTTAAAAGATTAAGAAAAATTAACTAACAAATTTCAAGACATCTAAAGGATACTAAACTTCCACGGTTTCTGCCTTTTCAACTTGTAGGCTTTTTCTGCGTACTGTAACATCATTCTATGCGTATTAAAATAAGCGGCTAAAGATATTGCATTTTTCTGCCGAAATATCCATTCATCATGGTTCATGTATGTTGGAATAATCTCGTTTTCTAAGGCCTCGTAAAGCGCATTGGCGTCAGTATCCCAATCATTTGAAACACCAGGATCATCTGGGTTTGAATCATCAGGTCCTATAGTCCAACCTGCTAGATGATTCATTTTATACCCTTCCAACCACCACCCGTCTTGTACCGATAAATTCAATACTCCGTTTAAGGCTGCTTTCATTCCGCTTGTTCCACTTGCTTCACGATACCTATTAGGTGTATTAAGCCACACATCACAGCCGCTTACTAGCATATGAGAAAGATCCATATTATAGTTCTCCATCATTACAACTTTTACTCCATAGTTATCGTACATATATTCACCGGCTTCATAAATTTTTTTAATGTAATCTTTCCCCTCCTGATCTTTAGGATGAGCCTTCCCTGCAAATATGAATTGGAGATGACCTTTCGCTATCTTACCTATTCTATCGATATCATGAAAGATTAATGTTGCTCTTTTATACGTCGCAAAACGCCTTGCGAATCCAATTGTTATCATCTCTTCATCTAATAAGTTCCATGAATGACCCTTTTGATAGGAAATTAAGTTAAATTTATTCTCAATATGATTATCAAAGATTTCTAAGTCATCTAACTCAATTGCATTCTCAAGAACAGTAGGATTTGCTCTCCAATTCGGCCATTTCCTACTAAACATTTTCCTAAAAGGCTTAGAGACCCAAAAAGGTAAATGGATTCCATTTGTTATGTGATCAATCTCATATTGTGGAAACATTTTCCTTGAGATATCACCATGTTTTTTAGCCACACCATTTCTATATCTGGAAAGTGCCATTCCAAGAAAAGTCATATTGAATTCTCCATTATCATCCGCGAGTTTCCTAATTTCAGGAGGCATTCTTTTTTCAAAAACTTTATCAACTAAATCTTGATTGAAGCGATCATGCCCAGCAGGAACAGGAGTGTGCGTTGTGAATACTACTTTTTCTTTTACTTTTTCAATATCTCCATTTAACATATCATAAAGTTCAACCATAGCAAAAGAACCATGACCCTCATTAAGGTGATAAGTTTGAATGTTATTATATCCTAAAGATTTTAAAAGCTTAACCCCTCCTATCCCTAGAATTATTTCTTGCACAATTCTATTCCATATTGAGGTAGAATCATAAAGTGAACCAGTCATGTTCTTCATCCAATCTTCATTCCCCTCTACATCAGTAGTTAATAAATAAATAGGTAAAATATGACCAGATTGACCAATTATATTATATTGCCATGCTGAAACTTTCACATCTTTATTCTCTATTTTCATAATAATTGGTTGAGGAACTCTCTCGAATTCATAGAAGAAATTCCATTCAATTTCTCTTTCTTTTTGATCTCCAAACTCATTAAAAAATTGATAAAAATAGCCAGAACTATAACATAAGCAGATGCCGACCATAGGAAGTTCTAGGTCTGCAGAGGATCTAACTGTATCCCCAGATAACACACCTAAACCTCCACTATATGTAGGTATATTACTTTCAACTCCTATCTCCATGGAGATATACGCTACTGTAGTATTATTTTTCAGATCTTTGTCAACTTCCATTTTACCTCACGAACCTGAAGTTATTAATTTGATTTCTTAAAATCAATTAAAAATTTTATATATAATGTTTAAAAAACATGGTTTAAAATCTTATCTTAATAAAAAATTGAAAGTGTTAATATAAAAATAGAATTCATTTCATTCTAGCGATTTCTTCATTTATTCTTCTCCTATTTTCTTCAAGATCCTCAATGCCTAACTTTTTTGCCATTTCTTCCCACTGTTCTGTATTTTGGCCCCACATTCTCCCCCCTATCAATCCACCATCAATAACTAGGGGGTGTCCGCTGACAAAGGTAGATTCATCACTTGCTAACCATAGAGCTGCTTTAGCAATATCTTCTGGAAGCCCTACTCGTTTTATTGGTTGAAGTTCAGAAAGGAAGATCCCCGCAAATGCTTTGAATCTTTCAGCTTTATCTTGATCAAATCCAAGACCTTTTCCAAAGATAGCAGTTGCTATTCCTCCAGGACATATACAATTTACACGGATATTAAATTCTCCTAATTCCATAGCAACTGTACGAGTTAAGTGGATAATTGCAGCCTTAGCTGCGCTATAAACATGACTTCCCATCCCAGTTCGAAGACCGGCTACACTTGCCGTACTGATTATACTTCCTGAACCTTGTTGCTTCATTATTGGACTAGCATGTTTCATACCAAGAAAAACACTGCGGAATTGGATTTCCATACTCACATCAAATCCATCTGTGGGGGTTTCATCAATTGGTCCTCCAACACATGGAAAACCTGCGTTATTAAACATACAATCAAGACGACCAAATTTTTCAACAGCAAGATCAATAAGCGCTTTTATTTCAGATTCATTTCGAACATCAACATGAAGGTATATGGCATTGGGACCAAGTTCTTCAGCAAGAGCTTCACCTAATTCATCTTGGATATCCCCAAATACAACTTGAGCACCTTCTTTAATAAATAGCCGTACAGACGCATTTCCAATACCGCTAGATCCGCCTGTAATTACAGCAACCTTTCCATCAAGTCTACCCATTTTTAACATCTCATTTTATTAAATCTTTCTTCTAAGGTTAAATTATAATTTGACCTAACATATTTTATAAATTTCTATTTCTTGAGAATTAGAGTTAATTAAAAAAATATTAAATCTTTCTTCTAATTATTTAATGTTAAATTATAATTTGACCTAACATATTTTATAAATTTCTATTTCTTGAGAGTTAGAGTTAATTAAAAAAAGTTTCGGAGGATACATATTCAAAGTCATTATCCTTCGAAGCGACGCGAAAATTTTTTTATGTTAAGAATTCTTACCTATTGGCTCTTCCAGTTTGTTCCACTGTTTCAAGAAAGTCAAGGATTTCAGCTATTGTCCGCTTAGGATCCTCGATGGCAGTCATGTGACCAAGACCTGACATAACCACATGCCGAACATCGGGAATCTCTTTTGCCATTATTTCACTTGGTTTCAAAAAGACTACATCGAATTCACCAAGTAAGACCAATGTAGGGCACTTGATCTGTCTGAGCTCTTCAATCCGGGGATCAGGATCTGTATAAAAATTCGTCATGAAGGTTAATACTGCCCTACGATCTTGACGTCGTAAAAATCCTTCATAGATCTTAAACATTTTATCGCTTTCAGGATGTTCAGCCATCTTGAACAAAAATGGTCCGGGTTCTTGCTTAATAGCAGCCATCCTATCCTCAATAGTCATTTTAGAATCCATATCTATCCATGCTTCTCTCAATTTTTCTCTCTCTTCCTCACTTGCCTTCTCAAACATCTCAGCTCTCTGAGTACTCTCTTTTTTTTCTTCCTCCGTAAATTCTCTGTAATCAGGAGTTTCGACCTGAGTGTTTGAGCTTGTATCTGTCAACATAGCACTTAATAAACGATCTGATCTTTTCATAGTGTAGCGAGCACCCGCCATCCCTCCCGTAGCATGAGTTAATAGATGAAATTTATCAATGCCTAAGAAATCGGCAAGGTCATCAAAATCTTGAGCCATGGTGTCAGCATCATAGCCATAAGGTTCTTCCTTTACGACAGTTCGGCCATGCCCCCTCATATCAATTGAAATCACCCTATATTTTTTAGATAATGCAGCTGTAACGCCTGTTTCGCTCCAATAAGTCCCATCCTCCATTAAGCCATGATTAGTTATAATGGGATCTCCTTTTCCAACATCTTCGTAATACATTCGTAAATTTCCTTTTTCAAAATATGGCATATTTTCCTCATTAATTTTAATTTTTATTATTAAATTATATTGTGAGCTTACTAATTTTATAGATTTCTATTTCTTAAGAAACCAGAGTTTGAGAGAGATTAAAAAAAAAAAAGATATATTTAATAAAAAGAGAAATTTAGATTTTTAAAGATTCACCGCCTTCAGTAAGGATTTCTACCTTGATATTTGCATCTTTTTTTGCTAAAAGATCTTTGAAATTATTTAAATCCTTCCCCCAATTATGCATCGGTACTGCGATTTTAGGCTGGATATCTACTGCTGAATCTGTTGCTTCATCAAAATCCATTGTGTATGTTCCTCCGCAAGGAATTAATGCTACAGTGATATTCGTTTTTGCCAACTCTTTCATTTCGGGAATTCTTTCTGTATCACCTGCATGATATACACTCTTATCTCCAGATCTTACAATAATTCCTGCCCATCCACTCGATTTGGGATGGTTTGGCTTTTTTATATTATATGAAGGTATAAGTTCGATAGAAAGATCTTTATAATCAAAAGAATCACCTAATTTAATAGGTTGACCATTAAATTGCTTCAAATTACTAGCAATACTCTCTGGACCTAATACTACAGTATCTTCCTTCATTAATTTTTTAATACTTTTAGAATCAAAATGATCTGGATGAGAGTGTGAGGAAACAATGATATCTGCTTTTTCTTCTCCGTCTTTAATCTGATAAGGATCTAAATATATAACTCTTCCACTAGAGGTTTTGACTCTAAAGGCAGCATGTCCTAACCAATCAATGGAAAGTTGAAAATCATCACCCAATTAATTCACCTCTCAATTGTTTTGTTAAATGTGGTTTAATTTATATTTATGATTTAATGCTTTATATTAATAACTTAAATCACAATATAAAAAGAGACGTGAAGAATCCTCGAAAAGAAAACCTTAATCTTCTTCCTCAAATTTCCATTCAGGGTTTTCCAGAGGAATTTTTTTCGAAATCCCAAAATTATCTTCTTTAGATAAATCTAATTCTTGAAATCTGTCTAATAATATTTTATTTTCAAAACTTGGGATTTCATTTATGAGAAATGGCTTCAATATGGGACTAACTGGGGGATGTATAATATCTAATCTTTTAACAGTAATTTCTCCTGCTATTTTACGATCTAATCGATCATTCTTATTGAAAAAGGGATTTCCAATCTTTATATTAGGTGTTTTTATTCTATTAATTGCATTATTTGGTAAAGTAGATTTTGCAGTTCGGCACGTTGGACAATTTATTTCATCTAAACCATGTATACAAGGCATTTTTTTCAGTATCTCTTATTTATTCAATTTCTAAGTATTTCGAATTATTTGTATCTTTTATTCTTTTTTATTATAATTTCTACAAAAAATATTCTAAAATCTCTTAAATAAAAAATATTCTAAAATCAGAGAAATCAATATAGAATAACTCTATTATCATTATTATTTTTTATAAACTTTATAAATTTAAACCATTTTTAATTAATATTCAAAGTATAAAATAATGATTAAAAAATGAAATCTAAAGTGTAATCAAAATGTCAGATTGGCAAGTAAATGAAGATAAAGCTTGGTTCAAAAAGTTTTGGCCTGAAAATGTCCCTAAGAATTACGATTTCGAGAAAATTACGCTAGGTGAATTTTTTGATAGGCAACGCAAAAAATATGCGAACGATAACTTGATATATTATCTTGGTTCTTGGATGACCTACGATGAGGTTGGACAAGCAATAGATATAGTAGCTACAAGTCTTCATAATTTAGGAATAAAAAAAGGAGATGTTGTTGGTCTACTTATGCCTAATTGTTTTCAATATCCCATATGCTTTTACGCATGTGCTAAAATAGGTGCTATTCCAACTGGTATAAACATTACTTACAAACCTATTGAAGTTTTACACCACATTGAGACAACTGGACCAAGAGCCATAATTACACTTGAAGCTATGTATAACCTTTTAGTAAAACCAATTATAGATAAAAACAACATTGAATTGGTAATTTATAAAAATGTAGAAGACTTTGTTACTGGTTCAAAAAGTTTTAAAGATTTCATCGCCAGAAAGACTCGAAAGATTCGGACGGGCAAAATTGATTTTGAGCCATCTTATAATTTTTACGAGCTTTTTACGACTGAGCCAAACATTCCTGATGTAAAGATTGATCCCACAGAACATACTGGAACATATATAATGACAGGAGGTACAACCGGGGTTCCTAAAGCGACAGTGCTAACTCACTTTAATATAGTATGTAATGCAATACAAGTTAGATTAATATTTGGAGGAGAACAGCCCGGAATGGGTGTTCTCGGAGTATTACCCCTATTTCACGCTTTCGCAATTACAGCTGTAATGAATGCTTCTATAACGGCGGGTGGGTGGATGCTATTATTTACGAGACCCCCTCCTACTGATGAATTACTTAAAATAATCAACGACATGCCCGCACCGCTGGGCTTTGCCTATCCTGGGGCAGAAATTCTTTTTAAGAGGATTGCCGACTTTCCAGATCTTAGTCCGTACCCAAATTTGGCGGGAAAACTGAGACTATGCGTTTCAGGAGCAGGTCCATTACACCGACCTGTTCAAGAAAAATTTCAAGAAAGAACGGGAGGCAGAGTAGTAGAGGGTTATGGATTAACTGAATCGACTTGCGTTGCTAGTGCGAATAGTTTATTTGGTGAAAATCCAGTTGGTACAGTTGGAATGCCTATACCAGGTACAGATTGGGCAATCTTTGATCCTGATGATTTTGAGGCGGGTCCTATTGCAGATGGGTTACCTGGTTCGAAATATGGAGAAGAGCATATTGGAGAAATTTGTGTATGCGGACCTCAAGTAATGAAAGCGTATTTAAATAAACCAGAAGCTACGGCCGATACTCTAAAAACTTGGGATGCCCGTACATGGCTCCTTACGGGAGATATTGGATTCATGAATGACGATGGCTGTGTATCGATTCGGGATAGAAAGAAAC
>JAUVXW010000058.1 GCA_030603385.1 Promethearchaeota archaeon | reverse complement strand
GACATTTTTAGTGCCATTTAATGCACCATCATAAATCTGTCGGGGATTATTAGTGTTATCATAACCCATAGGAGTACCAGCATGAAGTATGGCAGTGCAGTCAGTGAATGGTGTATCATAACTACCCGACTCGAGTAGATTAGCAGAAAAAAGTTTCACATGACCAGGGTAATCACCCCCATTTAGTGCCAAAAGGTGCTCAGTCTTGTCTGGGTTATCCAGTTGAGTCAAACAGGCATGTACTGTGTACCCACGCTTCACCAAAGCGATCACCACATGGGAACCAACATAACCCGAGGCACCAGTCACCGCAACCGGTCCATCAGATGGAGTTACTGCAGGCATTTTCCACACCTCGAATTATTAAGAATAAAACAGCTAAAAACTCTAACATTTTTTCTCATTATATTCATCTTTTATTTGATTTATTGTATAAGTTCACAAATGGGTAAACCTATTTTATACTTCATATTTTTCATTATTCATTTTTTTACGGTACCTCAACACCTGAAACTTCTACTTTTAAATATTCAATTCTTCCACTTGCTCTTTTACCTTTGAATAATTGGCTGGTACACAGAAAAAGGGTTTTTCCATCATCTCCTCCTAAGGTGCAGGCGAAAACATTTGTATCTTTTACTTTAATGGAAGATCTGATTTCCCCTCCTTCCAAAATATGTAAAACTTCTGCTGTTGATGGATTTGCAGCCCATATGGCTCCTTCTTCATCAAGGCATATTCCGTCAGGATCAAAACCTTCAAATTTCGCCCAAATTCTTCGATTTGTTAGATCTCCTGAAGGTTCGATATCAAAAGCTATAAGTGCACCCCCGCGTTGTTCTGCTACAATAAAAGTCTTGCAATCGGGAGTCACAATACATCCATTAGGAAAGAGAAGATTCTCTGCAACAACTCTCGCATCCCCATCTTTTGTGACCATAATGATGCATGTGGGATCAGCAGGGGTATTGAGGGTTTTAACACCCCAATTTCCTATGTAAGTTCTTCCATAGGCATCAGTTACGCAATCATTGCAAGGAAAATCTGTAAGTTTGCTTAAGTCAGCATGAATTTTCAATCCATCTGGATCTAAACGCATAAGATGACGATTTTGCATGGATACTATAAGCATCCTACCATCATCTAGAAAACCTAATCCCGAGGTCATATCTCGTATTTGTACAAGAATATCTGATTTACCATTTTCATTCACAGCGATGACTTTTCCTGCTGCAGCATCTGAAAAGAACAATTTTCCGTTTCGCCACCTAGGACCCTCAGGAAACTCAAGACCCGATAATAAAATTTTAGTCTCCTCTTTCATATATATCAATTTGATTCGATTTTTAATAATATTACCTTTTTTTCATCCAATGTTGCTCTAATTTCCATCTCAAGTTGTTTTTTAGTATTTTCAAATTTCACAGACTAAGGAAGTAATGCTACAACTTCAAATTCGATATATATGTTTTTAATAGGGAATAACCCACTTTTAAATTTCTTTTTTCATCTCTGAATCATTTAAAAAGTATCTTGTTTTTTTTAATATATTACAAAATTGCATTTTATTTTATTAAAAATATGATTGAAGAAGCCCGATTTAAAAAAAATCTTAAAAAATTTGTTTTTCCTCGATTATCTGGAACAAAATTTGAACTTGAGGCTTTTAATAAAGTAAGACAAGAAGTAGAGAATTTGGATTTAGATTTTGAAATCCAACAATTTACTTTTAGTTCGTTTTATTCGAGAATATATCCTAAAATCGCATTTTTATCCACTTCGCTAATTTTATTTCTACTCTACTTAAACATAAATATGATTCTATTTCTGATTTTAATACCTGTACTTCTTAGCATATTGATAATATCAATCATATTGACGAGAAATCCCGAGAAAATTCAATTTATTACAAAACTCAAATCGCAAAATCTTCTAGTAAAGATTAAATCTATATTAAAGGAAATAGAGAATAATGATAGAATTGCACTGTTTGTGAGTCATTTAGATTCCAAGGGACAAAGACTTAAGATTAGAATCCGGATAAGGATGATTAAACTTTGGGTCTCCTCGTCAATTATTCTAGTAGTCATCGTAATCCTAAAGAATTTAATATTCATAGGATTTAAAATAGTATTTTATATTATCGGGCTGTTACCTCTAATATTGAGTATGTTAGCTTCTCTAATCTTGCTTCTTAACACTACAGATAATAATTCTGTCGGTGCTGTTGATAATGCTTCAGGTGTGGTGTGTAATTTAGAACTTTTAAATTATTATAGTATTCTTGAAAATAGATTAAATAATTATAACATCTGGATTCTTTTTACTGGAGCTGAAGAATGTGGTACAATGGGCATCAGGCATTTTTATAATAATCTGGAGAATTTTGATCCTAATAAATCAATTATATTTAATTTTGAATCCTTAGCTAATCAATTATATCTATTTCCAGGAATGAATGAAGGGAATCACACCAAAGATATTGATTCTTTGCTTTTAAACAATAACAGAAATCTTAAACTCAGATATTTCACCACGAAAAGAGTTTTTGGCACTCATTCCGATGGAGGTTTTTTAGGGGATAGGGGTCTTCAAGGATATGGGATTGGTTCGGTGGAACCATTTGCTTATATGCATACTCCTAATGATACTATCGACAAAGTTAATACCAAAATTTTAAAGAAGATGTGCTTGGTTCTTACAGATACTCTAAAAGAGCACGATTCCAATTTTGTTAAATAAATTATTGCTATAATCTCATTTAAAAGAGTGGAAAACAATAGAAATGCTAACAAAAAAAGTTCTTGGTATTGTATTTACTCCACTATCTAATCTTTGATTCAGGCTCATTAAGTTTTTAGAGTAGCGCCAATCAAGGTGTTTCATAGAGTTTTAAAACTTCTGAAGTATGGATTAATAAACTCTGAAGAAAAAAGAAAATGTGAATAAATATGTATGCGAAAGTACTAATTCTTTAAAATTGTTGATAGTTTACGCCAGGAATAATTCCAGCAAGTTTAAACAGATCATCTTGGTCAATTAATTCTTCCACCATCTCTTGAGACAAATGACTATAAAAAATTGGTTCTAAAAAGTTTTCATCATCGGTATATGGTTTACTTAATTTCTTTTGCAAGGAAGGATCATCTTTAATTAAGCTAGCTAATGGAGTATGGTTGTAAACCCGATAATTAAAACTTATTCCAACGGTAAAGGGTCTATTATTTTTTAAGAAATCAATCATCTTTTTCACTGATTTTAGTGGTTCATTTGGATATCCAATTAATAAATCAATCGCTAGCTTAATATCGTATTTTTGACAATAGTTCACAATTTGAGTTAAGTCATCATAATCATATTTATTGGATCCCTGAATTCTTTCATCACTGTCAACTGAAAGCGTTATTAAATAGGCTTTTGATTCATGTAAATATTTAAAAAGATTTTCGTTATATGGGGTTGGTTTCATATAAAGGGCCCATTTTAGCCCTAAATTTCTTTTAATTAATGCCAAACAAAAGTCTATTGAGAATGTTAAGTTTGTATTAAACTCGGTATCACATGTATGAAAATGTTTATAACCTTGGTTAACCAAATAAGCTAATTCATCAATAATATAAGAAATTTTTTTATAATTTACCTGGGTATTAGCTTCTATACAGTAAGGACATAGATTATTACAGCCAACATGAGTCTGAAATCCGACTATTCCTTCCTCCTTTAAATACCGTGGATAATCTACTTTCTCTCCCCTTAAATTTACTAATTCTTTATCCACTCCTATTACCCACCCATCAAATAATTTTTGTGTTATATTATTTGATTGCCATAATTCTAAAAATTTTGGAAAAATAGTCTCCCCAGGACCAACAATACCATAATCCGCATTAAGATAGCAGAGAATTTCACTAGGCATAGCTGAGAATCCTGAACCTCCTAGCACAATTGGGATGTTTTGTGCTTTAACACATTTTACTAAAGGTTTAAGATCAGTTAAAAAAAATTGATTATTAAAGTAAATTGCTGAATCAATATTACGAATAGTTATTCCTACTAAATCGAACGATTTTTTTCTAAGAATTTTATCCAAATCCTTTTCTGGGGTATTTGAAAAACATAGGTCTAATATCTGAACAAAATGGTTGTGTTTTTCTAACGCAGTAACTAGATATTCCAAACCAATTGGGATTACTGGGGGATTTTGAAACTTATTAGGGTTTACCAGTAATATTTTTAGTCCCATATACCGTATAAAAGCTAAATTCTGATATATAATTTACTTGAAATCAAGATCTTTTAAAACATAGATATTAATTTTAAGATGATAATAATGAAGAAGAATGAAGATGCTAATAGACTATTCATCTTTTACTTTGACCAAGTTGAAGGACCAAAGTTATTTTTCAGCAAGGATAAATATAACCCCTTTAACAGTATTATCTTGGATATGCTCTTAAGTTATGGAAGTGGAGAGAAACCTTTCCCAATTGCTTTTGAAGACTTCCAAACGTTAAATTACAGATTTTATATTCCCTCTAAGTTTGCAAGAAGTGGATTTGAAGAATTTATGATAACTTTCATGGTAAATGAGCAGTCTACAGAAACCTTTAAGTCTTTAAAATTAAAATCTCAAATTATCAAAGAATTTGCCCATGAATTAAAAAATATAAAGGAGATTCCTAAAATTCTTTCTGAAAAACGTAAAAATCGAAAGGAATTAGGGGAAATGGGTTATACTAAATTTAAAGAGACTCTCTTGGCTATATACAATAAATATTATGACCTTTTTGTTTTACCATTTGCAGGAATACCTAAAGAAGAGACGATATTCAAGTTGAAAGTTAATATAAAATCCGAGATTTTAATCTATCTTGTTCATGCAT
>JAUVXW010000010.1 GCA_030603385.1 Promethearchaeota archaeon | reverse complement strand
GAAATCTTTCAATTGTTAGAAAAAGCAACAACGTACCTTAAAAATAGTTTTCAAGCAAGAGATATCAATATTTGTGTTAACCGTTCAGAAAAAAAACTCTATGTAATTGCAAATAATTTCTTATTAGATGTATTTGAAAATATATTGATAAATGCAGTTAGACATAACAATAAATCCAAAATACAGATTAATGTGGATGTCAGTAAGTATTACTCAAAGAATATGAATTATATTAAACTGGATTTTAAGGATAACGCCATAGGCATCTCTGACTATCGTAAAAAAAGTATATTTGAGAAAGGAAAGCGTAAGAACTCGAAAAGCAAGGGAATGGGTCTTGGTTTATCTCTAGTTAAAAAAATAACCGAAAGTTACGATGGCGCCATTTGGGTTGAAGATAGAGTTAAAGGAGATTATAAACAAGGTAGTAATTTTATAATATTACTCCAAGAAGCTAAGTAAAATTTTCGATGTCTCTTTGTTAAAATTTTGATTTTAATTAGATCATTACAATCATTTATCTCTAAACCACTGCTTCTATTTTCATTTAAATTATTAATATAAACTTTAAAAATGATATAGATGAAATTGAAATTATGGAAATATATGACTTAGTAGTTATAGGAAGTGGTGCCGGATTAAATGTCTTAAATGTAGGGCTTCAAGTAGGAATGAAATGTGCACTTATTGAAGATACAAAATTGGGAGCTACATGTTTAACCCGAGGTTGTATTCCTTCAAAAGTGTTAGTTCATCCTGCCGATTTAATTCGAGAAGCTCAACATGCAAATAGAGTTGGGATCCAATTTAATATTGAAAAGATTGATTGGGAATTAATTTCAAAAAGAATGTGGTCGCAAATAGATGAAAGCAAAGAAATTGAGGAAGGGTTATCCCATGTACCAAATCTTACTTTATACAAAGGTATTGGTGAATTTGCTGGAGAATATGAAATGGAAGTTAAATCTATTGATGAAAAGGAAACGATTGGAAGATTTAAAGGGGAAAAATTTGTTATCGCATCAGGAGCTCGTTCTTTTATACCTCCAATTGAAGGTTTAGAAGAAGTCGGTTATATAACTAATAGAAGTTTTTTTGGAGATAAATATCCAAAACAACCTTGGAAAAGTTTAATAATCATTGGAGGTGGAGTAATAGCCGCCGAGTTTGCTCATATTTTCTCAGCGATGGGAACAGATGTAACAATTCTGGAGATGCTTCCTCGTTTAATAACAACCGAAGAACCAGAAATTAGTCAATTTTTAGAGCAAAATTTTAAGAAACATATGACTGTGTATGTAAATTATAAGGCGATTAAAGCAAAGGGAAAGAAGAAAATGAAAACGATCATTGCTCAAAATATGGATACTGGTAAAGAAATTGAAGTTTCGGCAGAAGAGATTTTAATTGCTACAGGGCGTCGTTCGAATGCAGATTTACTGAAGGTTGAAAAAACTGGTGTTGAAATTGATGAAAAAGGATGGATAAAAACTAATCTATACTTAGAAACAAACAAAAAGAACATCTGGTGTATAGGAGATGCCAATGGACTTTATCAATTTCGACATAAAGCAAATTATGAAGCAGAAATCTGTGTTAATAATATATTTGGATCCGAGGAGCAAAAAAGATCAGTAGACTATTCTGCAGTGCCATGGGCAATCTTCACATATCCTCAAGTAGGACATGTTGGAATGACTCAAGCAGAAGCCATTAAAAAAGGACACGAGATTTATATTGCGATGAAAAATTATTCCACTGTTGCAAAGGGTTTTGCAATGGGCTTTGAGAACGATGATGAGGATAACGGATTTTTTAAATTAATCGTTGATAAATCCTATAAAATATTGGGTGCTCATGTTGTTGGCCCTCATGCCGCTATTTTAATACAACCTTTTGTATATTTAATGAATTCCGGATTTACATGTTCATTACCAGAATCTGACGGTAAAGGCAACATTCCTAAATTAGAAAGATCTTGTCCAGAAGCAGGCTCCTTTATGCCAATATATAATTCAATGGTTATTCATCCTTCTCTGAATGAAGTTACTGGGTGGGCAATTGGTAATTTAAAACCAATTAATATTAAAATGGAACACCATGAACATCTTCATAACTAAAATATGTAAATAGGGACTATATTTTCTATATATTTTATTACCTTCTTTTTATAGTTTTGCTAAATCTCAATCCTAAATAGTGATTAATGATATTCCTAAAGCAATCTCATCTAAATCTTTATACTCCTTCTATTTAATATTTGAAAATTATTGGTAACCATCAATTTTATAGAGTCTTAAATCAATATTATGATCAGATGGTTGCAAAAAATAATAGGATCCATGGAAATAACACCATAAGTCAAATTTTTACCCCAGATTATGTCGCGGAATTTATGGTAAAAAATGTTATTAATATTATTAAGGATAATAAGAAAAACTCCCAAGATTTAAAAATTTTAGAGCCCGCTGTTGGAGAAGGTATTTTTCTAAAATATCTTCTACAAAATAAGTTTTCAAATATTTTTGCTTACGAAATGGATTTATCCCTAAAAGACTTTCTTTTAAATTCCTTTCCAACAGTAAACTTTAGATTTGATAATTTTTTTGGGTCAGAAAAACATGAGAAATTTGATCTAATAATTGGAAATCCTCCTTACTTAGGTCAAAACTATAACGCTGATATTTTTCAAGATTATGTAACAAAGTATCCGACTTGTGCTAAATATTTCGTAGGAAATATGGATTTATTTTATTATTTCATTCATTTGGGTATAGAAAAACTGATTCCTGGGGGTATTATCTCTTATATTACCACAAATTATTGGATTACAAAATCTCAAAAAACGGGGATAAAACTCTTGAAACCCCATATACTGAATGAATGTTACTTACTTCAATATATAGATCTATCATGTTTAAATGTATTCGAAGGAGCAAAGGGACAACATAATTGTATTTTTATTTTACAGAAAAAAACTGAGCAAGAAAAACTGAACAAGAAAAACAAAGATATTGAAATAATCCAAGTTGTTGGAGACAACAAATCCAACAAGTCAGGTGAGTTAGTTAACAAAAGAATTTTTGAAGATCTAATACAAAATAATACTTCACCGTCTATCAGAAAGTATAATTCCGCATTAACTAATAATGATTTAAACCAAGATGAAAATTGGAATATAATATATCTAAAAGAAGTAAAAATTGTTGTAGATAAAATTGAAAACTACTGTAAGTATAATGAAAAAATTACCAGAATAAAAGATTTTTTCATCATACGTAATGGTCTTATTCTAATAAATGACAATATTTTTATCTTAAAAATAGGAAAAGAATTAAAAATTGAGAAAAACGAGTTTTTTCTAAAAGTTAACGGAAATTTTACGAAACTCAGTGAAACCGAACAATCACGACTTAAGAAAGTGTATAAAAGCAAATCAATTACACAATATGGGTATAATTGTGAAGATAACGAAGGTTACATTCTCTATTTCAATAAAAATGAATTTAAAAATCAATCCCCTAGTAAGCGAAATAAATCACTTGAGCAGAAATACCCTACTCTCGCAAAATACCTAAGACAATATGAGATGAATTTGCGAGAGATCTTAATTAATGCTAAAGAAAATCCAGAAGATTTATTTTATCCAAGAAGAGGTTCCTTTATACGAAGATTAGAGGAAAAGGGAAAAGAAAAATTGGTTGATCTCGAACCTTTCTATGAATGTAGCCCAAAGATCTTTTTAAAATATATTTCAAGCAAAAATATCTTCGGCTATTCAACTGATCCCTACTATGCTACATCAGATACATATTTTCTTTGGCCATTAGCAAATAAAGAAATTGATTACTTATTTGTGATTGCCTATTTAAACTCTAAGCTCGTATCTTTTCTATATAAAGCTAAAAACATTACCATCAAAAGAAGCAAAACTAAACTTGAATATGGTTTACCCCTACCACATCCTAACAATTTTCGAACTGAAGAAAGGAGCGCCCTTGTAGATCTTATAAAAGATCTAACTGTTCGGATCATTAATAACACTAAAAATAATCAAACTAAAAGAATAGAAGAATTATTAGACAAAATCCTCTCTTACGGTTATTTATCCCCTATAATAAATTATCAATTTAAAGAAGAAGTTATTAACGCCTTTGAAAAAAATGATAAAAATAATATAAAAATAATAATAGATACCCTATTTTTTTGGCTATTTAACTTAGATGAAAATGAAATAGACAATTTATTAATTGAATATTATACTCATTGATGAAACTAATATCTGGTGCCTTCCTTCCTTATTTTTCAGAATCGATAGGTTTTTATAGATCAAATGGCATTTGTAATATGAGCTTGTCAAGACAAAATTGACGTTTCAAAAAATTAAGGTGGTAAATGATGAGGGATGATTTTGATGATTTTATTGATAGGATAAAGAGATACTTTAAATTAGATTCTGATATGTTTGACGTGGATTTTTTATTTGTTCCAGAGTCAGATAGATATTTAGAAAAGAAACCCAATTATGAGAGGATTAAGGGTTTTAAGATATCATACCATTATGAGCCAGGAATGGACAAACCAAAGATAAAAGTTGAAGGTAATCTTGATAATAAAAATATACGTGAATATCTAAGCAATGTTGATTTGTCCAAGGTTCCTAAATTAAAAGATTTATATAATTCACCATCCAAGAAAGAAATTGATGCTAGTAAGCTTTCATTGGAAACTTCTCTGAAGAAGGAAGCAGATGTTGGAACTTATATTTTGGAACCATATGCTGAAATCTGTGATAATGAAGGTTTTTCCGAAATTTTGATTGAAATTCCAGGAATGGATAAATCTAATGTCAATATTAGATTTGAAGATAAGGGAAGAAAATTAATATTTATAGCAGAAAATAAAAAGCGTAAGTTTATGAAATCTATAAATTTACCTTTTAAGTCTTCAGAAACAGAATGTGAAACAGAAGTTAATAATGGCATAGCAATAATAAAGGTAAGCGAAGCAGTTAAATAATTTTATATTATTATTATATTTGAAATAGAGATAAAATCAAAAAATAAAGTGTTGATAAAAGTATGAGCGAAATAACTCGCGAATATAGGGGAAATGGAAGAAAAGTAAGAATTAAAGATGCGTATAAGGGTGATGCAGGGAGAGGTAGGATAAGAATTGATCCTGATTTAATTGTGGAAATGAATCTCAAAACCGGAGACGTTATTGAAATTGCTCAGTCTATAGCGGGAAAAAAAACTGCCGCGCTATTATACCCCGGGAAAGATGAAGATAGAGGCTCTAATTCAATCCGAATAGATTCTTCATTAAGAAGGAATTTAGGTGCATCTTTAGATGATATTGTAGAAATAAAGAAAATTGATGCTAGTTTAGCTGATAGAATAACGTTTGCTGGGGTAGAAGAGTCTGTCATCTTAAGGAGATCTGAACAATTAGTTCGAATGCTAGAAAATCGTGTTATTACTAAGGGTGATATATTAAGTTTTAATACGATGGGTAGAAGGATTGATTTTATAGTAGTTGATTTCGCTCCTAAAGCTGCAGCAGTTAGAATTCATTTAGAAACTAAAATAACGATTTCTGAGAAAACTCACAAAGAATTAGAAGAATTAGAAAGTAGAAGAGTAACCTATGAAGATATTGGTGGTTTAGAAGAAGAAATTCAAAAAATACGTGAAATGATTGAATTACCTATAAGACATCCTGAATTATTTAAACGTATAGGAATTGATCCACCAAAAGGCGTTTTACTTCATGGTCCACCTGGTACAGGAAAAACTTTACTTGCGAGAGCAGTTGCATATGAAACTGAAGCTCATTTTATAACAATAAGTGGACCCGAAATTATGAGTAAATTTTACGGTCAAAGTGAAGAAAATTTAAGAAAATTGTTTGAAGAAGCGAAAGATATGGCACCTTCAATAATCTTTATCGATGAACTTGATTCAATCGCGCCTAAGAGAGGAGAAGTCACCGGTGAAGTAGAAAGAAGAGTCGTTGCTCAGTTACTTTCATTATTAGATGGCTTAGAAGGAAGAGGAGAAATTATTGTTATTGGTGCAACAAACCGAGTAAATGATATTGATCCGGCACTTCGACGTCCCGGTAGATTTGATAGAGAAATTGAAATTGGAGTTCCAGATACAAATGGTAGGTATGAAGTCTTATTAATTCATACTCGTGGTATGCCCTTACATAACGATGTTGATCTACGTCTTATGGCTGAAAAAACGCATGGTTTTGTTGGTGCAGATGTTGAATCATTAGCAAAAGAAGCTGCAATGTTAGCAATAAGAGAAATATTGCCAAAAATTGATTTAGATAAACCAATTCCACCTGAAATACTAATGGATCTTCAAATTTATATGAAAGATTTTCAAACTGCATTAAATAGTATCGAGCCTTCAGCTTTAAGAGAAGTATTAATAAGTCAACCTACTGAGACATGGGAAGATATTGGTGGTTTGGAAGAAGCTATACAGCAGCTAAAAGAGGTAATTGAATGGCCGTTTAAGTACCCTGAATTGTATACTCATTTAAATTCAAAACCTCCAAATGGGATCCTATTATTAGGACCTCCTGGAACAGGAAAGACATTATTGGCAAAAGCTTTAGCTCATGAAAGTGAGATAAATTTCATTTCTGTTAAAGGTCCTGAGTTTTTATCAAAATGGGTTGGTGAAAGCGAAAAAGCTGTTAGAGAAACATTTCGAAAGGCGAGAACAACAGCTCCTTGTATCATATTTTTTGATGAAATCGATGCTATCGCCGGAATTCGCGGAAGATTTGCTGGCTCTCAAGTAACTGAGCAAGTTGTATCGCAATTGTTAACAGAGATGGATGGTTTAGAAGGATTAAAAGATGTTATTTTACTCGCAGCAACCAACAGACCTGATATGCTTGATCCTGCTCTATTACGTTCAGGAAGGTTTGGAAGACATATAGATATACCGATGCCAGATAAAGATGCACGAGTGGAGATATTTAAAATTCATCTTAGAAATAAACCACTGGCTTCTGATGTGGATATAAATAAAATGGCACAAGATATAGAAAATTATACTGGTGCTGACATCCAGGCAATATGTGAAGAAGCAACACTTCTAACAATTCGTAAGGCTGTATTAGATTCCAAGATCAATACTCAAGATGCTGACTCCGTGAGAAATGTAAAAATCTCTCGTGCTGAATTCGATGATGCTCTGGCAAAAATATTAAAATCTGCTGATAAAGCGAAAAAATCTCATGAAATATATTCAAAAGAACCCTCAGAAGGATTGTATAGATAAAAAAATATTAATAATCGAGAAACTAAAGATAAAAAAAAGGGGTAAACTTAATGGAAGTGGAAGAACAAAAAGGAATGGATTTATTTCTTAGTTTGGATAATTTACTTGAAATATTAGGTAATCCAACACGAAGGATTATTTTATCGAAGTTGGCGAAAGTTCCTCTTGGAGCTTCCGAGTTAGCAGCTTCATTCGGAAAAAAGATATCAAGGCAGGCAATTCACTCTCAACTTAAAATGCTCTCAGGATATGGTATATTAGAAAGCCATGGTGAGGATCCAAGGAATATTAAATATCGAATTAAGAGCAATCTATCTTTAAGAATAAATATCACACCAGATTACTACAGTATAAATTATAATGTATCCAAAGTTGATAATAATAGAGAAAATTTAGAGCTCAGAAATACAGGATGTCATGTTGATTATCAAAAGATCAAAACTTCCAATTTAAAATTCAGATTTATCGGGGAGAAAATAAAAGAAATAGAGCAAAAAACAAACATTTTAGAGAAAGAAAGGAATGCTTTATTGCATAATAAAGAATGCTTTATTATTGAGCTAAAAAACTTAATGTCAGAACAGTATGATGAGAATCTTAAAACTAAAGAACAACCCAATCTAGAAAAAGAAATTTTTTACACGCTTTTTTACAATCCTGCTAGATATTTTAAAAAAATAAATATCGATAAATTATTAGATGATATGTTCTTCTCAGAGATGGGACCTATTCGCAGAGATATGACAAAAGTAACTATTCGACATTTGCTTAGGGATTTAACCAGCATGATGGATTTTCTAAGGGAAGATGAGAATGATTGGTTTTTTGATATATAGAAATAAAATACAAGTTTAGCGGCGTGATTAAAATAAATCTTGAAGATCTAAAGAGACAAATGCCAAAAATTTTCGAACGAGTAAAGAAAGATGTTCGAAGAGTAACTGGGCGCCAAAGAGCGGGTCTTACTTTAGGATTAGTCGAAATGGGGATGTATAGAGGCGGGTTTATAGGTGGCATGCATTTTTCCCCAGGAACTGATATTGTTATGAATAAAACACCTTTAAAAATACTCTTTGATCAACAGCCTTATGAAATTGTTTGGGCGTACACTTATCATATTCTTTTACATGAGTATGTCCATTCTTTAGGTGTATTAAATGAACAACAGTGTAGGGATATTACATTGAGAATAAGTGAAGAAATATTTAAGGATGCCGATCATCCTGCTGTTTTACTTGCAAGAAAAGGGATCGGAACTTATTTTCCTAATTTAAGGTTAATTTATGCTCCTCCAGATCTTCAACCTGATGGTATACCAATAGAATATATTTATGATTTTGATCAAGAAAGCTATGATTATTATTCATAATTTTAAATAATATTATATAGGTTCATAATCAGAGCAATACCTTATTTAAGTTGTTGTATTAAGAAAGTTTATTATATTTATTTTAAATATTAATTGGTTTTGACATATCTAAACAATCGTTCAGTGTAGTTACTAATTTCTTGTGTGTAAAGGGTTTATCTAAAAATCCTATTGCCCCGTGAAGATAAACTTTCTCTTTTATAGTCCTATCTGCACTTGCGAAGATAATCCTTGAGCTTTTATCAATTTCTAAGATGGCTTTTAAAGCATCAATTCCATTCCTTATGGGCATTCTATAATCTAAAATAATAATATCAGGTTTTTCATTAAAATTCTTAAACATTTCAATTGCCTCATCTCCATTATTTGCAATTCCTAATACTTGAAATCCTGACATATCTAGAAGTAATTCATATAACCTTTGAAGATCTCTGTCATCCTCGGCAATGAAAATTTTTATTATTTAGAACGCCTCCTGAATCAAATAAAATCTGTTAGTATCTTAAAGAAAGGCTTTACTGCTTCTACACTCAACCTAAACTTATTTGAAATACCATTTTTATAAAACTGTATATGCAAATCAAGTACAGAAATTATTATATTTATTATTATCTAATTACAAAAATGTTATAATCTATTACATAAATTTCTTAAAAATTATTATAGAAAATTTTTTTAAATTGGATTTCTACACGAAAATAAGAAACCATTATTTTATTATTAAAATTATATCTTATTTATAAGCTTCAAAATAAAACTTTTACTACAAAGTACTTTCAGTGAGTTGATGATTTAAAATTTCTAAAGTCTCTCCAGATGATAAAGATCAAGAAGAAAAAGAAGAAGAGATTATTAAAGATATAGAAATTGTCCCAGATCAATTGATTCTTACATGGAAATATCAAAATGTAGACAAAAAGCTTGTATATGACATAAAGAAATGTATAGGATGTTCTTTATGCAAATTAATATGTCCAACAGATGCTATTGAACTTGGACCGATTCCTGAGATTGCTCAAGAAATTCTAGATGATTCTAATCCAAAAATCTTAATTGATTATGAGAAATGTTGTTATTGTATGCTTTGTGCTGTTATATGTCCAAATGATGCGTTTCATGAGAGTATTGAGCCTGAGGGACAAATAGATTTAGAACAGTATCCATCAATTGGTAAATTTTTTAAAATTGATATGAATAAATGCATCGAGGACAAAAAAAATGATGTATGTCTTTTATGTTTAAAAGTAAGAGACAGAAATCAGATACAGAATTATTTTAAAATCGAAAAAGAATGTCCAACTCATTGTTTCTCAATAGATTCTCCATTAAAAGGAGAAGTTATAATAAAAAAAAATATGCTACATAAGTGTGATCCTCAAGGCTGCAAAGCTTGTGTTAATATATGCCCCACAGAATCTTTTTTTATCCCGGAAAAAGCAGTGGATGTAAAAAAATATGGGAAAATTGCGTGCAACGAAGATGAATGCTTCTATTGTGGCGCTTGTGAAAATTCTTGTCCTGATGACCTGATAATAGTTGAACGGAAAGAAATATTAATTAACGATCCGGAAAAAGTAGGCAATTATCCATGGATCGAAGGTTGGATAAAAAATATTAAAGAAATATTTCGCAAAAGATTAATTACTGGAAAAGAGCAAATTTCAATTCCGATTATTGAAGAGGAAGTTAAAAGAATAAAGGAAAAGATTGCAGAAGAAGTCCCTCAATTATCTAAGGAAGACCGAAAAAAATTAATTGAACTTAATGAAAAAGTACAAACACTCCTTAAGTCTTCAAAAATCCGGTACTGGATTAAAGATGAAAAAACTGAAAAAATCAGAAGAGAATTAAACAAAATTTTAAATCAGAACAAATAAAATTTCTGATTATAAATGGTCAAAATAGTTATTAAAAGCATTTTTTTAGGTATTTTCTTATCCTATCTATTTTTAACCTAAAAATCTCCTTGTTTAAATAGATTTGATTATAATTAAATTAAATCTAATAAATTCATATCAAAGTTAAAATTGATGGGGCCCAAAATGAAATTGAAATTAAAGGTTAAAAAGAATAAAAGGAAAAGGTTGGTTGCTTGGATTCAAAAAAATAAGGATTTTGATGATAATGTCCAACAATTATTTAGATTCTTCAAAGATAAAATTAAAATTTCAAGAATAAGTAGAATTATGAGATATTATATAGTTTCTTCAGAAAATCCTGGGATAATACTGTCATTATTTTCTACAATACAAGATTTAATACCTGATATTTATTTTAACTCGGAGGATTCATCAGAATTAGAGGAATTAGTTAATACTTAGAATTATTTCTATCATTTTGTTTATTAACTCTAATTGAACTAGCCTTTTATTTAAAAATGGGAGAGGAGGGATTCGAACCCTCGGCCCCTTGGTCCCAAACCAAGATTCATGCTGTAGAGAATACCCTACAGTATCATACCAAGCTAGACCACTCTCCCGTTGAGAAACTGGCTTTTCTTATTAGCGTTCTAATTCAATTCCTCTCTTATTAGAGAGATAAATTGAAAATTAAATAGGTAATCTTATTTAAATATTGGTATAGATAAGAAAAATTAATATTCTAAAAAAGTTTTGCCGTTAATAATTAGGGTTTTTACTTTTCCTTTAAAAATATTAGATTATTCTTTAGAAATCGGAAGCGAAAAGCAAAATTTTAAGCCCTTATTTTTTCCTTCAAATTCAGCCCAAATTTCTCCTCCGTGCATTTTTACGATTTTTCAATTCCTATATCCCATCCTTGACCACATCTTTCAATTTTTCCAAATTGTTTAAATATTTTCTTTTTTTTATCTTCAGTTAAGTTAGAATAATTTAGAAGTTACTAATTTATTTAATAGTTAGTATCTATGAATTTGCGTTTAAATTCAAAATGAAAAGAATTATCTATTTATTAAAGGTTGGTGAGTCAACCCAATCAATATTAAGTAGTCTAAAGAAGAATTTAGAGGTTGAGTTTAACGAATTTAATTTATATGTTGAGATCCTTCAAGAAGGAATAAAACTAAGATATTCTGAATATGATTCGAAGAGAGAACAATATAAAGCTCCTAAAATATTAAAAAGGTTAATTAGAAAAGCCAAAAATAATAAGTTCTTTAGAATCTTAGGAATTTTAGAAAAAGATATTTATTCTAAGAATTATAACTTTGTTTTTGGAATAGCTAAAAGAGGATCTTATGCTGCCTTAATTTCATCAGCACGACTTACAGAAAATTTTTACAGAGATCACGGAATGATGTATAGGAAACGGGAAACTAAGGGAGAAATTGAAGAAAGAATATTAAAAGAAGCTATCCACGAACTAGGGCACACATTTCGCTTAAAACATTGTCGTAATGTTTGTGTAATGCGATTTTCAAATAGCTTGACAGATACAGACAAGAAGCCAGTAAAATTTTGTGCATCTTGTTTAAAACAATTGAAAACTAGTATACAATAAATTGACTTTTTCATTTAAAACCGTTTTTCAAATTTACGGTAAAGTTCTTCACTTAATCTTAGGATTTTCTTATGATTCTTAACCAGCTTTATCAGATCATTTGGAATATTTTTCATACCAAAATAAGCTCCTGCTAAACTCCCTCCTATTGCCCCAACTGTATCACTATCCCCCCCCGCAGTCGCAAGCTCAAAAATACAATCTTCAAATGATGATAATCTATTTAAAAAGATAAAGAGTGAACATATTACGGTGCTTATTGCATATGGATGCACAAAAGCTTGACCTAAATATTCTTCAATAAAATAAGGAGATTTAACACCCGCTTGAGAGAATTTAATCAAACCAGCTTCAATTGGCATATCTAAATTATCTTTTAATTTATATAAAATTTTAATAAATTCTTCCCAAATATCTTCTTGGGAACCAGAAATTGAAGAAATCATAACTTCAAAAAGCTTATCTTTAGAAAAACCAGTTTCTGGACTTTTTTCAATTAAATACGCAATCGCTCTAGCAATTACAACAGCACCAGCTGAAGCCGCAGGATGTGAATGAGTAATTATACTCGATTTAATTGCAGTTGTTTTTAATCCCTTTATGTCTTGACAATAAAATAAACCTATCGGAGCTATTCTCATTACAGTCCCATTCCCACCCGAATTTGAGGCTGCTTCTTTCCATGGCACGCCATATTTTAACCTTCTAATTGAGGATATACACCCATATCCAGGCCCAATTGGAGGATCATCCAACCATCTAACATATTCTTGAATAAAATTATATGTGTTGAATCCGTTTCCTCGAATTATTGCTTTTGCTGTATGTATTGTGAGTTGGGTATCATCAGTATAAGTCTTAAAGATATCTCTATATTCTTGAATAAACTCATTGAAATCTTTAAAATAGGAATAAATTTTGACTCGAAGCTTCCCTTCAAATGGATGGCCTAAAGTATCACCTATGGCAACACCAATTAATGTCCCTTGAAATTTATCTAAAAGATCTATCGACATTGTAAATTAATATTGAGCTTAAGAATATAAAATAGTCAGTTTGAGATCTTTTAACTTTTTGTAAAAAGTTTCTCGAATTTTTTCTTTAAATATGGATGAAAAGAATATTGCGTAAGTTGTAATAAAAAAGATCTATAAGGTTATTAAAAAATCTTATATAGGAACTTTACTAATTAATCTTTTAATTTACGATTAAATTCGAATAAAGGAGATTCATATGACTAAGATAGACAAATTAAAAAATGTAATTACCGCTATGATAACCCCCTTTAATGAAGATTTTTCTATAGATGAGGAGAAATATAGGGAATTTATTAAATTTCAAATTGAAAACGGTTGTCAACTATTAACTATGGGTACGACTGGTGAAAGTGCGACTTTATCTCATGAAGAACATCATCAAGCTATGAATATTGCGGTTGATGAAGCAAAGAAAAGCGGAAAGGATCCATTTGTTCTAGCAGGAGCGGGTAGTAATTCTACTAAAGAAGCAATTTCTCTAGCTCAATACGCTGAGAAGGCTGGAGCAGATGGTCTATTAATAGTTGTGCCTTATTATAATAAACCCGTTCAACATTCTTTGATAGATCATTTTTCCTTAATTGCTGATTCTGTTTCTTTACCAATAATACTATATAATGTCCCTAGTAGAACTGGGAGAAATTTAGAACCTGAAACTGTTTCAACATTAGCACATTCTAAAGATAATATTATAGGAATAAAATGTGCCAGTGGAAATATCGACCAAATAACTAAAATCATTAAAACTACACCTGATGATTTTATAGTTCTAAGCGGAGATGATAGCATGACATATCATATAATGGCTTTGGGGGGAAAAGGAGTTATTAGCGTTGCCTCAAATATTATCCCTTCAAAAATGGTTGAATTTACTAAAAGCATGTTAAACAATGAATGGAGAATAGCAAGAGATATGCAACTTGAGTTATATGATTTGTTCAAAGTATTATTTATTGAAACAAATCCCGGACCAGTTAAATACGCAGCAGATGTAATGGACTTAATGAATATCAGAATGAGAATGCCTTTAACGCCTCCTTTGGAAGAGAACCAGAAAAAAATAAAAATTGTTCTTAAAGGTTTAGATTTAATTTAACAAAATATCTGGAGGGTTTATTAATGATTAAATTATTAATTTTTGGGCCAACGGGCTCAATGGGTAAATTAATTACTAAATTAGCATTAGAGGATAAAGAAATTGATGTTGTTGCTGCCTGTGATGTAACCAATATAGGTGAAGAATTAGCTTATATCGCGGGTGTGAAAGATCCTAATAACATAAAAATAAGTGATGTGAAATATCTCACAGAAGTTATTTCTCAAGCAAAACCTAATGTAGCTATAGATTTCACAATTGCCCCAGCTACTGAAAAAAATTGCTTGATCTGTGCAGAAAATGGAATTAGATGTGTAATTGGAACCACAGCGTTATCTCAAGAATTTTTTGATAAATTCGAGGAATTAATTAAGAAAAATCACTCACCTGCAGTATTTTCACCAAATATGGCAACTGGTGTGAATGTTCTGTTTAAAGTAGCATCCATATTGACAAGTTATTTAGCAGATTGGGATATTGAAGTAATTGAAGCACACCACCATAGAAAAATTGATGCTCCAAGTGGAACAGCATTAAAAATAGGACAAATTATAAGTGAAACATTAGGATCTGATTTTGAAACGATCGCGAAATTTGGAAGACAACGAGGCCCCAATAAACGTAGAGTAGGTGCAAAGGAGGAGATTGGAATTCATTCTATTCGTGGTGGTGACATTGTAGGAGATCATATAATTTTATATGCTGGACCAGGTGAAAGAATTGAATTAAAACATCAAGCTCACAGTCGAGAATGTTTTACCAATGGTTCAATTAAAGCAATAAAATTTATAGCTGATGCTAAAGAAGATAAAATTTATTCAACCGACGAAGTGTTAGGGCTTTAGAGTGAGATAAAATTATAAAGGCTATCAGTGCAGATCAGTGTCATCATTAACCATCTTAGTGTTAATACTAAGTATAGATTTCATTATGCCAACACTTCATCGAGACTATTAAGGGGTATCCAGCCCAAATAATCCCACTGTTTATAATCTTATCTCAATATAATAATGTTTAATTAAAATTTTAATATTTATAAATTTTATAAACTATTTCAATGCTTATTTTAAATGTTCAGGAATATCTTGATTTCTAATTAAATCTTCAAAAGTCTCTGCTTCACGGATTTTGAATACTTGACCTTTATCTATTAGAATTTCTGCGGGTCTAGGTCTAGAATTATATGAACTACTCATAGCAAACCCATAAGCTCCAGTATCAAGTATAGCAAGATAATCTCCCTCCTCTAACTTCGGCAATTTCCTTTCTTTGCCAATTATATCACCTGATTCACAAATAGGTCCAACAATATCATAAGTTAATATTTTTTCTTTATTCTTTTTATTACAGGTTATAATATGGTGATATGAACCATACATGGCAGGACGTAATAAAGTATTAAATCCAGTATTTGTGCCAGCAAACATTTTAAACCCATTATCTTTAATTGTATTAATTTGGGTTAAAATTATACACGCTTCTGCCGATAAATAACGCCCTGGTTCTATTATAAACTCAGGTTCTCCAAAATTCCCTTTCTCAACCAGTTCTTTAAACTTTTTAAGGGCTATAGTTTTATATAGTTCTAAATCTAATGGATCTTCTTCTGGTCGATATGGTATTCCCAAGCCTCCACCAAAATCGAGAAACTCAAATGTAATATCAAGAGTATCAGCTAACTTCATGATAATTGTTAAATATTTATCTATTGCTTTTTCAAAATCGTATGCATTTATTATTCCAGAGCCAATATGGATATGAGTTCCAAACTTTTTAAAACCGAATTCCTTCGCTTTTGAATATGCTTCGATGACTTGATCATCTAAAATCCCAAATTTAATTGTCTTTCCAGCTGTTATCGTATGAGAATGATGGCCCGCTCCGAATTCTGGGTTAATTCTGAAAGAAACTATTTCTTTTTCTTTTCCTAAATCATCATAAATTTTTACTAATCTTTTCAATTGACTAATACTATCTAAATTAACTAGAATATCATTTTTAACAGCAAATTTAAAATCGTCATTGGTAAACATATTTCCAGTATAGATGATTTTACTTGGAGAAATACCAGCCTTTAAACATGTATGAATCTCTCCTGTGGATGTGCAATCAAAACATGCCCCTTCAGAGTCTAGAATTTTTAAAATGGATAAGTTAGAATTTGCTTTCATGGCGTAGTGTATAGAATTATTCTTATATTCAGAATCCAAAATTCTTTTTAATTTTTTATATTGGCTCCTTATCATCTCTTCACTGATTATATAAATTGGAGTTCCAAATTTTTCAGCAATTTCTATAGTATTCATATCCGCAAAGTGTAGAACTCCATCTCTATATTCTAGACCTTTTTCTTTTAACCAATCAACATATTTCATGAAAATAAACCAAAAACCTTAATTAAATTTCCATTTTTTCAAGAACACCAGTAAAAACCTTATTTACAGGCCCTTCCATAAGAACTGTTTTGCTATATGTGATTCTTAGATCCCCTCCGTCATTATGTATGGTTATCGGTGCATTTTTTTTGAATATCCCGAGAAGAGAACCAGCGACAACCGAAGCACAAGCACCGGTACCACAAGAATTAGTAATACCCACACCTCTTTCAAATACCCTAACAATAGCTTCTTCATTTGAAATAACTTTTACGAATTCTACATTTACTTTGTTTGGAAATCGCTCATGAGACTCTATTGTAGCTCCATACATGTTTAATTCATCATCATTCAATTGCGTTTTAATAAATATCACTGCGTGTGGATTTCCCATTGATACTGCCGAAAAATTAAAAATTTTATCTAAAATAGCAATTGGCTCGTTTATACATTTGTTTGAAAGACTCTCTGATATAACTGGTATTTCTTCATAATTTAAAATGGGAGGCCCCATATCAATTTGAACACTTATAACTTTTTCTTCAGTAATAATATTTCTTGCAACCATAATCCCCTTCAGTGTTTCAATTTTAATTTCTTCTTTTCTTACGATATTGTTCTCATAAACATATTTAGAAAAACATCTTATTCCATTTCCACACATCTCCGCCTCCATTCCATCATTATTAAATATTCGCATTTTAATATCTGCTTTATCAGATTTACATACAAAAATTAAACCATCTGCTCCAATTGAGAAATGAAATTCACATAATTTAATTGCCAATTTTGATTTTTTTTCCTCAGGGATATTCATTTCTAAATCATTAATTAAGACATAATCATTTCCTAATCCATGATATTTCTCAAATTCCAAACGTTCTATAAGTAAAATGCCCATAAATAAATCAATTAATTCTTCTACTCAATAATTTTAAAATGTAATGATCTCTGAAAAAAATTTCTGAAATTACAAATAAAGATAAAATGAAAAATTTTAAAATGAGTTATAAAATATCTATTTTAAAAGAATTCGAAGTTATCTAATAATGAATTATAAAAAGATCATTTTAATTTGTTCGCTATTTTTTCTATTAATTCCAATCACGACTGTTAAAGCCTTTATATATACAGATTATATTAAAAATGGGAATTATGCCTTCTTTTTGTTTGATTTACAAGTGGGCAACAATACTCAAATTAGTTTAAATCATGAGGATAGCGGAAATTTCACTCTTTTCCTCTTTAACAAACGACCTGGACAATCGTACGTGAAAGATGATAAATCTCTTGATAATGATATATTCAGCAATCCTTCACTCGTTGATTTTAGCCTGGATGACAGCCCCTATATAAACTACACTTCTCCAGAAACTAAAATCTATTATATAGAAATAATTTTAGTTGACGGGGGGCCAGATACCTATAATCTGATTATCTTACCAGAGGGATATACTGTCACAAGATATTATCTCCCAATAATTCCTGGATATCGACTCGATTTCATTTTAATTTCAATTATTTCTGCTTTAGGTATAGCTATCCTTCTTTTTAAGAAAAGGCTTTCCAGATAAAATAAAACTTTTTATATATTTTAAAATATCTTCTTTTAACTAAATAATTGAATCAATGACCATTTCTTTTCTATTACTAAAAAAGCTGAAATTCAATAAGATAAAGGGTAAATTGAATGTATGAAAAAAAACCTTGGTTAAAATTTTATGATAAACGTGTACCTGAAAGCATTGAGTACCATAGAACTACCATGTACAATGCTTTAGTCAAAACAGCAAATATATACCCTGATTCTATTGCCTATGATTTTATGGGAAATGAATCAACATATCAACAGCTTATTGGACAAATTGACCAATGTGCAAAAGCTTTAATTAGTTTAGGGCTTAAAAAAGGAGATAGAATGACAATATCCATGCCCACCACTTCTCAAGGGATTATCTGTTTCTACGCTATTAATAAAATTGGAGCTATTGCTAGTATGATTCATCCTCTTAGTCCACCAAAACAAGTTGAATTCTTTTTAAATTTGAGTAAAAGTACTTTTGCTCTCACAATCGATGGAGTTTATTCAAATTTTGAACAAGTATTGGACAAAACTAGTCTAAAAGCATTAATCCTAACGCAGATGAGCACAGCAGTAAAAGAGATCCCTTCCAATCCAAGAATTTTCTGGTGGAAAGACATTATGAATAAATCTTATTCAGAAATTTCTGAAGATAGAACGGATCCTGATGATATAGCCGCAATCTTGTATTCTGGAGGGACTACTGGTATTCCAAAGGGTATCATGCTTTCTAATTATAATTTTATAGCAGAGGGAACTCAAGTTGCAAGATGGATGGATTTATCGGATAAAGATTCAGCATTAGCGATATTACCTATTTTTCATGGCTTTGGATTAGGAGTATGTGTAAATGCGATATTTATGGGAGGTGGAAAAAGTATTTTAGTCCCATCATTTACACCTGATCAGGTAGCAGAGTTAATTAAAAATAAAAAGCCAACTTTAATATTTGGAGTTCCTACATTATATGAAGCCCTAAATCAAAATCCAAAATTTCAACAAACAGATTTGAGTTTCTTAAAAGCAGCTTTTTGTGGTGCTGATACACTACCGCGAAGAACAAAAGAGAAGTTTGAAGAAATTTGCAGGAAAAATGGGTCAGACGTTCAATTAAGGGAAGGATATGGGTTAACGGAAGCAGTAACAGGAATCTGTGCCATGCCCTTAGGAGAATATCGTGAAGGGAGTATTGGGATACCATTTCCCGATATGATGATGAAAATCGTAGAATTAGATACAATAAATGAAGCTCCAATTGGTCAAGAAGGTGAAATATGTATTAATGGACCTGCTGTTATGTTGGGCTATTTAGATAATCCAGAAGAAACAGCTAAAACATTGAAAAGGCATGAGGATGGAAAAATTTGGTTACACACAGGAGATATTGCTACCATGGATAAAGATGGTTTTTTCTACTTCAAAATAAGACTGAAAAGGATGATAAAATCTTCCGGTTATAATGTATATCCCTCTCAAATAGAAGATGTTCTTTATAAACATCCGGACGTTCTTGAAGCATGCGTAATTGGTGTTCCCGACGAAAAACTGATACAAAAAGTAAAAGCTTTTGTTGTCTTAAAGGATCAAAAGAAGGAAGGAGTTGAAATGGAAAAAGAACTTATCAATTTCTGTCAACAAAACTTGTTGAAATGGAGCTGTCCTCGGGAAATTGAATTTAGTAAACAACTTCCAAAAACCCTAGTTGGTAAAATTGATTTTAAGATTTTAGAAGAACAAGAGAAAATAAAATTAAAAACTGCAAGGAAACATGTTGGGGAATAAACCATCCTTTAAACATAGAATTAGAATTTCTTTTGATCTTGACATATGTAAAGCATCCATATCCCCCAATCATATGGATTTGAAGATTATCATAATCCTACATGAAATGACTGAATTCGTCGCACCCCCCTTTTAAATAAACTTAAATTCAATTCTACAATTGTCTATTTATTGATTTCAAAAAAAAATAAAAAAAGTGATGTAAAATTTCATTTGACGAGTTAAGTAAAAAATTAGCTGAATTTATGAAAGAAACTGAAGAAGTTGAACTTCAAGATGTGGATTTATTCGCAGAATATCTCGAATTCCAGATGCTACCAAGCATAGTACAAACTGCGGCTCAAGCTTTATTACCTGGAGTACCTGGAAAAGCTGAATGGACTCCTGCTAAATTTGCTCTCGATTTAGACTTCCCTGGTAAAATTGAGACTATAGAATTCGTACGTTCTAATGGGAAAAGAGCTGTAATCGGTGGAGAAGTTGCTCCTCCTTTTTATAATTTTCTGGGGTTAGATAAACGGAATCCTAACCCACCATTAATAACTTATGACGTGTTTGATATGGGTGCAAAGATGATGCTTCCTAAACCAATCAAGCAAGAATACGGTGAGGTATTAGCAGATCCGGCAGAATGGGCTAAATTTGCAGTAGATAAGTTTGGAGCTGAATGCATAACTTTCCATTCGCTATCAATAGACCCGGCAATGGGAGACGTTCCAGTTTCGCAGTCTAGAAAATATCTTGAAGATATATTACAAGCTGTTGACGTTCCTGTTATTATTGGATGCTCTGGAAATAAGAAAAAAGATGTAGAACTCTTTGAAGTAACCGCAGCAGCAACAGAAAGTGAAGTTTTGATGCTCTCAGCTGCAGACAAAGCCACATGGGAAGAAGTAATCCCTCTTGCAGTTAAATACGATCACAACTGTCTATTATGGACAAGTTTAGATCTAAACAACCAAATTAAAATGAATAAGGATGCTCTCGAATTAGGATTAGCTCCTAACAGAATAGTGATGGACCCCACATGTGCCACTCTCGGTTACGGGATGGAATATTCATTCAGTATTTATCAAAGGATGCGCATTGCTGGGCTTCTAGGGGAAACCGATTTAGCATACCCCATAAGTGGTGGAACAACAAATGCATGGGGCGCACGTGAAGCATGGATGTCAGAAAAGCAAGCCCCTCAATGGGGACTACGGCAATATAGAGGTCCTATGTGGGAAATTATAAACGCTCTATCTTTAAGCCTTGTAGGTTTAGATTTAGCAATGATGTTTCACCCCGTTGCCGCTAAACACGTAAAAGAAATAACAGCTCAATTCTTTGAGGCTGTACCAAAAGAATTAGAAGCAAAAGGTTATACAGATTGGGTTAATGCCAATTTGAAACGTTAAAATTCTACTTTTTTATTTTTTTATTTATTTTGTAATTTTTTCTTTATTGTAATTAGATAAAACTATTTAAAAATTGAATTCGTAAAAAGACTAATTGAAGAAAATTATAAGGGTTAAAAATGAGGGAAAAAACATAGAGGGAATTATACAAATTAAGTTAACTTTTCTTTTAGTTTTAATGCTTCTTCTTTCACATCAGCACTTTCAAACCATTCATTTATTTCGCTTAAATCCTCAGTTGGATATGTATAGGAATGGTCTAAATCAGGATATTTACTACTTACTATCTCATCCTTATAAGCGTTTAAAGCATTTCTAATATTCTCTCCAACCTTACCAAAGTGTTTTACAAATTTTGGCTTAAATTCCGTGAAAATTCCCAGCATATCATAAATGATTATAATTTGGCCATCACAATATTGTCCAGCTCCAATACCAATAGTTGGGATGTCAATTGTACTTGTTACTAATTTTGCAATCTGCCATGGAATACCTTCTAAAACAATGGAAAACACTCCAGCCTCTTGTAGATTTATTGCATCCATTATTAATTTCTTTGCAGCATCTAAAGTTCTACCTTGGACTAAATGTCCTCCAAATCTATAAACTTTTTGTGGAGTTAGGCCAATATGTCCCATCACTTCTATGTCTGCATCAATTATAGCTTTTATAGTAGGTAAAATTTCTGTACCTCCTTCGACTTTGACAGCTTCAGCACCTCCCTCTTGAATAAATCTTCCTGCATTATATACAGCATCCCTAACATCTATTTTATAAGAAAGAAATGGCATATCACCAACCAATAACGCGTTTGATACTCCCCTCGAAACAGCTTTAGTATGATGGATCATTTCGTCCATTGTGACTCCTAATGTGTTTTCATGACCAAGAATTACCTGTGAAAGTGAATCCCCTACTAGAATTAAATCAAATCCACACTCATCAACAATTTTAGCCATCGAATAATCATATGCTGTTATCGTAACTATTTTCTCTCCCTTTTGCTTTTTCTCAATAATTTTTTTAGTAGTCATTTTTGTTAAGGACATAAGTTAATATAACCTCAGCTTTTTGAAAAATTTATTTTTGTATATTCTTTTTTATAATATTTAATTTCTACTTTCAATCTATAATTAAATTTGGATTTAGAAATCTGGTTCATATTAAAATTTTTCTAAATAACGACCTCAAACTAATTGGGAACTACTTTTAAATATTTTAAATACATTTCCATGAATCAACTAGCAGCTGATATTCAAAGTATTTATCGGTAATTTTAGATCTTGGATTTTTATGTTTGCTTTCCACTTTGATTAATTTACCTGTTGTTTCTAATTTTTCTTTACAAGAAATCTCGTCTTTGGTATAAATGACAATTTGGTGTCCATCATCCAAATCGAAATAGTTCATATACGGGTGAGACTCAATAAACGTAGTGAGATGTTGCCATATTTCTTCAGCAATCTTTCCAATGATCTTGACTTCTTTTCCTAAATTACTTTTAAAATCAGAATATCTGCTTATAATATTCATAATTGTGTTTTTAAATGGAATATATGAAAGAATAAAACGATTTATTTCATTAATTAAATTTAATAGGGTAAGTCCCCCATTTTTTTATCGCTTTTGGGATTGCCATAATATTATTTAATGGTACACCCCATGGTAAACAACAGATTGGACCAACAGCATATTTACCTCCAGAGGCTAAATGTGTAATGTTTTCTTTTACTTTTTCCTCAACATCTAAAGGAGTACCACTAAATAGTTCCCGACTCACATCAATATTTGCTCCAACTATTGTTACACCCGGATGTCTTTCTTTAAATCCCACCCAATATTCAATATCTAGCGGGTGTGAGCCATTAATAGCGAATATATCAAGATTATCACACATTTCATCAAAATAAGGTGACGTTCCACAGTTATGAAGCATTATTTTAGCTTTAGTCTCATTCTGCAATCTTTTAATAAACTGTCCCTCATACTTCATCGCATCCTCGAAACTCATCATATGTTTGTTAAAAGCATACCCCGTAAAGAATATTGTTGGACTAGGACCTACTCTTTCATTATAGAAATTGTATAAATCCATCTGAGATTGATATACCTTTTCGCATAATTGTAGCAATAGATCTGGATTCTTTCTCATATCTCTATAAGCCTGTACACCCCTCAATTCCTGAACAACAGACCAAATACCAAGTGCACAGCTCTGTGGATATCTTGTTTTTTCTCTTATAAAATCTACAGCAGAAATGCAAGTATCCCATAGTGATATCTTACAATGATCCGGGATTTCTAATTTTTCAATATCTTCCTCAGTTTTACAGATAGCACCCTGTTTAGCCATAAACACCTTATAATCAGACCATTTTATTATGTCTTCTTTATTATTGGCTTCTGCGAAAGCTAAAGCTTCAGCAGGACCTGCGTAAGCAGTAGGTATGGCAAGAGAATCAGCTTTTAAAAACTCATAAGTCATAATAGCGGCATTTCCATAAATCTTAGGTGAAGATAAAAGTTCTCGAAAAGTTTTTCCTGATACACGGCAGATTATTTCTTCACATGCAATAGGAAAATATGGTACGCGATCAATTCCACGTGATCCCGCAATAGTTGCCCCTATTCTTCTTCTAGATGCTTCCCAATCATGTGGCAATTTAATTAGCCTCCATTAGATCTTTAATTAGTTTTACACCTTTCCATCCATCTTTGGTCCAAGCATCAGCCCCGATATATTTACAAGATTGTTCAGAGAGTATACCCCCACCCACCACTATTTTGGCCCTAATTCCCTTTCTTTTTAGCATAGTAACGGTTTCTATCATTTTAGAAATCGTCATAGTTAACAATCCACTTATTCCAATAATATCTGGATTCTCATTTATCGCTACTTCGACAAATTTTTCAGGGGGAACATCCACACCTAAATCTATTACATCAAATCCTTGACCTTGCAATAGGGCGATAACAAGACTTTTACCTATATCGTGAAGGTCTCCCTCAGGAGTACCTATTAACACCTTTCCAGGTGATTTATGTTTTTCCTCTACCAATTTCGGTTTTATAACATCCATGCAATCATTAATAGCGTCCGCAGCTAAAAGCATATCACCAAGAAAGTATTCCCCCTCTTCGTATTTCATACCAACTTCTTCAGCACCGCGAATTAGACCTTCATTTAATATCTGGTTAGTTTCAATATTCCTTTTTAAGGCTGTATTAACAGCAGCTATTGCTTCTTCTGAAATGCCTTTAATAATTGCATTTTTTATCTTTTCAATAATTTCACTATCTTTCAAATTCCCTATCCACTCTATTGTATAATATTTAAGAATCAAGTCATTAAAATTAAGCAATATACTTATAAAAACCAATTTTCATAAAAATTTTATTAAAAAATGATATAGAATTATAAACAATATAGAAAAAGAAAGTAACAACCTTGTTAAATATAAATTATGCTTTCTCGATCTTTAAATAATAGTTTTCTCCATCAACCTTGAAATCTAATAATTTATCATTATGTTTTTCTATGTATCTTTTAATATTCTGTCCAGCTTCTGCATAATCACCAGTAACTTCAAGAATCTCTCCACTTTTCATTTCTAATAGTTGTCTTTTGGTTTTTGCTACAGGCATCGGACATACGAGTCCAGAACAATCTAACTGTGAATTTGCCATTATATTCATCATCTCCATTTAACTAAACATTACATTATCAGCTTCTACACACATTTCAACAAAACCATTCATAGTTGTTTTTTTTATTCCGTCTATTAATTCATCTTCAGAAAGACCTCGTGCTTTCATACAAACACCACATGCTTTAACATTTGCTCCTTCAGAAATAATATCTTTCATCCACTTTCCAAGATTATCATAAGTAGTGGGATCTTGGTTCTTTTTACCCACGAGAATACCGTCTTCAACTAAGAAGATGTTAATCTTACAATCTTCCAATAAAGCGGTGTAGGCAAATCTTAACATCGTATAGGGACGCTCAGCAGTGTAAGGACCGTCACCTATTATAATTGTAAATGTTTTCACTTTTTCTGTCACTTTAACCTTTCCTCTTTTCTACTTTGAACTGTAACTAAGAAAAAAGTCAAAGATTTATTAATTTTTTCGTAATGGTTTATTAAAAAAATCGATAAATAGAAATAGATTAAAAATCTAATATTATACAAAATTAGATATTTTAAAGACGATTAAGAGTTTGAATATTGAATATCTAAGAAACTTTATTAAATTAACTCAGTATAAGAGTTTCTCCAAGTTAGCAAAAGAACTCCCTATTTCTCAAAGTACATTATCACATCAAGTCTCACAGTTAGAAAAAGATTTTGGCGGAGTGGTTTTAATTGATAGAACCACAAAAAAATTCGAATTGACTAGAGCAGGAATACTTCTACGAAAAAACGCTGAACAGATAATAGATTTGTATGATAATTGCAAATTAGAAATTTCAAAATTTCAGGATCAAATGATAGAAGATATTGTTATTTCCGCTTCCACAATACCAGGGTCTCATATTTTACCTAAATATATAGCAGATTTCCGAAGCAAGAACCTAAATGCAAATTTTAAAATATTTATTAATAATTCTAAGAAATCTCTTGAAAATTTAAAGAATGGGATGGCAAATTTTGCGGGGATTGGAAGTTTTATGAGTTATAATGAGGGCGATTTTGATTATATTAAAATTGGGGAAGATGAATTTAAATTCATATGTTCTCCTAATCATGACTTAATAAAAGAAGGAAATTTAGTTGATTTTAATGAACTTATCAAATATCCTTTTGTATGGAGAGAAAAAGGTTCTGGAACGAGAAATACATTCGAAAAACAATTCCCTAAATATAAAAAATTAACCATCGAACTTGAAATAAATGATAATGACTCAATAATTTCAACAGTAAGTGAATCTAATTATATCAGTATAATGAGTGAAATAATGGCGGATAAAGCAGAATCAGCCGGATTAATAAAATCCTTGAAAATAAAAAATTATCCCCTCATAGCTAAAAGACCTCTTTATTTTGTTAAATTAAAAAAAAAGGAATTGGGCAAATTACAAAAGAAATTTTGGGATGAACTCAAATCTTAAGTTTAAATAATAGAAAAAATTAAAAGAAAAATTAAAGAACTCTTATTTTATCAGAATACCTGTTTGATCGAAATTTAAGAATGCACTTATCTTTTCTTTAAGAGGATATATTCCTTCTTTAAACAGCGTATATAGGAAAATCGTGAAAAATACGATTGAACCTAAACCGGGGGCGAATCTGCTTAAATAATCCATAAAAGAAGATGAAGAACCAACAGAAAGAAACATGTAGACTAATGAAATTCCAGCGATTAAAATGGATATAAAAGAGATTATAGCAGCAGTTTTTTTACTAAGATTCAAATGAATTGGACCTAGTTCAAGACGGAAATATTTTGGTTGTACTATTATTGATAAGATTGTATGACTAATTATTTTCTCTTCAAATTCTATATATACATTTAAAAATCTTCTCTCACTTTCTTTCTTTTTCTTTTTCTCTTTTTTCGATTTTATGGGCATGATAGAAAAAATCATAACTGGGGGATTAACAGCATCTTTTTTCACTTCAATTTTCCCAAATATAGGATGAACTTCAAAACCCTCTCCCTTAATTTTAAGATCTAAGACTGGAGGTTCTTTTTTAGTAGTAACGATTGTAACTGTAGTTTTATAAACAGTCTTCCCTTCTTCATCGACAATTTTCAATTCTTGATGCGAGAAATATACGTAAAATAAATAGCTCCTTTGTTCCATCATGACGGAATAATATTGAAGTCCCATATTAATCTCATAAACAGTTGGTTGAGGTTCTTCAGGGGCAATTAGGGTTGGTTCTGCTCTTTCTGGTGAAGGTGCTCTAGGACCCCCAAGTACATCAGAAGGAGGTGGTGCTGCTGCTGATTTTGGCGCAGGTGGTGGTGCTGCACCAGGAGGTGGAGGCATTGTTCTGGATCTTTTTTTAGCCTTTGGAGCTTCTTTTTCTCTTGCCATTTCTTTTTCACTTAAATCATCAAATTTCATGGCTTTTTCTTCCTTGAACTTTACCTCACCGTATTCAGCCTCTTCTGTAACTGAAGAGACTCTGGCGAAATCTTCATCAGGGAGTTCTTCTTCAAAATCCAAGAGTTCTTCTTCAATTTCAAATACTTCATCTTTATCTCTTCTCATGGATTTACGCTCATCTGAAGCTTTCTCTTTTTTTTTCTCGATTTTCTCTCTCTTCGATATTTTTAAGCGGCTTAATTTTTCAGATTCAGAAATTATGCTACCCGTAACAAAGTCTACAAAATAAATGCTACTCCGATCTATATGTATTTCTCCCAAAGAAGCATAAAGGTCATCAAGAATTTTGCTTATCCTCACAGATTTCTTATAAATGCCTACAAACATGAAATCTAATACTTCTATTGATAATACATTAGTTTTCTTATTGTATGAAACCTTATTGGTTGGAATTTCAATACTCGAAACGCTTTTTACTAATTCCAATTTCTAACTTACCTCTTTTCTTACTTTCGTGAAATTTATATTAAGTTTCTTATATCTAACAATCTACGCTTATTAAGTTTTTATATTGAAATTATTAATAATATAATTATCTGTCTATTTATATTAGCTAGTAGTCGATTTATACTAAAATCATTAAGGAATTAAGAACTTAAATCCCTAAAATAAGATTTGATTGATAAAAGTTTATCTTTGATGTCTTTAATTCTTTTTAAGTCATTTTCATGACCAATAACGTTCCCAATTGCTTCATTGATCAGTGATTCCTCTCTATAAGCTTTAGGATTTTGATATGTTTGGTGCTCTAAATCTCCATCCCATGGTTTTAACTTTGGTATTGAAACAATATTTCTTAAATCCCAGCTTAGGTTATTCTTGAAATCGTCTGTTAACGGTTTTAAATTAAATTTATTCCATCTTTGAATTATCCAAGGGGCATATTCATGCAATTTATCAAAATCATATTCAAGATCATCGCGCCATTCAAATTGATGTTCCCAGTTTGCCACTGCAAAAAAGTTATCATTTTCTGACTTCTGAAATGGGAAAAATTTCCATGATGCTCGATCTATATTTTCGTCTTTAAATGAATTTCCCTCACCATATTGAAAAAAGAAACCAACATCCTCTTGAATCTTTTTTATCTGTGGATTTAATTTCATGTAGACTTCAATTTGAGAGATATCAATTTTACTTTTTAACACTTGTTCTTGGTACAGTTTATATATTACATTTTTTGCTGCATTTGGATGACACTTGCCAGAAAATATTGGATAATATGTAAAACAATAAAATACATAATTATTTTCTGACTTTCCCCTATATATTTCAAGCCAACATTCTAATGGTTTGATATATACATTTGTTTTAAGGTAATTAATAATTAAGAGAACATCAATAATAGTTGCGATTACAATTATAATTATGAAAAATAGAAGGTTAAAGTAAATAGGAGCTAAAAAGTAAGATACGGCTATGTATATAAGTGCACCCCCTGCTATGAAGAAGAAAGCTATTAAAGAGTTATAAGCTTCATGTTCTTTATCCTTCTTTGGATAGAGGATTATAGGAGCCTTATAGACTAAAATCTCATTACCATATTCATTGATAAATTGTTGGAAATCAATTTTACTCCAATCAGAATCAGACATATGTACTTCTAAAGTTATTTTGTTTATTTAAATTTGATGTTAAACAATAAAAAAAATTGTTATATGAAGAATGTGATATGTTTTGTGAATAATTCACTATTAAGTAGATTATTGTCATAGACTTACTTTGCTTTTTAAAATAAACATAAAAGCTAAAGATAATCATTAATTTTACAATTCTATATTACCAGTTTTCAAAGTTATAGAAATAATTACTATGACTTTCTTTTAAAGGAAAAACTTAGGAAATTTCAAATGACTACAGATACTACTAACTATTTGGATTTTTTATTTAATCCTCGCACCGTAGCTGTATATAAAGCGAGTGAAAAATTAGATTATTTTTTCATGGGTTTTAAGGAACAAAAGTTTAATACAGATAAATTATATTTGATTAATCCTGAAAAAGAAGAGGTAAATGGTCTAAAATGCTTTAAATCTCTTAAAGAAATCCCTGAAGAAGAAATTGACCTTCTTATTTTAGCAGTAGGAAGAGATAAGATTCTTGAGAGTTTAAAAATGGTGATTAAGCAAATAAAAATTAACACAATTCATATATTTACAGCAGGATTGGGAGAATCTGACAATGTTGGCAAGCAAATTGAAAAAGAAATTGTAGAAATCTTAAATGATGATAATAACCATATTCGAGCAATAGGTCCAAACTGCATGGGTGTTTATTCACCTAATGGACACTTAGCTTATGAACCATTTCTTCCTACTGAACCGGGAAATATTGCATTTGTTTTTCAATCTGGGGATCTGCATTCTCAAACGATTAGGATTGGGGCAAGTCGTTATAATTTAAGTTATTCAAAAGGGGCTAGTGTTGGAAATTGTATAGATTTACAAATATCTGAATTTCTACAATATTATGATAATGATATCGATACTGATATCATTGGTGTATATTTCGAGGGCTTTTCGAAACACCATCCTAATGAAGGGAGAAAGTTCTTCCAAGTGTTAAAAAACATGAAAAAACCGGTGTTATTTATGAACGGGGGGAAAACTAAAAGATCGCAAACAGCAATTTTAACACATACGGGATCAATTGGCTCAAATAAAAAGATTTGGAATGCAATAGTTAAACAAACTCCAATCGTTGACATACCGACTTCAATGGATGATATGATTGATTACCTTTACCTTTTTAACAGATATATTGATAGGTTTAAGAAATTAGGAACACCATTAAAAAATATTCAATATCCAACTGGGAAAAACTCTCTGTTAATCCTGTGGTCAGGAGGTTTTGGTATTATTCATACAAATATTTTAACAGAATTAGGATTGAATGTGCCTTATTTTGAAGGTGAAACATTAAACAAATTGAGACAAATTTATCCGATTAAAATAGGAAGCTTAAAAAATCCCTTAGATATGCCATGGATCTCATCTAGTCAAAAATATTTTGAAGTTGCCAAGATCGCTATTTCAGCAAATATTGATTTAGTCATTATCGAAACTGATTCGTGGGGGGATGAGTTCGAAGATGATCATCGTAGCGAATATTATAACAACCTCTTGAGAATTAGGGATTATACAGAATCACTATGTAAAATTTTTATGTTAATTCTCCCTCAATATCCAAGCAAATCTAATGAAAGATATAGGAATAAACTCCTTAAAGATAATTTTATTGTTTATCCCTCCGTTCGAAGAGCCGCTAAATCCTTTATGGCCCTTTATGAATATGGAAGGAAACTTAAAGCCTTAAATAAGTTAAAATAATCTGTCTCGGAATTAATTAAAAAATTAGATAAATAATTAAATCAATTCCCTTTGATATTTTTAATTGAGATTGTTCATTATAAATATTGAAGCTATTTATGGTTGATTTTAAAGAGTTTTTACGTTTTCTTAAGTCTCAAGATTATTATCGTGACCAAATATACCACATCGAACATATCCCAGGATGCAAAGCTCAATTTGGTGACTTAGAAAAACCACTAAGAAAACGTCTTCAACGCTGGTTAGATAATTCCAATATAAAACTATGGCAACACCAAACAGAAGCAATAAACTTGATCCAAAATGGCAAGAATGTAGTTATTGCAACTTCTACCGCTTCTGGAAAATCTCTTTGTTATAATCTTCCCGTATTACAATCAATCCTAGAAGAGCCAAAAACAACTGCAATTTATATCTTCCCAACTAAAGCCTTAGCGAGAGATCAATTTACGGTCTTATCTCAACTTTTTTCTGGAACAAATATAAAGCAGAACAGAATTGGAGTTTATGATGGAGATGTGGAACCTAATGAAAAAAGATTCATATTAAATAATGCTAATATTATAATAACAAATCCTTATGGACTTCATTTCTATTTACCTTGGTTTAAACAAAAATGGAGGAGAATTTGTCAAAATCTTAAATATATTGTTTTAGATGAAATCCATACTTATAGAGGAATTTTTGGCTCAAACTTCGCCTTTTTACTTAGAAGATTAAAAAGAATGTTGGAGACTTACAATTTAAAACCTCAATGGATCTTATCTAGTGCTACAATTCATAATCCTAAAAAATTTTGCGAGAGTTTGATAGGAGAAACGTTTGAAGTGGTAGATAGAGATGATTCTCCATCAGGAACTAAAAAAGTAATCTTATGGGATTTGCCATATGACGAAATTTCAAAAAAATATCGTTCACCGCACCAAGAAACTAAAAATCTTTTTCTCAGTCATTTGAAATTCAAGGATGGAATACAAACATTAACCTTTACATTATCAAGAAAAATGGCTGAATTACAAACAATATGGACAAGAGCTGCTATTCCAGTTTTAAAAGATAAAATTTTTAGTTATCGGGCTGGAATTAGTAAATCTAAAAGGAGAGAAATAGAGCGAGATTTTAAAAATAAAAAGATTTTAGGCATAAGTTCTACTAATGCTCTTGAATTAGGAATTGATATAGGCTCTTTAGATGCTACGATAAGTTCTGGATTTCCAGGAACGATCTCAAGTTTCAAACAACAGATAGGGCGCTCTGGTAGAGGAACTGATCTCTCTATTTCCACTCTTATTCCAATGCCTGATCCATTAGATTTATTTTATGTCCATAATCCTGATCAGTTATTTGGTCCTATCCAAGAAGAAATTCTCATTACTTTAAATAATAAATATATTATAAAAAACCATTTATGCTGTGCTTCAAAAGAAATCCCTATTAAGATTGATGAGTATGAGAAATTTGGCGTTTTTGATAAAGAATTATTTATAGAATGTTTGGAAGATTTGGTTTCAGAATCTTTACTCATGAAAAGAGGAGATCGTTATTATTGGAATAGCGACTTCTTTCCAAATGAAAAATATGGGTTAAATAATCTTTCAGCGAGAAGTTATAAGGTTATATTAAGATCAGGCTCAAATAAAGAACTCTTAACTGTCGAGGATGAAAGTTTTGTATTTCGAGATTTACATCCAGGTGCGGTATATCTTTACGAAGCTGAATCATATATTGTAGATGAGCTTGATTTAGAGGAGAAAATGGTATATCTTTCTAAATCAAACGTGGATTTTTATACTCAATCTTTAAAACATACAGATATTACCCCTCTCGATATATTATACCAAAATAAAGGCGGATTAAATAATAAAATAGAATCTTATTTTGGAAATGTAAAAGTAGAACATGAATATTATTCCTATAAAGTAATTGATACATTTACTCAAGATATACGCTCGAGACATCCATTGGAGGATATCCCGATCATCACATTTGAGTCAATGGCTTTATGGTTTACTATACCTTTTGAATATCAGAAAGAATTGGAACTGGCAGACTATGACCTTGGAGGTACTATCCATGCTATAGAACATGCTATGATTGCGATGTCACCAGCTTTAGCTCAGATTTCTCGATGGGATTTGGGAGGCGTTTCAATAGATTTCGATCCTGTCAAGCAACAACCAATAATTTACATCTATGATGCTTATAGAGGGGGTATTGGTATATCAGAGATGTTATATTTTAATCTTAATGAATTAATGAAAACGGCATTTAAATTAATTAATTCTTGTAATTGTAGTACTAAGAATGGATGCCCTGCCTGTATAATGTCACCAAAATGCGGAAATTCAAATGACCCTTTAGACAAAGCTGGTGCCTTGTTTCTATTAGATAAGCTTATTGATGGAATTTGAGAACAATTAAAAGGTTTCACCAGTATTCATCAAGATCTATTTATTTTCATGATAATTTTTAGCAGAAATTAAAATTTGAATTTAATGTTAAATTTTTAAGGAGTAAAAACAATATTATACTTAATATTAGCATTAACCTATTCTATTAGGTAAGTGGCTAATTAAAATTCAAAATCGTATTGAATCAGGTATTTGGGTTGTCAACTGATTTCACTTTTAAGATTGTTATATTTGGAGATTCTCAAACAGGAAAAACAACCTTAACTCATAGATTCTTAACGAATCTTTTTAAGGAAGATATTCAAATGACTTTAGGTGTAGATTTTTTACTTAAATCAATTGAAATGAATGGCGAAAATGTAAAACTCCAGATTTGGGATTTTGCTGGCGAAGAAAGGTTCAGATTTCTTTTTCCTTCTTATATCAGGGGAGCTAATGGAGCAATTTTTATGTATGATATTACTAATTATGGCTCACTGGCTCATGTAGATGATTGGTTCGAAATTGTTGAAAAAGAAGTTGAATATGATTTACCCATGATCTTTGTTGGTGGAAAAACTGATTTAATACATCTTAAGGAAATTTCAACAAGAAAAGCAATGGAAGTAGCAAAGTCAAAAAATGCAGATGGTTTTATAGAGTGCTGCTCAAAAACAGGAGAGAATGTCCATAAGATATTTGAATTGTTAACGAAATTAATCTTAAAGGATAGAATTTCATAATCATAATAAATGTAAATTCTTCTCTAATTCTTTATTTAATATTTAATGATCCCAATTTACCATATTAATTTAAATCAAACCATAAAAAATTATGATTCATTAAAGCAATTCTTTTAAAAAAAAAGAACTTCCTAGTAAATATGAGCAATAAATCAAAATTAAAATGGAATGATCTTATCTCTCCTTCAATGAACCCGGATGATTATTTAAAAGAGTTTGGAGACAAAATCGAATCCAACTATAAAACTTATGAACCAAAAGTAGATGTATTGGAGAGAATTAAAGATTTATTAGAGAAAAAGAACGAGAAATTAAAGATTGTAGCATTAGGTGCTGATTGGTGTCCAGATTGTAACAGAAATGTACCAAGGATGATTAAAAATATTAAGACTATAAAATCAAATAATATTGATCTAAGAATTTTATATGGAATAATGGTAAACGCCCTTCATAAACCAGGGGAAACTATATGGCATAAAAAGCGTTCTCCACCAGAAGCTCTTGATCCTAAATTTGATTTAAAGAAAATTCCTACATTTTACTTCTTCAATGGTAATGATGACCTTATCGGTATTATTGTAGAAAACCCAAAATGGGAATCTACACTCGAAGATGATATACTTGAAATCTTAGAAAATAAGCTATAGACCATTCGGATCTAATTTTATATTTTTAAATCAATATTAAAAATTTTAAAAAACATATTGCTTTTATATGTTTTAATAGTAATCTCTTAATTTTTCAGATTTAACAAGACGAATTTTCACATATTTCAATGATTAAAGGAGATAAAACAGTTTTGAATGGTTTTAAAAGCCTAATATATCGTAGTGGCTGGCTTTATAATGCTATAACAAGAAGACTTTATGACCAAGATAAAAAGTTTTTAACAATTGCTAAACTAATCGGTAAAGGCCCAAAAAGAGTTTTAGATTTGCCGTGTGGTACAGGATATTTGATGCGTTTCTTGCATCCTTTGATTGAATATGAAGGTGTTGATCTAAATCATCGATTTTTAAAACGAATTAAGAATAAAGAGTTAAAAAAACGGAACATAAAACTAAAAAAAATAGTATTAAAACAAAAAGACATTTTCGATTTTCAAGATTATTTAAGGGAAAAATTCGATGTGATTGTAATATCTGATGTTTTGCACCATGTTTACCCAAAACACGTTGAATTAATTAACATGGCTAAGGAGTCCGCACGTAAAATAATTATATGCGAACCGTACGCTGTAAAGCCAAAAGAAATCAATGCTCGAGATAGAGTATTTAAAATTATCATTTATTTTGGAAAATTTTTACCAATATCTATCATAAAAATCATTGATTTTCTCTTTCTGGATAATGATGGGATTAATCCCTATCATAAAAGAGATAAGTGGAGTTTTAATTTTAAGACTCTTAAAGAATTTTACAAAACTATGGGGTTTAATCTAAGTTTTTGTTTATTAGACGAATATATCGGAGTTTGGGAATCATCAGTTCCCCTTTATTTAGAAAAAACTTCAAATAAATAATATAAAATACATAAATTAATTTATATTATTAACAAAAGTATTTGAGATCTCTTTTGAAATTAACTCTCAGTCTGTGGGATATAGCCGGTCAAGAACGATTTGAGTTCTTTAAAACAGGTTTTTTTAGTGGAGTTGCAGCGGTAGGTTTAGTTTTCGATTTATCTCGCCCTGATACTTTTGATTCAATCGAAGAATATTTTGATGACATACGCGAACGGTCTGGAAATATCCCAATTATTTTAGTGGGTAATAAAAATGATTTGAAAAAAGACATTGGAGAAACGTTTCCTCGTGAAAAAATAATACAAATGGTAAATCAATATAGTCTTTTTGAATATATTGAAACATCGGCATTAAAAAGCAAAAATGTTAATAAATTGTTTTATCGATTAGCTCTAACTGCATTATTAGATTTCAAACCAAGGTTAGGGGAAGTTATTGATTCAAATCACTTTAGGTTCAAAATATTACTTGTAGGTGCTGCTGCCGTTGGAAAATCCTCATTAATAGATTCATTTGTCAAGAATGAACTTGAAGAATCCTATAAATTAACCTTAGGGTTAGATTTTATAATTCAAGACCTTGAAATTGAAGATGAGGATATCCCTAAAGAAACACACTATTTAGTTAAAAATTCAGTTAAAAATTATAAGAAAATAATTAAGAAGATTCGAAAAAAAGAAGAGACATCTATGGACACACCCTAAATTTCACAATTTCACAATGGTTTTTTTTATTTACCCATTGATATTAGTTTATGCGAAAGTTCTATTTATTATTGTATATTTATGTATTCTGTAAATTCTAACTTTTAAAGAATAAAAATTTATTAACATATCCTATTTTATTTAATATTATTTGGTGTTAAAAATGAGTATTGAACAACTTGAGGTGCAAAAAGAAGAATTATTAGACAAAATAGAAGCTCTTGAAGAAAAATGTGATACATTAGATATATGCCTTCAGGATGATGGATGTAAAAAATGTGAAAACTATACAGAAATTGAATCACTTTCTGCAAAGGTGGAAGAAGTAGAAGGTAAAATCGAGGCGCTATTGGGAGAAGATGATGAAGATGAAGATGAAGATTAAGTAGTTAAAATTAAAAAATTAATAAAAATTATATTTTCTTTTCTTATTTAATATCTTTAGTATGAAAAAATTAGATAGACTATAAGTTTTTGAACATTCTCCTTAAACTTCTCGACATAATAAACTGCTGTATTTGTTTCGTGCCCCCGACAACCTCCAATATCCTTGATACACCAATATAATCATGCATTAAAGTGTTATCGCATACACCCGCTCCACCCATCAAATTAGCCGTTTCAAAGCATACTATCTTGGCTAAGTTAGCACAATTATATTTATACTGACTTGCTGAAGAAACCATTGATTGAGCTATTGGATCTGGCAGATTTCCTCCATATTTTTCACGTTTTTCATCATAAGTTTCTGCGAACTTTAGAACACCATGAGTTAAACCAGCTGTCTTAGCCCATAAATCTGCCAATGAAAAACCAACTCCTTGAAAAAGTAATATTTCCTTTTCAAATTGTCTTCTCATGTTAGCGTAAATAACTGCATGCGCTAATGCCCCCCAGCAAGCACTTATACATCTCACTGCGATTGCTATTCTTTCAGGAATCAAACCCTCAAATAGATGCTCTCTTCCTTTTCCAATTTCTCCCAACACATATTCTTTTGGAACTCTTAGATTCTTAAGATATTCCTTTCCTATAAATAGCTTAGGCGTCCATGGAATATTCACCCGTTCACATTCCCAGTTTTCCCAATTTGTATTAATTAAAAACTGTGCCATGAGATTTCCATTATTTGCTTCAGCAGTGGCGTAAGCAACAGCCCATTTCGACTTGGGAGCATTTGTATTAAAAATTTTTTCCCCATTTAATAGAAAACCCCCATCATCTTGTTTTTCACAAGTGGTTAATTGATGTACTGCATCCGAACCTCTTTCCGGTTCTGTGATTAATAAACATCCTACTTCTTGACCAGTGACGAGTTCCTTTAATGCTTCTAGTCTATCAGGAACATTTTCATGATGCGCATAAATGGGATTGATACAAATAACTGTTGCTCCAGTACTCATCGCAAATTGAGGATCGAAATTATCCAGAGCAAGTATCCTCATAAATTCTATAGCAATTCCAAAATCTTCATAATTTAAATCGATACATTCATATGGAGTTTGACGGGTTATATATCCTTCTTTCCCAAAATCAGGAACCCAATCGTAAATATCCTCATCGGGTCCATGTGTGATCTTATTTTTAGTTTCATAATTTAAACAGAATTTTTGAGCTTGCTCAAGAAAATTATATTGTTGGTCAGATAAAATTACTCTTAGATTATCTCTTACGAATTTATATCTATTTTCAAGACTAAGTTTCTCTAAAATTTCATCATTTATTACTTGAGTTTTATATCGCTTTTTTTCACTCATTTCAATCATATTTTCAATTTTTTAATTATTAAAATGTTAGATAGAAATATTATTTTTTTCAATTCGGTATTAATTTAAATGTTCCCTCGAGGTTTTTAGAAATTTCTTCTCTAGTAAATAATAAAGGGACATATTTTCCTTTTACCCATAATTTCATTAAATCGTTGTAATGCTTATGGAAAGGTAATCCCAATTGACCCCCAGGGATAACTCCTATTGACTTATCCCAATCCGAGAGATCATGTATTTGGCGATATGATGGCCCTGCAATAACTTCATAGTTATTGATTGGATCATAATAACCACTATTCAACGTGTTTCCATCCCCACCAATTTTAAAAGGGCCTATATTTAACATTTTAGCTTCCTCATTAGCTTGAGAGAACGGATGAGTAAGAACCACTTTGTGTAAATTTCCCCATTTCCATTTAGTAAAATCTGAAGAAAATTTTTCTGTTAAGAAATCTATTGTTTTTTCGAATGCTGTAAACAAAGTTTGTTCAAGCTCATCAACTTTTTCATCATATAATTTAAAGAGTCTATCAAGCTCAAATGGGTTGGACGTTAAATGAATTTCAAAAAGTTCTTTTCCTATTAGAGGAACTAAGATAGCTTTTAGGGTTTCTTGACACCAAATTTTGTAAATCGTACCAGCAACACTATTTTTCGTTAAAAAATAATCCCAATTTTCTAATAGTGAAATAAGTTCCTTATGAACCTCTGTATGTGCTTTGGCCTTTATATATTTCAGCATCGTAGGTAGAAATTCTGGTGCTTCTTCTGTAAAATAATCGAGTTGGTAATTTTTAAAATCTTGAATTGAGAAAATTTCTTTTGATTGGAGTAAGTTTTTAATTCTTTTTTGGCGATAAGGTTTAGCTCGATCTTGAGCTATTAAAACGTCATTGGGGGCTTTATCTTCATTATAGTTAGCTGTATAAACGAATCCATGCTCGGGATTATATATTGAAAACATTTTTTCAAAAGGTACTAATCCACTCCAATTAAATTTCTCATCTGTACCAGGAGTCACTGTTGCTCCATCCCCATATTTTCGTAAAGGAAGCTTTCCTCCATGTTGATGACCAATATTGCCCTCTATATCTCCATATATAAAATTTTGGGGTGTGATCGTCATTTTACTCAAAGCTTCACGAAATTCACGCCAATTAGAGGCAGAATTTATCGTTCTAAACCCTTCAATCGTATCTTCTAAATTCACATCATAACTAGTCCAGTGTAAAGCGTATTTCTCAGGAAGATTAATTTTATGCACGTTTGTCTGAAGTTCAATATATTCTACAACTGGTCCGAATTTAGAAAGTTTCACTTTAAAATCAATCGGTTCAACATTATCTTGAATTCTTATCGGTTCATCAATAACCTCAAAATCAATCCATTTCCCATTGTATTTGTATTGGTTTTCATTCTCAGGATTTATTTTTAATTTAAAGAGATCAACATTATCCGATGTTACAGTTGTTGCTCCCCATGCAATGTTTTCATTGTGTCCCAACACGACACTAGGTACTCCCGGGAAAGATGAGCCAATAGTATTCAAACCCGGACAACTTAAATGCATAAGGATCCAAATCGCAGGAAGTGTAAGTGGTAAGTGAGGGTCATTCGCTAATAAAACAGCTCCTGATTCTGATTTATGGGGGCTAACAGCCCAACCGTTACTACCCAATGGTTTTTCTACTTTTGCTCCAGAATAAAGTGGAATAAGCTTATCTGCCATCTCAAGACCTAAATCCATAATCAATTGTTCACGTAATAGTTCTAGAGTATAACTCCAACCACCTAATCCCCACTCTATAAAACTCATAATTCGAAGAGAATCTTCTAAGCTCCATTCTTGAAGTTTAATATTTAGAATGGTGAATTCGATAGGTGGATTTTGAGTTGCTTTTTCAATACCAGCATTTATTCCTTCCACATATGAATTTAAACCTTGCAACGTTTCATTATTTGGGTCTTTCCTCAGATTTTCCACACTTTTTTTTGCGATTCGATGCAAACCAATTATTCTATAATGCTTATCCATATCAATTGTAGTTTCTCCAACGATTTCAGATATACTTCCTGATGTAACTCTCTTAAAAAACTCTAATTGCCATAATCTATGACTTGCATGAATATATCCTTGAGCAAAGTACGCATCATCAACTGAATTTGCATAGATATGTGGGATACCCCATTTATCCCATAAAATTTCAACCTCGTCTTGAATTCCCTCTACTTTTTCTGAACCAGATACGGGTGGAAACGCTTTTTTTGCAATGTTAAGTAATTCTTCCATTCTCAATTCATCTATTATTGTATAATGATAAAACTAAATTATTCTATATTAATATTAAATGAATTAAAAGGAGTTATAATTTCATTTCAAAGTAACAACTTAAAAAAGAAAAAAATATGAAAAAATGGATTTTAAAGCATCTTAAACAATTGTCTTAAGGCTAGACTCATAATATATTGCTGTATTTGCCTACTGCCTCCAAGAATCTCTTGTATTCTTGAGATGTTTATATAATCATGCATCATTGTATTGTCACTTAGCCCAGCGCCACCCATTAGATTGGCGGCTTCATAACATACTTCTTTTGAAAGTTTTGTACAATGATATTTAAATTGAGAAGCGCTTGCAACCATTGCTCTGCTAATATTTGAGGGGATCTCACCACCAAATTTCTCCATCTTGTTATCATATTCTTCGCAGAATTTTAATATACCTAGAGTCACGTTAGTTGTTCGTGCCCAAAGATCAGTTAGTAGGAATCCTACACCTTGGAATTTGAGAATCTCTTGATCAAACTGCTTTCTCATATTAGCATAAATAGCAGCATGGGTCACAGCACCCCAACATTGGGATATAGCTCCACACGCAATCCCTATTCTTTCAAGGACTAAACCTTCGAATAAATGTTCTCTACCTTTACCTATTCCACCTAGTACATATTCTTTTGGTACTCTTAAGTTCACAAAATGCTCGTGTCCTAAATATAGTTTAGGTGTCCATGGGATGTTTACTCTTTCACAGTTCCAGCCTTCCCAATTTGTATTAATTAAAAATTGTGCCATGAGATTTCCATTATTTTTTTCAGCAGTGGCATATGCTACAGCCCATTTAGATTTGGGTGCATTGGTGTTAAAAACCTTCTCACCATTGAGAATAAAACTTCCATCTTCCTGTTCATCACATAATGTCAATTGATGGACAGCATCTGAGCCTCTTTCTGGTTCTGTTATACATATGCATCCACAGGCCTCTCCTGTCACCAAATCTTTTAAAGCTTCAAGTCTCTCTGGAATATTTTCATGGTGATCAACTATTGGATTTATAGCTAAAGCTGTTGCACCGCTTCCCATTGCGAATTGAGTATCAAACATATCAATTGCTAAATATCTGAGAAAATCAGCCACCGCACCATAGTAATCATAGTTTACATCAACTATCTCGAAGTTATGGGCTCTCGTTACATATCCTTCAGCCCCGAATGCCGGAATCCAATCATATACATCTTCTTCTGGCCCGTGAGTAATATTATTCTTCTTTTCGAACCTCATACAAAATTTTTGAACTTTTTTAAGATATGAGAACTGTCCTGGTGTTAGAATAGCCATTAAATTGTTATTTAAGAAATTATATCGATTCTTCAGGTTAAGTTTTTCAAGAATTTCGTCATTTATAACTTGGTTCATATATCTAGACATAAATTAAACCACTAATTAATTAAATTAAGAAATATCAATTTTTATAAATAATAATTTTATTAATGAAATAATTACTTCAATAGTGAAAAAAGTAAAATTACTTTTTAATTTTTGCAAAAAGATATGAGATTCGTTAAAAAAGTATTTATGAAATCGTTAATAATATACGTTTTTCGAACATAAAAACTCAAAATATTCAACAAATTAACTTCTGTAATCTATTTGAAAACCGTTTTGAGATTACAAGGCCAGTTTCAAATGGGCAATTACTTTTAAATAAAATAACCGAGATAAAATGTTTATCAATTCCCATTAATGAGAGCACCCCAAATTTCTCTAGAGAGATAAGTTCATTTACTCTATAGTTTCCAGAAAGAAATCTTCCCTCTAAGAGTCTAACTATTTCTTGAAGTATATCTTGCTCTAAATTAGATACAATTACTCTTCCAGTTTGAGTTAATAATGCAGAAGATACAACAAAAGAAGAAAATGTATGCAACTCATTAAAGATATTTAATAAATCATTTTTAATATCATCTGAAACCAGTTGATTTCCCTTTTCCATTATGCTATCAATATTCTTTTCGAAATCTAAGAATTTAGAAATTTCGCCATCGTAGTTATCAGTCAATAAATTTAAATCAAATTTATTAAGGAATTGATTTTTAATTTCTCTTAATTGATTTCTAAGTTCAACTAAATTATCTGTTCTATCGCTAAATAAAGCAAAAAGTAGTTCATCCTGCTTTATTTTTTCAATTTCGAAAATAAATCGAAAAAGACCTACTTCTATTTCAGATAATTCTTCAGTTTTTAGAGTTTGTTTTACAAATGAAAAAATCGCACTTAGAAAACTGCTCGTTAATTTTACGTTGAAAACATCTTCGTAAGCCTTATAAAAGATTAATTCGCCTGTGTTCCCTTTCATTATGAAGATATTTTTGATCATTTAACTCAATAGATTCGACGATAAATAATTTAAATAGCCTTAATATTTTTGTAATAAAAGTTTAGATATAAAAATCCTCTTATTAATCAGTTTCTTAAGGTAAACGCAACACACATTTGTAAAAAGGTTAATTAAGTCCTATAAAAATAATCGAGAAAGATTTTTTAATTGAATTTTAAACTATATTTGTGATTTTCTTCATCGGATATTGCCAAGCTTAAAATATTTCTTTATTAAAATCCATCAAATTTAGCCCATTCATCTTCCTCTTCAGCCTCATCTTCATCATCGGTATATTCTTCAACTTCGTCGCTTTTGTAGCTTTCAGAAAATTCTTCCTCAAATTCATCAAATTCTTCCTCGAAAGTAATCGATGTTCCTATATCGGTTATAATTTCCGCTGAAACTTTTATTTCAGGTACTGGTGCTTCTACACGTTTCTTCTTTTCCACTAATTTTAGGTAATCTCCATGAATTTTGATAGTTATAGGGGTTTCTTCTTGTAATAGTCGGACAACGACTTCTTCACTTGCACTCGAGTCGTGAGGCATACGCATTACAAGTGCTCTTGCACCTTCAAATACTCCACTTATTATTTCAACAGTATCTCCCCCTTCTAAATATTCTGTTACACTCCTTGGTAATAATACATGTTTAAGTTCGATTAATTTAATATTCTGTACGATTCTTCCTTTTATATGAGGAATACCTTGAATACCTATCTGTACATCACGCTTCTGAGGTGCCTCAAAGAATATATACCCTGGTAATAAAGGAGAAACAAGCATAGCTCTGATATCAGGTATTACATCTAAGATCTTAAATCGATAAAAAATCTGCTTTAAAATATTGCTTTCTTGATTGATCGTGGTTCGGACTGCGAATAACGTAGTGAGTTCTTCTTTATCTTCAAATGATTCCATTGAGTAACTTTCATCTATCTTAAGTTCCTTATTACCATTTTCTTTTAATTCTTCACTTTGGTCTGGCAATTCTTTTCACGAATCTCATTTGAATTTAGGTTTTTAATAAATTATAAAGAAAAATTAGTATATGCTAATATGGGATTACTAAATTATAAAATTTTGCTTTCAACGAGTTTCTCATTATTAGACATTTGAACCTTGTGCAAGCAGAATTTTAAACTAATTGTTCTATAAAGACATTAGTGTCAACTAAAATGAAATATTATCAATATCTAATATCTGAGGAATCTTTCTATTACGCTCAAGCCAAGAGATTTCTGCTCTTGTATATCTCCATGAAATTTCGCACTTACCTAATTTACCTTGAACTTCAGTCTCCCATTCCCACGGATTTGCAATTACTAAGTCTCCACGCCTAACCCATACTCGCTTTTTTATTTTACCACGAATTCTACCTATCCTATGCTTTCCGTCTTCACAAAACACTCGCATTCTCTCCCCACCGAGGATTTCTACAACGATTGCGAACATTTCACCTAGTCTTTTACTCGGGAATTTAACTCTTGTTATAACGGGTGCTCCATATCCTTTTCCTCCTCTTCCTCCTTTTCCTCTTTTTGCTGGTTTCCCTTTTTTTTTTGCCATAATTATTCTTTAATATATTATTTTTAATTTGGAAATTTAAATTCAAATTTTATCTTCAGGTTTATATTCTCCCTTAATAAAAATTATTTTTATAGGTTTATCCGAATCATTTCTAATATTATGCATTTCCTCAACTTCGCATAAAAACACACTCCCTTGTGGTGCGGGATACTCCTTATCATCAATAATCATTATTCCATCCCCTTCAACGAAGTAAAATGTTTCATCTATTATCTTATGTCCATGTGCTTTATCACCCATCAATTCCCCGGGTTTGAGTAATATAATCCCCCAGTCTATCGAGGGCCCCCGCATAAGATATTTTACTCCAGATTCTCCACCTCTATATTCAAAATCTGTTTCATGAACTTTTTTAATTGTAAATCACCAATGGAGTAAATAGTGTCATAAAAAAAATTATCTAGAGTAAATTATAAATCTTACCTATTATAAAGAGATTCATAGTTTATTATAATAAATTTCGCGACTTTGGAAAAATAGAAAAGGTGAAAGAAATGATCCCCTCTTTTAGTTTTGCAAGAATTCCCAATATAATTTTTGGCGCTGGAAAGTTAAATGAACTATATGGTATTATTCCAAAATTCGGAAAAAATATCCTTTTTGTAATTGGTGAGAATTCACTAAAAAAATCTGGCAAATGGGAAGAAATTACATCCAATTTAGAGAGTAAATCTTTCAATTATTCACTAATATCCATTTCTAATGAACCAGCCCCAACGATTATTGATGAAGTTGCAACGAAGTTTCGGAAGAAAAATATTGAATTGGTGGTTGGTATAGGTGGTGGCAGTGTCACTGATGCAGGTAAAGCAATCTCAGCAATGATTCCAAAAGAAGATTCGATTAAAAACTATTTAGAAGGCGTTGGTAGTAAAACTCATGATGGGAAAAAAATTCCTTATATTGCAATTCCAACAACTTCTGGTACTGGAAGCGAGGCTACCAAGAATGCAGTCATTAGCGAGATTGGACCTAAAGGCTTCAAAAAATCCTTACGACATGATAATTTAATTCCCAATGTTGCACTAATAGATCCGGAGCTTATGATTCCGTGTCCTTCATCAATTTCAGCAGCATGTGGAATGGACGCTTTTACTCAATTACTCGAAGCCTATGTATCACCTAAAGGGAGCCCAATGACAGATACTTTAGCTTTTAGTGGTATGAAATATATAAATAAAAATTTATTATCGGCATGTTCAAGTGGAGCATCTAATATCGAAGTTCGAACTGCAATGGCGTATGCATCACTTATGTCTGGAATTACTCTAGCAAATGCGGGATTAGGAATTGTCCATGGATTGGCTGGACCTATTGGGGGATTATTCGATATTCCTCATGGTGTTATATGTGGTACCCTTTTAGCAGAAGCTACAAAAATAAATATAGAAAAACTACAAGAGCTGGGCTCTAGTGGAAAAGAAGGGCTAAGAAAATATGCAGATATTGGAGTATTATTATTAGGTAATAAATTTGTAGAACAAGGAAAAATTGATGAATATTGTTCAATTTTAGGCTATACTCTTGATGGATGGACTCAAGACTTAAAACTGGAACGACTAGGTAAATATGGTATAAATATTAAAGATATAGAAAAAATCGTAGAAAAAGCGGGATTAAAAAATAACCCTGTTAATTTAAACAAAAAGGATATAAAAACAATTTTGATAAATCGGCTTTAAATATAAAAATAAATTCCTAAAGATTTTTAATAATTTCTTTTGCTAATAATCTAAACGCCAAATTCACGTTTGCGCCAGTTTTCGAAGAAATTTTTAAATATTTAAAAAAGCCATACTCCTTTGGAAAACTCCGCGCATATTTATCATCGACAGTAATTGATTCAGTCAAATCCCATTTAGTACCTAAGAAAATTATCGGGATTCCTGGATTTTCACCTCTACAAATATTAACCCATTGTTCAATATTTTCTAAGCTTGATGGTCTCGTAAGGTCAAAAAGTAAAAGAGCACCTTTAGCACCGACAGAATAATCTTTTAATAAAGGTCTGAAATGATCTTGTCCACCAAAATCCCAAACTTGTAAATTAATTGTTTCTCCTTTAATATAAGTTTCCTTGATGAAAAATTCTACACCTAGAGTCATAGCGGTGTTTGCTAGGAATCTATTCTCCACATATCGATAAAGGAGTGTTGTTTTTCCTACACCTCCATCTCCGGCTGTTATTATTTTAAGAAGTTTGGACATCCTATACCACCATATTAACGATTTAATGCAATTATTTAATATTTAAAATTTAATAAATGGATTATTCTGGGATTAAAATATTATAAATTGTTTTATTAATATATAAAGAATTTAGATTAAAATTTTTGTGTAGTATTTTTTCTTAAATACTTTATTAAACTCTTTCTATTGATAAGTATTTTTTTTGTCGAAGAAAAATAGTATTTATACTTGAAAGTCTTGCTTTCCTACGTAATTCAGAATCGTTTGTGGCAAGAAAAACTGTTTGAAATTCTTCCCTTAGTTCAGTTATTTTTCTAAGTAAATAATCATCTGTTGTTTCGTTTTCTTGTTTGATATCGTCAACAATATCAATCTCATACTTTCCTTTATTTTTTTCTAAATACAATAACCCAGAATTAAGTAACCTTATGAATTTTGTTGATTTCGGTTCCCTTTTCTTTTTTGCTTCAAGTTCATTAAGAATTTGTTGAAAAATTACAAACTTAAGGTTTCCTTCTAAATTATTCCTTATCTCATTTAAATAATCAATTTTAAACTGAAAAGGAAGTAAAATGAAATTTGAATCAATTACTATTAGGTTAATATTAGACTTCAATAAGTCTGTCGCTCTAAGATTTTTTGTGTTAATAATTCAAATGCTTGACTTACATTTTCACCCGTTTTTGATGAGATTTTAAGAAAGTCAATTAAATTGTATTCATTAAGAAATGACTGGGCATAATCATCATCTACTTGAATTTCATCCTCCAAATCTAATTTAGTACCAAGGAAAAGAATTGGAAGATTTGGATCTCCCTTGCGAACGATGTTAAGCCACTGTTCAAGGTTTCCAAGTGATGACATACGTGTGAGGTCGAACATAAGCATTGCACCTTTTGCACCTAGAACATAGCTTTCAAGCAAAAATCTAAACCTTTCTTGACTTCCAAAATCCCAGAGCTGCAGGGTGCATTGATTCCCATTGATCTCCGTCTCTTTCAAAAAAAATTCGACACCTATCGTCATTCGAGTATCTGCTGAGAATTTCCCCTCCACATACCTATGTAGGAGCGTTGTTTTTCCAACTCCCCCTTCCCCGGCTGTTAAGATTTTTAGTATGAACTTCTGTGGCATTCTTACAATCTCTCTTTATTTGTTGGACGAAATTTTTAAAAAGTTAATCTTTTAGAGGTTCTTGAATAGATTAAACTTTTTTTATTATAATTATAATCTCTTTACGAATTAATATTCTTTAGTTAATCGAAAATTTAAAAATTAATTTTAAAAATATTCTTTTATTTTTGATTTTTATCCTTTTTTCTAAATATAATTCAATAATAAACAATTTCAAAATAAATTTTATTAATATAGGAATAATATTTTCTACCAGTCTCTTTTAAAAATGTGATTTAAAAATGAAAATGAAAAAGAAAATACCTACAGAAGCTGATTTGAAAAGATTAGAAGTAGAATCATGGGGTACTTGGAGCAAGGAAGTGAGTGAATTTGATTGGTCTTATGGGGATACAGAAACGTGTTATATACTTGAAGGTGAAGTAGAAGTAACTGATCCAGAAACAAATGAGAAGATTCAATTTTCTAAGGGCGATCTAGTTCAATTTGAAAAAGGATTAAAATGCGTTTGGAATGTGAAAAAACCAGTTAGGAAATATTTTAATTTTGATTTGAAATTTGGAGATATAGACTAAATTCAAATCTTTTTTTTTTAGATTATCTTCTTTCATGAATAGGAGATAGTAAATCTATAAATAGCATTAATATCAATATGTATAACAAACTAAATTTTATTTTGATTTAATATGGAAAATAATATACCTATTGATTTGAGTAATTTTAAAGTAGACCAATTGGGTTATGTGTATAAGGATATTAAAAAACAAGCAAAAATAATGGAAACTTTCTTTGGAATCTCCAAATTCAATATACTTGGTCCTCTTGAAATGGAAATAAATTATCACGGGAAGGAGACAAAATGGACTGCGTATGGAGCATTTAGCCGGCTTTTTGAAAACGTTGAGGTTGAATTAATACAATATGAAAGTGGAGAATGTATTCACAAAGAGTTTTTAGATCAGGGAAAGGAAGGTTTACATCATGTTCGCTATGACGTTAGTGATCTCCAAGCAATTATTGACAAATTTAAGGAAGAGGGCATTGATGTTTCACAAAGTGGTAAAATAGTGGGATTAAAATATGTATATATGGACACTGAAGCCCTATTAGGAATTATTCTTGAATTTTCAGCAATAAAAAGAGGAAGAAGGAGAAGGTAAGTTTCTATCTCAATACTTTATGCAAATCTTTGTTTTTCTTTATGCTCTTTTACGGAAATTTCCCGTTCACTAAGTCTATCAAGTTTGATTAAAGTGTCTTGAATTGCTTTAATTTCTAGCCTAGTATTAATTTTATAATTTTTCAAATTATCAAGCATTTCCTTTTCACTATAACCTTCATTGTAAACTTCCTTGAATGCTTTAATGGTATCTTGATGGTAACAGACGTACTGTTTGTTTAAAAATACTATCAACATTTTTTTTTTCTCTTGATTTTGAGATAATTCAAACATCTCATCTCTGATTTTCTTAATAGGTTTTTTAAGCTTTCTAGCAATCAATTCATCTTCGATCTTGTAAAATTTTTTCATAAATCTGTGGAGTTTATTTTTGAAAAAGAGTCTTGGAATATATGATAGTAAAAACATCACTAATGTTATTCCAGCCATCCAAATTGCTGCAATTGGATTAAAAATTGCTATAATAATAATTATTATTACAAGGATTAAGAACCATCTTCGTCCAATACTTTTAAAAACAACTATATATTTTTTTGGCATTTTTCCAATTTACCACTGTTAATTATGATATACTTATAATTGATCACATAAAAAAATTATTTTTAAACAAAATCTAATATCTTTAAGGGAAGTAAATTAGGTTTAACCACATAAATAAGCGTTTCCGGGTTCCCGATCCACCTTGATTCAAGCTGGATTTTCAGATGGGACCGGGTATTATCCTTATAAACCATGACCGTAAGCGAACTTACAGTTTGAGGTTTCCCACAGACTATTTACTGCAGTACTATCCTGCAACGCTTAATAGTTTAACTTCCGGCGCTTTACTGAATGTTGTACATTTATGTGGTTTTAAAACCACGGGTTTACCATTTAATAAGTACGGTTATTTACAACGTAAATACCTTCTTATTAGGTAATGAGTAAGGAGAAATAATAAAGACTAGTAATTAAACTTTTTCATAGAAAAAGGCAAAATTTAAAAGGAGTAAACTAAGATAAGCTCTAGAATATGATATTTCAATTAATCCTCCAAGAAGTTCAGTGGTACCAGTATTTAATAAATATTTTAATTACAATTATAGGGCGATTACTTGATTTACTTAGTACGCGGTATGTGTCGAAAGAATTAAAATTAGAGACAAATAAATTGGCTAAACGTATTGGATGGAAAGGAATGGTTTTAATGCAGATACCCCTAGTAGTTTTAGGGGCATTAGACTTCTATCTCAGCTTCTTTATTTTATGGTGGAGTGTATTCCTTTTTGCCAATAATATAGAAGGTAGTTGGTATATAAAAGAAGCTGGAGAAGCAAAATATCATAAAGAATTAGAGTCTCGAGTAAAGAAATCTACTGTATGGAAAATCCTATTCAGCGAAATTTCATATATCATAAAATTTTCATTAGCAGGGATTTTTATAATTATTTTCTTGTTTATATACAATGATTTATTGGCTGTATTTTTGATTTGTTTAGCCTTAATCATACAAGGAATCTTTGGGGCAATTAGCTCAATTTCTTATCTTCTTAATTTGAAAAAAAGTGAACCTCTGGAAGATAATGATTTAGATTAATACAAAATATTTTATTCTAATTTCTCAATTACTCGTGAATACTTTTTTATTCCTTTGTAAATTGTAAAAGCAGAAACTCCAGCAATTCCAATAATCACAATTAAAGAAACAGGAAGTATATAATCAATGATAGGTTTCGGAATAGTAAATCTGAATATTTCGTAATTAAAAACGTCTGTATTGTTTGCATAATCTCTGACGAAAATAAAATAAGAATATTCACCTGGATGTAATCTATCTACATTAAATGTGAAAACACTTTCATTATCTAAAAAACCATTTGATGATGTAAAATAGGTATAATCTTTGAAATTGTTATTAGAAATGAATAAATATACACTTTCTATTCCCGAGCGATTATCAAAAACCTCTACATTAAAAGATATTACATTTGCAGTTGACGGATTTTTTGGTAGATAAGAAATTTCATGAAACCCTGGTTTAACACTATCTATAGAAGTGGTAAAATTGAAGTATGAAGGGATTAAGTTATGACCTGTTATTGTTACATTATACACTTCGCTGACCTGTTTAGGTAATCGGAATTTAGCAATCCCATTAATATCCGCATATGTAGTATAATATTTACCATCAGAAGTTTTAAAATGAACTCTCGCATATGGAACTATTGAGTTATTAAGATCTTTGATTATGACAGATATGAATTCTCCCTCATAATAAATTTCGTTAAATGGATTTATAGCGTTTTTCGGGTTATTTGTGTAAATATCAACTTCTGGATCCCCTAAAAGGTTATATGTTAGAATATTTTTGCGTTCAAAATCATAAATTGTTGAACCAGAACCTTTAGTATAATAATCACTGTTTATATACGCAACTTTAGAATCGTATAATGCCCGTCCTTGTTGAAATTTCTTTTGTTCGAAAAACTCTTCCCAAAATAATTTTGCATTTCCACGATTTAATTTCTCAAGATTTTCATCATTTGTATAATACCAGGTAACTCTTAATCCCCCAATTACTCCTATAGCACCTGCATCCTTCCTGTTTATTAGGATTTCTCCTATGCTGTTATCATTATAATCATAACTAGACGTCGAACAAGTGTCAAGATAAACTAAAGAAGGCATGTGAGTATTTGAACATGATTTAGCATCATTAGAAGTATATCCCGGAGTAGACCCGCTTATATAATATGTTGTGGGATCTCCATGACCCGCCATAATAACTGTTGAATATCCACTATTAAAATAATAATTGAGAATTGGTTGAGTAAGATTTCCCTCTTCTCTGATTAAATGGGTATAATTTACAATTGATTTTGCATAATTTTGAATTATATAGTCTGTTAAAACACTTTCATATTCCCCATCAGTGTCACTACCAACGGGGAAATCGGATATTCCCCCTGCTAATAACATTCTGTTCATCCAATCGCCAATTTCTGGGTCTTTTTCATATTTTAATGTTTTATTTACCATAATTCCCAACTCATATGCATCATTTGCGGGAAGTCTTCCGACATATACTTCTGGTATCCATGAGATTTCGTCAAATCCAAAAGAATTGTCTTGAGGAGCTTCTCCCCAATTTCCATCCCCATCACTATCCCAAATACCAGTAAGATCTGCATAATAAAAGTCTGTTGGCTTATAAAATTCTCCACCGACAGTTTCAGATCTAATTCCCTCGGTCACACGATATACATCAGGATTATATACATTTCTAATGGGGATTAAATCATCTTGAGCATCTCCCGCCAACAGTACCCACTGTATATTTTCATTTTCATAATAAGCTTTTATCATGTTTCGGATACGCTCTGCATCGTCTATCCCTCCATAAGCAGAAAAATTGCTTAATATAATCGTTTTAACACCCTTCTCATTTTTCCAATCCATCAAAGGTTTTAGGGCATTGACAAAATTAGAATCATTTTTAGTGATAATTAACATGTTAACTTTTGGGTTATACCAAGAGTCATTTAATGAGTCATAATCAATTTCGGGTATAAATGATAAATCAACTTCAGAATACCCATTAGTAGACAGAGTAATTTCTGAGTAATTCAATTTTTTTAAATGTGCGTAAGGATTGATAAAGAAAACACCCAATACTAGGGTAATTATTATTAAAATAAATGAAAATGACCCTAACCTCTTTGACGAAAACTCTACCATATAGTATCAATAAAAATTGTTATTATTTATTTAATTTTAGAAATAATAAAATAGAAATAAGAATCTATTTATTATAAAAATAAATTGTTGGATTATTACTATTATGCCTCTTCGGTTTAACACATGTCCACATTGTAATTCGAAAATTATATTTAAAATTGAAATAGATGATATTGATTCTAGCCATTATCCTTCTCCAGTTTATATCATCTGTAAATCTTGTACCAAATTATCTACTTTCTATGTAGATAGCCTATTGAGAATATCTTACAAAGAGCTCGAAAAAAAACCTGGTGGTATAACAACAATTCAGACCAAATAAAAGATTTTTTAAGCAATTTTTTTTAAAAGAAATAGGTTTATTGATTAATTTAATAAAAAATCTTTGCTTAATGTTTCATAGGGAAATATTTATACAGCAGTTATAATACCTAAATTTTATACTAACATGTCCTATGAATTAGAAGATATCTCGGGAATTGGCAAATCAACCGCAGAAAAAATGAAAGCGGCAGGAATAGATTCAATTGAAAAACTGGTTGCTGTAGAACCTGATGATTTAGTAAAATTAAAAATAAAAGGCGTGGGAAAAGTAACTGCAGAAAAAATTATTACAAATGCTAAAAAGGTTTTTGAAGAAATAGGTGGAAAAATAAAATCTTCAGCAACAATAAAAGAAAAAACTGGTGAAAAGACAGCATCAAAATCTAAATCTAAACCAAAACCAAAACCAAAACAAGTTTCTAAGGTAAAAGGATCCATAAAAAAGGAATTAATTAAACAACAAGCAGAATGCAATATTGGCCTTGTTGGTCATGTAGACCACGGTAAAACCACGCTGGTTAAATCTTTAACAGGAGATTGGACTGATCGACATTCTGAAGAGCAAGAAAGAGGCATTTCGATAAAATTAGGATATTCCAATGCTACAATTCTTTATTGTCCTAAATGCGATGAATATACAACAGCCCACCTTGCAGAAAAAAACAGAGCGAAAGGACAACCTCGATTTGCATGTTCAAAATGCAATGGAAATTTAGAATTTAAGCGCAATATTTCTTTTGTAGATGCCCCAGGCCACGAGATTTTGATGGCAACCATGTTAAGTGGTGCCTCATTAATGGATGGGGCATGTTTTTTAATTGCTGCTGACGAGAAATGTCCTCAACCTCAAACTCGGGAACATTTAGCTGCTTTAAACATAGCAGGGATTAAAAATATTATAATATTACAAAATAAAATTGATGCTGTTTCTCGAGAACAAGTTTTAGAGAATTACCAACAGATTAAAGAATTTGTTAAAGGTACTGTTGCTGAGAATGCCCCAATTATACCTGTATCGGCAGTTTTTGAGGCGAATTTGGATCTTGTTGTGAAAGCTTTTGAAGAAATAATCCCGACTCCAGAGTTTAAAGAAGAAAAATCATTTCAATTTTTAGTAGCAAGATCATTTGATATCAATCGACCTGGGAAAGAGATTATCGATTTAAAAGGCGGTGTAATAGGGGGTTCCGTATTAAAAGGAAAAATTGAGGTTGGAGATCAAATCGAAATTAAACCTGGTATTCGTATTAAGGATAAATACATGCCAATAAAATCGATGGTAGTAAGTATTAGTCAAGGAAGTAATCTTTTAAAAACTGCTAAACCTGGTGGATTAATTGGTTTAGGGACAAAATTAGATCCTGCTTTAACCAAAGGTGATCATCTAATTGGACATCTAGTTGGAGGACCTGGAACTCTTCCAGAAATATTAACAGAAGTCGAGTTAGACGTCCATCTTTTAGACCGAGTGATTGGTTCTGAAGTTCAAATGAAGGTTCAACCACTCAAACATGGTGAGAAATTGTTATTAGTTGTTGGTACAGAAAAGACTGGAGGAACTGTAACAAAAATATTAAAAAACTCTACTATAATAAAACTTTCCCCACCAATATGCCCCCCCAAAAATTTCATTTATGCCATTTCTCGTATAATTAATAGACGTTATCGCTTAATAGGATATGGAGAAGAAATAAACCATAATTAAATGAGTTTAACCATACAAAATCCATATAGAACTAGTCTATGATGAATAGGAAAGAAAAATTTCGCGTATTTTTCCCTTGATTAGACTTAATGATTGATCAACACTACTAAATATTTTCTCTAAAGTTTTTACAACCTCTTTATCGATATCAGAATTGCTTGATTTTGTAATATTTTGCTTTGTTTCATACAGGGCCATAGTACCTTCGATTTTAGCTAAAAAGTGGAGTACAATTTCTATATCTACTTTACTGGATAAGCTATTACTAGTAATTTCTTTAAATTCGTAAAATATTTCACCCATTACACGTTTTTCCAAAAAACCAATAAAATCGTCAATATTATCACAGAAAATAACGATCAAAATTAATTATCGTAATTTTTTATATTTTAGATAAATTATAGCACCTAAAATTAGAATAATCCCGTTTATTCCTCCAAAGATTATTATCCAGAGGGGAGAGTGAACAATACTAGTATTCACATAGTTAATCTCGTTGAATGTCGAAATGGAAGCCTTTTTTACAAATCTTCCTTCCCAATATACTCTTATTGTATAATTTCCTCGAGGAACATTATATAATACAATTTGCCCATTTTCATCCGATTTAAGTGGAATAATTGGTTGAATAGTTTTATTCGAAATATATGTCCCATAGATCGCTCCAAAATAAAAGACTTCGATTTTTACTCCTACTAAAGGCATTTTAATATTATCAGTAATAACAATTTTCAACTTCTGAAATGTGAAATATTCAATTGAAAAAGGACAAGTTTCTCCTACAAATAAATAAGGTATAGTTACGTTCAGGCCCAGTTGATTAGAAATGGAATTATTAGCATCAACAAATAACACATCTCTATTGAACAATGAGTATGTATTTATCACTTCTTCAAAATAAATACCCGGTTCATAAAATAATACATTTTCTAAGTAGATATGCCTTGGTCCTGATATTAAATTACAAAAATAAATTCTTTCTCTTATTTCTCGCTGAGATACAAGCCTGTCGATAGCCCATAAATTTCCAACGGGTTCTTCAAATCTTATCAAATAGGAACTAGTAAAATTTAGTGAAAAAGTGTTTGTATCTGGAGTAAAATGATCAGAAAGTTTTATTTTTAATGACTTATCAGGATTTAAATGTTCACCAATATTCACCTCAATTCCATTTAACATTAATTTATGGTTATTGAATTCCTCCTTATCTAATGGGTTAACCGTTAAAGCAACATCCCAAAAAGAAATCGGTAATACCTCATCTAAATCCTGATCATATGCCCTCGCGATTAGAAAGAAATTATAATTGAATTCTGGTGTAAGTTCTTGCTCTACTTCACTAATCTCTAAAACCTGATCTTCCATTTGTTCAATCTCCCAATCTCCAAAAACTAATAGATGTTCCCATATGAGGTACATAGTAAAATTAAAAGTGCGACCTTCTTGGAAGTAATCCTCATAATAAAATACCAGAAAATTTTGATCATCTAAGGTATAGTCAACTCCTTCTGTTAACTCAGTTATTATAGTGCCATTATTGACATAAAATTCTAATAACTTTGTGTCTGTAAAACGAGAATGATAGATTAAATATCTTGCTTCTGATTTATTATAATTTACTTGTATAGTTTCATTTAATTTGTAAGTGGCAAGAACGCTATCACCAGTTTCACTATTTAAATTGTCTATTAAGGCTGGACTTGTAGTTTCAATAAACTCCATGTGTGTTACATCTATACTTATAGCTCCCTTGATATGATCTTCGGTAACGAGTGGATGATAAATATTTTCATTAACAAAACCTGGAAAAATAAAGTTAAAACTAATGTCATCTATTGTTATATTACCTAATCCATGTTTAGCTGTTGTTAGTATTTCAGTGTAATTGTCTTTCGTAAATTCATTCATATTAAGGTCATTTTCTTGAAGATAATTCTTATTTAAACTGAAGTTGGGAAAAATTTTAAAATTTGTAAATACTACAGGAATAAAGATTGCCATAATCATCAAAATAAGAAGAAAAGTCTTTTTAGAGAATATGGTATTATTCCGAGTTTTATTAGACATGATTGTGCTTTTATTTGTGAAACCTTAAAGACAGAAATTTAAAATGAATTAAAAAATTTTTCCTTAGATTTTAATTTTTACCTTGATTTCTAGTAAAAAGCAAAAATCAAATCGGAATATTTATAATTGTAGAATTTATTTGAAATTTATCAGAATTTGCTCAAAATAAAAATATAGAAGATTTATCTAATAGAACATTCATAATTTAGGATTTTTTGATTTATGATTATCTAATAATTTACTTAATGATAAGTAAATATTTTAAAACTTCTTGTATTTTAATAATTAATTGATATAAATGACCAAGAAACCAGATAAAGCAAAATTTTTGGAAGATTTTAATAATGCCGTAGATCATTTTGTTGATCATTCATATCCAAAAATTATAGCCATTTCTCATAATGATGCTGATGGTATTAGTAGCTTACATATTATCCAGAATTTATTACATCAACTAAAAATAGATTATGATTACTTTATATATAATAGATCTGTTTCTTGGGAAAATTATTTAAAAGGAATTTTATCTAAAAGGCAAAGTGAAAAAACTGCATTTATTTTTACTGATCTAGGTTCTAATTTAGCAGAATTAATTCCTATTATAAGAAATAGAAAAGAACATTTTTATATTCTTGATCATCATGAAGTGGAAGATGACATCAGAATTAGTGATATACCTGAAAACTTGTTTTTTGTAAATCCTACAATTCATGGTTATGATGGTCTTGAACATATCTCTGGAGCAACTCTTGCTTATATGTTCGCTAAACAAATAAAACCCTCGATAATAAAGCAGGGATGGCTCACAATAATAGGAATTGCTGGAGATTCTTTAAAGTCAATGGATAAACTTCAATCATTTAATCGAGAAGTATACGAAGAACTAATAAGCGAAGAACTTGTTGAGGATAAAGAAGGGCTTACATTATTTGGAAATATGCATGAATCCATCAAAAACAGTTTAAAATACAGTATTTTACCTTATATTAATGGAATTGGGGGTGAATCTGACAACAAAATTAAATCTGTTCTAAACTCAATACAAATAGATCCAACGACTAAAGTTGTTGATCTAAATAAGGATGAAATTTACGCAATTCAACAAAAAGTGAATATAGGTAGCTATGGTCATTATGCATTGTTACCACACAAAGCAGGATTGCTAAAATTTGCATTTGAACACGCACTGTTATTGAATATCTTATGTTTTAAAAATATTAGCGCAGCTATATCAATTACACAATTAAAAACAATTACTCGTTACGCCAAGAATTTATATATGAATTATATAAATAATCTGGTAAATAATTTGAAAACTGTTTCTAACGAATTACCTACTTCTGAAACAGAAAAAGCAATTTTTATAGAAGTAAAAGGAAAAATACCTCCTAGCAACTGGTCAGATACAGCTAGTTTCAGTGCAGTTAATGAACTTGTTAATCCTAATAAAATTTTATTTCTAGGTGGTTTAGAAATGAAATCTGGGACAATTAAATTAAGTATTCGATGTTCAAGAAAATATCTTGAAAATAATAATGAAAATGGGGTAAACAAAATCATTTCTAGAATAAAAAATGAATTAGGAGGTGTAGGCGGGGGACATAAGCTTGCTGGGGGTATTAGGTTATCAAAACCTTCTTATAATCGACTAAAAACTAGAATTGATGAGTTTATTTAATATTTATATAAAAATTTATTCTGTTTAATAAATAATGAGATTCCTCGAAAAAATGGATGATCATACTTTCATTCTCCGCATCAATGTTAAACCAAATTCGAAAAGGCAAGATTTAATTGAAAATGATAAATATCTTACGGTTTATATTAGATCTAAGGCAATTAAAAATAAAGCAAATAAAGAACTAATAAATTTACTAAAGACTAAGCTAGAAATCACGTTAAATCAAATTAAGATAGTATCAGGATTGAAAAGTACAAATAAGACTGTAAAATTAAATTTTCTAGAAAAACAGAAAAAGCAATTACTAATTAACAAGTTATTTGATTGAGAGTCTTTAATACTAACTCCCTATTTTTATATGGCGACCACATTTTAGACAGACTATAAAATGAGTCATTCCTTCATCAGCACTCCGTGTCTGCCTTGTTTCCAGATGTGCTTTTGTATATCCGCAACTAGGACATTTAAAATCCTTAATAGTACTTCTTAAATATTCTTCTTTCCAATTCATAATTTCAGTTAAGCTAATAACCTCATTTCTGACAGGGTGTTCAATTTTCTTAGTTAATTTATATGCTCCCGACTTTTCTTCAGAAAAATCTTTTATTGCTCCGCATTTACACTTAAATACTTTTTTTCCGTTTACAGTAGATGGGAGCATCATGCCTCCACATTCACAGAATTCCATTAAGTCTTGATCCTTCTAGATATGATTTAGAACTAGATAAAATAAATTAATTCTACCAAATAATTTTTTTGAATCTATAACCTTAGTCCAAAGATCAATGCACAAAAAATAACTCCCGCAATAAGATCTGCAGTAGTACCTGGATTTGATTTCCCTTTTTTCTCTTGTAGCTCTCTATCTAATTTAATAGTTAGTTCTAAACCCTCTTCAGATGAAATTCCTCCATTTTGTAATATTTTAGATGCAGAGTTTGATACATAAAGTGCATATTCTATTCCTGATTTTCTTATTATGAGTGTATCTGGATGCTCTGAAAGAATTTTTAAGAAAGTATTTACAGTTGCTATATTTGGATCACCAAATCGATTAAAAGTTTTAAGTAAGTAAGGTAATCCCTCGTTTAATATAATACTGAATCCTGTTGAATATTCAGAGCTAATTAAATCATATTCTTTGGATAGGTCAAAAATTTTTTTTAAGTTTATTTTGTCTACACTAATATCTCTAAGTGAATTTTCATCATTGATATCATACTTCTTGATCTTTCCTAAACTTCCAGGATTAGATATTCTTATAGCTTTGTAGAGATGAATTGTATCATCTACCGTGGTTTCATCAATAATTTTATTTAAATAATATTTAAAATCGGAAAAATTATTTTTATTAGTTTTTAGACATATTATAGCCGCAGCAGTAAGAGGCGCTAATATTAAAATGTGTCCAAGCAAAACATTTCCTCCACTTTGCCATTTTATCATCTGTTCTGCAGCGTCATTAAAGAAAAACCCTAATTCTATAAATCTATAGTTTTTATCATCGTTAAATGATAATTGAAATATTTTTTCGCAAAATTTTCTAAAAGTTGGTTGAATAGCAGCTATTCCCCCTAAGAAATGTTCAAATCTCGTATTATCAAAGTCTTTGGTTCGATGTACATTCCCTGGTTTAGGCCAACCCGCTACCTCCAACAAACTTGCTAAATTAATACATCTCATCAAGTCATCTATTGATTCGAGGGATAATATGAGGTTGGTCTTTTTCACAGACACAACTAAATATAATTATTATTTTATATAATAATATTTAGTAAGAAGAAGAATTAGTAATAGCTTAACTCAATAATTTTCTTTTCCTTTACTGTATATCCTTCTTTATCACTTAATTTTAATGAAATTGGTCTGAAATCATTATTTAATCCCTTTTTATATAAGAATTTTTTAATTCTAAGCTTTAAAGCTCTTTTAGACAATTTTACTGGCATTGAGATTGTAATCTCATTCCCATCACGGTTGAGGTTGATTTTTGGAAGTGCTTCTGCTAAAAATCTTACCAAATCCTCTACGTGTTGATCGCTTTTAAAACTTAAATCCTTGACATTTATAGTAATTGTTTTACTTTCATCTTCACTCATCATTAAATCACTCTGTAATATAATTAAAAATATTATTAATTTTTTATGCTTTTAATATTATAATTCATTATACTCAATTGTAGTATATATTTAGAGTTTTCTTAGTTAATTTTATAAAACCATATACCTTATTGATTAGTAACAATCCTTTGTAGAAGCAATATAGACATTAAAATTGTAAATAGTTCTATTCGACACTATCGCAAAAATGGATTAATAAGACGGAAATATAGTCCCTATAAACACCCCTTTGAATATAATCTAAGTAAAAAAGGAAAAGGACAATTAGAATGGTTAGAAGAGTTCGCAGAGGAACTTCTTTTAGATTTGGATACTTAAAAATAGTAATAAAGAGGGTTAAGAACTAAATATTCTAAAAAAATGAAATAAAAAAGTAAATTAAGCAGTAATTAAGATTTCCTCAGCTTTTTACTTATAATGATTGCAATAATGGATATAATTATTTTCCCTAAAATGGTAAAATCTAATATGTAAATAATGGTTATGATAAATATTTAACATTTTTATTGATTAGGTTGAGACGGGTGAAAAAATAGATTTAATTCTTAATTATTTTCAACTTTTTTTTGCTTTTCTTGCTTCCAAAATACCGAGTATGCCTTCCAAAATACCGAGTACGCCACCAACTATGATTAAAAGGGGAGGTAAAGGGGCTATTATAATAAGGAATATATAAATATTTAAAGTAATTAAAATTGTAATTCCTGAAATTAAGCAAATAATACTTCCAACAATTCGATTTATCGATTCAATAATCGCTCCAATTATGGCGACCATACTGATTACTGCCATATAATAGAACATAGGATGCCCCCACCCCCACAATCCTAAAAAGATTCCTATAATTATACCCAATAATCCACCAATCAAACTAAAACCAATGCTTAGATTTCTTCTTCCCATTTTTTCTTTCCTTTTCCGTTTCTTCCTTAGTTCGATATACTTTTTTGGTTTAAATATGAGCAGTAATAGACCACATAATCCAATGACGCCAATCACGATTGGAATAAAATATAAAATCCAAAAAAAAATATAAATACCAAAATAGAAAACAATGAATAATGTCCATCCAATCCAAAGCATTGCACGAGATAGATAATAATATTTTTTCATTTTTTCTGGGTCGAGTTTATATGCAATAATCCCTACTAATCCAATGATACCAATTATAACTCCTACATAGGAGATAGGATATACTAGATCACGAAGATGAAGAAATGAGACCAGAGATAATATACATCCAATAATTAGCAAAGTAACAGAATTATAGAAAAGGCTTATTATTCCCTCATCGGTGATCTCAATTGCTCCTGATTCTTCATCTGAAATAACTTTATCCCTAGACAATCTTCTTCTTGTAATAAGCATCCCCGCTATGGACATTGTAATGACAATGAGAATCACTACTATTATTATTGCAATTTCAAGAGGAAATTGATCTCCATTACTATTACTGGAAACTTCTTGAATATCCTCTCCATTACCGCTAAAACTGTTATTTAAGACTTCATTGTGCATAGAATGATATAGCTTAATACCAACCGAATTATTATTAATTGTGTTTATTACGATGATATTATTATCACTAGATCTTAAATATATCCCAAAATAAGTGTTGTAACTTGCGTTATTTCCCGAAATGTCGTTATAATTACTAAAAGTTAACTCTATCCCAAGATAAGTGTTGTAGCTTGCATTATTTCCCGAAATGTTGTTATAATTACTAGAAGATAACCATATCCCATTATTGGTGTTGTAGCTTGCGTTATTTCCCGAAATGATGTTATTATCACTATCAAATAACCATATCCCATTCCTATAGTTGTTATTTGCGGTGTTTCCCGAAATGTCGTTATATTGACTATAATGTAACCATATCCCATGATAAGTGTTGAAACTTGCGTTATTTCCCGATATGTTGTTATAATTACTAGAAGATAACAGTATTCCACAAAAAGTGTTGTTCCTTGCAGTGTTTCCCGAAATGTTGTTATACTTACTAGAAGATAACCGTATCCCATAATAATTAGATGAACAATTGTTATTAATTAATTGGGAATTGTTAACATATGATAATCGAATTCCCGCATTAGGTGAATCTCCTGAATTGTAGACGGTGCAATTTTCAATCTTAAAGAACACATCGGAATTTTCAATCTCGATACAATTTCCCGAGCCTTCGCCATCTATTACCAAATCTTCTATGACATAAGGTTCGGAATAAGTACCATTGCCCGTACAATTTCCATCACTTCTAAAAGCAGCCCATCCTGAATTATTCATGATATGAATTTTTCCCGATACTGCTGAGATTTGTAGATTTTTATTATAGTCCGAACTTTTGGTACTACTGCCCATTATTAAACTAAGATTAGTGGTAATTATAGGTGAGAAAGCGAAAAGGATTCCTAAAGTGATTAAAATAATGATTTTTGAATTTGCACTTGATTTCATTTTAGTTTCATCAAAAATTTATTAAATTTTATTATTTGTCGATAATCTATTATTTAAGACTAATATTTATACTTATTTGTCATTAAAAGTTTAAATTTATCAATTGAGCTAAAAGAAAAATTACAATTCACAACTCTCACATTTAAAGTTATTATGAATCCACATTATTGCTGATTAGGCTTAGATTGGTAAAAAAAAATTATACTATTATTTTCTCATTTCATAAATGCTCTCAAATGTTAGCTTTTGCCCTCTAAGCCAATCTAATGTGAAATTATCTTTATTTCTATTGATGAATGTAGTAAACCATTGAATTATTTCATCCTTGTTCATACTTTTATCTTGAGTTATTTTAATTCTTTTATTACACTTAGGACATATATTATTAGTTTTAGGAATAGTTGGATTTGTTTTTGTATTATTTTGCCCGACAAAATTCGGTTTTGAAATGATTGGTGATTCTTTAATATCGTGAGCTGATAAGATTTCTTTAGGCTCTGAAATAGTCTTAAAATCGGTGCTTTTTTCTTTTGGTATTAGAGGCTCTGAGGCTTCATTTTGTTCATCTTCTACAAATTGCAGTTTCAATTAAAATCCCTCTAATTTATCTATTTCATCTTGAGTTATTTTACCTTTATAATACTTAATAGCTCCTCTGTTTGTCATATTTTTAAATATTTCTAATAACTCCAATGCTTCCTCTCTACGTTCCTCTTCCCACGCTTTTTCGGTGGCTTTATATCCAATAAGCTTCCCCGTTCTTATTTTTGGTATAAATTGCTCTACTACTTCTATATGCATTAATCGGTGAAGATAACTATAAAGGCTGTGTCCAAGCCTTCTTCCGTATTTTGATTCATATAAAGTATCTAAATCGGGAATAGTTAAACCATCCTTATTCTCTTTCAATATCTCTAATACATTTTTCTGATTACTCATTTTATATTACTTCCTTTTCTCTTAATTTTTAATTTTTTTTTTTAAAATTTTTTTTTTAATTTTTTTTTTATATTTAACCTAAAACCTATTTTAAAAAGAACTATATCAACTACACGTTTTTTTTAAGAAAATAAACAAATTTGTTTAATTAATTACAATTTTAGTTTAATTAACTACAACCTTAGTATAATCTAATCTAATTAATTGATATAAAATCCCGATAAAAATAATAAAAGATATATTAGCTATTGATTTACTAATAATATAGCTGGAATATTGTATGATATACCAATATAATGCACATACTATAGGTTAATTTAATAGGGTTTTAAGATGATTTTAATTTAGTTTTAATATGGAAATTAAGAAAAGAAAAAAGGGTTCTAATTTAGCTTTAAAACGTATGTTTTTTAGTCTTGAAAAAATTTTTATGGGTAAAAAAATAAAGTTAACTTTAAAAAAACTAAACCTATGATTTTAATAAAAAATAAAGATTTTTCTAAAAATTAAGTAAAATGCTATTACTACAATTATTTTATCCAAAACACAAAACTCTTAAATTTCCCGTTCTTAATTTGGAATTTCACGATTTTTTTGGTTTTATGGAAAAAGTCAAATCTCACATAGATTTAAAGATTTTGTATCATTTTTATAGTTAAATTTAGAAAAAATTTTTATGGGTAAAAAAATAAGTAAAATTCCTCTGAATATATACCATAAATGATTATACTAATTTTTTTTTGAGAAATTTCGATTTTGTCGTAATAAATTAAATTTCAAATGTGTAGTGGTGAAATAAATTGGTGAACTATGTAAATTTAGACTATAAACCAAATAATGATGACCTTATCGCTATGTATTATGTAGAAAAATCATCTGAATGCAAAGACTTAGAGCAGGCATGCGAAGAAATTGCTAAAGAAAGCTCAATTGGAACATGGACTGAAATTGCCACTTTATCTGCAGATATTGCTAAACGACTTAAGCCATCAGCATTCTACATTGATGCAGAAAACAATGTAGTAAAAATTGCTTACACAAAGGAGCTATTTGAAGCGGATAACTTACCACAAATTTTAAGTGCCATAGCAGGAAATATATTTGGAATGAAAGCACTAAAGCATCTAAGATTGTTAGATATATCTTTTCCTAAAAGTATAGTTTCTGCCTATAAAGGACCAAAATTTGGTATTGAGGGAATTAGAAAATTAACAAAAATAGAAAAACGGCCTCTCCTTGGAACAATTGTTAAACCAAAGGTTGGGTTGAATGAAATTGAACATGCAAATGTATGTGGCCAAGCTTGGAGCGGAGGTTTAGATGTTGTTAAAGATGATGAAAACTTAACAAGTATGTCTTTTAATAAGTTCGAGAAAAGAATTAAAGAGACTCTAAAAATTCGAGATAATATAGAAAACGAGACCGGAGAAAAGAAGATATATATGCCCAATATAACAGCACCATTAACTACAATGAAAAAAAGAGCTGATTTTGTTATTGAACATGGAGGAGAATATATTATGTTAGATATTTTAACTGTCGGTTTTTCAGCTCTCCAAGAAATTAGAGAATATCTAGATGATAAGAACGTAGTGATACATGCACATAGGGCAATGCATGCGGCTATTACTAGAAATAAAAAACATGGAATGACAATGTTAGCTTTAGCTAAATTAATGAGATTAATAGGAATGGATCAATTACATACTGGAACGGTTGTTGGAAAAATGGAAGGAGGACGGCAAGAAGTTGTAGAAATCAATAAAACTATTACAGAACAAAAAATTGTGGGCAATAATTTAACGATGCTTGATCAGGATTGGTATAGTATTAAACCAACATTACCAGTTGCTTCCGGGGGCTTAAGTCCGCTGCATATTCCAGAACTAATGGAAATATTAGGAAAAGATATGGTTTATCAATTTGGTGGAGGATGTCATGGTCATCCTGATGGAACTGAAGCTGGAGCTCGTGCTATAAGACAATCATTATCCTCTGTTCTGAAAGGTTATAACTTAACAGAGTATGCAAAAGATCATATTGAATTAGCTAGAGCTCTTAAAAAATGGGGTTGAATGTATATAAGAAATTATTATATCATTTCTGGATACCATTTTTCAAAATAATTTGGTATATGGCTCGAAGCAAAAATTCCAGCTTCAGTGATTAATCCATCTATATATCGTCGAGATACAGTTTCGAAAGCTGGATTTAAAACTTCAATTCCTTTAGGAGGTTTTTCCCATACCTCCTTTGGATCTCTCATTTCGATGGTTTCTAAAATTCCAAGATTTGTTTCTGGATTGTATTTTAATAGTGGAGAAGCGACATAAAAAGGAACATGTTCCTCATGGGCTACTAATGCTAGTAACCTTGAGCCTATTTTATTGATTATAGTTCCCTCACTTGTTATACTATCCGCTCCAATTATAATTAAATTAACTTCAAAATGTCTTACCGCCCACCTCATAGCACTATCAATAACATGAGTGACCTCTATACCCGCATCTACTAACTTGTTTGCTGTTTTCCTACCTTGTAATCTTGGTTGTGTTTCTGTATTAATTACCTTGAAGTTCTTATTTTGACTTTTAGCTTTTAAGAAAATAGCTGTAACTAAACTTGAGTGACAATGAGTCATCACATTGAATTTTTTATCAACATCAGGAATTCGTCGAGCACCTATTATAGCAATTCTTTTTTTTGCAGTTTGAAGCATATCATAATATTGGTTTTTGTATTTTTCTATTACATCTGAAATAAATTCTGCATAACAACTTTCTTTTTCTTTTTCTAGTTTACTCATAATATATTTCAAACCGTTTTTCATAGCAGGTTCTGTAGGTCTTGTATCAATTAAGATGTCTACTGCTTTGTACAGATTTTCAAAGCACATCTCAAGATTGTCAGATTTTAATCTTTTCGCAAAATCACTTAAAAATTGAATCGCGTTAATTGCTATATTTGTCGCCCCTTGAATTTCTAAAGACTTAATTCTTTCGGCATCTTTTAATAATTGCTCCATTTTTAAGCACTTTTTATTTTATTCTTTAAGGATTATAGAAATAATAATTTAAAAAATTTAATATTCTTCAGTTTCTTATTTATCGTCAGTAGGATCTTCCTGATCCAATTGAAAATCCTCAGGATCAATCTCAATATAAAAATATCCGATATAACCGCATTTAGTGCATTCCAACATGTTAGGTGCTAACCACCCCGAGACATTAACAGCACTTTTTAATGATGGTTCTTTACATTTTGGACAAATTCTAATGTTTACCATAATTTTTAATTAAAATTTTTCTCCTTAAGAACAATTACATATTAAGTATAATTATCTTTTTATAAATTTTTAATTAGGAAATACTAAAATTATAATTAAGATCTAATTATAGCATAATATCGGCTCTATAAGGAAATTATTTCAATTTTATAACAACAAATTAAATTTATCCTCTCTTACTATTTAATAACAGTACATTCTACTTGTTGTTGAATATAGATAATTTAATAGAATGATATTCTAGAATTTTTTCCCTTATATGAAGGATTTAGAACTGCAGAGAAAGAGTTTACCAAATGAACCCGGAGTTTATCTATTCGCAGATAAAGAGGGTTCTATAATATACATTGGCAAAGCTATCAATTTGAGAAAAAGGGTCAATCAATATTTTTTAAAAACGAGTTTTAATGATCCCTACTATGAAGAAAAAATTAAAGAATTAGTAAGTAAGATTAACTCTATTGAATATATAGTCACCGAAAATGAAAAAGAAGCGCTGCTCTTAGAACATATTCAGATTAAAAAACACCTTCCCCGATATAATGTAATTATGAGGGATTCTAAATCTTATCCCTGGGTGGGAATCTTTTACAGTGAAGACTTTCCTCGAATAAGAGTAATAAGAAATCCTGAAAAATTTTCTAAGGAAAATTTATTTTTAGGACCATACACAGATAAAAAGGAGATTATTAGAATACTAAGAGATTTAAGAAAGATTTTTCCCTATTGTTCATGTAAAAAACCGATTAAAAAAAGAAGAAGACCATGCTTATATTACCAATTAAAACTCTGTCCGGGCCCATGTTTCACTGAAATTACTAAAGAGGAATATCGAGATAATATTAAAAAAATCGAATTGTTTTTAAAAGGAGAAACAGGTCAATTAAAAAACGAAATTGAAGAAAAAATGAGTAAAGCCGTAAGAGAACAAGAATATGAAGTAGCAGCTTTTTGGAGAGATAAACTAGATGATATTGATCATGCAACCGATGAACAACATGTTTTTCTAGACTATGAATCTAATAAGGATATTATTGGATATAGTAGTGAGGAAAACTTTTTGGCAATGGTTATAATTCACATTAGGGAAGGTAGAATAATAAACAAAAAATCTTTTGATTTTGATTTAAGAGAAAAAGTAGGGCAAAAAGGCGAGATTTTTACTTCAATTTTAGAACAATATTATCAAGATTTTAAAACACAATTGCCTGAAGCAATAATAGTTCCTGAAATAAAGGAAAAGCTTAATGTTCTAATCAATTATTTAAAGGATACAAAAAAGGAGATACAGATTAGAGCTCCAATCGATGATTATGAAACAAGCTTAATTAGAATTGCAAATAAAAACGCCAGGGTTATAGTTCAACAGCAATTACAAATGGAGCATATTAGAATGGATGAGACGGATTTCAGAGAAGTAGTCTTAAAAGAAGCAAAAGAAATACTGAACCTCCCAAAAGAACCTCGGATTATTGAAGGTTTTGATATCTCTAATATTGAAGGTAAGGATGCAACTGGTTCAATGGTTTATTTTTTAGAAGCAAGACCTTATAATAAAAATTATAGACATTTTAAAATTAGAACCAAATCGACACCTGATGATGTAGCAATGATTAGAGAAGTGTTAAAAAGAAGATATACGATGGTTTTAAAGAGAAATTTAGAGCTTCCCGATTTAATAGTAGTTGATGGGGGAAAAGGTCAATTGAATGCAGGGGTTTCTGTGTTACAAGAGCTAGGTCTTGAAATACCAATAATTGGATTAGCTAAAAAATATGAGGAAATCTATATTCCCAATAAGAAAGATCCAATTATACTTCCTAAAAATTCACCTCTTTTAAAATTATTCCAACGAGTTAGAGACGAGGCTCATCGCTTCGCTGTCAGACTTCATAAAAAGCAAAGGAAAAAACGTATAACTCGCTCTATATTAGATGATATTGAAGGGGTAGGTCCAATTACACGCAATAAATTACTTAATCACTTTGGAAGTGTTGCTAATATTAAAAAAGCTACTCAAGAAGAAATATCTCAAATTGTAGGAAAAAAATTAGCTAAATTAATATTAGAAGAATTAAACAAATAGATTTGAATATTTTAGAGTATAAAAAAAATTGATTTGGTTATAAATATTCACTTTTAATTTTCGAAAGTATTGCAAAGATGATTATTACCGCACCTAACAGAATAAATGTTGTGCTTAAATTCCACATTACAAGGTATCCAATGAAAGGGTAAAGAATTGTTCTGATGAGACTTGCTGCCATGTTGATTGTGCTTAAAACAGTAGCTCTATTCTGTTTTTTAATTTGTTTGTTAATTCCCTTAACGAATATTATGCTCCGTGAGAAACCGAAGCCAATTATCGCTAGAATTAAAGGAATACTAATTGGAATATAGAATATCAACGCCATAAGAATAAACCCTATTCCTGGTATTACTGTATACACCTGCAGAAACCCTCTCTTATTTTTTAACCTGGTGGCAATCTTTGGAACTAGATTGTTAAAGATTATTTGTATAATAGTCATTGATGCACTCACTAATCCAAAGAAAACCAACTGAAAATTCAATGCATCTAGATATATCTGATATGTCCATATTAAGAAGAATACCATAGATTCGGTTATTATCATCTCAAAAGCTAATATTCTTAGTATATTGTTTCTCCTGAGCTCTTTAAATCCGGATTTTATTACAGTTAAATAATTATCAGTTTTCTTTTTCACTAAATCATGATTTGGTTCTCTTAGTGTTAAAGATATCAATGTTGCTATGAAGAATGGGAAAATAATGGGTATTGAAAAAACAACTTAGATTTAAAGAACTATTAAAATATTACATCCTTGAAATGATTAACCTTATGAGTTCAGCTGTGGCTTCACAATAGACTCTTGCTAAAGATTCTCTTTTTGCCTCACTGATAACTCTAATTATTGGTTCTGTGTTTGAAGGGTGAATTAAAACAAACCATTCTTTGCCTTTACCAAATCGGAGATCAAGATCAATTTGATTTACTTCTTCTCCCTCTTCACTTAACTCTTTTTTTACTAGTTCAATAATCAGTTTAATATCCTTACTTTTAATATTAATCTTTTCTCTATTTGAATAAAATCTAGGGAGATTAGAAACCAAATCTGAGATTTTTCTTTCAGTACTTACCAAAATTTCTATAATCTTAGCAGCTGCAAAAATTCCATCTCGAGTATTGTTGAAATAAGGGGAAATAAAACCTCCACATGAACCCTCTCCCCCAAAAACTAAGCGCTTTCTAGATTTTGTAGCCTCTTTTACAATCAAAGAATCTATTTTATCTGTTAAAAATCTCTCTCCTACAGGAGTTCTAATTACTTTAGCATTATATTTTTCAGCGATCGCTTCAAATCTTAAAGAAGAAGCTAAATTTGTAACAATAATTATTTCTATTTCTGGATTATAATTATTCTTTAAATAATATTCAGTAATCAGAGCTAACCCAATGTCTTCAGGATAACAAATTCCATTTTCACCAATTATAGCTAATCTATCTGCATCAGAATCATGGGCAAACCCTATATCATATTTACCCTGCCATACTTCCATTCTCAAATCTCTAAGATTCTTCTCTATAGGTTCAATTTCTCTAGGAAATATATCATTAACTAGCAAATTGTTGTTAAGTAATTTTACCTCACATCCCATTCCTTTAAGAATTTGAGGTGTAGCGAATTTTCCTGCTCCTGCTCCAGTATCAACTACTACTCGAAGATTATTTCTTTTTTTAACTCTTTTATAGTCAATATATTTATATAGACCTTGAATATAATCTGGAATTGGATTCAAAATTTCAATATGTTTGTGTATCATTGACTTTTCTATCGGATAAGAATCTAGATCAATTTTGTTTAATTTATTTGATATTTGCTCTAAATCAGATTTATCAAGGAAATTTTTTGTTGAAAGCAGTTTTAAACCATTCCACTCCTGAGGATTATGAGAACCAGTAATTATAATGCCTCCTGGTACGTCGTACTTTTTTTTAGCATAAATAATTATAGGTGAGGGACATATTCCAAGATTAATTACCTTAATACCTGTTCCAATTAACCCCTCGATAACAGCTTTTTCAATCTTATTTCCACTTGGCCGAGTATCTTTACCTATTATAACTTTTTTATCTTTACCATTAAGCCATAAACCATAAGCGATTGCGATTTTCTTTATAATATTAAAATTAAAATCTTTGCCAGTAATGCCTCGTATTCCACTCAAAGTAAAGATTAAATTTTCCCTTCCCATTTGTTTCTCTTAATTATTAATTTATTCTTAAGTGACTACCTGATTTTTCTCTATTTTGTATTTTACAAGTGTTAATGCTCCCCTTAAACCAATTTCATCCTCGTATTTTGTTAATTTAATTTTTGGAGGGTGATTAATTGTAAATTTAAGAGAATCTTTTTCAAATTGTTCAATTAATTGAGGAATTATCTGATCCTTATCTTTCATCATTGCTCCCCCAAAGTAAATTGATGAACAATCATAATAATTATTTACTAATCCTACTCCTACTTTTGTATAAAAAACACAATCATCAACTATTTTACTGGACAAAACATCACCTTCTCTTGCAGCTCGGAAGATTTCTTTAGCAGTAATTTTAGATATATCTTTCTCTACTATTTCCAATAATATTTCTGCATTACATTTCCCTTCATTTAATGCATCTATGGTTCTTGATTGTACGCCTGTTCCAGAACTATATGCTTCCCAACACCCATATGCTCCACAATTACATTTAACGGTACTCCTTGGCTCAACTAATCCGTGACCTATTTCCGCCGCGTTACCTTCTTTTCCTAATAATAAATGCCCATTGCAAATAGCGCCGCCACCTATTCCTGTTGAAATTGTAATATATACTAAATTATCTTTTTCCTCATCATCTGCTTCGAAATAATGCACACCTAACACAGCACCAATACAGTCATTTATAAAATATAATGGTATTCCAGGAAACCTTTCTACTATTGGTTCTTTTAAAGGAATTACTCTAAATCCAAGATTTGCGTTATTAAAAACTATTCCTGTATCTATATTTAAAGGACCAGCTGAAGCTATACCTATTCCAATAAGGTGCTCCTTCCTTACTTGATTTTCCTTTAATAATTCTGATAAAATTTCGCAAATAGAATTACCAATTGAAAACTTAGTTTCTTTTAACGTTCGAGATTTTTCTATCTTAATATTCTCTTCTTTTAGATCTATAGTACATATAGCAACTCGAATCCAAGTACCCCCGATATCAACTCCAGCAATATATTCCTCTTTTATTTTCCTCACCAAATACAAATTAAAAATAATTGATGAATTAATCTTGAATAATAATAAATTCTCATTAAAGCAATATTAAAATATTTGTAAATTATTTAATAGAAATTGATTTGAACATCATTATCTTGGACAACTTCTTCAATATAATTAACTATTTCACTTTTTCTTTTATCATCTATTGCATATACAAAATATTCTGCTGGAATTCTCGCTATTGAATAAATTTGTACAAAATTTGGTTTGATTCGTTTTATAGCATGTCCCAACTTATTTAAGTTCTTTAGATTATTATTTGGTATAAAATCATCTTTGTATGAATTAAAAACTAAGGTTTGAATTGCTAGTTCATGGTTTTCAGGCATTTCATGTCGTAATTTCACGAGTGAATCTATAACAGCTTCGATATCTGGTGAATTAATATGAGGACGATTTGATCTTTTGAAATCTTCATTAGTAGCCACATCCAATTTAGCCAATACAAACTCAAATTGTTTAACTCTCTCTCTAATTTCATCGAAATGGAGCGTACTAGAATTAGTAAAAAGAGTGAGTTTAGGTTTTTGTTTGGTCCAATTAAGTTTTTTCCTTACATCTATAGCTATTTTTAGGAAATCCAATAGGTTTTCATTTAGAGTCGGCTCACCATTGTAACCAAAGGTAATTGAATCCAAATGAGGGACATGAGTTAAGATTGAAATTAGTTCTTTTCTAAAACTAGCAGAAGGAGGTAATTTGACTCTAAACTCAGGAGATACCAAACCATCCTTGTCAGTAATACCGATTTCGCAATATACACAATTAAAAGTGCATAATTTATAATTAGGTAATACATTTATTCCTAAGGATAGACCTAATCGTCTTGATTGAAAAGGACCATAAGTATATTCTCTTGGCATCTATTCAAGGTTTAAAAATAATTATTAATAAAATTTTCTATTGCATGATTCATTTTTTTTGGCTGTTCTAACATTACCAAATGCCCTGCCTTCTCAATTATTACAAGTTCAGAGATGTTAATCTTTTTGTGAAAAAATTCGGAATATTTTACAGGAGTCATAATATCTTCTTTACCAACTAATATTAAACAAGGGATATTGATTAAGGCAGTCTTATCAAGTGTATCAAATCCATCACAAATTTTAAAATCATCATATATAACGTTCGGGGCTGTTTTCAAATATACCTTTTTAAGATCATCATCCATACCATCTATAAACATTTGAAAGTTATTTTTCACAGTTTCTAAGATTGAGGGCATAACTCGCAATCTCCCTCCAGTTCCAATTAAAATTAATGCGATGATATCGCTTTGATACTTAAAATAGTATGATTGTATTACTGCTCCCCCTAAGGAATGACCACCTAAAATAACCTTTTTTAGATCTAAAGTTTCTATAAACATTCTAACTACATCTACATATAATTCAAGAGAGTGTTCTAAAAACTCATCAGAATTATTGTGAGAGGGTAAATCAAGAGCATAGATGTTATAATCAATATTTAGATTAAATTGTTCCTTCCAAATATTTGAATTCCCCCCAGATCCATGAAAAAAAATGAGTGCATTTTGAGAATTATTATCTTTGACTTGATAAAAAATCTTTTTTCCAGAATAATCGAAATACGGAATTAATCTTTCACCTAACAAATCATTTAATACTATAATTAAAATTAGATTATAATTTAGGTTTTTGAAAAAATTTAGTGTAAAGATTTGAAAATAAGTAGTAAAATTATATCAATTCTCTACGTCAATATCACGGTGTTGCATTTCTAATAGCCGCTTATATTTTCCATTCAATGCTAACAAACTCTCATGCTTTCCTTGTTCTACTATACCTTTCTTATTAGAATCCAGAACTAGTATGAGATTAGCATTCTTTATAGTTGAAAGTCGATGAGCTATAATAATTGTTGTTCTTCCTTCACGCGCTTTGTTTAAAGCATCTTGAATCAAGGTTTCAGTATAGGGGTCAACAGAGGATGTAGCTTCATCCAATATTAGGATTTTAGGATCGGTAATCAATGCTCGAGCAAAAGCAATTAATTGTCTTTGACCAATTGAGATATTAGATGCATTTTCTTTTAACTTTGTATCATATTTCTTATGTAGAGTTTCTATAAAATTATGCAATCCTAAGAATTTTGACACTTCGATCATTTTTTCTTCTTCTGCCTCAGTTGGGTTATCAAAGGCATAGAGAAGACTATCCTTAATAGAACCTGTAAAAAGAAAGGCGTCTTGGGGAACAATCCCAATTAAATCTCTTAAATCCTTCTTACGAACATTTTTAATATTAATATTATCAATCAGTACATTTCCATTATTAGTATCGTAAAATCGAGCAATTAATTTAATTAATGTTGTCTTACCAGCCCCAGTCTTCCCAACAATAGCCACCGTAATTCCTGCGGGTATATTAATTGAAAGATCTTTTAAAACATATCCCGTAGATTGCTTATGTTGGATGAGTGTTTTCTGTTCAATAATAGCATCTTTAACAATTTTTGGAATTCCCTCATACACTTCTGGAGGAATTGTTATGGTTGCAAGCATTTGGAGTATAGACTGAGGTGTCATTTGACTCATCCTACCGCCCATCATTCCTCCTGCTTCTCCACCCATCCCACTGCTTTGTTGTATACCCGTTTTAGAACCAAGTGATCTTTCCAAAAACTTAACCATCATGGATATGGCTTCTGGGGGGATCATACTCTCAAAAGAAAATGAAGGTTTTTTCATTTCTTCTCTCATTGGTAGACTCTCTTCATGTTGAAAGGAAGTTTTATATTCAGGATGCATCTTAGCATATTCAGTATTAGGTACAGCATATTTAAACTCCCCAAGGAAAATGTCAATTTTATCTGGAATTTCTTCTGGCTTTGAACTCATTAAGCTAAACATCAGTTTTCGTGTTAAATCTGGTGGCATTTGCATCATGTTCTTCATAATAAATGATGAATAAGGTTCAGGAAAAGTATTTATAAATTCCAAGGCTCGTTTCATCATCGGATGTTGTTCCATGCTTGCATGGCCAGACATCATTGGTTTTTTTGATTCCTCACTTTTGTTAACAGTTTCATTATTTAAAACATATCCGAAACTCGCATTTTCGAATTCTATCGTGCCTTTTACTTCATTAAATTGTAATGGATTTTCATCATCTGGAATTTCAACTTTTTCTTCTAATAAAGAATAGATACGATCGCTTGATGCCATTGCGGAGTTTATTACTTGTTGAATTTGCATTAACATCATAAAAGGTTTGAAGAATTGGCCTAAAATCCCAATATATGCACTTAATATACCTACTGTAACCGTTTTACCGAAAATTGAAACATTACCTAGCATTACAAAGCCACCAGCTAATAAAATACACGCGGTAAGGGCTGTAGTTATTAAGTTTATTAATGGAAATATTGTTGCCATGTATCTCCGTATTTTCATCATTGCATTATAGTTTGCTTTATTTGCTTTATCAAATTCCGAAGATGCTTTTTTTTCTTGGCCATAAGCTTGGACTACTTTTGCTCCGGCAATATTTTCCTGTATAGAGGATGTAACTTTTCCAATTGTCTTCCTGGATTCCTTAAAAAATCCAATTGCCATTTTTCTAAAAAAAAATATTAAAAGGAGGAATATGGGGAAAACAGGCAAACTAATTAAAGCTAAGAATGGGTTGAGGAAAAACATAAAAAGCACAGTAATAGCAATTGAAACAATACTTGTTATTATTCCAACAAATTGACCTCCCACTAATTGGTTAAGTAAAGTAACATCATTAGTTGTTATAGACATAATATCCCCTGAGGATCTTTGGTCAAAATAAGCTAGAGACATGTCTTGTAGTTTATAGAAAAGATCATTTCGTATATCATAAGTTATTCTTTGAGACATCTTTCCCATGCCATATTGTGAGAAGAAAGTTGTAATTGCCATAAATAATAATAAGGAAAAGTATGTGACACTCATCATTAAGATGAATTGAATATTTCCAGTAATGATCCCTTTATCAATAATGCTAGCTGTAATCAATGGTGTAGCTGCAGTTATTATCGTACCCATTAGTAAAAAGATAAGATAAAGAGAAAATTTCCCTCGAAATGGTTTTAAATAGGAAAATAGCCATCTCCATAATTCTCTTCGTGAATGTTCTAATTCTGATGATTCAAAATCCATCATAAATTTATGGCCACCACCTGCACTTGGTTGGATAATTTCTTGTTGTTCTTCCTCTTCTTTTTCTTGTTTGTTATTATTTTCCAATTTTTTCCCTCCTTAATTGGTTTCCTCATCTGCTTGAATTTTTGATTTTTGTTTTATGTAAAGTGTTTGGTAAATTTGTTTATATAAAACGTTTGATTCAATTAATTCATCATGATCTCCAAATCCGACAACTCTTCCCTTGTCTAAAATTAATATATAATCAGCTCCACGAATTGTAGAAATTCGCTGAGTGATTATAATCGTGGTAGTATCTTTCATAATTCTTAATAATTCCTTTTGAATCTGATATTCAGTCTCAACATCAACAGAGCTTGTAGAATCATCAAGAATTAAGATTTTTGGTTTTATTAACAAAGCACGCGCTATTGATAAGCGTTGCTTTTGACCTCCTGATAGTCTTGTTCCCCTTTCCCCTACAATAGAATCGTAACCTTTAGGTAAAGTTACAATAAAATCATGTAGATTAGCAATTTTTGATGCTTCTATTATTTCTTCGTCAGATGCATCATCTTTCCCATAGGCAATATTTTTTGCTATACTTTTATTGAAAAGATAGGTTTCTTGAGATACAATACCTATATTTTTACGCAGATCCTTTACTATGTATTCACGAATGTCTCTGTTATCAATTTTTATACTACCTTCATTAACTTCGTAAAAACGTGGTATTAAGTTGATAATTGTAGATTTTCCTGATCCTGTTGTTCCCAATATTGCTATAGTTTTCCCACCAGGTACATTAAACGACACATTTTTTAAGGTTCTATGATCTGGTGTATATCCAAAAGATACATTGTCGAATATAATATCCCCGTTCAAGGATACATCATCTCCAATTGGAATAGCGTCAGGAAGGTCATTTATATCTGGAGTTGATTCCAAGACCTCTCTGACACGAGTGAGTGCCGCATCTGCTTGAATATAAGATAACATTATATGACCAAACATCATTAATGGAAAACCAAGAGCAGTTATATAGGCTTGAAGCGTAATAATAGTTCCAAACACCGTTGGATCTTCAATAAACCGAATACCACCGATTACTAGATTACTTATGGTCATAACACCCATAATTATGTAAATTGCGGGTAAGTATAGGGAATTGTATTTCACTGAGGAAACACTAGCATCATAAAACCTTTTATTGTTTGTCAAAAATTTTTGTCGTTCCTTATTTTGAGTACTAAACATGCGTACCACCTGAGCACCAACAATATTCTCTCGTATTGTATTTGTTAAATCACCAAAACTTTCCCTTGTGTCTAAAAAAATGGGCTTCAACTTCTTTGCAATATAGTATGAGAGAAGAAGTGAAGAACCTATTGAGGGTATTAATATTAAGGATAATGGGACACTAAAAAATAAAAATCCAATAATAACACCTCCTATTTGAAGTGTGGATTGAATTCCTAAAGTTAATCCCATCCCAAAAATCATTTGAGTTTCTTCTATGTCGCTTGTGGCTCTAGATATTAGTTGTCCTGTCTCAGTTTTATCAAAATAAGAAAAAGACTGTCGGTAAATAGCATTACTTATATCTGTACGAAGATGATAAACAGCTCTAGAAGAAACTTCCGCTCCTCTAAGTCTTGCCGCTCTGTTTGAGATGTACCGCAAGGAAGCAAATAATAAAATCATACTAAAATTAATTATAAACGCTCTGACAGGTGCGCTTGATTGAAATCCCCCAACCATCCTCCCAATAAAAATGGGTATGAGCATGTAAAAAACTGTTGAAACCACTAAATATGTAAATTCGAGAATGAAAAACTTCCTCGATTTCAACCAATATTTAAAAATCATCCGAAAAGAATTCAAAAATATAACCTCTCTTTTTATTTATTTAATCTTTAACTTTTCTCTTAATTGTATAATAGAATCTTCAATTTTTTTTAATCTGGTATTTAATCTTATTATATCTTGAGAAATTCTCATTTTTTGAAGTTTCAAAAATTCCAATTTCTCTTCATCAGATTTTTCATCTAATCTGTCAAGAATAATATTAAAAGGACCATGTTTATGAAATCCTTTTGGGATTTCACCTTTTTCGTTACCGAGCATCGCAATTTTTAAAGTTTCAATTGATTCCTCAATAATATTTTGTTTTTCGAGCATTAATTTTAATGTTACGTTACCTTTAGGTGTAACCTGATAAATTTTCCTGTTTCTCCCCTCTACTTGTTCCTCTGTATATGTAATCAAACCTTTATCCGTCATACCTTTCAGTACAGTATACATGGTTGATGATGGAGGATCCCATATCCCTAGGGTTCGTTTCTCTATTTCTTTACCGATCTTATAACCGTAAGAAGGATTTTTTTCGAGGACAATTAATATTAGAGCGCTGATAAATCCGGTTTTCATGGCAGTTTCGAATTTTTCAGCTATTTTCTCTGCCATGACCTTTCCCTTAATTTCTAGAATATCTCATATATTGATATATATTTGTTAATAATATATATTTAAAAAACTTTTTCATAAAAAAGTGTTATAATCTGTCCTTGCTTATAATAATTAATTAAAAATGGTGTTATTATATGACAGAGGTTTATATTACTGATACTTCAGAATCAATAGATCAAGCAGTTATAAAGATGTTTTCATACTTAGAGAAATCAAAGATTCCAATTCTTAAAAGTTCAAATGAGGTATATATTAAAGTTAATGGAATTGACTTTAAGAAACACACTTTTACTTCTCCCGAAGTACTAGAAGCTGTAATCAAGTATCTACAATCGATCAATGCAAAAGTATATGTTATGGAGAATTCCACTCAAGCAAATTTAACGAGGATTGTTTTTACTATTACTGGTTATAAGGAAATATGTGAGAAATTAGGAGCAGAAATTTTATATTTAGATGAGGAAGATACAACCACTTTTGAATTCACTGGGAAACCTTCAGTAGAAGAAGATCCCAATGGATACAATTTAAAGACTTTCCGGTTGCCATCAACAATAGTTAAAATTATCGAAAATCGAGACGCAGTAACCTATATCAATATACCAAAACTAAAAACTCATTCAATGACAGGAGTGACACTAGGTATGAAAAACCAATGGGGATACCCTCAACATGCAGATCGAGGAAAAGATCATAATTTTAATTTACATTCGAAATTAGTCGATTTATATGAAATAATTAAACCCGATATTACAATCATAGACGGACTTGAAGGAACAATTCATGGTCATTATCCCCCGACAGCATGGGAAGATCGACTTGTAAAGCAATTTAATATTTTGATTGGCGGAAAAGATACATTAGCGGTAGACACTGTAGGTGCAAGAATTTTTGGTTTATCCTTAGATGAGATTCCTCATTTAAAAATTGCATATGAAAGAGGTTTAGGAGAGGGAGATTTAAAGAAGATTACTGTAATCGGTAAAGACTTAGAAGAATATAAGGAGAGATATGAATGGGATCTATTGCAAGAATTCCCTGATGATATTAAAATCGTTAAAGGTAAAAAACTTTTATGCAGAGAGGGTTGCCAGAATAATCCACTAGCAGCATTGCAAGTTTTCGCTAATGATTATAAAGATAAGTTTAAGGGTGGTTGGTTTTTAATAATGGGAAAAGGTCATGATGAAAATCTCGTTGAGCAATTAAAAGACGAGGATTATACCAGAGGACTCATAGCAGGATATTGCGCCATCGATGAAGTTGGCAAACAAATAAGAAAGGAATTTGGTAGAAGGAATGTGTTTTTCTCAGGGGATTGTAATAACTTAGCAGACACAGTTACCGCGATTCTGAAGCTGTCAGGTATGAGTGCCTTAGATTTAATACCCTTTTCATTTGATGAATTAATGGAAATAATCCAAGAAGCACAAAAGCATGGTACTAAAGCTTTAATCACAACCGCTTTTTAAAATCTAATCCTTTACTTTTTTCATAAAATTAGAAATTTTTATAAAGAATATTAACAAATAAAATTATTGTGAACTTAAGTTCTGTTTATTCTGAGATAAAGCAACTTTTATCAATCTCAGATGAAAGTTTCGATTTAGAACAATATATTAATCGCCATTTTAATACTGAACCCGATGAGAATAAACTAGAAATTATCGGCGATATTCTACACTTTATTACTAAATTTACAATGTTTAAAGATATTAAGCCATTCATGAATTCTCTTTATACATGTATTACTAAGACTCTTGAAATTAAACCAGATTCGGTTTATGATTTCGAGGAATTATTAGTAAAAAACGCAATAATGCACTTTGTTCAAGAACATATTCACTATTCAAAAATTACTCAGGAAAATCAAGTATTAGAATATCTAACAGATTCATTGGAAAAACTCGAAATTCAACCCTTAATCATGAATTTAGGATTATTAATTAAGCCAATGTATCAAGACCAAAGCTACATCTCTAATTTAAATAATATTAAAGAAGTTGAAGTTAGTTACAATCTGATTAATGGTACTGAAATTCAAATTAAAAGTGAAATAGACAATTGGCTTAAAGGCCAAGAGATCAAGTTAGAGAGACAAGAACAACTTCAAAAGGATTTATCAGAGGAGTTAGATAAAATCTTTGTTAAATATAACTTATCGAAAACTTCAGAAAAATCCAAGAAATTACATATGGAAGCAGTAGAAATGCTCAATATGAAGCTAACAATGCTAAGCTTAATGGAACATATTTCAGATGATTCATTCGAACCAATACCTATTAAATAATCCTAATAAGATTGAATAATAAGGATTGAATATTGTTATTTATTGGTTAATTGAAAATTTTTTCCATATTCAAATCTAAAAAAAATTAAATACCAATTCTACTATTATATTAGAAAATGTTTCTTAAACTTTAGAAAGTGAGTATATTGAGTGAGAATGAAAAACCTCCAACTAAGGAAGAAATTGAAGCAGATAAAAAAATGGTAGATGACCTCTATGAAAAAGAAAAAGAAGAAAGAGAGTCTTACCTAAAAATTACTGAAGATGAAAGGAAACAAGCTTTTGAGGAAAGCACCAAACTAATTTCGGATTTAATAGATGAAAAAGCATTTATGATTGATCGTCATAAAGAAACTACAGCTCAATTGAAAGAATTAAATCCAGATAAGGACAAAGTGGCAGAATCTATCAAAGATACTATATCTGAGAAAGCTTTTAGAATTGAGAAACAAAGAGAAATAGATGAACAACGTATGAGTTTTCATCCTAACATAGAGGAAACAGCAGAAAAGATTGAGAAGTCAGTTTCTGAAAAGGCTTTCATGATAGATAGACAAAAAGAAAGTGTAGCTCAACTAAAAGAATTGCATCCCGATATTGATAAAGTTAGTGAAGCTATCGAGGGGTCTGTTTCTGAAAAAGCATTCATGATAGATCGGAAAAAAGAAGATCTCGCTCTACGAGCAGGAATCCATCCTAATATAGATGATACAGCAGAAAAGATTGAGAAGTCTGTCGGTGAAAAAGCGTTTATGATGGAAAGGAAAAAAGAATTAGATGAAAAACGTCTGGACATTCATCCAAATATAGAAGAAACGGCAGAAAAAATAGAGAAATCGGTTGGACAAAAAGCCTTCATGATAGCCCGTGAAAGGGATAAACGTATCGATGTTCAATCAGACATAGAAAAATCTGCTGGAGCGATAAGTAAAACAATCGAAGAAAAGGCATTTATGGTGGAAAGGAAAAAAGAATTAGAAGAAAAACGTCTGGACATTCATCCAAATATAGAAGAAACGGCAGAAAAAATAGAGAAATCGGTTGGACAAAAAGCCTTCATGATAGCCCGTGAAAGGGATAAACATATCGATGTTCAATCAGACACAGAAAAATCTGCTGGAGCGATAAGTAAAACAATCGAAGAAAAGGCATTTATGGTGGATAGACAAAAAGAAAGTCTTGCTAAACGAGTAGGAATACATACTGACATACAGGGAACAGCAGAAAAAATAGAAAAATCTATTGAAGAAAAAGCATTCATGATAGATCGTCAGAAAGATACCGCTGCCCAATTAAAGGAGCTACATCCTGACATATCTAGCACTGCTGAAAAAATCTATAGCACAATTGAAAAAAGAGCAAAAGAAATTGAAGAACAAAAAGAGGTCGTAGAGAAACAAATAGAGATAAAACATGATGCGAAAGATATTGTTGAAAAATTCGAAACCGAAGTTGAAAAGTTTAAAAAAGATGACGAAGAAAACTAATCTCAAAATTTAGAGTTTAAAATCTTGTATTGAATTTGAATACTGAGTTTAAATTCATGCATTCTAGTCTTTTTTTATATTCTATTATGGCAGGAGATATTGAACCGTTGAAATTATTAATATAATTCTTGAACCGATAATAGAAATCTTCAAGTATTTCTCTAATAAGGCCTCTTTCCATTTGAAGATCATTCTTTTTAGTAATTGCTATTACTAATAAACGGCCTTCCCTTTCATATAATATTCTGGTATCCCTAAAATTAATTTCTTGTAGTTCTTCATTCCCTCCTTCTTTCAATTCATTAATGAACAAATTTATTGCGTTTAAAAAGCTACAAATTAAATCATCTTTTAAAAAACTCAAGTTATTAGAAAACCTATTACTAACCAGCAGAGCACCTGTTTCATAATCCAAGAAGTAGATAGCATGAAAGAGATTTTCTTGAGAATTAATTTTTTCTGAACTAAAACCATAATTTCTATTTATTTTGTTATGGAAAGACATGTTAAAAACTCGAATTAAAAACCTTATGAATGCATTTTATTAGAAGGAAATATCAAATAACCAAAAATTAACTTAGATATAAAATACAAATAATATCTTCATATTACTTGAAAAATACCTAAAAAAAAAAACCAAAAAAATCATAAAAATTTATATAGTTTTCTGAAATATAACCCTTAATTACCCTAAAGTTTTTGATTATTATGGAAACCAACAAGGCAGTACAAAAAAATAAGATTTCAGTAGGTATAATTTTGAATAATAATGAATTAAATAACAACCCGATTTTTCCCTCTGAAATTAAAGCAGAAATTTTAGATTCTCCTTATTATTTGCTAATTTTTATCTCAAGGGAAGATGTGGTTAAAATTAGTTGCTTTCCAACACAGAAAAAAAACATTAAAAAAATTCTTATAAAATTAAAAGAATTCTCCCCCGATCTCGTGAAAGGGATATCAAATGTATTAAATGAGCTTAATTTAAGTAATGAAATATTGCATACCACTGGTCTCTGCTACGAAATGGAGAAATGTTTTTATGAGACTTATTTAATCGGAGATAGAATTGATTCAGGGGATTTATCCGTCGATGATATTCAAAATAAATTCATGGCGGTTTCGAACGTAATAAGCGTACATATTGAAGATGTCCCTTCCCTATCATAGTTTTATTGTTTCTTTAATAAACACCTTATTTTTTGTTATTATCTATCAATAATCATAACTTGAAAAATACTCAACTCGTGATTTAATGAATAATAAAAAAACACCCCTTCCTCCACCTCCAGTTCTCCCACCCTCAATCAAAATTAATGAAAACTTCTGTATTCTGCATAAGGGTGATATTCAAGGTGAAATTTATACTTGTCCTGGCTGTAAAACAAAATATTGCATGAAATGTGCTGAAAAAGCAAAGGATGAAGCAAAACTTTGTGTAAAATGCAAACACTTAATTTTAATATAAAATTAAAGAAAGGAATTCTTTCTTATCCTTCTACCTGTTTAATTGCACCAATAGATCTCCAACCTAACCAAAAAATTAGCATTATTATGATAAAAATAAATAATGTGGTGGCAAATACATAGCCTCCGATAAAGAGATCAACTATGATTAAAAAAGGAATACCAGCAATCGAAAACCCAAGCATATAACCATAACCCCAGTATCTATCTTTTAAACCAATAATTACTCCCGGGATAATTGTTGCGAAAATTATTGATAAGTATGACCAAATCTCCATAGAATCTAAAATAACTATCATGTTTATCCAAGAAGAAATAAATCCAATAACAATCCAGATTACTGTAACAATAGTAAATTTAAATTCTGGTTCTGGTCGTCCTACGGTTTGTTCTTTTCTTTTACTCGACATGAATTCAAGTCACCACTTTTCAATCTTTAAACTGAAATAATTCATTATACAATTAATACTATTAACTATCATTCTTCTTCAATTTAAATGAATACTTATTAAGATCATCGATTTAATTTATAAGCATCTAATCATAAACAAAAATTCATGTACAGACCTTAAATTTTATTAAGAATTTGAAGCTTTTTTAATAATATTAATGATAATACTATAGATATTATTAAGTTTAAAAGATTTCAATATTTATTAAAATACTAGTTTAATTAAATAATATAATATATTATTGATTCATATGACAGAACTTGAGACTCAAAGTACTAAAAAGGAAAAAAGTAAGTACGAAATAATACGAACTACGATATCTCTTTGCCCAGAATGTATGAAACATGTTCCAGCTGAAATAATTGTTGATCCTGAAACCAACTGGGTAATGATGGTTAAGAACTGCAAAGATCATGGGGAATTTAAAGACAAACTGTCAATTAACCCTGACGATTACAAATGGCAACAGACTATTACAGACGATATTGGTTCTACTGTAAATAATTCTACTCAACCCGAATATACTTCCTCTGGAATTAAAGAAATAAATAAGGGGTGTCCATATGACTGTGGTTTATGCTCCAATCATAAAAGCGCTCCAAATATTTGTTTAATTGATATCACAAATCGCTGTAATCTGGCTTGTCCTATTTGTTTTGCCAATGCAAGCGCAAAAGGTTATGTAGTAGAACCTACATTCGAAGAACTCGTCCGAATTATGGAACATTTCAGATCTATGGAACCTATTCCTGCGGTTTTACTCCAGCTATCTGGAGGAGAACCTACAGTTAGAGATGATCTACCAGAAATTATTCGTAAAGGACATGAATTGGGTTTTACAGAAATCTTAGTAACCACCAACGGTGTTCGATTTGCGAAATCACCAGAATTTATGAAAAAATGCGTGGATGCTGGAATGGATGCGATGTACCTGCAATTCGATGCTACTGATGACCCAGAAGCATGGAAAAAGATCAGAGGAGTTAACTTATGGCCTCTTAAAAAGAGAGTTATTGAAAATTCTCGAAAGGTTGGATTTTATGGCATTATGTTAGTCCCAGTTATCGCTAAAGGGGTAAATGATCATGAAATTGGAAACATTTTGGATTTTGCAAAAAATAATTGTGATGTCGTATCAGGTATTATCTTCCAACCAGTTTCATTAACTGGACGTATTAGCTTCGAAGAATTAATGGATATTAGATATACTACTTCTGATTTAAAAGACGCAATTAATAAATATACAAATGGTTCAGTTACCAAGTTTTACCCTATTGCATACACAGCGAAGTTTACAAAATTGCTAGCTTGGTTTGACGATATGCCACCCTTCAGTATGACCAGCCACGCTGATTGTGGCTTCGCTACCATATGCGTGATTAATGATAAGGATGAGTGGGAGCCCATCGAAAACTTTTTTGACGCTGAAGGATTGATGCGATGGTCTAATCGAGTTTGGGATATGGTTGAAAAACAAGAAGTCCCAAAACCTACTGGATTATTGAAAGGTATCAACCTAGGTGATTTTGGGCAGCTTGCTTCCAAAATTGGAAACTTTGTTGATGATATAACCAGCCTAGGATACCGGCAAGCTATTAAAGCATATTATTTTGCCGGAGCAGCACGTTATATCAAGGATCCTGGCAAAATTCTTACAAGTAAAACATATCAAGCTTTTGCTCGTTTAGTTATGGCTCCAAACTTAAAATCTGCGGGGAAATTCTTCAACGACCGTAATTTAATGATAAGTAGTATGCATTTTCAAGATGCTTACAACTTCGACCTCGAAAGAGTATGCAGGTGTCTCGTCCATTATGGCGTAATAGATCCTGACGATCCTAGTAAAGTCGCTGAAATTCCATTCTGTGCTATGAACACACTTCACAGACCAATCATAGAGCGGAAACTCGCGATAGCTGGCAAAACGGCAAGAAAACCAGAAGAAATTCAAGCGGAAATCGAGGAGCTTTTAGTAAAATTCCAAGAGTAATTTCTTTTCTTTTAATTTTCTTTTAATTTATATTTTGATACCATTCTGTGCCATGAATGCGTTCCACCGACCTAGTGCTTAATCTTCTTTAGTTAAAGAAAAAATAAGATATGTATTTGTTTCGGTAGATTCATTTCTTTTCTCTTTCAACTACATGGAAATTGAATAACTTGATCTTAATGGTTTTTATTTAATACTTGAAAGAAAAGATATTATTTTTTCAGTTATCAATTTTGGTTGTTCGGTGTGCATATGATGACCTGCTTTTTCGATATTTACTAATTGTACTCTTTCTCCAAAATCTTTTTTCAAGATCTCACCATTTTTGGGAAGAGCGATGCGGTCATCTAGACCCTGAATGACTAGCATAGGAGCTTGTCCACCATTCCACCATTCCATGATTGGTGTGATTTGATTTGCTTTTGAATGAGCAGCAGTTGCTTTTGGCCAACTTCTACCGCGTCTCATTGATTTAGATACGGTTTCTGAATCTGTAAAGGGCGAGAAAAGCGATAGTTTCGCAGCTTCTAATCTTTCCTCACCAGAAAAATTAGGGTTGTATAGTTTTGAAAGATTCTTTAGGACTTCTGGATCCGGTGGAACTTTACCTCCTGCAGCTAGCAAGATAACACTTTTAACGAGATTTGGGTGATTTTCAGCCAGACATCGAGCGACACGATTTCCAAATGCCCAACCCAATATATGAATAGGGATTTCTTCGAGTAGTTCTATTACACCAGCTACGTCATTCGCAAGATTATGTAAAGTAAGATTTTCTAACGGTCCTTTACTTCCAGCAATTCCCCGTAGGTTAATAGTTGCTGTCCTATATCCTGCATTGTTAAGAAGAGGAGTAAAATCATCAAACGATGAAGCTTCTCCTCCTAAACCAGGCAGTAAAACTATAGTTTCACCTGATCCATTAACGATAGCTTCGATCTGAATATTTCCTAAAGAAAACTTTTCGATACCCATACAATATCATCTCTCCTTCAAATCTAATGGCGTATATTTCGCATTTTTCCAGTCAGTTTTATAGAAAGCAAAAGTATTATTTCCTTCTTTAAACATTACATATTCTTTTTTGTTCCAGAAGACTTTTCCAGAGGGTCCCCCTGAAGGTAGTGTTGCCATCCATCGTGCAGAAGGATAAACAAGGTTAGGATCTTGTCCTCGTGGATTCATCCCTGTTTTTGAGGGTCCAGGAATCATACCATTAACTAAAATATCATAATCTATATTTTCGACTGCCGTCATTCTCGTAATTACCCAAAGAGCTGCTTTAGAGGAAGCATAGGGTGTCATACTATTGGTTCCTGTTTCAGCACTTCGGGACAGAAGGTTTATTATACGTCCAAAGTTCTGAGACCTCATGACAGGAATAGCAGCGCGTATACCATATACAGAACCAAAGAGATTTACTCGAATTACTTTTTCAAAATTATCATCCTTGAAATTGTGAACGTTTCTTACTAAACTAATGCCTGCATTATTAAATAACACATCTAGACGTCCTGTTTCATCAATAGCTGTTTGAACCATTGAATTTACTTGTTTAAACTCGGTAACATCGACAATTTTAGTTATCGCACCTTTATTTTCAAGAGGTTCTAGCCCCTCACTATTAATGTCCACAGCTACAACTTTAGCACCATCTTCAAGAAATCCTAAGCTCAATGCATGCCCAATGCCACTTGCAGCACCCGTTATACAAACGGTCATAGAACTTAATTCCATTTATTTTCAACCTAAGTTAAATTCAATTATTTTAATTCAATTTTCGATATTTAAATTAATAAAAATATAACTTTCTTTTTCTTATTAATGTTTTAAAATTAAATTTAAATACTTTCTAAAGAGTAGTGATATAAATCTGTTCTATACAAATGTATAAACTTGTTATATCTAAATCATTTTCCAACGTGGTCCATTTTCAGCATCCTCTATTTGAATGCCTACAGCTCGCAATTTTTCTCTAATTTGATCACTCAATTCATAGTTCTTTCCCTTTCTTGCATTTTCTCTAATAGTAATTATGAGTTCCATTAGTTCATTTATTTTTGCATCGTCCATTCCTTTCCTTTTAGTGAAATCAAGTCCTAAAACTCCCAGCAATTCAGTAAGTGTTTCACCTGCTCTATTGAGAATTTCTTTTTTATTATCTAGTGATGAGTTAATTTGTCGAATAAATTCGTGAATTGCAGCAAGCGCTTTTGGAATGTTGAAATCATCATCCATAGCTTCTTCAAATGATTGTTTTACCTCTTCTGTAGCTTGATTTAGATTAGTCTTAGTGCCCCCAGGTGAGTCTTTTATTAAACTTAGACTATTTTGAATTCTTTCAATATTCTTCTTTGCATTTGCTAAAACATCTGGATTCCAGTCAACAGTTGATCTATAATGACCAGATACCAACCCCATGCGTACGACTAACCCTCCGTGTTCATCAATTAGTTCACGGGCAGTTAAATAATTTCCAAGGCTTTTACTCATTTTTTTACCATTTAAAGTTATAAATTCAGCGTGCATCCAATTGCGAACAAACTGTTTACCTGTTGCAGCTTCAGCTTGAGCGATCTCATTTGGGTGATGGGTAGGAATATGATCAATTCCACCGCCATGGATATCTATAGTTTCTCCTAAATATTTCATAGCCATAATAGAACATTCAAGATGCCAACCAGGGTAACCTTCACCCCATGGAGAGTTCCATCGCATTATATGAACCTGATCGCCTTTTCTCGCATTCAACCACAGAGCAAAATCAAAATAGTTTTTCTTTAGAGGGTCTTGGGCAACTCGGGCTTTTGCTTGTTCTTCATCAAGTTTTAATCTAGCAAGCTTCCCATACTCCTTGAATTTGGTAATATCATAGTAAACATTTCCTTGCACTTCATAAGCATATCCTTTATCTAAAAGAATTTTAATTAGGATAATCATCTCAGGTATAAGCGAGGTTGCTCTTGGAGAAATATTTGGTCTATTAATATTCAAATCATCAATAACGTGCCAGTATTCTTCAATCTCTCTTTCCACTAACTCCCAAGGATTAATTTTTTCCTCACGAGCTCTTTTTTCAATCTTATCTTCTCCTTGATCTGCATCATCAGTTAAGTGACCTACATCTGTAAAATTTTGTACATGAAGTACTTTATATCCCTTATACCTCAAATAACGAATTACTACATCCCATGCACTGTAAGTTCTTGCATTGCCAATGTGGCACTTTTCGTAAACCGTTTGCCCACAAGTGTAGATCTTCACATGACCTTCTTCGAGAGGTGTAAAAACTTCTTTCTCTCTTGTCATTGTATTATAGATTTTGAGCATAACTAAGAAAAGCATAAAAAAATATAATAATTTTACGGAGTTGTAATTTTATTTTGATATTGAAAAATAAAGAAACTAATTTTTTACCTCTATATATGCTTCAATTATGTTGTTGTCTATTTTGAATTTTTTCCCTTTCATCTTATCTTCAACATTTCTAATAATGTTATCTGCCTGTATCAATTTTTTAATTCTTTCCTCGTGCGTTTCAAGTGCTTCTATGACTTCTTTATTATTTGTTGTTATGTAGAGATCAATTCTATTTTTTGTTGATAGATTCAATTTTTTTCTATAATTATTCAAATGCCTAATTAGATTTCTCGCAATACCTTCAAGCTTTAATTCTGATGTAATTTCTGTATCTAAATCAACTAAGAGCTCCTTTTCTTCTCCCGTTTCAATTATAACATTTCTCACATTAATAGCTCTTGCAATCACATCTAAATACTCATTTTTAAGACTTCCTCCCTTTAATATTATTTTCTGTAGAATCTGCCTAACAGGAATTTTAGAATTTTCTCTTAATTCTAATGATTTCTTTACAATTTCTCTTGTTAGTACCATTTTCTCATGTATTTTAAGATTAATCAATTTTTCATTAAATACGGGCCAAGGTTCCAAATGGACAGAATTTAAATGAACTATTCCTTCTTTTTTCATTTTTTGGTAGATCATCTCAGAAATAAATGGAGTAAGAGGAGCTAGGAGTTTTGATAGATTAGAAAGTATATACGATAATGTATTCATCGCGGATAGTTTTATATTTTCATTCTCACTTTTAAACCGATCTCTGCTGTTTTTAATATACCAGGTAGAGAGATCTTCGATAAAATTAAAGAATAACCTACTTGCTTCTGAAGTATCGTAGTCATCCATTCGTTGAGTAACATCACGAATTAGGACATTAAGCATACTAATAATCCATTTATCTAAGATATTATCTGAACTGGTTAGATTAATAGCCAGATCGTTGTTTTCAATCATTGAATAGAATTTTAGTACATTTATTAACAATAAATTAAATCTTCGATAAACTTGCTTAACTATCTCTTCTTTAAAGTTTAAGTCCTGAGCCCTCATTAACTGCGAAGATAAAAGATAGATCCTTAAAGCATCAGCCCCATATTTTTCAACAATTAGATTCGGATCTGGGAAATTTCTCTTTGACTTTGACATTTTAGTTCCGTCCTCAGCGAGGATATTGCCATTTACAACGACATTTTTAAAAGGAATTTCGTTAAATAAAAGGATTGAAATTACATGCATATAGTAGAACCATGCTCTAACCTGTCCAATATATTCTGAAACAAAATCGCTAGGAAAATTGGTTTTAAACCATTCCACATTTTCAAATGGATAATGTTTTGCGGCATATGGCATTGATCCTGATTCCAACCAGCAATCAAATACTTCGGAGATACGATTCATGACTTTTTTACAACTTGGGCATCTAATATGTATCTCATCAACTATATGTCTGTGTAGATCTAAATTGTCAGGAACTTCTTCGACCGCGTTCTCTTGTAATTCTTTAATAGAACCAATCACTTTAATTTCGTTACATTCCTCACACAACCAAATTGGTATAGCCGTAGCCCAAAACCGATTTCTAGAAATACACCAGTCAGGAGCCGTTTCAACTATGTTTTGATATCTGTTAGAAATCGCTTTAGGATACCACTTGATTTTTTCAATGGTTTCCAGGAGTCGCGGTTTTATTCGTTGAATATTTATAAACCACGCATCAAGAGCGTTGTAAATTAATGGGGTATCACATCTATAACAAAATGGATAAGAATGTGTGTAATCTTCCGAATTGAATAAAAGATTCCTCTGTTTCAAGTCCTCCAAGACTTCTTCGTCTACATCTTTAAACCACATCCCAATCCAATCTTTCGGACCACTTGTCAACTCACCATGTTCATCAATATGTTGAATTATGGGCAAATCATACTTTTTTATCATCTCATAATCAAATTCTCCGTATATTGCTAGATGTATAATTCCTGTTCCTTCATCAGATAGTACATCCTCACCACCATCAATAACAATATGACCATTTCCGTTGCTATTGGAGGAGATCTGATATAAGGGGTCATAATTTTTATTTATTAGCTCTTTTCCCTTAAATTCTTCAATGATTTCATATTCATCTTTGATAATATCCAATTTGTTTTTAATCAAAATTAAAAATTCATCATCAACTTTTATTTTAACATATTTCAGTTCACTATTTATGGCTAAAGCCACATTTCCTATTAAAGTCCAGGGTGTTGTAGTCCAAGCTAGAAGAAATGTTCTTGGTTCTTCTTTCAACTTAAATTTTGCTGTTATAGATTCTTCAGTAATATCCTTATAGCTGTTATCCATAGAAATTTCGAAATTAGAAAGTGGAGTTTCACACCGAGGACAATAAAACAATACTTTTTTACCCTTATATACAAATCCTTCATTATAGATTTTCTTAAAAATATACCACACAGTTTCCATATATGTATTATCCATGGTTTTATAGGAATTATCAAACTCTATCCATTTACCCATTCGTTCAACAGTATTTTTCCATTCATTAGTGTACCATAGTACTTTTGATCGACAAAATTCATTGAAATTTGATATACCCATCTCATATATTTCATTCTTTCGCTTTAAATTTAGAGCTTTTTCACAAATGCTTTCTATTGGAAGACCATGACAATCCCAACCCCACTTTCTCTCACAACGGTACCCTCTCATCGTCCAGTATCTTGGAAATACATCTTTGGAAACAAAACTTAATATATGACCGTAATGCGGTAATCCTGTTGCAAACGGGGGACCATCATAGAATATATATGGATTTTTCTCAGGTCTTTGCTCAACACTTTTTTCAAAAATTTTATTATCCTTCCAAAATTGGATGAGTTCTATTTCTTTTTCATTATACGACATATTTTACACCATATTTGTAACTTTTTCGTTCATTAAACTAATTAATAAAAAAAAATATTTATTCGAAATTTTAGGATTTAAATTACCATTCTCTTTGTTTATGAAGCAGGATGTGGAGTAAGAGTTATTAAAATTCGCTTTATAAAGAAAAGAATTTAACTAATAATAATTTGGGATGTGATAATAATCATATTTTGTATTGATTTCAAGAAATTAGTGTTTTTATTCATAACATCCACATCCACGTTTATATTATAAATAAGGTTAATTAATTTTAAAAATGTGATGGTATTTTAATTATGGTTGTTTTATACCAAAGAATAACAATTACCTTTTTAGCTCAAATATAAAAAATCTGAATCTATCAGATATGTATAAATAACTCATATAGATGAATAAACTTGAAAAGTATCCAAACTAATATTAAACGGGTAATAGTTGGTAAAGTTGAGCCAGATGAAGATTTAATTGATTCAATAATCCAAATGATAAAAATCCATAATCTCAAATCGGGTTTAATTAATTGTATAGGAGCTTTGAAGAAATACACTTTAGGATATTTAGACATTGATTCAAAAGAATATTTGAAAAAGACATTTGATGAGTATGTTGAATTAGTTTCATGTATGGGTAATATATCATTTAAAGATGGAGAACCAATAGTTCACCTTCATATTTCTATAGGAACTAAAGACTATAATATATTTGGAGGTCATTTATTTCAACCAAGTATAGTCTCAATAACAGGTGAGGTGTACATCTTTGAAATTGATAAAAAGCTAAATCGGGTAATTGATCCTCGATTTGATTTATCCTTGCTAGATATCTAGAAATTAGATGGTATAAAATGACTGATAAGAAAATCATAATGAAATTGGCTTTACTCGGAGATCCAGCCGTAGGTAAAACTTCCTTGATAAACCGTTATACTGAAGAAGGTTTTAAAGAGAACTATCAACCGACTTTAGGAGTTAATATAGTAATGAAGAAGTTGAAAATCGAAGAATATGAAATTCAACTTGCTATTTGGGATATTGCTGGTCAAGATAAATACGATTTAACCCGAAAGATGTTTTTTGAAGGATGTGTTGGAAGCCTTCTTGTATATGATATTACTAGACCTGCTACCTTTGATCGAATTCAATCAAAATGGCTCGAAGATTTCAGAAAATTTGCACGCTCAGATGGAGTTTATATTTTAATTGGAAATAAAGTTGATTTAAAAGAATCACATACAGTATCTACAGAAAAGGGTCAAAGTTTAGCTGAAGAAATTCAAACAAGCGATTTTATTGAGACAAGTGCAAAATTTGGCAATAATGTTGAAATAGCATTTAGAAGATTGGTAGCTCAAGCATTAAGCAATTTTGGTATTAATATTAAATTCAACTAAAAATATATGATCTATAGATATTATCAATTTTTAAAATAAAATTTATAAAATTTAAGAAAAGATGATTGGAGATTATAAAGGAGAAGTAAAGTATAAAGTTGTAACCGCGCTTCTTCAGGCTTATCACGATATACTTGATTATGATGGAATGAAATCCATTTTGAAAGAAGCCGAAATGCTCCATTTAAAAAACATAAGAGATAAAGATCAAAATCGCTATTTAGATTTTTTCTCTTTTAAAAAAATTATTGCTGCTCAAAATTGTTTATTATATGATTCTTCTATGCTTCTTTTTGAAATTGGGAAGAAATTCTCCTTTTATTTGTTTCCCTATGGAAAAAACTTCGAGGAAATTATCTCAGAAATAAATTCAATTATAATTACTGATTGGAAAGTTGAAATTATAAAAAGTGACAAAGACCTTATTGTTGTATTGGTTCAAAAATGTATTTTTTGCTCTGAAATTGGAGTACCATGTGATATGTTCAAAGGATTTTTAGTAAATTCTTTAGAAAAGTCACTCCCCTCAGAATACAGAATAACTCATTTTGGAGATAAAGAAGACTTAGATGATCCAAATCACAATACTTTTATTCTAAAATTAAAAATGGAAAAAAAGTATTAAAAGTAATAAAAGTACCAATGTAAGATCTGAAATATTATAAAGACCTAGTTAAATTTTTTGTTATAATTAAATGAGGAAAATATTAAATAGTTGGAAGTTAAAATACAAATTAATATAAATAAATCCACTTAAGCGAACATTTAAGATCAAGATTTGTTGATAGTCTTAAATATACTAAAGATAATATATTAAATGCAAAATGAATATGGAAGAAACTAAGGAAATTCGAGAATTTGTATTTAAAATCACGGTTTTGGGTGAAGCTGCCGTTGGCAAAACCTCACTTCTTAACCGGTTTTGTGAGGACAGCTTTCAAGATGATTATAAGCCAACACTAGGCGCAAATATTATAAGAAAAGATGTTAACATAGAGGAAAGTACTAAAGTACGACTAATAATGTGGGATTTAGCCGGACAAGAGAAATATAACGTGATTCGCTCAATGTACTTTCAAGGATGTGAAGGCGCTCTACTTGTCTATGACGTTACTCGCTATAATACATTTGATAATATAAAATCTAGATGGTTGCGGGATTTTAAGAAATATATTCGAAAAGAAGGAGTTTATGTTTTAATAGGAAATAAAATTGATTTAACAAATGATAGAGTTGTTCCTACTGAAAAAGGAAAGGATTTAGCAGAAAAAATTAAAGCTAGTCATTTTATCGAAACTAGTGCAAAATTAGGAGAAAATATAGAGGAAGCCTTTTTGCTCTTAGTGAAACAGATTTTAAGTAATCACGGGGTAAATGTTTAAAAAATTTTAATAATTTGAAAAGACTCTTTTTTGTATTATTATATTTAGATCTAAATTATTTCAGAATTATTTATAAAGAGTATTTGTTATGAAAGAAGTGTCTCATAGAGTATCAAAGGCTCCTAAATCAGCTATTCGAGAATTGTTTGATCTTGCTTTGGGGCGTACCGATGTAATAAGTTTAGGGATTGGTCAACCAGATTTTCAAACACCAAAACCTGTTATACAAGGAAATATTAATGCTTTAAAGAAGAATATTACAATGTATGCTCCTACAAGAGGAGTGCCCGAGCTATTGCAGCAATTAGAACATAAATTGATCAAAGTAAATAATATTAAATCTAATTGGAACGAAAATATCATAGTTTCAAATGGGGGAAGTCAAGCGATTACTCTAGCATATGCTTCAATTTTTAATCCTGGCGACGAATTAATCATTTCTTCTCCAAATTTTGTATCTTATTTCTATTGTGCCCTATTTTTTGGAGTAAAAGTGATAGAAGTTGAAAGAAAAGATGATTTCAGCACCAATATTGAGGGGATTAAAAATTCAATTACAGATAAAACTAAAGCAATTCTTATCAGTTCTCCAAACAACCCTACCGGTTATGCCTTAAGATTAAAAGAATTAAAAGAAATTGTTGATATAGCAATAAAAAACGATTTATATCTGATTTCGGATGAAGTATACGAAAATTACATATATGAAGATTTAAAACATACAAGTCCGGCATCTTTAAATGAAATGTTCGAACGTACAATAACTGTAAATGCTATGTCAAAATTGTTTTCAGCTACAGGATTTAGACTAGGTTATGTTGTTGCTTCTAAAGAATTAATTGATCTTATGGAAAAATATCATCAATATACGGTTGCTGGTACTAATCATGCAGCTCAATATGGCTTTATTGAAGCTTTAAAGATGGATATTAAGTTTTTTGATAAGATTTGGGAAAGTTTTGAAAAAAGACGATTATTTGTTTATAATAGATTACAAGAAATCGGGTTTGATATTGTCAAACCTCTTGGAGCTTTTTATATTATGCCCTCAACTAAGAAGTTTAATATAACTGGAGTAAGATTTTCAAGAGATATTATGAAAGAACATGCTGTTGCAATAGTACCCGGTTCGATTTTTGGGACATTTTCAGATCATATGATTAGAATTTCATATGCAACAGAAATGGAGAAACTTAAAGAGGCCATGGACAGAATTGAAAAATTCGTTAAATCTTTATAGCCTAAACAAAATTAGATTTTTAAATAATCTAAAGCTTCAAACAAAATTTATAAGGTTCCCCATTTTCTATTTTTCAATTACAAAGTAAAAAGATTAGTAAAACAATGATAAGAATTTTAATCAATGTATGGTATCCTGTCGAAAAAAGTGATGCTGTGGGGAAAAAATATCTTGAAGTTGAGCAGGTATTTCCATTTCCTCCTGTAATAAAACCAGCAATAGCATGGGAAACATGGGCAACTAAAAGTGGATTAAAGGGTTCAGGTATATTTGAAGCAAAACCAGAAGATTTTGAAGAAGCAATAAATTATTTCGTTAGACGCTTAACTATGTATGCTGAAGCTATTGAGGGGTATAGGTTTGAGATAGCAGCTTCAGTTACAAGCAAAAAAGGAAGAGAATTGATAGGTAAAGATTTATCGGAATTATTAATTCCGGATTAAAAAAGTTTTTCGAGATAATTCGTTTTTTATGTAGATTTATAATTTAGCTTGTTTTAAATTTTTCAGAAATCTTGGTAAAAAATATTATAAAAAGATTCATTAATATTAAAAACATAGAAAAATCATGTTCGATTATTTTCTCGGATTGGATTGCTCAACGCAGAGTTTAACTGCTTTTATAATAAATTTTAATTCTAAGAAGATCATCTATAGACACAGTATTAATTACGATAGAGATTTACCTCATTATCATACGAAAAATGGCATTATAATATCTAACGATAATAAAGTAATACATTCATATCCTTTAATGTGGGTTGAAGCATTAGATATTCTCTTTGGAATAATGAAGAAAAAAGAAATCCAATTACAAGAGATAAAAGCAATTTCTGGTTCCGGACAACAACATGGTACTGTGTATTTAAACGATAAATTCGAGAAAAAACTTCAAAACCTAAGCCCTAATGAATTTATCGTTGATCAAATTAATGATTGTTTTACACGTAAATCATCTCCAATATGGATGGATTCAAGCGCTTCAAAACAATGTGAAGAAATTCGCAATACATTGGGCGGTATGAGAGAGACTATAAAACTAACTGGATCAAATACATTTGAGCGTTTTTCAGGTCCACAAATACGTAAATTTTATCAAGAACATACTGAAGAATATAAAAAAACCTCAATAATACATTTAGTAAGTTCTTATTTGGCTTCAATTTTACTGGGAAAAAATGCTCCTATAGATCACGGTGATGGATCAGGGATGAATTTAATGAATATTGAAACTAAACAATGGGATAATAGGGCATTAAAAGCTACAGCACCCTCGTTAAAAGAAAAACTTCCTAGCCTTTCTAACTCATATGATGTTATTGGTAAAATTTCAACTTACTTTATTGAGAAATATGGGTTTAATCCGGAAACACTTCTAGTCGCATGGTCTGGAGATAATCCAAATAGTTTAATAGGCACTGGAATCATTGGAAAAGGTAAAGTTGCTATTAGTTTAGGAACAAGCGATACATATTTTGGCTATTTGAAAAGACTTTTACTAGATTTAAATGGAGAAGGGCATGTTTTTGGTGCTCCAACAGGAGATTACATGAGTTTGATATGTTATAAAAATGGCTCATTGGCGAGAGAAAAAATTAGGGAAAAATTCAGTCTAAGTTGGGCTCAGTTTTCAGAGATTTTAAACACAATACCTCCGGGTAATTACGGTAAAATAATTTTACCTTATTTTTATCCCGAAATAGTGCCATTGGTTCTAGAGCCTAAAGTGTATAGGTTTGGATTGGAAGAAAATGATTTAGCAGGAAATATAAGAGCTATAATCGA
>JAUVXW010000006.1 GCA_030603385.1 Promethearchaeota archaeon | reverse complement strand
AGCTCGTACAATCATATCAAATAATTTTATGCATATTTTCGATGTTAGGTATACTCTTAAGGATTTTTCTTCTGGCTTTTGATATATTAAACCCAAAATGTTGTATTTTGCATCACGAGTATTTCGCTTTAGAGTTTCAATATGGAAACTTTTCTGATAAGCAGTCTTAAAATCTGTCTCCATTAAGTTTACCATGTCCACAAGAGTATCGATTGTTTGTTGGTACAAGTCGTTTATATCTTGCATATCCTTTTTTATGTCATCAAAGAGTTCAAAAGGAAATACTTTAATCCCCCTTGCTAATTCTTCCGAATTATCTGATAAGTCATCCAAATATTTAATTAATCGATAACGATCTTCAACTAAAAAAGGTAGAGCCTTTTTATCTTTATAAAGAATATCAATATATTTTTCCTTAACACGATCAGCTTTATGCTCGCATTCTATTACTTTATCTAATTTCTTTTTATTAATCTTGCCATTCACAAGATCATTAATACAGTCGTGGAGTAAAAGCGATCCTTCTAAAACTTCCAAATTGAATTGACTCGAAGCATCTAATAATTGACTTCTTTTATTTGTCTTGAGTTTAAATTTCATTTCACTCACATTAAGAATTAATTTAATAATCACATTTATCATTTATTTCTTAAAAAAAATTGTATTTTTACTTTAGCAATTAAGAGTTGTAGATTAAAATCGAAAAAAATATTACATAATTACAATTTTAACACTTTAAATACGTCAATTAAAACTTCTCTTGCCATTTCTTGAAATTAAATTAGGAGATATAATATTTGATCCGAAAGTTCAAACATATTGTGTAAGTCCTAATTTTAAGTGTCCTAGTTATGGGCATTCATGGGCATGTCCTCCTGAAGCACCATATTTAGAAGAATCAGTATCAAATTTTAATAAGTTTTATCTCATTTATTATGAACTTGATGTTATTCAATATATCAAGAAAAAAAAAGCTAAAAATCCTGAATTAAATGAAAAAAAAATAAAGAATATGCTTTTAATGGGCAATTTCTCAAGGAACAAACTAGAGAAAGAGATATATATATTTCTTGAAAATTATCGAAATGAATATGAACAAAAGCTTATTTTATGGGATGGATTTTGCCGAGTTTGTTTTAATAAAATGGATAAGGGATGTACTTATGATGATGGTGATCCTTGTCGATACCCTGATAAAAAACGATATTCTATGGAAGCTGTTGGCATAGATGTTACTAAAACTGTCAGAAATCTAAATCTTAATTTAGAATGGCCACCAATAAATTATGTTTACCGTTTTGGGTTAGTATGCTTTAAATAAGAAGAATTCCCCAATTACTTTTCAATATATTTAGTTAATAAAAACTGGACTCCATTTTTTTTTTAATAGTATAAATGTTATTTTAATTTGAGAATAAATATGAATATTGATTGGAGCAGATTTCAAACTGGTTGGGATTATATATGGGAAGACCCCCTTGGATGGTTTTTAGAATTACCGTTACTTATCCAAACTTTATTTATCATTACGATTATAGCACTTTCTATACTTGCTGTTGTTCTAGTTTATTATATTTTGAAGGGTGTTGCATATTTATTATATTACTTATTTAAAGGATTATATTATCTTTTTAAGGGTATTTTCCTTGGTCTATATAAATTATTTGAAATATTATCCTATGCTATTTCGGGGAAACCAAAGAAACAGGAAGAATTAATACCACAAACTCCTGAATCTCCAACAATTCCTCCTCAACAAGCTTCAAATTTAATCGAAAGAAATGAAATAAGAATTCCTTACTACTGTACTGAATGTGGACAAAAAATAACAGATTCAATGGAATCCCTTCTAATCTCAAGAGGAATCGCTTTTTGTTTTTATTGCGGTAAGCAATTTGAATTAAAAATGGCTGAAAACCCCAATTTTTAATACTTCTTTCATTAGAAAAAAATAAAAAAAATAAAAAATCATTACTTAAAAGATATTTTCATCTAAAACTATAGTTTCAGTTCTATCAGGACCAATCGAAATCATAGCTATATCTGTTTGTAGTTCGTCTTTAATCGCTTGAATATACACTTTCATTGTGTCTGGTAAGGAATCATAACCTTTCAGAGCAATTTCTAACCACTTATCTCGTGTTAGTTCTTCCCATCCTTCGAAAGTTCTATAAATTGGTTTACATTTTTCAATTATTTCATGTTGGATCGGCCAGCTTTCGAGAATTTTTCCATCTAATTCATATGCAGTACACATTTTTATTGGATTTATTTCTTGTAAAGCATCCAAAAGAGTAATGACAATTTTGTCTATTCCATTGATCATTATCCCATATTTAATGTTAAAAAGATCTATCCAACCAACCCTTCTAGATCTTCCTGTAACTGTCCCATATTCATTGCCTTGCTCTCGAATTTTTTCAGAGGTATTATTAAACAATTCTGTAGGGAAGAATCCATTACCTACTCTTGACGTATACGCTTTTACAATTCCAATTACTTTACCAATTTTTTTAGGTGGGATTCCTGTACCAGCAGTAATTCCAAGAGCATTAGGGTTTGATGATGTACCATACGGATAACAACCATGGTCTATACCTAATAGATTGCCTTGAGCGGCTTCAAAAACAACTTTTTTTCCAGAATCGAGAACTTTATTTAAGTAATAAGCTGTGTCAATTACATAGGGTTTTAATTGTTCGCCATATGACTTATACTCTTCAAAGATGGAGTCAATGTCAACATCCCAGGTTGGATCATACACTCGAATTAAATTCTTTTTAATGTGATATAGTTTCTCTAATTTTGGTTTTAATATTTCAGGATTTATTAAATCAAAAATCCTTAAACCCCAACGAGCAGCTTTATCTGAATATGTAGGACCAATACCTCTTTTGGTTGTACCTGCACTATACTTACCTTTTAACTCTTCTTCTAAGCCGTCTAAAACCCGATGGAACGGAAATATTACATGTGCTGTTGAACTTAATTTTAGATTTATCTTTTTATCAAGTTTTTTCAAATTGTCTATTTCTTCGAGTAATACCTTTGGATCGACAACACAACCATTCGCTATAATACATTCCTTTTCTAATGGAGCTCCACTGGGGATGAGCTTGAATTTATATTTAATTCCATTAGCCTCAATTGTATGACCTGCATTATTCCCACCGTTATATCTAACAACAATATCTGCTTTCTGTGCTAAATAATCAACAAATTTACCTTTCCCCTCGTCGCCCCATGATAATCCGATTACGGCGATATTATCACTCATAAATCATTTTCCATTTGACATTTTTTTATAATTGTATCACTTAATCTAATCCAAAAAAGAGTATTATAAACAGTTTAAAAAATTTTTGGTATGGAGAAACAGATATGTAATGATTTTTATATTTGAATTTTCATTAGAGACATAATCTTATTTTAACATACTATTAATAATTAACAAATCCCCTCCTTTAGAGAGATTATTTCTTTAAAGACGCCGAAAAGATGCTGAAAAAAACGATTTTATTTGATGTCGCTCATAATGAAATGTTGAATATAGAAGATAAAGAATTCTCTGAATTTTCAAATCTATTAAGGAGATTAGATATAAACATTAAAAAAAACGAAAGTGAACATCTTACAAAAGAAATGGTAAGAGGTGTGGATCTTTTAGTTATTGGAAATCCTATTGATGATTTCTTTTCAACCCCAGAGGTCAAAATAATTGTAGATTTTGTCAGATCTGGAGGGAGACTGTTATTATTAAGCGAATATGGCTCTGACTACCTTCAAAAAACCAATATAAATGATATTTCTGGAAAATTTGGAATTAAATTCGAAAAAAATCTCCTTAAAGAAGTAAACAAGGCTAATCAAAATTGCACTAGTATTTTACACATCCAAAATTTTTTAAAGCATCAATTAACAAAACACATTAGGGAGATAAAAATAGGAGGAACGTGTTCACTTTTCTTGAGTAAAGATGCTAAACCATTATTGCAATCTAGTGAAGAGACTTGGCCAGAAATATTTGATAGTTCCACTGAGCAATGGATAAAAGATGGTGAAGAGGAAAAGCAAATTATCGCAGCATATTCTGAATTTGGACAAGGTAAAGTTATAGCGATTGGAGACATTGATATTTTTACCTCTGATTCAAACATTGGTTCAAATTCTTTAGACAATCAAAAATTTATACAAAATATAATCAATTGGTTAATCGAACCAGTTAAGGAATCTAAGGTTATGACATTTATTCTGAATCAACTCGGGGACCTCCACTTTGAAATTAGAGAGACAAATAAAATAATGAATAATATTATAGAGACAATGACTATATTAGAAAAAAGAATAAGCTATTTAGAAGAACAACCTCAAGGATATTCTCAAACTGCTAACCTCAAAAAAAGCAATGAGGAAGAATCGCTACAAGAAGAATAGTTCATTTATAACTAAAGATTCCTCCACTAAGTTATGCTTCATTATAATTAAATATTAAAAACTTAGATTTTTATAATACTAAATTATCAGTTTTTAATCTAACTAGATATATTTGGAACAGATAATAATTATGCCATTAAAAACACCAGAAGAATATTTGGAAAGTATTAAAAGACCCGTAAATTTGTATATGTTTGGCGAAAAGGTGGAAGAGTTCTGGAATCACCCAATTATTAAGCCATCAATTAACACCGTAATGAAAATCTATGAATTGGCGCAAATAGATGAATATAAAGATATCATGACAGCAACTTCCCATTGGACAGGCGAATTAATAAATAGATTCACTCACATCCATCAATCTATAGATGATTTAATCAGAAAAGTACAAATGCAAAGATTACTTGGGCAAAAAACTGCGTGTTGTTTTCAGAGATGTGTTGGCTTTGACACAGCCAATGCATTATATAGTGTAACTTTCGAAATGGATGAAAAATATGGAACAGATTATCATAACCGATTCAAAAATTATTGGATTGAAGCACAAAATCAAGATTTAATGGTTGATGGAGCTATGACAGATGCAAAAGGAGATCGAAGTAAAAGGCCAAATCAACAATCAGATCCAGATACATATTTGCATATTGTGGAAGAGAATGATGACGGTATTGTCGTTCGAGGTGCAAAAGTTCATCAAACTGGATTTTTAAACTCTCATAGAGCCATTATTATGCCTACTCTTACTATACGTCCTGGAGAAGAAGAATACGCTGTTAGTTTCGGAATAGATACTAATGCTAAAGGAATCACTTTAGTATATGGAAGGCAATCATGCGATACTAGAAAAATGGAAAAAGGAAAATTAGATATTGGTAACTTTAAATATGGAGGTCAAGAGATATTTGTAATCTTTGATAATGTGTTTGTTCCAAAAGATCAAATCTTTATGAAGGGTGAAATTGAATTCTCAGGAGAATTAGTTAATAGATTTGCTGGTTTTCATAGACAATCATATGGCGGGTGTAAAGTTGGAGTTGGAGATGTACTTATTGGGGCAGCAGCTTTAATATCAGAATATAACGGAACTGAAAAAGCTTCTCACATTCGAGATAAACTTGTTGAGATGGTGCATCTAAATGAAACCCTGTATAGCTGTGGGATTGCATGTAGTTCTTTAGGTTTTCAAAGAGAAGCTGGAAATTATGAAATGGATATGTTACTTGCAAATGTATGTAAACAAAATGTTACTCGATTTCCCTATGAAATAGGGAGATTAGCTGAAGATCTCGCCGGGGGATTAATATGTACACTTCCTTCTGAAGCAGATTTCAAGTCTGAGGAAATTGGGCCCTTAATGAACAAATATCTTTCCACATGTGAAGGAATAGGCCCTGATGATCGATATAAAGTTCTGCGTTTCATTGAAAATTTGACGATGGGAGTTGCTTCGGTAAGCTATCGGACGGAATCCATGCATGGAGCAGGAAGCCCTATGACGCAGAGAATTATGATTTCGCGTCAAGCCAATCTGGAAGAAAAGAAAAAGTTCATAAAAGAAATACTTGATATTGAATAAAATCTTAGGAACAATAACGGAAGATGATATAACTTAATCTAATTAGGAACTAGATATTAATAAAACTGTTGCATTGACTTGAAAAAATATGACTGAAAAATCGTTTGAAGAGATCTTTACTGCTTTTGAAGAGATTTCAAATAGTTATAAGCGAAGTGATCAATACTTTGATATATTATATGATTCAACTTCCTCAACTCTGATCAGTAAGACTCGTTCCTCTGAAGATATATCTGTTAATACTAAAAAATCGGGAATTGTGGCTCGCACTTACTTAGGAAAATGGAAAGAAATAACATTTGAAGACCTCTCATCTCTTAAGAAAATAGGGGAAAAAATTCCTAGAACTACCAATCACGGCAAAGATATTTCTGAGTTTGATGGTTGGATGATGAATCAAGAAATAATACCAAAAATAGATCCTTCCAAAATACCAATTGATGATAAAATTGATAAGGTTAGATATATCTATGACTACATAATGAGTAGTGACGAAAGAATTATAAACGCGCAGATTAGATACCTAGAAACAATTACAGAACGGATATTTTTTAATAATGAAGGATGTCAACTACGACAAGTAATTCCAAGAACCAGAATTTTCATATTTCCCATTGCAAAAGAAGGGTCCGTAGTAGATTTTGATTATTACATCGCAGGTGGCGAGATTGGTTATGAAATCTTTGATGATATTGAAGATAATAAGTTAGAATCAATTGTTCAAAATTCATTGGAAATGCTAAAATCTACATTACCACCATCAGGAAAATATCCCCTTATTTTAGATCCTAGTATGTCTGGATTAATCGCTCACGAAAGTTTTGGACATGGTCTTGAAGCTGATCAAATATTACGAGAAAGAAGCTATTTAAAAGATAAACTTAATTTGAAGGTAGCCTCTGACATCTGTACAATTATTGATTCCCCCACTATAGAAAATAAATTAGGGTCATTTTTTTTTGATGATGAAGGTATTCGAGCAGGGAAAAATGCACTAGTTGAACGAGGAATTTTAAAAAATTTTATTTATGATAGAAGAACGGCTTCAGCATTAAATAAAATTCCTAAAGGTAATGGAAGGAGAGAGAGTTATGCTCATCCTGTTCACCCCAGGATGACTAACACATATTTTGAGTCAGGAGATTATTCATTAGAAGAAATGATCTCAGAAATTAAAAATGGTGTAATTCTACAGCATGGTTATTTCGGAATGGAAGATCCTATCGGTGGAGGTTGCCAATGTACTTCAAAGAAGGGATATTTGATCGAGAACGGTGTGAAAACAAAAATTCTAAAAGCTATTGCTTTAAGTGGTCCAGTATTAGAATTACTACAAAATATTGATGCGATTAGCCGTGATCCATTGGAACTCGATGGTGGAACATGCGGTAAAGGGAATGAGGACATGGTTCCTGTTACTAGCGGAGGTAGTTTTATTCGAATGAAAAGTGCTTTAATAAGTCCGGGGTGAGATTGAGATATGCTAAATGAAAAATTAGATATTATTGAGAAAAATCTCAAGTCAAAAAGTATTGAGGAATATGAGATTTATTTAATTGAAAGAGAACTTTATGAAACAATTTTTTTAAAGACAAAACCCGAAACCGAAAGAGAAGTTAAAGATTTCGAGTATTTTATTCGTATTCTCACTCAGAAAGGCGATGAAACTGGTATTGGTGTTATTAAAGGAAATTCTCTCGATTCAAATGAAATTAAGAAAAATATTGATACTTGTGTATCCATCTCTAAATACAATACCAGTTCAAAGTACCTTTTTCCAGACAATCAATCATTTTCAAAGATTACTATAGCAGACCCAAAAATAGTAAAAAATCCAATAGACCTTAAAAACTTATATAGTCAAGAGCTTATAAGCGTAGTTAAAGACCAAAAAGAAGTTGTCCCTACTTTCGGACGGTTTAGAGTCCATTCTCAAAAGAAATATTTAAGAAATAGTAGTGGGTTAGATCTTGATGCTTTAAAAACATTCTTTTTCATAGAATTTTCAATAAAAGCTCAAAAGAACGGAAAATTATCAGAGTACTGGACAACAGAATATATTAAGGAAAAAGAGCATTTGAATTTTGAAAAGAGAGTTGAAAAATGGGCAAAGATAGCTAAAGATACTTTAACTGCTGAACCACCAAAACCAAACCAGAAGGTAGTTGTTATATTTCCTCCACATGTTCTCAGAAGAGCCTTAATTCCCGTCATTGGCTTTCATTCTTTAGGTAAAGCCTCCAATGAAAAAATCTCTGCTTACAAAATAAATGATAATGTAGCAGCTGAGAAAATTTCAGTTATAGATAATGGTTTACTTGAGGGAGGGTTAAGTTCTAATTCATGGGATGGCGAGGGTAATCCACATCAAAAAACTGAAATTATAAAGAATGGTGTTTTCCAAAAACGCCTCTATGATCAAAAATATGGAATTTTAGAAAACTTAGGTTCGACGGGAAACGGTATGAGAGATAATTATGGTTCAGTTGTTAATGGAATTAGTAATTTCCAAATTTTACCTGGAGATATTTCCTTAGAAGAAATAATATCTGATATTCAAGAAGGATATTTCATAGAAAAGTTTTCATGGCTTAATCCAGAAGAAATGTCAGGATTCTTTGGTGCTGAAATAAGAAATGGGTATTATATAAAAAATGGGGAATATAAAAATCCAATTAAAGGTGGAAATGTTAGTGGTAATATCTTGGAAATGGTAAAAAATTGTGAATTTATTTCAAAAGAAACTGAATTTTCAGCAAACTCACTTTTTCCGTACATGGCTTTCTCAAACCTAACTGTCTCATTCTGAAAAATTGAAAAAAAAGAGTTTTTATTATTTGATTTTTACACCTACATAAAGGTTGGTTCTCCTCTTTCAAATGCTTTTTCTGGTGTCTTCATATTAGCTGTCTCTTCTGGAGATAATATTTCAACTAATTCATACCGAGATGTTCCTTTACCTAATTTCTCAACAAACCTAACAGATTCATACGGATCTTTATAAGGTCCATGAAGTCTTGTGAAAGGATGCAAATCTTCATTAGGATCAAGATTAACATGTTTTAAAAATGGAGGTATGTTTTTCTCAATTAATCCCTCCTTTTTGATGAGATCGAGTGTTGCAGTTTCGATAGCAACAATATCTTTCGATCCTACTATTCCAATATCATTAACTATGGAAGGTTGAGCAGTACCTAAACAATCACAGTATGTGGTAATATTTAACAAGAAATTGAGGTAGAACACTTTAGAACTATCAAATGTTTCGAGTACTTTACTTGATGAAATAGCCATCATTTCCTGAAAAGCTGTATAACTTTCTCGAGGAAGCTTTAATGCCCCTATATCTTGATCTATTTCTAAACAAGTAAAACATTGGTGACAATCATGATAATTCCTTATAAGATTTTCTTTCTCTTCATCATAACGAAGAGCTCCATAGGGACATGCTTCAACGAGTTTCCTTGCATGCTCAGGAGATCCCTTTACACTATCCCAATACTTATCGATATGAGATACCCCATGTATCTTTACCCATCGAGTTGGTCCCGAGTAACCTCCTAGTGCGAGATTTTTGATAGCACCGCCATAACCACATGCTCCATGTCCCTTAGCATGAGATAAATCAATTAAAACATCAGCATCCTTTAACACACCACCAAGATCAAGTGTGTCAAAACCTTTAAAGTTGATTTTTACAGGTGTAGTATATCCATCCTTTACTCCAGCTATAGGTATGATTGGACATCCACATGTTTCTTGGGTATACCCTCTTTTTACTGCGTTATAAACTGCTGTAGGATTGTCAGTAATGAAAGGATAACCCCCAGTTCTTTTTACAGCCTCGACAATACGACGAACAAAGAAAACAGGAATAGTCTGATATCCATCATTAAATCCAAGATGCATTTTAATTGCTACCTTATCTTTTTCTTCTATAGGTGTCTGCTCCATTAATATCTCAGTGATTTTATCTACTTTTACTGGAAAAGAGGCAAAAGGCCATACTTTACCATGCTGAATTGAACCAAAATAGACTTTAGATTTATTTGAACTCATATACTCACTTTATATTCTTTTTTTCTAAAATTTTATACTCAAAATTGTTCATTGAAATTAAATTTGGGTGTTATTAATTATACCATAATTATTTTAATTTTCAATAATTGTATTATAATAACACGTATGAAATAAAAAATAAGAAAGAAAAATTTGCTATGGCACGCTGTCCAGAATGTGGGGGTTTTATGAAATACCAATCAGCTATTAAACAAATGGTTTGCCAATCATGTGGTTTATCCTTAACACGGCATGAACTTGACAGAGATTGGAAAAAAGTAAGGAGTGAAAATATCATCAATGTAGATGAGTCACAACGCAAAAAAGACCGGCGTAAAGAATGGTTGGACTGGTTTTCTGCCTCCAAGGAGTCTAAAGAAAGAGATTATTAAGAGATAGGATATATACAATTAACAATTTCCTAATTATAAGAGAAATATATTAAGGTTAAAAAATCTCGATAATTACCTTATTTTTATCAAAAACTAAGTTTCTATGAACTAGCAAACTTCCTTTCAAAAATATCTTCTAATAATTCAGCTAGTTTTACTGTAGGAATATCTAACAACGTTATTTCTAAATGCCTACCACGTGTAGCATCTTCTATTCTTACAGTTTTGGAAGCGATTATTTTCAGTTGGTTCAGTTGGCGAACATATTTTCTAAAACTCATTTTTACATGAGGTTCTACTGAATAACCTTCACAGATAGATTGATATTCCTCATATGCATCATCCACCAATGCAAATGGAGTGCCATTATTTATCAACGTTCTTACAATCCCATACAATGCTAAGAGTTCTTGATCTTTTAAACTGTCAATAATTTCCGCTCTAAATGTTGGATAAACATCATCAGAAGCTTCTCTGATGATATCAGCATTAATTTGATCTAAACTTTCTTTATCACAATAAAGCCCACTTTTTCTGATAATTTCGATCCCATGTCTCATATTTTGATTTTCAACTACAATCTGAGCGACCATTGTTAGAAGTTCCTCATCTATTACGTATTCTCTTAAAGCAATTTCACTTCTATATGTTAATATTTGCATTGCTTCTTCGAAATCATAAGGTTCAAGGGGAATTTTCTCATTAAGTCGGCTTAAAACTCTTTCATTTTCGATCCGCATCCAATCTGTACCTCTACAGATAAGTAAAATCGAAAGTTTCGCATTTTGATGACCAAATGTTTCAGCAATATTTAATAAAGCTAAAACTTCATCTGGTTTCAAGAGATGAACTTCATCAATAATTAATAACATATAACCATTATCTCGAATTAATTTGCTAAGGATTAGCTTTAAGCCTTCGTCGTCACTATAGCCTCTACCACTCCCATGGGTATATTTGGCGAGGAGCTCTCTGATAATCTTACTCTTGGAGCGGAAATTAATACAATCAAAATATTCAATAAAAAGCTTTACATCCTTTTCTATGGCAACTGTTCTAAAATTTTTGCCAAAATAACGAGCAGTACAAGTTTTTCCGACTCCTCCCTTACCCAAGATAAGACAATTAATTGAAGGTTGTTCTTCTTCCTCTAAAATTCTCCTAAAATTGACTATTAGTGTACTCAGCGCATCATCTCGACAATATAATTTGTCTGGAACCCAACTTTTATCGAGAGAGCCCAATAGTTTAAAAACTGTTTTTTTCATGAATTGTTTCCTAAATGCATCCTCGTCCATAATAGATCGAAAAGGTTTAATTAGTAATGTATAAGTAATAATGGTACAAATTAAGTATAAAGTTTCTTATTCTTATGAACTTATTTTCTTTCTTTTATAAAATTAATTCTAAAAAAATAAATATTATCCTCTAAAATTTGTCAGAATTATTCAATGGATGCATCATACTATATGATTGCTTTAATTTAGTAATATCGTTTTTAGCATATATTCGCGTAGTATTAGGGCTCGAATGACCCAAAATGTCTTGTAACTCGCTTATATCCATTCCTGAACGTCTAAGATGGGTAGCTCCGGTATGTCTAAACACATGAGGCGTAATAATTTTCGAATCTGGAAACCCACATCTTTCCTTTATATATTTAATATCTGTCTGAACGACTCGAGGGCTTAATCTCTGATTTCTTGTATTCACTAATAAATATTCTTCAGAATCATAGGATATTCGGTTATTTAAAGATTCCTTAAAAATTTCTAGTGTCTTTTGGTCCACAGGAACAATTCTTTCCTTATTACCTTTACCGCGTAGGCGTATATATCCCTTTTCAAAATCAATATCTCTTATTCTGATGTTGCATAATTCACTTACTCGAGCCATAGTAGAATACAGTAGTCTAACGATTAAGTAATAGCGTTGACTCTTTCTTGAATTAAACAATATTCGATCTTTTAATTTTTTAAAGATAACCTCAACATCGGAAATATTAAGAAATTTAGGTAAACTCTCCTCTAATTTTATCTTTGGAGACCTAATTGTACTCATAGGATTTTTATCTATAAATTCATTTAAAGTTAAAAATTTGAAGTAAGATCGTAATGAAGCTATTTTTCTCCCTATTCCTTTTTTTGTATACCCGAGATCTTTAATTTTTTTTAAAAATAACCGTATTTGTTGCCTGATCATTGGAGAATTCATATCGATATCTCCAACTAAGTTGATAAGTTTATCAAGATCATAATTGTACGCTTTAATTGTCGATGGAGCACATCCTTCTTCGACCTCTTTTGAGATCAAAAAATCGTCAATAAAATCCGAGAACTTACACACTACCATAATGAATACAATATGATCGTGATATTACATAATAGAATGTAATATCTAAGTAACATACAATACAATGATATCTTTCAAAGAGGGATTTATTATATTTATTTTGTCACTCCCTCTCCATACCATCCTTTTTTAATATAAAGGTATGCATTCATTGCTGCTGTTGTTGCTTCCCCAACTGCTGTTGTTACCTGTCGTATTCCACCTGTTACATCTCCTGCTGCATATATACCAGAAAAGTTAGTTTCTTGGTTTTTATTGACTTTAATAAAATTATCCTCATCAAGTTCTATCCCTACCTTTTCCGCTAAATCACTCTGTGGCTCAACTCCTATTGCAATGAAGAGAGCATTTACACTTATATTAGAAATTTCGCCAGTCTCAAGGTTTTTGATTTTTAATGCTCCCAATTTGTTATTCTTTGTTATTGCTTCTTCAATAGTGCAATTATACATTGGTATAACATTATCTAATGATTCAACTTCATTAGCAATACATGTTTCTGCTCGCATACAGTGACGTCTATGAATAAGATAAACTTTTCTTGCTACACCTGAAAGATAAATTACTTCTAGACCCGCGGCATTACCACCACCAACCGTGGCAACTTCTTGATCCCGAAATAAAGGGCCATCACATGTAGCACAGTAAGATATTCCATTACCTACTAATTCAAACTCATTAGGCAATCCAAGTGTTAGATGTTTTGAACCAGTCGCAATTATAATCGCTTTGGTTTTTGTGTCTCCTTCATAAGTAGTTATACTCATTTCCTTTGGATTGATTGCTGAGACTTCATTATAAAAAAAAGTAGCTCCCCAATTTTCAGCTTGCTCTCTCATTTTTTCTGTTAATTCAAGACCATTGATACTAGTAAATCCTGGATAATTTTCAATCTTGGGAGCTGTCCCAGCTAAACCTCCAAAACCTTTACCCTCATAGAGAGCAGTTTTTAAACCCATTCTTCCGCCATAAATTGCAGCTGTTAATCCTGCAGGTCCACCACCAATAATTACTAATTCAAATCCATCTTTATCAGACAATTTTAGTCTCCTTTATTTTGTGGCTTTTTTCAAATATACACATAATAAATCTTAATAAATGTTTAATTTTTTTTTTCAATATTGTTTTTAGTTGATTTATTCCTTCTGTAATTGCCGAAGATATTTACATGCATTTATTCCCGCTCGTGCACCTTCTGCTGTAGCAAAAACTACTTGAAAAACTCCCCCTGTACAATCCCCAGCAGCATAAACTCCTTTAAGGGTTGTTTTTTGTTCTTCATTCACTTTAATATTTCCCTTATTATCTAATTCTACTCCCGCTTTTTTGAAAATTGAATTAGACGATATATGAGATAAAATAAATAAACAACTTAATTCAAATTCCTTTATTTCTTCAATCTCTTCTGATTCAGGCCTAGTAGACTTACATATAATTTTTTGAATCGCTCCTTCCGAATCTGGAACTGCTTCAACTACTTCCATATTTTCAAAAACTTCAATTCCAACTTCTTTTACGTCATATATCTTTTCAGGTAATTTTTCAATTCCAACTTTTGTGATTATACGTACGATACAACCCATTTGCTGTAATGCTAAAGCATCTTCTAACATTTCATCGTCTGTACCATACAAATATACAACTTTATCTTTATATAATGGACCCTCACTTAATACGCCATAAGACACACCATAACCAAGTAATGTTTCCTCGCCTTTTATTATTTCTTTTCGTGTACCTCTGCCAGTAGCAATAATAACAACATCAGAAGTAATATTAGCTGTTCTGGTTGATGTCCTATTTACACCCATTCCAAGCATTAGTAAGATTACGTCGCCTTTAATAATTCTAATGTTTTCTGAATAACTCTCAGTATGAGCTCGAAATTTCTTTAATAATTCCTTACCCTTGATATCTATTTCTCCAGGCCAGTTTTGTATTTCTTTTGTCTGTGCCAATGCTGATAATTCTTTTCCATCAAGAATAATTACATCTCTATTTGCTCGAGCACAATAAACTCCAGCGCTCAATCCAGCGGGACCAGCACCGATGATTAGAACTTCACATTTCAATTCGTCCATTTAATTAACGCCTCCTAAATTAATACCCATGAACAGTTTGATCGACTTAATCCTTTTTGAATCATTTGATTCATTCTTTTTTTATATTTATTAAAAAAATGGGAACCTGTTAAAGGTTTTCCTTCATATATGGCATCATAAATTAGAGCATTACCCTTTACAAACATCATTTCGAATTCTTCTCCAGTATAACAAAAGAGTTCAAAATTATATCTACTTTCGTTTAAAAGCATAAGTTTTAAGGATCTCTTAAAAAACTCATCTTTAAAATCAGCGATAATAATTAGATCAATATCACTATATGGTAAATAATCACCACGAGCTTGAGATCCAAATAATATCACACAATTTATGTTATAATAGTTCTCAATTTTAGAAATAAAATGCTCCAGTTCTTTTTCAATTTCTTTTTTCATACTCATTTACTTTTTATTTTTAAAATATTTTTAACTTTTTGAAATATCAATTTTGCATTATTAATCGCGTTTTCAGCTATAATATTGTCATAAACTTCATGAGGTGCTGAATTTGGGTGAGCGTTTGGATATCTTGAAGGAATATAATGATGATCCAGTTCTATAGCATTATGTATAAGATTTGAAAGATCAATTTCTGTAATTTGATTTAATCTTATCAACAATTCTCTTGCTGAATGCCCCCATGGAGCTTCGTTTTTGAACATTAGCACCGCCTTTAATAGTTTCTCAACTGCTTGCTGGGCATAGAATGCTGATGAATTATACCTCTCTTTCTCCTTTAGAATTTCAGCAGTTTCTAAATCCCATTCAGCTTCATTTAACCAATTCTTATAGTCTTCTGGAGCCATTTTACAATTTGAGAAAATTTTAACTGATTTAATAAATATTAAAGAACTGGTACATAATATTATTTACTTCTAAAATTATGAATCATATGCTTATTATTAAATATAAATAAGTAGGATTCGAGTCTACTCATGTTGATATAAAAAGTTATCTAGTGCTTTGAATAAATAATCGTTCTTTGCTCTGTTCTTTTTCCCATTTTTTACGCTCAGAACGTAGCTTGAATAAATCGATATCTTTAAAAATAAGGTCCTCTTTTTTTGCTGGTATAATTCGCTCAGTCCGGTCTTTTTCTGGTGTGTAGATCAGAGATTCTCCAAACTCCCCAATATTAGCAAAAAATGAATAGGCATAAATCGATCTACGAGCATCGAAATGGGCCGCTTTAAAATCCGCTGTAACTGGTGTAAAAGCGGGATTAAGGATTATGTCAATTGGGGGTTCAAAATTTTTCATTTCTACTCTTAAATCCATGTCAAGAAAGTCTCGACAAATAACAATAGCGATTCTACCATATTCAGTATTGCAAATGATTGTTTTCCTTGGTAGATTGCTAACTTCTATTCCTTCTTTAAAACGATTTCCTTCTCCAGTACTAATGATTGCGGGGATATGTTTTTCCTGTTCCCAGAGAATTCCTTCTGGTCCAAAAACCATGCTAATATTTCGTTTTGTTTCTTGGTCATGAAAGGAGCCCGGTATTATGTACATCCCATATAATTTGGCTAAATCAGCTACATCTTCAAATAAATCACCATAATTGAGGTCGACAGACATTTCAGGAAAGAGTAAGATGTTAACTTTCTCAGTATTAGCTTTTTCAACCATTTTTTTAACATTTAATCTTATTTTTTCGACTTCACTTTCTCTAATATTTAGAAGACCAGAAGAATTCGTTTCAAATTGTTCATTCATGATATTTCCCGCCTCAGATACTCCTATTTGAGCAATACCAACTCTACATTCTCGCTTTTGAACTTTAGGATGTTCTTTAAATAAATCTCTATAGACTAATTCATACTTTTTTCTAACCATACTTTCTATTACAATTCGTCTTTCTTCATCGCTGAACTGGCGAGCTTCACTTAATCGAGGAGATTGGCTGCTTTCAAGAGGACAAGAAGGAGCAACTACCCCCATGGTACTATGGGAGATCGATGGTTCCTGTATCGTATTTAATGCGGAAAAAAGAATTGATTCTTCTTTCTCCACTCTACTTAATCGATCTTGGACTTCTTTCTCCTTATCGCTATAACCTGTTTTGCCAAATAATTCCACCGCAGACTTTAAATATCTCGCTCCTATTCCTAAGAGTTTTCCTTTTTCTTGAAGATCAGATGCCTGATCAGCTTGAATTAGGTGCCACGCAGCATCAAAATATATTGAAGTTGCTTGAGCCCAGTCAGCCCCACTTTCAAAACCTCCTTTCTCATATGAAGTAGCCGCTTTACTAAGCATCAATTTAACTTTAGGATATAAATCTGTTTTAATCTTCATTTCGATAGATTCATCAAATTTGCAACCATATTCGAGAGCTTGACAAAAAGCGGAATTCCCTGAAGTCAATAATTTTAATTTTGTATCAGTATAAAGATCGCTAGCTTTTGTAAACAATGTCGCTGCTTCGGAAAATCTATAAGGGTCTTCATATTTTTCAGCAAGTTCCATATTTTCCCATGCTCTACACAGGTAATAAACAGCTTCTAACTCCTCTCGTTCTCGCTTAATTTTAAATAGAATGCATATATCTCTGAATTGAGAAGATGCAATGGCGAATTTTTCTGCAGCAGCAATATGTTCACCTTGTTTTCCTAAAATTCTTGCTTCTTCAAGGTTTACTCTAGCAGTACAGTGATTCACCCTTACTTGAGCTATTTTTTCAAATTTATTAATTCTCTCTTTTACAAATTTTTCTCTTGATCGCTTATGAGATTTTTCTAATATTTTAATAGCTTTTTCAAAGATTTTTCCTGTCTTTTGAAAACTTTCTATGGCTTCCTCGTGCTTTTCTTGCTTACTCAGTTGCTCTGATTCCTCCAGTGATACCCAGCCAGAATAATAAGATGCTTCATAACTATAACTCGGTAATTCTGTTAAAATATCATAAGCTTTTTTATAATATTCCATAGCTTGTATATGATCTTCTCGTATATGAAATGATTTAGCTAGCTCAATAAAATTCCAAGCCTTTATATAATTAAATTTCTCATTAATTCTATTTTTTAAAAGTTTATATTTTATCATTTTCAGTGATTTACTATAAGCTTCTTGAGCTTTCTTATAACTTTCTGCTGAATGTATAAAGTTACCCAATCGATCCTCTATACGAGCTATGTATTGATAACTAGCAGCTTCATAAGAATAATATCTTCTATCAGCACTTTCCTTAATTGTATGGAGGAGAATCTCCCGTGCTTGATTTAAAATAGCATTATCTCGGGATGTAATACCTAATTCCTCATATAGTAATCCAAGTCTCATTTGCTCCGTAAGAGCGCCAGAACGAGACAATATAGCATACTCAATGGATTTTTTTTGGGCGTCTATAGCATTTGTAAGTTGTGTGATCCTGTCTTCCTTATTTTTAGCGATGTCAGCTAGAGTTTTATAAGCCTTATAAAGAGAAGTATAGCCACCCGCTTGAGGAAACCCTCCTTCGTATTTTAAACCAAATTCTTCAGCTTGTTTTGCGTATTGAAGCATTATTTGGGCATTTTTCTCTTGTTCTAATTTTGATTCAGCGAGGATAGTAAGTTGGGAGTAAGCTAATATCAAACCTTGGTATAACCATGCAGTAATCATAGGGGAAGGTCTTGGTCCATTCATTGCCTCTATTGCGTGTTTGATCCCTTTTTCAGCGTAGGTTTTACGTTGAGCAGTAGTGAAAAAACTCCTCTGAGAAGAATTAGTATAGTAGAGTGCAGGTAAAACGTTTGCCATAGTACGAAAAGGGTGATAGGACGAAATAAAGATCTTCCCAAATTCTATACAGTCATTAATGTCATTAAGAATTCTTTTTTGTAGATAATTAACTCGACCACTAAAAAGTGCAAAATAATCTATATAAAAAAGGCACCCAATTATGTTTAATTTATTTTTGGTTTTTCTGGTAAAAAATAAAGCTTTCTCTAATAATCCTATTCCTTTATCAAGATATTCCTCTTGTTTTTTTTCATTTTGAACGAATTGATATCCAAAAAAGCAATACAAACATCCTACTACTGCGAAAACTAGTCCGAGAGCATATTTATCATCACAATTATTAACAAACTCCATACCTTTTTCACATTTCAATAGGTAATTCTCTGCATATTCCCTCCAATACTCATTTTCCTTAAAATTTGTGATTGATAATTCAATGAAACTAATCATCATTTCCGATTTAAATGATTCGGAAAAAATTTGAATATTTCCAATCTTTCTTGAGATTTTCCAAGCCTTTTTAGCAAACTCTCTTCCTTGTTGACCAAGCTGTTTTTGCTCTCCTCGATCGATGTCACAGCATGTGAGTAAATATATAGCATTCGCTGCCCCAGTTAGTGTTCTCGCAACACTCTCTTGATCATCCTCCATAGAATAGATTTTACTTGATTCATAAAAAAGCTTATAAGTTTGGTGATATACCCTCTGAGCCTCCGTATCAGAAGTTGCGAGAAACCCATTTAAAGAAGAGATTTCTGCTTCACATTCCAATTCAACAGATTTATTTCCAAGTTGCCTAAAGAGCTTATTTGCTTCTTTATAGGCTTTAATAGCACACTTGATTTGTTTCAGATATTCCTCAGCAGTTTCTACTGTATCAGCAGCTCGTGCGTGAGTATATCCAAGATTTTTATAATTATCCGCAGCTTTATCAACAAGATTTTTATCTAAATAAAAGTTAACAGCTTTATCATATAATTTTGCCGCTTCAATCCAATTGAATTTTCTTTCCTCTTCTCTTGCCCTTTTTAATAAGGACTCTTCACTTTCCTCTAAAGTCATTTAGGATCAATTAGAGAATTGAATTTGTTCTATTTCGACCTTAACTATCTAATATTAATTACTTTGAATGATTAATAAACATTTAGTTCACTTGAATTTATAATTTTTTACATTTTCATCAATACATTATAAATGTACAATGAATGATTTTGATTTTATGTTACACTACACGCCAGACATTTTTTAATAACAATTGGTAATATTCTTATGCTTAAAATTAACTGATAAAATAAAATACTAAAGAAATTAATCCTAAAAGGATCATAGTTGCTCCCATTCCTCGCCCCATTGCTTTTGCTGAAATTTTTTGTACAAAGTTGGAAGTAATTAATCCCATAATAAAGGAACCTATACCAAGATAGAGTACGAATTCCCAATTAAAATAAAGTTGATCTTTCACTATGTATCCTAGTATTTGATAAGCGCTAAACGTAAAAATACACATGATAATACTTAGAATTAAAGCAGTTCCTACACTTTTCTTTAAAGGGTATCCATATAATATAATTAAAACTAATGTTATGATGAAACCTGAATTCGCACCAAACATCCCTGAATTAAGTCCTACTACCATTCCTAAAACTAGTGCTAATAGAAAGAATAATTTTGAATTTGGTTTAATTACACTTTCTAATTGCTCATCTTCAGTATTTAATCTATTTACTGGTGCTTCCTCAAGATTTTCTAAATCTACATTGTTTCTTTTATTTTTCAAATATCTCTGGGAAATTTTATGAACCATCTCTTTCAAGGTCTCAGATGTAGGAAATCCTTTAGAAAGAATGGTGCTACCTAAGAAAATAATGAAAGCTGGTAAGAACCACCCGAAAATCGTGCTTAACCGAGTAGACATTAAAATAAGGACACCGAAAAAGGAAGAAATTAAGGAGATTACGATTAAAATAATAATATTCTTATTCAGATAATATTGCTTTTTTCTTACATAATTAATTGCTACAGAAGTGGCAGCAATGAAATCATTTAAAACATTCACGGATATTGCTAATAAAACATCTCCTGTTATTAGAAGAATAAGAGGAACTACAATTCCTTGACCAGTCTGTCCTACAAAACTCATACTTATTCCTACCAGAGCTCCTACAAAAATCAGAATAATTATATGATAAATTTCTAGAACCAAGAATAATTCCACCTTTTTTATGCTGTTTCTAATCAATAATCTGTGATTGAATTAAATATTACTTTAAAATTCAAAATATTTTAATGATTTAAGAAATTTTGAGTGATATTATTGTATATTTGATTTAAAAAAACTCTAAAAAAAATTATTAATTAAGTGAAAAATTATGGCTGTACCAATAATTTTAATTGTTGCGTTAGTAGCAGGGATACTTTCTATTGCTATGGCAATGTACTTTAGATACTTAGTTTTGAAAGAAGACCCTGGTAATGAGAGAATGCAAGAAGTTGCTGGTTACATTGAAGAAGGTGCAAAGAGATATCTTAAGGTACAATACAAGATCTTAGGTATCTTTGTGGTCGTGCTCGCGGTGGCTATGTTATTTCTGCCATCTCCTCTAGATGATAGCGATACCTATACAAGATTGTTTTCTGATGCTTTAAATTGGGAACAAATGCTTGCTTATATAATTGGCGCTGTCGGTTCTATGTTTGCAGGCTGGCTAGGAATGTATGTTGGTGTAAAGGCAAATACTCGAGCAGCTCAAGGATGTACTGTTAGTACTAAAAAAGGTTTCGACATAGCTTTCTTTGGAGGGGCTGTTATGGGTCTTGCCGTAGTAGGTGTAGCGCTAATCGGAGTTTCAATTCTATATTGGATTGTGCCAGATCCTATGATAGTATTAGGATTTAGTTTTGGTGCGAGCAGTGTAGCTTTATTTATGAAATGTGGGGGTGGTATATTCACAAAAACTGCTGATGTTGGCGCTGATTTAGTAGGAAAAGCAGAATATAACCTTCCTGAAGATGATCCAAGAAATCCTGCGACGATTGCTGATAATGTTGGAGACAACGTTGGTGACATTGCCGGTATGGGAAGTGATCTTTTTGACTCCTATGTTGCTTCAATTATAGCTGCTATGATGTTAGCCGCAACATTACCTATGTTTGTAGATCTTGTTTTGGATTTTGACGCTTATGCGAGATTTGTATATACAATCTTTCCCATTGTCTTATGTGGTGTTGGTTTATTGGCATCACTTCTTGGTATTTGGTATATAAAATGGAAAGGATCTGATGAACCTGGCAAAGCCTTAAACACAGGGACATATGTAGCAACAATACTATTCGCGGGATTAGCTGCCTTGCTTACTCTAGTAATGGTTATTGGATTAACTGGAGAAGAAGCAACCATGCTCTGGAAACTATGTATATGCGCCGTTATTGGGCTTCTTGCGGGTATTATCCTTGGTCTTACAAGTGATTACTTTACTAGAGATGACAAAAAACCTACTAGAAAAGTAGCAGAAGCAGCACAAGAAGGACATGCTGTTGTAATTCTTAGTGGGATTTCTTATGGATTACTAAGTGTTGCCCCTCCTACCATTGGAATTGTAGTTGCAATGGTATTTGCTTATTTATTAGGAGGAGTATTTGGAATTGCAATGGCTGCTGTTGGAATGCTTGCAATTGTAGGGACTATCGTTTCCAATGATGCTTATGGCCCTATTGTAGATAATGCAAGAGCTATAGCAGAGCAAGGAGATCTTGGGGATGATATAATACGTACAGCAGATCGATTGGATTCTGCTGGAAATACTGCTAAAGCAATCACAAAGGGTTTTGCAATAGGAGCAGCAAATTTGACTGTTTTTGCGTTACTCTTTTCCTTTACTACAGAAGCTAATGATATCAAACCATTTACTATAGAAGCTATAGATTTACTTAATATAAATGTATTAATAGGTGCTTTTATAGGAGTTGTTATACCTGCATTATTCTCAGCATTATTAATCCTAGCAGTACAGAGAAATGCTGCTAAAATGGTTGATGAAATTCGAAGACAATTTGAAACTAACCCTAAAATATTAACTGGTGAGGAACCTGCTGATTTTGGTAAAACTATAGACATAGCGACGAAGGGATCATTAAGAGAATTGATAATACCAAGTATTATTTCAATAACTATACCGGTTGCTGTAGGAATTGTATTTGGTGTAGCAGCATTAGCAGCATTCTTAACTGGTGCAATATTATCGGGTTTCGTCTTTGCTATTTTTATGTCGAACAGTGGTGGCTCATTTGATAACGCGAAGAAGTGGATTGAGGATGGTAATCTCGGAGGAAAAGGTACTGAAGTTCATAAAGCCTCAATTACTGGAGATACAGTTGGAGATCCATTTAAGGATACTGCAGGTCCAAGTATAAATACTTTATTAGTTGTAATGTCTTTGACAGCATCTATCTTTCTTGGATTCTTAATGCTTTTTGGTAATGGAGCAGGTCTCTTAACGTTCTAATTTAACATACAAATACAAATACAAAAATAACCAAAAAACTATTCTTTTTTTTATATTTATTTTTATTATTTTGAATGATTAGCAGTAAATTATTTGGAAGACAATATTATTTTATAGTAGTATTGTTTGTAGGGTTAAAACTATGAGTAAAATTCTTAATAAAATATCTTCAAAAACAATAAATTTCTATATCGAGCAAAATCTTGACGATTTTTATACTAAATCTTCTTATCATCCTAATTTCATATCTCACTTAGAGGATAAAATAAGTTGGGTCGACACTAGGGATGTAGATTGGCCAAAGTGTATATTTAGAGCCGATTTTGAAAGTTTAAATGCAGAAAATGAGATTACCAATATAAAAAGATTAATCCAAGAAGGTAAAGCGCCTAATGGCTGGACTGTAGGACCACTAACTAAACCTGATAATTTAGGAATGATTCTTGAGAAAAATGGTTTTTTAAATGTTTATCAACAAGCCGGAATGGCAGTTGATTTAAAAGATCTAAAGAAAAAGATAATAGATGAAAAGGATTTAGTGGTTGAAATTGTTGAAAACGAAGAATCTCTAAAACACTGGATTACAGTTGTTTCATCAGTCTTTGGCATAAAGATTGATTCTGAATTAATTAAATTCTTGTTTTTAGAGCCTGAAGTAAAATTCTATATAGGTAATTTTAAAGGAAAAGCTGTTTTATCTCTTCTATTATATCTTTCCTCGGGAGTAGCAGGCCTTCACGCAGTATCTACATTACAGGATTACAGAAATAGAGGATTTGGTATTACCATAAGTAAAATTGCATTAATAGATGCTCTTAAAATGGGGTATAAAGTTGGAGTACTTCAAGCGTCATCTTTAGGTGAGAGAGTATACAGAAAATTAGGCTTTAAAAAATATTGTGATATCATTTCCTATGAATTAAATGCTGAAAATAAATAAGCAAATAATCTATTAAGAGACAAAAGTTTAAATACTTATTTTACCTTTAAAAACGAGACGAGTGAGATATGGAGCTGACGGTGGGTTTAACCTGCTGAGGAACCTCGCCCCACTCTCCAAGCAAGGTGTAGATAACTACTACGGTGAGAATCGTATTTTAGCAACTGAAACGACACTGCCTTTCTACGCATATTAATGACTTGGATAAGCCAAAGAAATTGTAGGAAGGAATGGTTGGAACGAGCTAAAACCTTGGTGCAAGGCCAAATGAAAGTGATGAGGTACTTGGAGCGAGCTTTAGGTAGGCCGCATAGTTTGATGCTCCAACTGTTACTTGGTGACGGGTACAGAACAGAAGGGCGGGTATATATCTCAAGCGTCTTTTTAACTATTTTTTTAAAAAAAATTGTTCACATAAAATTTTTAAAATAAAGTATAGAAAAAGAAAAAAAAAGTAAAAAATTATTTATTTATGCTTTAATTTACTCCTCTTTAATTTGATACATACCGTTGTAACCCCTATGATTGACGCAATTAAGATAAGTAGATCATAACCTGGTATCATCCCAATTTCCTCAAGCTCTTGGGTTCCCCACCATAAATTATACACATTTCCTAAATTATCTCCATAAACTCTAATATAGTAAGTCCCATTAGACACGTCATGTACAATGTAGTCATTATCAGTCAAGGTAAAATTCCCGGTAATTTTGATAAGATGGTTATCATAAACTTCAAAACCCATTAAACCTTCAGCAGAATCGTAAGCTAGCCATAATATTAATTCTAAATTTGAGCCATCTACATAGATTTCATACCAATCTTCGTCAAATTGTAATGCTAGTCCATTAATTTCCCACAAAGATATCTCCTGAGCATATGAAATGTCATAAGCTGATGATGGGTCATTATTTATTTCATAATTATCATCAGATCTTAGATCAGTTTTATGATCATCCCACCAAAGATTATATTCATTTCCCATGTTATCTCCATAAATTAAAAGGAAGTGCATACCAGGATAAGTAAGATTGTCATTGATATATTCATCATCATCCAATGATTCAGCTTTAATAATATCAGAACCCATTTCATTGTACAGTGCCATATTAATATCTCCTGAGGAATGGATGAAAGTTAAATTAATTTCTAACTGAAGGAATCCAGGTGATACATCGATTAGATAAAAATCTAAGTCTCCTTGAATTCCCATCCCATAAACATCACTCAACCATGTTTGCTCCTCTAAGAGACAAAAAGCTACATACTGTAAATCATAATTAGTACCTTTATTAGAACCGGAAACTTTAAAGTAGTAAGTCCCACTCGAAGGGAGGGTAATCTTAATAGGTTCATTATATTCTCTGTGATAGCTCCCACCAATAATATTAATACTAGTATCATAAACCTCAAGTTGAATATCACCGTCAAATTGGTTGAAATTAACAATTAGATGCTCAAAACTAGGTTCTACATTAATCTTATACCAGTCCTCGTCGAATTGGGATCCAAAACCGCTTATCCCACTTAACCAGCGTCCTTCATAGTAACTAAGGTCATAGGCTTGTCCATAAAAATCATTTTCTTCATATGCATCCTCATCTCCAGATCCTCCAGTAGTCAACCATAAATCTAAGTCATAATGTACAACAGAAACTCCAGACGCATTATATACTCTAAATCGCCAATCCCCTGACATATCTGCAGTAAACGAAATAAGTTCGTCATTATTCCCAGAATCAGATTTTTCACGTAGTACTTCAGAGGGATCATAAAGATCCAGCTGTAAATCACCTTCCATATGGTCGAAGTAAATACTAACATCGATTGTGTCACCAGGGTTTAAATAAGTACGAAACCAATCCTCATCACCACCTAAAATCTTCAGATAAGAATAATAGTTCGGATCGACCCACATAGAGCTCCAATAATCATTGTTTTCTTCGAAAAAATCATCTGTTTGCCATAATAAATCATAAGTGTTGTTCAAATTAAGACCAGAAACTCTGAAATAATAAGTCCCATCTATTGGATTAGGAATTTCGATGTATTCATTATCAGTTGTAGAATTACTTTCGTCAACAATAGACCATCCATTGTCATATAATGCTAAATTAATATCGCCTAAACTATGAAAAAAAGTTAAATTTATCTTTAAATATAAGCTCCAATAATCTACCCAAATCATAAAATAGTCATCATCACCCTGTGTACCATTGCCAGCGATTGTACTTAGCCATTCATTTTCATGATTTGAAAGGTCATAAGCAGTACTGAAATAATTATTTGGTTCATAATTATCTTCAAGTGCGCTCAATGAAGGTGAATTTTCATCAAGAATTTGCTTATTATTTGCATTAGGAATGAATAGAACGCCAATTATAAAGATAAGGAGTAAAAATGAAACAGCTAAACCCCGTTTATAGATTTTCGTTAAATCCATACCATTCTAATCGTGTTCTACCCTTATAAATTTTAACAAAACAGTAGAATGGGAATTATAGAAGGACAAATTAAATTACACAAAACTCAAAAGGGGTTTTTAGGCAATTCTCCATTAAGATTATAAATTCTTCTTTAGTAAAATTATCTTCTTAAGACCAATTTAGCAAGAATTTCTAGAAGATCCAATTTAGAAATGACATTTATTGAGAATTATTACGGTTCTAAAAGGCTAAAGGAACAATCTTCGCCGCCACATCCCGGACATTTAAATCCTTCTTCTGGGAAGTCATCTGAATCAAACTCATGACCGCAATTATCACATTTCCATTTCAGAAACAGATCTCCTTTCATACTATAAGACTCTATCTTACTTAATATAAAGTTTTGTGAAAAAAAAGTCTAATAAGATGGATTTATAGGGGTGTGTGTTAATTCCCTATATCATTAAGATTATCTTTTGATAAGTCCTTTGAAAATTTTGACGGTCTAAGTTGAAAAGGTTAACATCTGGGATGTTTAAAAGGTGTTCCCTTATTGGATGTTTAACTGTTAATCCAATTGTTGCTATAATTGAAATATTAGAAGCAAATATTTTTGTAATGAAATTCTGAAATCTTTTGGAAAATAGTTCCATTTTTCCAATCTCATCAATTATAATTAAATCTCCTTCCTGAAATCGAATATCTTCATATTTTGAGATAATTTTCTCAAAGCTTTCTATAAATACACAGTAGCTGCCTAAATGATATTTAGTACTATAATTCCCTTTTCTTGCTAATTTTTCCCTTTCTTTTGTTTTAATATCTTCAATATCGAACCCAATTCGATTACTTCCTTCTCTAACTTCTGGAGTTAAAAAACCATGTACAGTGATTTGTCTTTTAGAAAAATATTCAATTAATTTAACTATTAAAGTTGACTTACCGCATCGAGGAGGGCCAGTAATTAGAATTTTAGTATTCATAGAATCATCATTGATAAAAATTTTATATATTGTAGTATCATAAGAAGAAATTAACTAATAAATTAATAATTAAACTGTATAAAAAAATAAAAATAAAAAAAAGATGATAATAAAATGAAAAGTTCAACTTTTACTTTTACTGATCAAGATGGTATTGAGATTTTTGTATACAAATGGGAACCAGACACTGAACCAAAGGCTGTTGTTCAGATACTTCATGGATTAGCAGAACATGCTAGAAGATACAATGGAGTTGCTGAGGTTTTATGCAAAGAAGGGTTCGTTTGTTATGCAAATGATCAACGTGGACACGGACTAACTGCGGGGGATTTAACAGAAGCCACTTTAGAGGGAAAAGCGGGAGTTCTAGGTCAAAATGGATGGCGGGGAGTTGTAAATGATGTTCATGAGTTGTCAATAATTATCAAGAATGAACATCCTAATCTTCCACTATTTTTAATAGGGCATTCATGGGGTGCATTTATAACACAAGATTATATTCAGGAATGGGGAGATGAAATAAAGGGATGTATTCTAAGTGGTACTAATGGGAAGGTAAGAGCTCTTGTGATTAAAGCTGGAAAGATTATTCTTAAAGGAGAGATTAAGAAATTGGGTCCTACAACACCTAGCCAAAAAATGTATAATATGAATTTTAAATCTAATAATCGAGAGTGGAAAAAGGATGAAGATGCTACAGGATTTGAATGGCTTAGTAGAGATAAATCCGAAGTTCAAAAGTATATTGATGACCCGTGGTGTGGATTTGTCCCTCCTGCTACTCTTTGGTTGGAATTCATCCTTGGATTTGATAAAATATATAATGCTGAAAATGAAAATAAAATACCAAAGGATTTACCGATATTTTTTATCTCAGGATCTTTATGTCCAATTGGAAATAAAACTAAAGGTGTTAAAGCAATGATTAATCGTCTTAAGAAATACGGTAATACAAATGTTACATATAAATTCTATGAAAACGCAAGGCATGAACTATTTAATGAAATCAATCGTGATGAAGTCTTTAATGATGTAATTGAATGGCTTGAGACTCACGCGTAATATTTCTACTTATCTAATTCCCGAAATTTCAATAATAATTCTTTTTGTTTTTCTGATATTTTTTTCGGTATTTCGATGTTAACAATTACATATTGGTCTCCTCTTCCTCTTCCACGCATATAAGAAACTCCTCGATTTTTAATTCGGAATTCTGTACCTGGTTGAGTTCCAGCGGGGATTGGCAATTCTTTCTCAGTAATCTTATTTTCCTTATAATCTAGAGTAGGTACTTTAATTTTTCCACCTACAATTGCAGTAACTATATCAATATTAGTAGGAGTATACAGATCATTCCCTCTCCGTATAAATTTTTCATTATTGGTTATTCTAATTCCTAAATAAAGATCACCAGGTATTGCATTAACAGAAGGGACATGCCCTGCACCTTGTACTTTTAGATGGACACCATTTTCTACTCCAGGAGGGATATTAACATGAATCATTTTTTCCTCAGGAACAACTTTATTACCATTGCATACTTTGCACTTCTTTTCTATAACTTGTCCAGTGCCTTTACAAACGTAGCAGGCGGATTCGCGAATAATTGTACCAAATCCTGATTGAGTCATTTTTCTAATTCGACCAGTTCCTTGGCATTCTGGACAAGTAATTACACTTGAGGGATCTTCTGCTCCTGTTCCTTCACATTCATCACACGGAGTATATCGTTTAATCGGAACATCTTTTTTCACCCCGAACATAGCTTCTTCAAAACTAATTTCTATATAATCCTCAATATCTTGTCCTACTTCTCGACGAGGGGCTGTTCTTCTTCTTGTTCGCGAACCAACCCCACCAAAACCATTAAAACCACCAAAAGGACTAAATTCACCAAAAATACTTCTGAAGAGTTCATCGATGCCAGGAATTCCTCCTGAAAAGAAATCACTCATATCAACCTGCACTCCGCCATGACCGAAACGATCATAATTTCTCCTTTTATTTTCATCATTCAATACTTCATAAGCTTCTTGAATCTCGATAAATTTTTCCTTTGCCTTTGGATCAGTTTTATTTACATCTGGATGAAACTTTCTTGCTAATCTACGATAAGCTAGCTTTATATCATTTGTGGAAGCATCTTTACCTACTCCTAGAACTTCATAGTAATCTCTTTTCTTAGAACTCATAATGTCTTAGTCCCTTATTATTTTAAAATAAGTTTGAAAATCAATTTATTAAAATTGTTTATGGAATTTATTTTTTTAGGTAATGATAATTGATAATCAGTTTAATATCAATACAGAGACTTTTAACTCTGTAATATCAATATAATTTTGGTGTAAATTTTAACAAAATGATTTGATAACAATTTTTTATTCAATTTTAATTTTTTTTCCGCTTCTTTTTGCTTCTGCTTGCCTTTGTTGTTCTACATGTTCTTGTCTGGTAAGCCTTAACAACATGAAAAATATATATACCTGTGTATCGTCTCCTTCGATTCTAAATATATCGGGATTTTCCCTAAATAAATTAGCTCTTCCACACATGATCCCTGTAAAAGTATCTCCATCAGTAATAATGGTAGCATCAGGATTATCGGCATTTCCTTGTTTTATTACTAATTTAGGATGCTCTGCGAAAGGTTTATTTGTTTTTATATAGAAATTTTCAGTGTCTCTTAAATTAACTTGAACGACCTTTTCCCAACCATAAAGTTCATCCTCAGCATATTCAGATTTATTTGTGAGATATTTTAAAACATCAAGAAAGGGTTGAAGGTGCTTTCCGTATAGGTCTTTTTTCCCCATTTTCCCTAAAACTCTCTTTGCTTTTTGAATTATATCATCACTCACTATTATTTACCTCTTTAGGGATTAGTTTTATTATCGTAGGTTTTGTGATATTTAATTTAATCCATATCACTATTTTATTTTCATCAAGATCATGCTCTATGCCATATCGAAAGTTTTTTCCACGAGGAACTTCCCCCCCGTTGATTTTAAGCATGATATCTGCATCTAAATTTCGGATTACAAGTGCAAGGTTCATTATTGGATGCTCATCACTCGCATTAATCTTGAATTCAAGAGGGATGTTTAAATCTGGATCCTTGCACATGAAGTAATATGCTCTCTCATGTTGAATATAATTCTCAGTACTATATGCGCTAGTTTTCAGTTCGATTTCAGGGGCTCTAAGCCAAGATTTAGCCAAATTAACCAAGTTCTCTTTATCACTCTTATCCCAAACGCCATGAAGCATGATCCTCCTCCTTAATTCCGGACCTAACTCATAATCAGCCCATTCTGCTTCTGTCGAGACGTTAGTATGTCCTGGACGGTCGGAAACGGAAGTAAATCTTCCATCCGTAGGGATGTTAGCGACAGGCCAAGAATTCCACCAAGGAAAATATGATCCGCTTTTTACAAAAGGGGAATAAGGTTGGAAATATGGGTTACGACGCTTTTTTCCGTTGAACTTTTTTCCTGCAACGACACAGGGACCATCCGAAACAATTAAAAAAGGAACAGTTTCTGATTTTACATTGATAATTTCAATATTTTTATTTTTTGGACTCAGGAAGAACATGGTACCTTTCTTTTCCCAACTATATGTATATGATTCACCTTTCATGTTGAAAAAAGTAACTGCATCTAAATCATAGGCGTCTTCAGGAGTCATTCCTTCACCTATAATGACTATTGACTCTTGAAATTCGTGAGGTTCCATTGGTTGAGAACTATGAAGAGTTATATCTCGAATCCCGATACCATCTGGGTAGATTACATAATATTCATCTGACCAATCACCCCATTTGGTAAGTGGATCTACTCTAGCCTGTCTATAATTCGTGTCTATAAGGGCATAACGCCAATGCACTATAACTCGGGCGTCATTTGATTCTATAATCCTGACATGAGAAGTCTTGCACTGTTTATCAGACATCGGTTCGGCACATCCGTTTATGTCTGGATCAAATTTATCCGCCCATGTTTCGTTAAATTCGTTCGTATACCAGATCCCATTACCTGTTACCCATGCAGAAATGTAATTCAAACCCCTCCAAAAAACGTATTTAACGGGCATCTCATCAAAGAGAACAACTACATCCGCGTGGTCTTTTACTCTCCAAAGACGATCCCATTCTTTATAATATTTAAGCGTAGTGTAATATGCCCCGAATCTGTTTGGACCTTTAGGAAATGATGGAAGTCCGCGTTTTTCCAAGGGAGGTTCTCCTATTTCTTTGATACTCGTGAATCTTTCTTTAATTTGTTCGACAGATAATGCTTTATCAAAAAATTTTAGTTCGTCAATGATTCCGTCAAGGTAAATCGGACAAGCAAAATGACCACCGTTATTCACTCCATTTGTAGGTCGAACGTCCTTGGCAGCTCTGCCTATATTAATCGAATCATTGGGAAGGCTCACCTTTCCTACGAGTTCTTTAATATCCATGAAATCTTTCAATTCACCGTTTATATAGAGATATATTCCACGAGCAGTATCAAACACGCTTGTAACATTCATCCATTTGAAAAGTGGCGTTTTCGGTTCAGATTCAACTTTTAATGCTTCTCCATTAATTATTACTTTAAAACGGATTCTTCCATTAGCAGTCACACCAAGAAAGAATCCATTTTTTTCATCATAATTTTCGATAATAGGTCCCTCGTTCCATGTATAAGCACCATTAGCTATCCATGCACTAATGGTAAACTGTTCAAGGGATTCAGGAAGTCTATTCTTTGGGATCGTTAGATGAGTTGTATAACCATCGAATCTGAGCGCTTTTCCCTTAATACCATCGAAAAGATCCGCATATCCTATAATTTGATCTTTTTTATTTGATACTAATTCTAAGATGCCTTTTCCATCAAAGATTTCATCAAAATTCCAATATAAAATGAAATTTTTTTCCATGAGTTCTTTCCTTTTCTTTTTTAGAATGGGAATATTAAAACTATTAAGAATATTCTGTCTTTGTATAGAATTATAAGAAAAAAAAAGAGTAAAAATTATGAAGCAAGAAGTAATGACAGCTCCAGGTAAAATAGAGTTTCATGATATTCCGATTCCTGAGTTAAAGCAAAATGATGTCCTTGTAAAAATAATGAGAATTGGTGTGTGTGGAAGCGATATTCACGTTTATCATGGAAAACATCCATATACTGATTATCCTGTTACTCAAGGACATGAGGTTTCTGGTAAAATTGAAAATATTGGTCTAAATGTAAAGAATCTTAAACCAGGTGATAAAGTAACCATTCAACCTCAGGTTGTGTGCAATAAATGTTACCCTTGTACTCATGGAAAATATCATATTTGTGATGATCTGAAAGTAATGGGATTTCAAACAACTGGAGCAGGTTCCGAGTTTTTTGCTGTCGATTCAGAAAAAGTAATAAAGCTTCCTGATGATATGACATATGAACAAGGCGCTATGATTGAACCCTGTGCCGTAGCAGTTCATGCTGTGTCAAGAGGCGGAGATATTACAGGCTTTAATGTTTTGGTACTAGGAGCTGGTCCTATTGGAAACTTAGTAGGACAGACTGCTAAAGCTCTTGGAGCTAAAGCAGTAATGATTACAGATTTGAGTGATTTTCGATTAGGAATAGCAAAAGAAGTAGGGATTGACTTTACTATTAATCCAACAAAACAAGATCTGTCTGAGGAAATTGTAAAAGCGTTTGGATCAGATAAAGCAGACTTAATAATAGAATGTGTTGGTGCCAATGAAACAATAGATACTGCAATTGAAAACGCAAGAAAAGGATCTGATATAATAGTTGTTGGTGTTTTTGGTAATAAACCTGCTGTTAATCTTGGATTTGTGCAAGATCGTGAGCTCAGGTTGATTGGTACTTTAATGTATCAAACTGATGATTATATTAAAGCTATTGAGCTTGTAGACGCGAAAAAAATAACCCTTAAATCATTGATGACTATACACTTTCCATTCGAGGATTATAGTAAAGCTTATAAATTTATTGATGATAAAAAAGATAAAGTAATGAAAGTTCTTATTGATGTAAACTAAAAATAGGTGGAAATAATTGAGGAATATAAATTATTATAATCCAACTGATCTTCGATTTGGTTGGGGGATAGTCTCTGAAGTAGGTGAAATTGTAGCAGAACATGGTAAACGGTGCCTAATGGTAACGGTTAAACCTTTTCCTGCTCTTGAACCCGTATTTAAAAGAATAAAGAAGTTATGTGCTGATGCGGGAGTCGAGGTATTTCATTTTAATGGAGTACAACCCAATCCAACAACGGATAACGTTAATGCCGGAGTCACAATTGGTGAGAAGAATAATGTAGATGTAATTTTAGGAGTTGGAGGTGGTTCAAGTATGGATACTGCTAAATGTATTTCAGTTGGGGTTACTCATGAAGGAGACGCATGGGAATACCGTGTAATTGAAGGAAAACCGATTGAAGATAAATTACTTCCAATCATTGCTGTATCCACTACCGCAGGGACTGGATCAGAAGTTACTCCTGCTGCTGTATTAACAAAGACAGACATACATTCCAAGTATGCGCTTTATGATAAATTATTATGTCCAACTGTAGGAATTGTCGATCCTGAATTAACACTAACGTTGCCTCCGCATGTCACAGCGTCTACAGGGTGGGATGCATTTTGTCACTCATTTGAAGCATACACTCATAATGCAAATGCTTCTGATTATATAGATATGCACGCTTTAGAAGGAATGAGACTTGTAATTAAGAACTTGCCAATTGCAATAAAAGATGGACAAAATAAAGAAGCCAGAGAAGCACTCCATTGGGCAAATACACTTGGAGGACTTGCTATTACTAATTCGGGTGTAACATTACCGCATGGGATGGGAATGGCCATTGGTGGAAGTGCTTCCCATGTCGCACATGGGGAAGCGCTATCTATTATGTACCCGGCAATAAATCGATGGACTTGGAAACATTTAATTAAGGAATATGCAACAGTTGCTAGATTATTCAATCCCGCCTTAAATGATGAATCTGACGAAATTGTGGCAGAAAAAAGCAGTGATGAAATGGATAAGTTCCTTAAAGAAATCGGAATGTGGATGAGCTTTAGAGATAAAAATGTATCTGAAAGTATATTAAAAGATATAGCTAAAGATACTTTTCAGCTCCCTGATTACACAAATCATGCGATAGTACCGAACGCCGATGATGTTATGAATCTTTTAAAAAAGAGCTATGACAGATAGAATGCGTTAGAAAAGAGCTTTTTATTATTATTTTTATTTAAACTTTCTAAAAAAATTTTCGAATGGGAGAAAAATGAAGTTGGGAATCCATGCCTATGCATTTTGCTCTCAATGGAGTAATGAAACTCTTGATCTGATTGATAGAGTAAAAAAATTAGGATTAGATTTTATAGAAATACCCTTGATGGTATTAGAAGATTTTGATGTGGATGCTGTTTCAAAAAGATTAAAAAAAGTTGGACTCGATATAGTTACATCAACAGTTTTATTTGAGGACACAGACATAACTAGTGATAATGCAGAAATTCGAGCGAAAGGCGTCGATTACTTAAAAACCTGTGTTAAAGCAACATATGATGTCGGTGGTATAAGCTTATCAGGTGTGATATATTCTCAACACACTAAAGTTACAAGAGATAGGCCAACAGAACAAACTTGGAAAATTTCTGCTGAATGCTTAAAGGAGGTTGCAAAATATGCTAAACCTTTAGGTGTCACAATCGCTCTTGAACCTGTAAATCGATATGAGACGTATCTTGTTAACACGTGCGAACAAGCCCTAAAATTACTAGACATGATTGGAGAAGATAATATGAGGATTCATCTTGATACTTATCATATGAACATAGAAGAAAAAAGTTTTTATGAAGCCACCAAGCTTGCCGGTGATAAACTCATCCATTACCATTTATGTGAAAATGATCGTGGCATCCCTGGGACAGGATTGGTTGATTGGGACGGCATTTTTAAAGCACTTTCAGAAATTAACTATCAGGGATATGCGGCACTAGAGAGTTTTGTAGATGTGACAGATAACATGAATACATGGGTGTGGCGTCAGCTTGCTCCCAGCGGAGATGTGCTTATAAAAGAAGGTGCTGATTTCATCCGTAGTATGCAAGAAAAATATGGACTACTCTAAAATTCTTTTCTAATTTAGAATAAAATTTTTTAATTTTAGAGAAAATATTTTAAGCATCAAGGTGAAATCTAGATTTAATAATAAAAGATGAAGTAACTTTGAAAAATGATACCTAAACGAACAAAAAGAATAACTTCAGAATGGTTAAATGAAGCTCTTCATAGCTCAGGATATCTCAAAGATATAAACATCGAATCAATTTCGAGAGAACCGTGGGGCGCAGGGGAAGGATTTGTAAGTGATATGGCACGATTAACAATAACTTATGATAAGGAATCTCCCGAAGCCCCAGAAACAATGATTGCAAAAATGCCGACGACTTTTAGAACTGCCTTAGCTATTGCTGAACAATATAATCTATATGAGAGAGAGATTAGATTTTATACAGAAGTAGCACCAAAAAGCCCAATACGAGTTCCAGGAGTTATTCATTATGATTTTGATAAAGAAACAAAAAGATATATTCTCATTCTAGAGGATTGTTCATGTTATGATCAAATAGACCAAATAAAAGGTCTAAATGAAGAACAAACTAAACAAGTAATAGATGTTATAACTGAATTTCATTCAAGATGGTGGGATTCTCCAGATCTTTTTTCATTTGATTGGATGCCTAAACCTAGGGATGAGGTGTCAAGATCCTTAGTCGATACTTATCGTACTAGTTGGGATCTTTCAATAAAATCAGAAGAATTCCAAAAAATACTTCCTGAAGGTGGTCAGAAAGCTGGACAGAAAATTTATGAACAATTCCCTTGGTTGGTTATGGATTTACCAGATGATAATTTGACTATTTCTCATTTTGATTTTCGGGTTGATAATCTGTTCTTCGATTGGGATAATAAGGAAAATCCAATTATTATCATTGACTGGGGATCAGCCGTTGTAAATGGAGGTATTTTAGATATTGCATACCTTTTAGGTGAAAGCGTTGAAATCGATTTGAGAAGAAAAATTGAAAGAGATATGGTTAAGCATTATATTAAGCAGTTAGAAAAAAAAGGAATTACAGGCTATGACTTTGATTATGCCTGGCAATTTTATTTAAGATCTTTGATGTGCTATGCATATATCCCTGCTATAGGGTATTCTCAGTTGGATAGGAGTGATCCAAGAGCCACAAAATTGTTCGAAGTAAATACGAAACGTCAATTCCAAGCGATTGTTGATAATGATGCAACAAGTATATGCCCTTCTTAAAATATTAGATTTAAGAATTTCAATATAAATAATATACACTATTAGATAATTTTAGGATTAAGCAAAAATACTCATAAATGTGTTATTTTTATGGTGGATGTAATAGCAATTGGGGAATTATTAATTGATATGATTGCTGATAATCCTGACCTACGCCTAGAGGAACAAATTACTTTTAAACGATTTGCGGGAGGTGCACCAGCAAACTTCGCAGTTGGGATTAAGCGCTTAGGATTAACCTCAGGTGTGATTACAAAGGTAGGGAATGACTTTTTTGGAAGATTCTTACTGGAAACTCTCAAAAAAGAACAAGTAGATATAAGCCAAATTAAAATAACTAATGAATATAAAACTGCTCTCGCATTTGTCGGTTTGGATGAAAAATGGAATCCTAGCTTTTCATTTTATCGTTCTCCTTGTGCAGATATTATGTTAACACAAGAAGAAATAAGTGAGGAATACATTAAATCCGCTAAACTCCTAATGTGTGGGACTGTTTCAATGGCAGATGAACCTGCCCGAAGTGCGATTTTTAAAGCAATTAATTATGCTAAAAAATATGGCTTACAAGTAGCTTGCGATCCTAATCTACGAGATGATTTGTGGCATTTTAAAGACCCTAGAGAGCACATTTTCAAGGTTTTAAAAGATACAGATATATTTTTACCATCTATCACTGAAGCAGAATTCATAACAGGAGAAAAAGGAGAAAAAGCTTTTGAAACTATCTTAGATTTAGGCCCTTCGATCGTAGCTATAACTCATGGTGCGGAAGGATCAACTGTCCTAACCAAAGATGAGGAATTCTTTGCTCCCTCATATAAAGTTGATGTAGTCGATACTACTGGAGCCGGTGATGCTTTTGCCGCAGGACTAATAACTGGATTGTTGACGAATATGCCTTTAGAAAAAATTCCTTATTTCGCTAACGCTGTTTCAGCTGTAAAAATAACAAGAAAAGGAGCTATGAATATTCCTACTCGAAAAGAAGTAGAATATTTTATAAAAAAACATAAATGAGTTAAAAAATTTTTAAAAAATAAATATAAAACCAATAAAAATGGTGTAAAAATGTCAGAAAATTCCGAAAGGTGGATAAATTGGGATGAGTTAAAAGGCCTAAGTGATGATCAGATCGAGGAAAAGGCAAAAAAAATTCTTTCTATAATGACTCTGGAGGAAAAACTATATCAGATGTCAGGCGATTGGACTTTAGCAGAAGGTGGGCCAAAAATGCAGAAGAGATATAATGCTGAACCTATCCCTGCTGGAGAAGATAAAAAACTTGGAATCCCTGGAGTTCTTTTTTCTGATGGACCAAGAGGGGTTGTTATAGGAAGTTCAACTTGTTTTCCTGTATCCATGGCAAGAGGAGCTTCATGGGATTTAGAATTAGAGGAGAAAATTGGGGATGTAATAGGAATTGAAGCAAAAGTACATGGGGCTAATTACTTTGGTGGTGTATGTATTAACTTATTAAGACACCCAGCATGGGGAAGAGCCCAAGAAACATATGGGGAAGATACATATCACCTTGGAGCTTTTGGTGTAGCACTCTTAAAGGGAGTTCAAAAACATATTATGGCATGTGCTAAACATTATGCCTGCAACAGTATAGAGAATACAAGGTTTGAGGTAGATGTATCTATAGATGAAAGAACCTTAAGAGAGGTATATCTTCCACACTTTAAACAATGTGTCGATGCGGGTGTAGCTTCCATCATGAATGCTTATAATAAAGTGAATGGTAAATATTGTGGTCATAATCCGCACCTTTTACGAGATATATTAAAAAAAGACTGGAATTTTAAAGGATTTGTAATTACTGATTTTGCCTGGGGTATTCGAAATGGGGCACTTGCTTTAAATGCGGGTGTTGATATTGAGATGCCCTTCGAATGGCGTATGGCTCCAAATAAGATGATTGGATACATGAATGAAGGAAGATTCACTGAAGAGTTAATTGATGAAGGTGTCTTGAGGATATTAAGGCAAAAACTCAAATTTGCACATAAAGAGGACCCAAAGTTTTATAGTATGGATAAAATTGCTTGTAAAGAACACACCGAATTAGCCTTAGAGGCTGCGAGAAAGAGTATTGTACTTTTAAAGAATAAAAATTCAATATTACCACTTAATAGAAATGAAATAAAACAAATTGCGATCTTTGGGGCGTTAGCAAACACACCTAATGTTGGAGATCACGGAAGCAGCAGAGTTTATCCACCATATGTAATAACTCCACTTGAAGGCATAAAAAATATTGTGGGAAATGCAATTAATATAATATTCAATGAAGGGGAGGATCTTGAGGTGGCTAAAGAATTAGCTAATAACTCAGATGTCTCTATTATTATTGCAGGGTATACTCATTTAGATGAGGGAGAAGGATCAGGAACTAGAGATCGTACGGGAGATCGAAAATCCTTAAGATTATATGAAAATGATGAAAAACTGATATTGGCAGTAGCTTCAGTAAATGAGAATTGTATTGTAGTTTTAGAAGGAGGGGGTCCGATAATCGTAGAACCATGGAAGAATAAGGTTTCCGCAATCTTAATGTCATGGTATCCTGGAATGGAAGGTGGAACGGCACTGGGGGAAATATTGTTTGGTGATATTAATCCTAGTGCTAAACTGCCTGCTGTATTTCCAAAATCAGATGATCAACTTCCCTATTTCGATAGAACTACTACCCAAATTGAATATGGATATTATCATGGCTACAAATTAATGGATAAAGAAGGATACGAACCTGCTTTTCCTTTTGGTTTTGGCTTAAGCTATACAACGTTTTCATATGATGATCTTAGAATTGATAAGCATACAATAAATTCTGATGGTGAAATTCAAGTAAGCATTGATGTGTCCAATACTGGTAGTATGACCGGAGAAGAAGTCGTACAAATGTATGTTGGATATAAAAAACCATCTGTAGATCGACCTGTCAAGGATCTAAAGGGTTTTACTAAAGTTTTACTAACTCCAGGTGAAATGAAAACTCTTAATTTAAAGCTGAGAGCAGAGGACCTGGCATACTATGACGTAGATAAGAAGGAATGGGTTATAGAAAAAATAGAATATATTATATATGTTGGACCCTCTTCACGCAAGGAGGATCTCTTGACGACAACATTTAATGTCTCTTAATTATTAATTCATAAAAGAGTAAGTTAGATCACATAAAAGCTGAAATACAAATATTCAATTAATATTTTAATTTTTAATTCTCATACTAATAATTAAAAACTCTGAGCTTAAAAATACTGTTTGTTGCGTATGGTTTATTCTGATAATGATTGGAAGGATACTATTCCTCATACACCTCCGGGATATGATAACACCAAGTATAATGTTGTATTTGATCAGCATTCACATACGATATTCAGTAGTGATGGTGCACTTACGATTAAACAAAATGTTGAATGGCATATTGCAATGGGTTATAATGCATTAGCTATAACTGATCATAATAATATGCGTCATTTAGAAAAGATTGATAAAGTGAGAGATGAATACGCTGAAAAAGGTTTCTTAATTTTAAGTGGAATTGAATGGACTACCAATAGAATTCATTTAAATCTTTTAGGTGTCTCAGATTGGGAAACCAAGATCTCCTATAAAACAACGGATGATCGTATTACTGAAGCGATTAATAAAGCCCATGATCAAGAGGGTATTGTTGTATGTAATCATATTCCTTGGAGTTTATATGAATTTAAAATGAAAACTCATCCATCTCGCGAAACTTTATTAGATTGGGGGATAGATTACATTGAAATTATTAATGATGATTCTAAGCCTGAAAATGTTTATGATCATGAGTCTTATGATTTTTGCATTAAACATAATATAGGTATGATCACAGGAACAGATATGCATACTCCAGATGGTTTAGCAGGTGGAGGAGTCCATGGATGGACCTTATTGAATATTAAAGAGTTTACCGAAGAAGCTTTATTGGAAGAATTACGAAAGAAGCATACAAACATCATTTATTCCGAAATTCCTTATTTGGACCCCGGGGTTCATAAATAAGGTATCAAAAAATTCATTAATAATATCTGGGGATTAGAAAGTGAGACTTTTTAATTTTTAAACTAATCTATTTACCTATTTTAGATGTTTTTACACTCAAAGAGATTAAAAAATCATAACTTATAAAAATTCTCTTGTAAAGACTTTAAAGAAATTATGAATACAGACGGTTTCTGTTTAAAATATAACATTAACATTTAATTAATGTATTTAGGTTGGAATTATTGGATAAATTGAAATTAAAATTAAAGATGATGCAAATATGAGTCTAGTATGTAATAATTGTGGAAGAAAAATCGAGACAGTTTCTTTGCAATGTAGCCAAAGTATTACAGTTAATAGTGAAACAAACAAATGGGAATGTGATATGGGTAGGTGTGGTGTTGTTTCCTTTGATGAATTTCTCTGTGAAAATTGTTGTATCAACAGCAGTATATTAGAAATTTTTCGTGGATTTGAGCGCTTATCTGAAGAAAATCAAGAATTACATGAAGAATTAGATGAGTTAAAAACGAATATTGTTCAGACTAAATTAAGAAATCCAGATTTTGCCTATTGGGTAGAATTTGGGAATGGTAAATTTAAAGTTGGGAAAGGTGAAACAGGTGACGCAACAATTAATATTAAATGCTCTCAAGAAGTATGGAGCGATATAATTGCTGGGAGAAAAAATAGTTATAGTGAATTTTTTAAGGGTAATCTTAAAGTCGAAGGGGATCTTCAATATTTTGTAGTATATATTGATCTCCTTGACTTAGTTTCAGAAATTAATCAAGAAGTTGGGGTGGTGTATAATGAATAGAACTTTTGTATGGGGTCACAGAGGTGCAGGTTTTAGAGATGTCGAAAATTCAATGTCATCATTTAAGAAAGCAATCGATATGGGTGTAGATGGTATTAAAACAGAAGCTCAATTATCTAAAGATGGAGAAATATTTTTGTGTTTTCAGCAAAGTCTAAGAAAAAATGGAGAGTATGTACCCATTAAGGATTTAGATAGTAGTGAGATCAGAACCTTAAGATTAGATAATAATGAATCAGTTCTAACTCTTCCTGAATTTTTCAGTGAATTTAAAAATCATAATATCCGCTATAATTTTGATATACGAGATCCTGAAATTGGCATAAGAATAATTGAAATTGCGAGAAAGTTCAAAGTAGTTGATAAAATTGAGCTTGCGAAAACTGCAATGGATGGTTCTCTCCTACCTGATATCTTTGGTAAAATTAGAGAATTTGATAAAAATGTAACTTTGATTAACACTATATTTTTAAAATATGCAACCAACGAGAAGGAGCATCTGGAATTAGAGAGTATGAGAGATTTGAATATCCAAGGGATCAATGTGAAGTATAACTTTGCTACTTTTGAATTATTTAAATTGGTAAAAGAAAATGGCTTTAAATTCTATGTGTGGGGCTTACTTTTTAATAGATCAATTCAAAAATTCCTAAAGATGAATTATAAAGGACAATCAGTAGACGCTATGATGTCAAATTTTCCAGATCGATTGGTAAGATTAAGAAACGAAATTCAAAACAACTAAAAATTGCATTTTTTTTATAGAAATTTTTCCATAAACACTTCATTTTCATATACATTATCAATTAAAACCTGACGCTCTAATTCCCCTTTAATAAGAAATCCTAAACTCTGATAAAATTTTATTGCCTGTTCATTTCCTTTTCGTACATAAACCACAATTTTGATATAATCATTAGCTTTAGCAAAATCAAAGGTATGACTAGCTAAAATATAACTAATCCCTTTTCTTCTCCATTCAGGAAGAATGAAAGTCCCTATTGTCCCAACATGTTTGAAAGAATCAATAACTTTAGACCAAAGATCCAAAGTCAGAAACCCTACAATCTTATTATTAAATTCTGCTACAAAAATTCCTTCTCTTTCTGATAAAGAGGAGATATATTCGCTTTCTTGTTTGACAGTAAAGGGTGTGCTTACCGCAGTATAAATTCTCTCGGCACACACTATCTCCCATATATATGATATATTTTCTGCATCATCCGGTGTTGCTTTGCGGATTTTTACTTCCAAAAATTCCACCTAAAATTTTTACTATAATTTTGAGGAGTTATTACAAATAAATGAAATGAAGGTTTTCAAATTTTCCTGCCAAGTTAGTAAGGTTTTAAATTACATTCAATATTTTTTAATTCTTAATGGTTGATATCTCAATTATACTATATGAAGAAGATAAAGCTGAAGATGTGTGTATTGTTCATAATTCAGCCTTTAAATCGTATATTGAAGAATTTGGGATGCTTTATGGCTATCAAAAACTGAACCCAAACGATATACAGAATTGGATAAAAAACCCAGAAAGCCTAATTTGGCTAGCTTATGTAGAAAACGAACCTGTGGGGTATGTGCATTGTTCTACAGAGGTAAAAAAGAAGGATAATGAATTCATGGTGTTTTATTTTGTAGAAACAATGGTAGGACGGGGTCAAAGTAAGATTGCTGTTATACCTTCATTCAGAAAAAAGGGTATCGCAAAAGCTCTAATAAGACATACAATTGAATATTACAAAAAAATAGGTGCTGAAATTGCAATAGCATATGCCTATCATGATAATGAATTAGCAACACATTTATTCACAAAACTTGGGTTTAAACATGAAAGTTTTCATTATTATGATAAATATTCCAAAACCGAACCTCATGAAGTAAATACAATGGTTGCTACATTTGATTTACTAAAAACCTTACCAAAAATTACCTTGAATTCGAAAGCAAATATACGCATTATATTTAAGGATGATCTTCCTGTGATAAGAGAAATTCGTGTAACCGCGAGACCTGATGACGATACAACTATGGAACAGGTAATCGATTGGTATAAAGAAGGGTGGGGTGAAGTAACTCTAGTTGCTGAATTTGAGGGAAAGGTGGTGGGGTGTATGGAATACAATTCAGATGGGGTAATTGGTATTCTCGGTGTTCTTCCACAATACAGAAGTAAAGGTATCGGAACAACCTTGTTTTATCATATATTGAAGACTATGAAAGAAAGAGGATTACCCAAAGCCGTTGCAGATAGCGAGTATCTTCCTTGGACAGAACATGCAAGAAAGATGTACAAGCGTTTTAATTTTGACCTATCAAGAGAACTTTGGGTTTGGGTAAAAAAGTTATGAGATTCGAAAAGTATTATATAAGGAAAAGGTATTTTTTCTGCACAAAATATAAAGATATTGCACGAGAATGAAGAGAAAAGATAAAGAAATTAAGGAAATAAAGAAATTTAGAAAGAAATTTTACGACGATCATGCGAATGATTATGATAACGGGTGGTGGAATGGTGAAAATGCATTAGAGGAATTCGAAGGTTTTAAAAAATTTGTCAAAATAAAACCTGGTGATATTATTTTGGATATTGGTACCGGAACGGGGACATTCTTAATTGAAATGGCGAAAATGGGTGCTATATGTTATGGAATTGATCAATCTCCAAAAATGCTCGAGAAACTAAGAATTAAAGTCAAACAAGAAGGAATTGAAAAAAATATAGAAAAGATAAGTGAGGGTACTGCCGAAAATTTACCTTATCCTGATGGAATTTTCAACTGGGTTGTATGTATAGGGATGATAGAATATTATCCCTTAGAATATGCAAAAGCTGTTTTATTAGAAATAAATAGAGTCCTCATGCCTGATGGACATTGTTTCATTGATATTCCTAATCCCAATAACCCTTATACTCAAGAGAGAGATTGGATTTTTAGTTATAATCTTGAAAAATTTGAAAAAATGACAAAATCTTTAGAATTCAAAATCTCAGCAAGAAATAAGGCAGGTTTCATGCTTCAATATCTCCTGTTTAAATGAAACTCTATTTACTATTAAAAAAAATAGGTTTTAATAAATTTATATAATGGTCGCTGATAGAATATTCAGCAATATGTGTTGCTTCTGATATTATTCTCTGTGTTAAAATGGATTTCTGTTTGTATTCTTGAGCTATTAATTTATCTGCAAGATAAATAATCGCTCCTGTTAATATAAAAGGATTTATCACGCATCTTTGACTAAAAGGTAATTCTTTTAAGATTTCACGAGACTTCATCAATAATTTATTTTGAAATTCACGTCTTAGCCATTTCACTCCTAATTTTGCTAATCTCTTTGGAATTTCAGAGTGTTTTATAACCATATCTACTAATCTTATAAGGTAATCTTCGCTTCTGTTAGAAGATGAATTAACATGTAAATAGTGCATATTCTTTGATCCCTCTTTTAATATTGACCTAGAATTTAGATTGTACCCAAAGTTTTGAAAAGCTTTAGCAATATCATTAAGTGTAATTGAAATATTTTGATAGTGTTTTCTTATTGAATAAAAAATACAATATGCAAGTAGTGGAAGATTAAAACCTGTTTTCTCATCAGCTTCAATTATTTTTTTATAGTAATAAACTGCATAATGTCTAATATTTACATTGAGATTAAGATGAATCGAAATTTCTTTTAAAGGTGCATTTATACCCTTAGGGATTACTGTTTTTCTATTTTCTTTTTTATAAGCATTTTTTTCAATTCCTAATCCACATCTTTCACATATCTTCTCAAAAGAACTAAGAATGATTTTTCCACCACATTCTGGACAAATTTCAAGTCCTTTCGACAATTTATGAATCCTCTGGTTTATTGTATTTCTAATAATGATAAATTCATTTTTATCTTTTATGCTTGATAATTAGTTTTGAAAGGTTATAATAAACAATCATTCAGAAAACATTCTGAAATTAGTAATTAAATCTTAGATTAAATCCTTAATCAAATTGAATGAATCGATATAAAAAATTGAATATAATCAAGTTAAAATTTTAATTTTGACTGCTAAAGAGATCTATGGGTTTGGTAAAACATATATGAGATTCGAAAACTATTATATAAAAAAAGGATTTTTTTCTGTATAAAATATAAAGATATCGGCTGAAAATGAGAGGAAAAGATAAAGAGATAGAGGAAATAAAGATTAAGTATAAAAAACGCATTAAAGAACACTGGAATACCGACGCCTTAGCATATCAAAAAAGGCAAAAGTTATCAACAGACTATATTCATTATGGTCCTAGTTGTCCGACCGAGGAGGATCTTAACCTTTTGGGTGAAGTACAAGGAAAAGAAATCATTGAACTCGGTTGTGGGGGAGGTCAATGCTCGATAGCTCTTACAAAGAAAGGTGCAAAATGTACTGGAATTGATCTATCTGAAGAACAAATCAAGTTTGCTAAGAATTTGGCCAAGAAAAATGATGTTACTGTTAATTTTTTGCAGGGTGACATAGAAAATTTGAGTATGTTTGATGATGAAAATATGGATATCGCTTTTTCTGCTTGTGTTTTCGATTGGGTTCAAAATCTCGATGAGGTTTTTAAGGAAGCTTTCCGGATTCTCAAGAAAACAGGAATACTAGTATTTAGTATGGGACATCCGTTTTATAATTGTTTAGGAGACTCTCCAAATCCTAATGATTTAAAACTTAAGTTAAGTTATTTCCAGAGAGACATTCTGGAAAAGGATGGCAACACAGGATTAACAATTAATTATAAATTACCAACTATTGGTGATATAATTAATAGCTTAATAAAGACTGGTTTTTATATTGAGAAAATCGTTGAACCTGAACCAGTAGAAGAAAAATTTATGGAGGGTACTTCTGCGGATTATTACCCCATTGAAGTATTAAATATGGTACCTGCAACGATAATAGTTAAAGCAAGAAAAAACTGATATAAAAAATAGAATATATTTTCTTTCTATTAAAGGGGAAATGTATTCCCTTTCTTGTTCAAAATTATAAGGTGTACTTACCGCATTGTAAATTATCTTGGCACAGGAGAAAGGGTATTGGATCCACATTATTTTATCATTTATTAAAATCTATGAAAGAAAGAGGATTACCTAAAGCATTAGCACAAACTGCTTATGACCAACCAACAGAAGAGGCGAGAACAATATACAAGCGATTTAATTTCGACTTATCAAGAGAACTTTGGCCCTGGATAAAAGTATTATAAATATATAATCCGTTAAAATTAAGTGGTTGGAAAAAACAGAAATCAAGAAAGTGATAAGGGATTCAAAAAATGGAATAGTGAGAGAACTATAGAATTTTTATATTGTTAATCATATAAATTTATGAATTATTCAATAAGGAAATTAAACAATGAAAATCGAACCAAAAATTAATACACAGAAACTAACGCAAACAATTCTGAAAGAATATGGATTTGAAATTGAGGAAATCAAATATATGCCTAAAGGAGCGGTAGGATTAAGTTTTGTGGCTCAATGCAAGGAGAATAAAAAATACTTCATTAAAATATATCCCGCTACTAGGCTTGCTAAGATCAGTATTCAGAATTTAGATTTTAGTTTAAGGGTTTGTTATGATTTATACACTAAATGCTCTATAAAACACATCTCTTACCCTCTATTAACTAAAGCTGGTGAATTGAAAACTTATTTTGAGCACAATCCCTTAGTTATTTTTAATTTTATCGAAGGTAAAAACCAAGATAATATTAAATTGAGCAATAAGGAACTTGTCAATGTTTCGAAATTACTTGCATCTGTACATAAAAATACAAACAAAATAGAACAAGAGAAGGCACTTAAAGAGAAATTTAATGTTGGATTTAAAGATGAATTAATTAATGGAATTAATATATTAGAACAAATTAAAAGACTAAATAATAAGTACAAAATAAAACTAGCTAAATTATTAATACCAAAGAAAAATGAAATTCTTAGATTACTAAAAAAAACAATTATATTGAGTAAATCTATTAGAATAAAGGAACCAGATTTTGTAATTTGTCATACTGATCCCATCCATCTGAATTTAATTATAAATGAGAACCATGATGTATTTTTGATAGATTGGGATGGGGTAAAATTAGCCCCTAAAGAACATGATCTTTGGTTTTATTTATGGGATAACCCAACTCTTTTTCTCAGCAGTTATGAAAAAATTTACGGAAACATAAAATTAAATAGGGAAGTTCTCCTCTTTTATTTTTATTATAGAATCCTTGAAGATCTGACAGATTGGGTATTAGCTATTCTAAATGAAAATATTGAAGATGAACAAAATAAGAGTGATTTAAGAGAAGTGGAATTCTATTGCTTAGAAAGAATTGAGAATATTGATAAATATAAGAATGAAATTAGTAAAAACGTAATTGATCATAAAAATCGCCGAGTTACTACTCAATGATAGAATTAATTTTTAAATTAGGTCTATAAAAAACACAGTCGTCTAAAAATTCAATTATTTGTTAAAACCACCTACTAATTATTGAGATTAGACATAAAATAAATAATGTAAAAAATGGTTGATTATATGATGTTATCTGAAGATCATCTAACTAAATGATTGGGGCTCAATCCTCGTCCCAGTCCACGTCTACGACTTTCTTTTTCTTGTCTTCTTCTTTTTCTTTATCTGATTTGTAAGTTGCTCCACCAGCACCCGTGTCACCCATACCTCCCGGGGGGACTCCACCCAGTCCACCAGGTGGTATATCTCCCATACCACCAGCTGCTCGTTGAGCTTGGTCCGCTGCTTGTTGATAAACTTGATCTTGTGCTTGAGTTTGATAAATCCTTTGGGAAAAACCATGCATGGATTTTTGGAGATTTTCAATACCCATTTTAATTCGACTTACATCCTCAGATTTTATATCTTCTTCCAATGATGTTATTGCCGCTTCAATTTCGTTCTTTTCATTTTCTTGGATCTTGTCTTTATTATCTTCCATTAATTTTCTTGTCTGATAAATCATAGAATCGGCCGTGTTTTTTGCTTCGACTAGTTCCTTTACTTTCTTATCTTCTTCTTCAAATTGTGAAGCAGTTCTAATCTTTTCTTCAATCTCCTCGGGAGTTAAACCTTGAGCGCCAGTTACTGTTATTCCTGTTTCTTTTCCTGTACCAAGATCTTTGGCGTTGACATGAACAATACCATCGGCGTCAATGGAAAACTTAACTTCTATTTGTGGTATACCCCTTCGAGCAGGAGGAATGCCTGTCAAATGAAACATGCCTAATGGAATATTATCTTTTGCCATTGCTCGTTCTCCTTGAAGAACATTTATAGTAACTGCTGGTTGATTGTCTGCTGCTGTACTAAAAACTTGACTTTTCTCTGTTGGGATTGTGGAATTTCTCTCTATTAATTTTGTAAAAACTGCACCAAGGGTCTCAACTCCTAATGAAAGTGGAGTAACATCCAATAAGAGAAGGTCTTCTACATCACCAGCAATAATACCAGCTTGTATTGAAGCGCCTATTGCGACACATTCCATAGGATCAACTGAATGATCTGGTTCTCTTCCAAAGAATTTCTTAAATCTCTCCTGAACAGAAGGCATTCGAGTAGGTCCCCCTACTAAAATAATCTTCTCTACATCATTTACCGATATCTTTGCATCAGAAACAGCTCTTCGCATTATTGGATCCAGTCTTCGGAGTGTAGGTTCAATCAAAGATTCTAATTTTGCTCTTGTAAGCTCCATGGTTAAATGCACTGGGTTGCCTTCTTTTTGTGACAAATAAGGTAAATTTATAGTAGTTGATAAAGTTGTAGATAATTCAATTTTTGCCTTTTCACCAGCATCCTTAATTCTTATCCATGCTTTACTATCACCCTTTAAATCGATACCCTCTTTCTTTTTAAAATCTTCAGTCACCCAGTCAATAATAGCATTATCCATATCAGTGCCTCCCAGTCGAGTGTCTCCTGCGGTTGACATTACTTCTACCACCCCAGATCCATACTCCATGATTGTTATATCGAATGTACCGCCCCCGAGGTCCAGAACGCAGATTTTGATAAGCTTATCTTTTGTATCTTTATCAAGTCCATAAGCCAAGCAAGCCGCTGTAGGTTCGTTAATCATTCTAACAACTTCTAGTCCGGCGATCTCACCCGCATTTTTAGTGGCAGTTCGTTGTGCATCATTAAAATAAGCAGGAACAGTGATGACTGCTTTCTTAACTTCTTCTCCTAAATAAGCTGATGCATCAGTCTTTATTTTTTTAAGAATCATAGCGCTTATTTCTTCTGGTGAGAATTCTTGAGTTTTATCCCCTACCTTTAATTTCGCTTTGTAGCTAGTGCCCATTTTGCGTTTAATTGCCGTAATGGTACCATCAGGATTAGATACCGCTTGGCGTCTTGCTGGTTCTCCAACAATTTTGCGACCACTTTCATCAAAAGCGACATAGGAAGGAAATGCTTTACCACCTAAAGTTCGTCCTTCGGCTGCTGGGATTATTTCGGGTTGACCTGTACCGCCTAAAACTGCACAAGCGCTATTTGACGTTCCCAAATCAATCCCAATGATTTTCTCTTTGTGAGTAGTTTTTCTTGGTTCTTCTTTTTCTTCTTCACTCATACTTCAAACATCTCTTATTCTTAGAATCATGAGTATTACTAAATTTCAAAGGTTTTCGAATATTTAATAATTTAATGTTTATAAATTTGTAAATTTACTATTGCTAATTAAATATTAATTAAAATAGAGTTAAAAATTTTATTTATAAAGATCTCAATATCATAAAAAATAAAAAATACAATCAATTTTTAATCATATATTCATATTTATTTAAGGGATTTGAATATGACCGAAGAAAGCAACAATGATACAAAGGAAACATCATCAGAAGAAATGAAAAGTATCTCTGAAAAAGAAGATATTGAAGATGAGTCTGATTTAAAAAGTGTTATAAAATCTGAAGAAGTCAAACTACTTGAAGAAAAGGAACATTTTGAATTAGAATATTTTTCCAAAGAAGAAACTCTTGAAAAAGTTAAAAATTTAGAGAAGGAACTTACAGAAATTAAAGACAAATCCCAAAAATTACAGAAAGAAAACGATGACTCTAAAAATAAATACATGCATTTACAAGCTGAATTTGAAAATGCTCAGAAGCGCTGGAATAATTCTCGACAAGATTTAAGAACTCAATATACTGCTTCTGTCTTGAAGAGATTCTTGCCTTTATATGACTCGTTTAAGAAAGCTATTAATAGTGCGAATGAAACTGAAAAAAATATCCTTAATGGTTTTTATAGTCAATTTATGAATGTTTTCAAATCATATGGGGCTGAACCAATTGGGGTTAAAGTTAATGATGCCTTCGATTATAGTCTACATGAAGCGTTAACTTCAGTCGAAAAAGAAGACTTACCAGAGAATAGCATTGTCGAAATCATTCAAGATGGTTTTAAGTATGGTAAGGAAGTTATACGTTATACTAAAGTAGTAGTCTCCCGAAAACCTAAACCTCCTGAACCAGAACCGAAGGAAGAAGTAGTTGAAGAAGTAGAAGCTGAAGGATCTGATTTAGAAGAAACTGAGTTTGAAGAAGAACCTCATGAAAAAAAAGTTAAAGAAAAGAAATCAAAGAAGCATAAAAAAGATAAGGAAAACGAAAAATCAACTTAAGTCATAATTATCTTTATTAATTTGACTTCTTTTAAATTGAACCTAAAAGAATATTAATTTGATTTTACAATATTACATAATCCCAATTTAATAATAAATTAGAGAAATTTATACTAAAAAATTTAAAAGATTTTACTAACTATAGGTGAAAAATAATAGGATTAAGATTGGCTTCAGGAATGGCTATAACTGCCTTATTTGCACTTCTTTACGCAGTTGTGTTTGTAATTGGTGTATGGTTCTTGCCTTCTAACTTATTCGGCTTAATATTCATGGTTGGGTTCACATTGCTTATAATCTTGTTTCAATATGGAATATCACCTTATATAATTCAGTGGATTTATAGAATCGATTGGATTCCTTATGAAGAATTTGCTGCGCGCTTTCCTCATATGGCAGATTCTCTCGATAAAGTAGTAGCATATAACGGTATAAAGCGGCCTCGGTTTGGTATAATTCATGATCTAAATCCAAATGCTTTTACTTTTGGTCACACCAAAAACAATGCTAGAGTTGTTATTACGGATGGGATCTTAGAATATCTAAATGAAAAAGAGCAGAATGCGGTTTTTTCACATGAATTAGGTCATGTAGTGCATTCGGATTTCATAATTATGACGATTGTCTTTGCGATACCATTAGTATTGTTAACGATTGCGAGGTGGGCTTGGTATACAAGTATGTTTTCAGGAAGAAGACGTTCAAGTGATGACGATGCTAACGTTTTATATCTTTTATTAATTGCAGTCGCAGTGTTATCCTACATTAGCTACTATTTAGGATATTTAATATCACTAATGGTAAGTAGGGTTCGTGAGTATTACGCTGACCAACATGCAGCAGAAGTGTTGGAAGATCCGAATGCTTTATCAACAGGCCTAGTTAAGATTGCTTACGGATTATTAGTCGACAGAGATATTAACACAAATGTTAAAGAAAGAAATAGATCAAAAGTTCGAGCCCTTAGGGGATTAGGAATTTTTGATCCAAACACAGCAAAAGGTTTAGGTATTATAAGTGTAACTACTAAAGGAGTTCTATCTATGGACGCTATTGAAGCAGCTGCAGCATGGGATTTATATAACCCTTGGGCAAAATATTTCCAATTTCTCTCTACACACCCATTACCTGCAAGAAGAATTCAGCGACTGAACGAGCAGTGCGAATTTTACGGTAAAAAACCTGAGATTGATTTCTCTCACGCAAAAGAAATTGCAGAAGAACAAGCAGGAAAAACATTGTGGGATCAATTCCTCTGGGATATATTTATGAAGGCACTTCCTACTCTTATCTTTGTTGCGCTACTTGGAGTAACAATTGCATGGCTCTTTAGCCTCGCTGAACTTATTACAATACCCTTCTTAAATGCGAAATTTATTTTGTTAATGTGGGCAATTGGCTTCTATTTAATTGGCTTTGGTTCGATAATAAAAATAAAGTATATGTATAAGAGTGGTTTTGAACCGAAAAAAGTAGTTGACCTCGTAACTAATGTAAAAGCAAGTCCAATGAGATCAGTACCTGCAATTATAGAGGGAAAAATTGTTGGAAGAGGAGTTCCAGGGTATTACTTCAGCGATGATATGTATTTTCAAGATGAAAGTGGCTTGCTTTACGTGGATTATCGGTTCGGCATTGGCATTGTAGATATGATCTTCGCCCTTAGAACTGTCAGAAAAATTGTAGGACAGCGAGTCAGAATAAAAGGATGGTATAGAAGAGGACCTTCACCATATATTCAAGTAGATACTATTGAAACAGAACAAGGACGTCGACATAGAAATTATGCGAAGCATTTACGATATTTCTGGGTAGTTTTAGCATTTTTAATAGGCGCAGTTTGCTTTTATTATTGGTTCGTAATTTAAAATCAAATTTTTTTTCTTAATTTAATTTTTAATATTTTAGAATTAAACCTAAAAAGTTAATAGGATTGTATTGTTTTATTACATAATAATAATTAGAATAACACTATTTTTGAAATAATAAATAAGGTAAACACACAATGAGCGACGAGCCACAGTTTCCCCCAATTCCTGCGGTGGGAGATATATTAGACCGAAAGAAAAGATTTGTTGAGAAAAAGCATAGTGTTATAAAATGCAGTGCATGTCAAGCGGATTTCTTAAGACAATTCAAAGCTGGAGATTTTGTATTCAAAAAACTCACAGATGAAGAATGCGAGAAATGCCAGAGGAGTAAATCTTTGACACTTATAGAAATTTATTCTGAATGGATTGACCCAAAAAAGAAATCCTAATTGATCTATTTTTCAAAAAAGAGTTTTAAAATTTCTCCCGCTAAAGAATAAGGATCCAAAGACTTTTTAATTGCTTTTTCAATAAATTCCTCAATTTTATTATTAGAATTTATTAATTCTTCGGCTTTTTTGGTTAATTTATATTTTAAAATCTGGATTGTTTCGCTTTTAATTCGATTTTTCATATAATTTGAGATAACTCCTGAATCTTGTAAAAAGGTTTTGTGTTTATTTATCAGTTTGAGTAGCTTATCAAAATTTTCTCCTGTTTTTGAGTTAACTTTCGTGATCTCTGGTGTCCATTGATTTATTTTGGCAAATTTATCACTGATATCTTCAGATTCATATTTATAACTCTTTTTAAATTCTAGCATCTGCATGATATCAGCCACTTTTTTATCTGCTCCAGGCAAGTCCATCTTGTTAACAACGAAAACATCAGTAATTTCCATTATACCTGCTTTAATTGCTTGAATTTCGTCTCCTAATCCAGGAACTACTAAAACCACCACCGTGTGAGCAGATTTAAAGATATCAACCTCAGATTGTCCAACACCGACGGTTTCAACAATTATTATATCACATCCATAAGCATCTAATATTTTGATTACATCTTCAGTTGCTCTCGCCAACCCACCCAATTGTCCTCGATTTGCCATACTTCTAATAAAAACATTATCTAATGAAAAATATTGTTTCATACGAATCCTATCTCCTAATAATGCTCCTCCTGTTAAAGGAGACGTCGGATCAACACAAATAATTCCAACTTTCTTACCTAAGTCAATATAACTCTTAGTTAATGTTGAAATAAAAGTGCTTTTCCCACTACCAGGTGATCCAGTTACACCTAAAATATAGGCTTTACCTGTATACTGATAAATAGAATTTATTATTTCTTCAGCAGCTTCGATATCATTTTCTACAATAGTAATTAACCTTGCCGCAGCACGAGTATTGCCTTTTATTAAGCTTTTAGTTAAATCAGAGTAATCCATTATTTTGTTATCTTTTTAAGTTGTTTTTCACAAATTCAACAATCGTACTCAAATTAGTTCCTGGTCCGTAAAATCCCTTCAAACCCTGTTCCTCTAAGAAAGGTTTATCTTCATCAGGGATAATACCTCCAACAGCTACAAGGACATCATCGATACCTTGTTCCTTAAGTTTTTGCATAATAATAGGACAAAGAGCATTATGAGATCCTGATAATATACTTAACATTACTGCATCAGGATCTTCTTGGATGACAGTATTAACGATGTCATCAGGCGTTTGATGGATACCTGTATAAATAACTTCCATTCCCGCATCTCTTAAAGCTCTAGCCAAAACTTTGGCTCCTCTATCATGCCCGTTAAGCCCGGAGGCTCTAAAAACCCCCGTCAAGCCCAGGCTTACATACAAGAACCTTTATTATTTTATCTTTAGACATTTAATTTCACCAATTTAAAAAATCGAGTCTTCAAAATATACTCCAAATACTTCTTTTAATGTATTAATAATTTCTCCAATAGAGGCATAAACTCTGATAGCATCCATAATATAAGGCATTAAGTTTTCTGTTCCTTTAGCGGCTTCTTTCAATTTTAATAGATTTTCTTGAATCTTATCGTTATCTCGTTCCTGTTTTATTTTATTTAATGTATTCACCTGTTCTTTCGCAACTTCCTCATCAATTTTCAATAAAGGGATCGTACATGGTTCTTTTTGTTGATATTGGTTTACAGCGACTATTGTTCTTTCTCTGTTCTCAATTTCTTGTTGGTATTTATAGGAGGCATTTGCTATTTCCTTTTGAAAGAAGTTGGCTTTTATTGCAGGAATAACCCCTCCCAATTCATCAATCTGCTGAAAGTAATTCTCAGCTTCTTCTTCCATCTTATTTGTAAGCCATTCCACATAATAAGATCCAGCTAAGGGATCAACTGTATCAGTTACTCCTGATTCGTGTGCGATGATTTGCTGTGTCCTTAATGCTATTTTTACAGCATTTTCAGTAGGAAGACATAAAGCTTCATCAAAAGAATTCGTGTGTAATGATTGAGTCCCTCCTAAAACAGCAGCTAAACCCTGAAGTGTTACTCTCACCATATTATTTTCAGGTTCTTGGGCAGTTAAAGAAACCCCCGCTGTTTGAGTATGGAATCGTAGTCTCAAGGATTCTGGCTTTTTTGCTCCGTATTTATTTTTCATATGTTTAGCCCAAATCCTTCTAGCAGCCCTATATTTACATACTTCTTCGAAGAAGTTGTTATGAGAATTAAAGAAAAAAGACAACCGAGGGGCAAAATCATCAACATCCAAACCTCTTTCGATTGCAGCTTCAACATAAGCAAAACCATCAGCCAAAGTGAAGGCTAACTCTTGAACTGCAGTTGAACCCGCCTCTCGAATATGATATCCACTTATACTGATTGTATACCATTGTGGAACATGGTTAGTACAGTATTCTATCGTGTCCACAATTAAACGCATCGATGGTTCTGGGGGATATATCCATGACTTCTGCGCGATATATTCCTTTAAAATATCATTTTGAATAGTCCCTCTCAATTGCTCAGGAGAATGGCCTTGTTTTTCGGCAGTCACTATGTACATTGCTAATAAAATAGACGCTGGTGCATTAATAGTCATGGATGTACTAATCTTCGATAGATCAATACCATCAAAAAGTGTTTCCATATCTTTCAGTGTATCAATCGCCACTCCTTCCTTTCCAATTTCTCCCAAAGCCTTTTGATCGGTTGCTTCAATACCATAAATTGTGTGCAAACTAAAAGCAACGCTTAATCCAGTTTGACCATGTTCGATTAAGAATTTATAGCGGTTGTTAGTCTGTTCAGCAGTTCCAAAACCGGCAAATTGTCTCATAGTCCATAATCGGCCTCTATACATATTAGGATACGCTCCTCGAGTAAAAGGATATTGTCCGGGAAATCCTAAGTCTAGTTCATAATTAAGCTCTTTAACATCATTTGGAGTATAGAGACGTTTAATTTCTATATCAGAAAGATTTTTAAAACTTTTTCTTCGCTCTTTTTTGGTTGGATAAGAATTCTGCCAATCTTCCATATCTTCTTTAATTTTATCAAATTCTGCCATAAAAATCGTTTTATTGAAGTATTTTGATTCTTAATAAAATTACATAAAAATGATTAATCTCAAATAGATAAGATTTTGTAATTATATTAATTTTTTTTAAAGATTATCTAATTGATAAAATACATTGAAATAAAAAGGAAGTTAATTTACCCCAAAAAATTCTTTCTAAAAACTTCGTTGGGATCAAGTTCTCTTTCAGTGAGAAATCTTATTGCCTGTTCTCTAGGATCTTTCGGAAAATCTTGTTCTCCATCGCGATGTACCATATAACTGGCATTTTGTTTACATTTATGTGCACATACACCACAGCCTATGCATCTATCTGGATTGAAAATAACTTTCTTATCTTCAAGTTCAAGTGCTTTCATCGGACACGATCTAACACAAACACCACATCCTGTACACTTTTCATCATCAGCTTCTCGTATATAATTTGAAGGCTGGTGTCCCCGGGGAACTATTCCAGGCATCTTTACTACTGATTCTAAGTACAAACAGCAACAGGAACAACAGTTACAAATAGTATCCATTCGACCCTGTGTATTTGAAATCCCATGGACCAACCCAGCATCAGCAGCTCGTTTCAGTATTTCTAGAGTTTCTTCTTTTGTAATTTCTCTGCCTAATCCATTTTCTACGCAATATTTACCAAGGGTATCAAAATGTAAGCACCGTTCTAATTCATGTTCACATACTTCAAAATCAGAATCAAGATTATGTCTATGACTGCATGGACATTTTGATACAGAATAGTATTTGAAATTATCAACAACTTTTATGATATCCTCATATGGTACAACTTGACGTGTATCTTTAATAGTTTCATTTATTGGAATTGCTCGGAGTCCCTGAGTGGGGTGGTCTAAAAACTCTATAGCAAAAGCATCAATATAATATTGATTTAGGTAGGGTGAGATCTTTCGATTAAATTTATTATCTTCCCCTTTCCAGCCAATAGATCTATAAAATATAAAATTTGAATCACAAAGTGAATAACGAATAGTAGATCCATCATCATAGCGAAAGACAATACCTTTTCTAGCAAAACTCTCTAATTTTTCTGTAAGTTCTTTTACAGGCATAGCTATCTTCTCGGAAAGTTGCTCTGCAGTATGTCCTATAAAAGGAATCTTCGCAAGGAACTGAGCTTCTTCGGGTGTAAACGCTATTTTAAGAAGAGGCATAAGTTGTTTGGAATCGGGTAAACGAAAGATCCAATTATTAAAACGTTCAATGAGATCTTTATAATATTTAGTTTTTGACACTATAACCATCTTTAGCTAATGTAACTTTTGTTTCTGATAAATGCTAGATTCTTTATAAAAATCATTATTGACTCATAAAAGAATTTGGTTTTAATTTTATTCAATCTAATTTAAGATTAATAAATATTAAAAATCATAATTAATCATGAGTAAACTTATCTATCTTGGATGTTTAAGCACTCGGTTCTATGATTCTACTTGTAAAAATGCAATCAAAATAATCCAGTTCTTAGATCGTGAGTATCAAGTAATAGAAAATCCTCCTTGTTGTGGTTCTTTAGCATATAACATGACTTCAGATGAAATTATGAAAAAACATGTTGAATTCGTGAACAATTGGTTTAAAACAAATAATATCACTGAGCTTGTAACAATTTGTGCAGGATGTTATTCCTATTTTACTCGTTATTATAAAGAGTTTTTAGGTTCTGAATTTACGGTCAAAATACAGCATTTCCTCCAATTTTTAGCGGAACCTCAAAATTTACATAAATTAAATTTAAAATACTCGGGAAAGAGTCTAAAAGTAAATTATCATGACGCATGTCACCTAAGAAATTCATCTGTTCCAATAATTGAAGAGCCAAGAATAATCTTAAATTCAATTGAAAACATTGAATTAATAGAATCAGATTATAATAAAACCAAAAGTATATGTTGTGGTGCGGGAGGAGGCGTTTATTCAATATTCAAGGAAAATAGCGATTATAATGCAAAGACAATTTTTGAAAATATGAAAAAGGGTAAAGCTCTATTAACAGCTTGTCCTTTTTGTTATACAGCATTGAATAGAATTAGAGAGGATAATAATATTAGGAAACCCGTTATCAAATTTGAGGATTTTATTGCTAAATTAATGGAGGGAGTTGAACCGATAAGTGAGTGATAAAGGAAAAGAATTTTATGAAAAAATTAAGAGTAAGATCGATACTGTACAAAAAGAGGGAACGCTAGAAAATAAATTCGGAATGTTTTGGAAATTTGCATCTAATATAAAATTCCGACAACATGATCTAAGATACCTTTATGAAGATAGTAGTCGCGAATTTGTTGAAAAGTATAGAGATCAACTTATTGCAATGAAAGAGGAATTCGTTCAGAACATGGATTATTACGTGGAAAAATGTATAAAAGTAATGCGCGAAGCAAATAATATGACAGTATATTTGGCAAAAACTAATGAAGAAGCCCAAGATATTTTTATGAAGGAAATTGGAGAGGCTAAGGTAATCTATAAATCTAAGTCAAATGAAGCAAAAGATATTGGAATTATCGACGTTTTAAAAAATAATAACATTGAGATTAAAGAAACGGATCTAGGGGATGTTCTTGTTCAATTATTTGATTATAAATTACCTAGTTTTGGAATAGGCCCCGGTGCTCATTTTACTAGGGAAGAAATCGTTGCAAAAATAAAAGAGGTTCATGGAGTAGAACTAGAACCAAAAGCTAGCGCAATTGTCAAATATTATCGAGAAACTTATCGTAAAGAACTACTTAATGATGTAAAAGTATCATTAACTTCTGCTAATGTGATTTCTGCTGAAGATGGTACAATTATACTTGGTGAGAATGAGGGAAATATAAGTCTGTTAACGCGAGCAACTGAAAAGCACATTGTCGTATGTGGAATTACTAAAATCGTACCCACTATTTTAGATGCTGTACTTGTAGCAAAGCTACAAACAAGAATAAATAATGTGTCATTTAGTTATATTAGCCTTATTGCGGGACCCTCAAATACTTCTGATGTTCAAGGTGAAAGAGTCCTTGGGATGTATGGTGCTAAAGAGGTTGTTGTAATTCTTGTGGATGATTGGCGTACAAATGCATTGAAGAAAGATAAAATCTATAAAGATTTTCTGAAATGTGTAGGTTGTAGAACTTGTAATTATGCATGTACTGCTTCACGGGCATTTGGCAATATATTTGCTTCAAAATATGGATTAGGGGCTGAGGGCATTATCCGAGATTACATTCACAATGGGATTGAAGCTGCGGTAAAAGATGGTCTGTTCTTGTGTACTGGTTGTGAGAATTGCCGCCATTGGTGTCCTGTATCTGTAAATTTAGGTGAAATTATGAAATCTATTAAGAAAGAAGCAACTAAAATAGGGTTATGCCCACCCCCTTTAATGGAGTATCAACAGAAAATACTTAAGGATAAAAATCCCTTTACGTAATCATTTTTATTTTATTATTTCTAAGAAAATTATTTTGAACGATTTAAAATAAATTCACCTAACTTTCCATATTTCTTAACGTTGTTATACAAGTTTGGAGATTTCTCTTCTAAAAATACCTTAAATGTATCCCAATCTTCTTTTTTTTCTTCAGGTGCTTCCTTTATTATCATTTTCATGGCTTCGAAATTGCTGGGATAGATTAACTCATCATTTACTCTATTTGCCTCATAAGATAGAACAAACAAGTAATAGTCATTCAAATCTTCAGGATTCAGTACACCTGATGGTTTATTCCCATCACCAGCTCGTCTCCCTCTCAACAGTTTTGTATCTACCTGCATAGGAAGTATCATATTTACAAGTATATTTTCTTTTTTATACTCCGTTGCTAACTCCCTTTGCAATCCTACGACCCCATATTTCGACGCTGTATATGAGGAAAATCCCCCCATCACAGAGGGATAAACGGCACTTCCGGTTATTATGAACCTTGCTTTATCATTCTTATCGTCTCTTTTTAAATAGGGATATGCGGCTCTAAAAGTGTAAAAAACACCTAAAATATTAGTATTAATAACCATTTCAAATTTCTCTGGAGGTACTTCATGAACACTTGCCCGCCACGATGCTCCAGCATTAGCAATTACACCATTTAATTGACCAAGTTCACCATGAAATGTCATAAAAGTTTCTAAAACTTCAGTTAATCTTGTAATATCTGCGGACTTTATTATACAATTTACATCAGTCCCTAAACCTTCGATTTCCTCTTTCACGGCATTTAACTGTTCAATCGTTCTTGAAGTTAATCCAACATTTGCTCCCTCTTTAGCACATGCTATTGCTACGGCTCTCCCAATGCCTCTACCTGCGCCGGTAATAACAATATTCTTTCCTTTTAACAACATCGTAAGATTACTAGTTACAATTTAATTTATTTATTTATTAAAAACGTAAAAAAGATTTTAAATTTTAAGTGAATTTTTTAAAAGGAATTAATTCAAACTACAGCTTTATACGCTTCATTAATTGCTGAACATCCACTGCACCTAACGCATCCAGCCTTACTTTTTAATGGATTAACCCCATACTCCCTCATCAAGTCAGCACTTCTTTGATATATATCCAACAACTCATTGCAGTCAGTTAAGGGAAGTTTACGTTTTCCAGGAATAGATCTTACAGGAGTTATATACGGAATTACTCCAACTGAAATAAGTTTTTCTACATCTTCAAGAAAATTAGTTTTTTCTTCTCCAAAGCCGGTTAAAACATAGCTGCTAACTTGATTATCCCCAAACACATTAATTGCATGTTTCCAATTTTCTTCAAAAAGTTGATAAGATAGGTGAAATTTTCCAGGAGTTATGTCTCTTCTTAACTTCTCTTCAAGAACTTCAATATGGATGCCAATTGTATCTGCTCCAGCTTCTTTTAATTTGTTAATGTACTCCAGATCTTCTAATGCTTCAATTTGTATATGTAATGGGAGATCAGGATGATTTTTTTTAACTCCTTTTAGTAATTCAATATATCTATTTGCACCCTTATCAATTGTTTCATCTGTCCCACTCGTTAAAGTCATATGATTGCACCTCCCTTCCTTTTTAGCGGCATCTATGACTTCTGACATCTGTTTGGCATTTTTTTCTATTATAGTTGAATCATTTTGTAAACTTACTTCAATGCCACAGAATGAGCATGCCTCACCACATCCCCAATATACACACTTTTGATAGATGGTGCTTGCGAGACAATCGATTCCATGAACTAAAGCAATTTTTTTCATTGGTATTCCATCTGAAGTTTTAAATTCAGGACTATAGAAACGAGGATTTCGGATTAGTTTCAATCGAGAAAATAATTCATTTCTTTTTTCATTATAGACCTGGAAGTAGCCTTCTTTATTCTCTTTTAAGAACAAATCTGTTCTTTTAGGATCATCCCATAGAACAACATTTGTTAAAGTAATTCCATCTTCTAGTAAAAAATATCTCCCTCCAGAGGGACCAGCTCCTCCTTTTCTACCATAATCGATATTTATTCCTTGAGCTTTATAATGTTCGATTAATCCCTCATCCAGATATAAACCTTTACAAAGTAATTCTGTTTTTAGTGTTAATGCGGTGTTTATATCAATCATGATACTTTTAAGAAACAATTAGAAATATCTGAAAATCAAATTTTAACTCACAAATTCTTAGTATCTAACAAGATTTTTATATAATTTGTTAATCAATTATAAGTATATCTAAATTTTCTCTTCTGATTTTATAAATTCATTAACTTCTACTGTAACTTTCAAAAAACTTATTAGATTTAAATTATTATTAATAAATAACTAAAAAAACTAATTTTAATCAGATTAACCAATTTCTGATAAAGATAAAGGAAACTCTTCAAAAAGGTGATTGGGATGGCTTCAAGACGCCCTTGGCATTGTTATAGTAAATGGTCGAGGAGACCATACCAGCATAAGAGATCTGCAAATCATCGTAGGGAATATGCTCGTGGAGGCGCTCAGTCTAAGATTGTACGCTTCTGGGGTGGGAATAAAGAAATGCCGTGGGAATCTTTTGATTTAGTAGTGGGTCTTAAGGTTAACAGACAGATTCAAATCTCCTCTAATTCACTTGAAGCAATTAGGATTACGATAAACGGGGTTCTTCAACGTAAATTAGGAAGACAAAACTATCGATTACGAATAAGACCCAAGCCTTTTCAAAAAATTCGAGAGAATCGTATGTTAGCTTTTGCAGGTGCAGATAGAGTGCAATCAGGCATGAGAAATTCCTTTGGTCGATCAATGGGCGTGGCTGCCCGAGTTAGAGCAGGACAAGTTATTGTTGATGTCGGAACTCATATAAGAAATCTTCCATTAGTAAGAGATCGCCTCCGCGTTGCTTCTATGAAAATATCGAGTCCCTGTCAAACTGTTATTCTAAACTATAAAACTCCTGAACTTTTGAAACGATCAGGCTTACCTTTATATGATGCTAAGAAAAGAAGAGAAATACCTTTTTATGAAATGGAATTTGCAACTACTTAAAACCTTTTTTTTACTTGCATTAAAATTATTAATCCTAAAACCCTAGAGCAATATTTTGAATAGGAAATTAATTTATTAATAGCCTTTTAATTTATTTTAATATTTTTTAAATGCTAAAATTGACTTAGTTGAATTATAAACTATAATAAATTGTGTATATTCTTAAAATTAATAAATATTAAAACCATTTGAATATTAAACTTGAAAAATCTCGAGCCCTTCTTTAATCCTAACAGTATTTTAATAGTTGGTGCTTCAAGAAAAGCCTATACTTTTAGTTATACCATCCTAAAAAACCTCTTAGAGATATTTTACAGAGGAAAAGTGTACATTCTAAATCCTAATGCTGATGAAATATTAGGTATTAAGTCGTATCACTCAATAGAAGAGTTACCAGAGATCCCAGAATTAGCTGTTATCGTTCTTGGTAAAAATATACCTCATATATTTGAAAAGTTAGCAAAATTTGGGATTAAAAATATTGCAATTGAATCTGAATTAAGAATAGATACCACTGATCCAGATTTGATAGAAAAATTGAACTTAATTAGTAAGAAGTATGCTGTTTCATACATGGGACCCTCTATGCTTGGTATTATTAATTTTATAAATAATTTTACTACTTCAATCATCCCAGTAAGACAATACCTTATGCAAAAACATCGAAATGTAAAAGAAGGTGTAAGTTTTATAGCACAATCTGGAGGATTAGCTGGCGCAATGGGGTGGTGGAACCCTTCACAAGACTTACCTATTTCTAAAGTGATTCATCTAGGGTATGGATTTGATATTGATGATGCTGATGTGTTGGATTATTTTAAAGAAGATAACACCACTAAGGTTATTTCTATTTTTCTTAGAGAAATTACAGATAGAATAATTAAATCTGTGAAAGAACTAGCATCCATTAAACCAGTATTATTCTTTTACGTTGGAAAAGAGGAACAAAAGGAAGAGGAATTAATAAGTGCGGGCGGAATTGCAGTTACTAATTATATTGAATTGTTTGAATTTGCAAAGATTTTTCTATGGTGTCCGGAACCTAAAAGTCCAGATTTAGGCATTATAGGGCCAAGTTCAGGTGCAATATATCTTATTATTAAAGAAATGCGAAAACAGGGATTATCTTTAGCGAAATTAACTAACGATCACAAAAATATTATTCTTGAGAAGGTTCAAGGTTCTACCTGTGATTTAGGGAATCCCGTTGATTATTGGCCTCCTGAAAGATTTGTGGGTACTAAGATATGCGAAATTTATAATACTTCTTCTAAAACTTTATTAAATGATGATGCTGTTGATGGTTTAATCCTAGCTTTAGAATTCTTTACTGAAATAGAGTTTGATTTTAACATTTTTGATAATATAAAAAAATCATACCCAGATAAACCAATAATTACGATCTTAATACAAGCAGAGCATGAAGGAGTAAAAAGAGTTATTAAAACCGCTTCTGAATTAAAAATACCCGTATTTGAAAACGAGGTTGAACGAGCAGTAAGAGGATTTAAATTACTTTATGAATGGCATTCAAAAATAAAAAGGAAATAAAAATTTAACTATAGAAAATATCTTTAAATTCTTCTGGAACTTCTGCGGATTCATCCATCAATGAAACTGCATAAACAGATTCTTCACAATTACACTCCTTTGCTTCAAACAAATAAAATTTAAATTGATTTTTCCAATTACAGATTTGGACATTATCAATTTCAACAATTTCACCACAAATACAGTAAATTGCCATTGTTTCTGAATAATTCGGAATGATTGTTTTAAAATCATGAGGTGCTTTAGTAAATTCACACTCATTTAAGAGCGTGTTAATTTGGTCTGCAACTATATCTTTAAGAGTTGGAACAAAATAATCTATTACACCATCTTTCCCTTTCATTTCTGTAAGTGCGATGAAATTCTTTTCAGGTTTTTCTACTTTTTTTCCAGGAATTATCGGTTCTTGATATTGTTGTAGATTCTCTGGTATAGGGAATGGTTCCATTCCTGAAGGATATTCAAATGTATAAAAGTATTGCATGAATCCTCGAATTGCTTTCTGGTTTAGTAAATTCAAATTCTCATAATCTCTACTAAAAAGTGTAAATTTGATTAATTGAAGGGGCACTTCTAATTCTATAAGTCGAGATCTAATATTGTTCAATAATTCTCCTGTAAAGCTTTTTAAGATCATAATGTCATCTCTGTTTTCTATATAAATATCATTCTTGTTTTGTTCTTTAAATTGGGACCATTTTTTCACTACACTCCCTCTTATTAATTGAGGCATTAAACATACAACACATAAGATAGGAAAAAAGATAAAGTAAAGACTAGAAAATATGGGGAAGATTGTAAACACTATTAATAAAGCAAATAATGGTAATGTAATATATAGAGTTAATCTTCGTAAACGTTTATTTACATTAGATTTGATTCCTTTGCTCGCAGCAAATGTTTCCGCTTTATTTTTCACATTTTCTATTACGCCAGCTATGTTTTTTGAATCAAATGATTGCTTTAATAATTTTTCTTCCTCTCTCTCCAGCTGTAGTATATTCATATATGACGTCATTCGTTCGAGATTTTGCCCCATGATACGTTCCTTAAAAATAAATTCTAAAGTATCTTCAGAAAAGAAATCAAGAAAGCGAACGATGAAAAGTTTTTTCTCAACCTCTTGGATATCTGTTGGATTTAAACCTAAGGCTTCTTGGACTATTTGGCCTTGAGTTTTTCTTCTAGGTTTCTCTCTTTGTCGTTTCTTTTTCAAATTCTCTTCTTCGTTCCTCTCTTCGTTTTCAACATTCATAATTTTTACAAAACGTCAATTTTAAAATATAAAGTAAGTAATCAATGACAAATAATTAACTTTTTTAAAAATTATTGGAATTAGAGATCTTTGCTAAAATATTCTAAAATATGACTAACACTTTGGTACTAAAACTAATTCATCTCTTTCTACTATGTGGTAAAAATATTTTGAGTAAAAGTTAATAAAATATAAAAACAACCCTTTAAAAGATAGTTATCCTTTTTTATATTAAAGAATATAATATAGCTAAGTGTAGAGATTATGGATAAAGAAAAAGTTAAGGCAATCCTTGAGAAGATTCGTCCTCAATTACAAATGGATGGAGGCGACGTCGAGTTAGTTTCAGTGGAAGACGATGGAACTGTTAAAGTTCGCTTAATGGGTCATTGCGCTGGATGTCCAATGAGCCAACAAACAGTGAAGTTCGGTATTGAACGAGCTTTAAAAACACACATTCCAGAAGTTAAAGAAGTAATCAGTGTTCCATTTTAACGAATCTATAAAAATTAAATTTTTTATTTTCCCCTTTTTAAATCAAATTTGACTGATCAATAATTTAAATTTAATAATTATCATGAATCCTAAAGAATTCATTGAAAAATTGAATGATGTAAGGGGATTAATGACTCAAGAGAATTATTTTGATGCGATACAAATTTTAGATAAATTAAAAAAAACTGAAAAAAATAGCGGATACGACTATAATTACGATGTAATACATCAACTATATCAACTAGATTCCAACTGTAGGTCAGTTTATAATCAACAAATAATTCTTAACCATCTCAAAAACATTTCGGATAAAAAGAAATCAATCTCCTTTGAAGAACTCAATCAAGAGTTAAAAGACAAATATAATTTAAACCTCAATGACCAAATTTTGAGAAGAGAAGTTGAGCTTTTAATATTAAGAAATAAGTTATATTGTAAAATCGATAAAGATACAATAATCTTAAAATCTGTTCCACAATAAAATGAAGTTTAAAATCTATTTTTTCCTTTTTATATCTAAAATCTGATAAAAAATTATTGGTTTTTTTAAATCTATTTTAAAATTAATGATCAAAAAAAGATCAAGTTGTTTTTTATTTGATTATAGATCATGTTGATAAGACAATATGTATTAAAATAGTTTATTTTGGACCGGCGTTATCAGGAAAGACTACATCAATTAAAACGTTATTTTCTCATTTTGGGAAAGAAGAAAAGATTCTTAGTATTGAAAGTACATTAAATCGGACTCTATTTTTTGATTATGGAACAGTTTCCTTTCAAAATCAAGATTGGATTCTTAAAATTAGCGTTTATACTACTACAGGTCAAAATTTCTATTTAATAACTAGACCAATTACCTTAAAAGCTGTAGATGGTATTATATTTGTTCTCGACTCACAAAGAGAAGTTTATGAACGAAATATGATTTCATGGAGGGAATTAATCTCTTACTTTGGTGATTCACTTGATGATCTCCCAATTTTAGTTGCTTTTAATAAACAAGATTTGCCAAATAAATTTGCTTCAACAAGATTCTTAAAACAGATTGATTTTCATAAATATAAAAATATAGATTCAAAGTATACTATTGCTATAAGCGGAGAAGGGATTTTAGAATGCTTCGAAGATATTCTAAGGTTAATCCTGAAAAAATATTATGACCATAAATTAATCTCAGCAATAAATTAATTTACACTAATAATGTTTTTAGAAAAAGCTTGTAGTTGATACGGGTGATTGAATCCTAATACTCTGTTGGGTATTATCTTCTATTATTAAAATAAGCGCTGAAATATCTTGCTTAATCTCATAGACTATTTCTTTTTCTTCACCCTTTTTCCAAATATTAAAACCAGTTAAACTTGGTGATGTCTCAAATAAACCCTCCTGTAATCCTAAAATCTTAACCGCAACTCCATGAAGATCCTCTTTAGAGATATTCTTAATCCTTAATTTATATTTATCAATGTCAGAATCAATCGAAATAACCTTATAGGTTTTTTGAAACTTAGAAGATATCCCATCAAATAAGGATGATACTCCAGAAGTTTCTCCCGTAAATAAGTCTACACCTACCTTCTCTTCAACCAAGGGAGTAGATGCTATAGATATAGGGACTTCAAATCTAACCGGTTCTATACCATATTCAGGTTTCTTTTTTCCAATGAATAATAAACTCCATTGTGTGTATGCTCCGTATCTAAAGCCAAATTGTTCTTTTTCAGATGGGGAATAAATATAATTATAGGATGGTTCAGCAATCTCAGGAACTTTAAGTAATAGAAAGTCTTTTTCAAAATTAGTAGTTCGAACATCCCCAGCGATAGCGGGGGGTAATTCATCTACTTTACTACAAGTTTGCCCATACGCCTCGCAATGACAAACAACATTTGCATCTTGCAATAACCTTACTTCGAGTTCTCTTAGTTCTTCTGAAGAAAAGTTGATTTTAATCGTTTCTCCAGGTTTAAATACATCCTTACTAAGTAAAATATTTAATCCTGAGATAGAAAAAGAGATCGGTTTTGGAATTTTTGCTTGGAAACCTGATTCTTTTGCTTTTATCTCTATATCATGGGATTTATTAATAACTAAATCATCTTCTGGATTAAGAGGATTAGGTTGTCTTAGGATCAATTTTAAGTAATAATTTAAGTTTCTGTTTTTAATTGTGGGTACAACGTTAGTTTTGATTAGAATAGATTTCTCTCTAATATACTCTCCTGCTTCAAAGTGTCCTTTTGAAAAAATCTCTTCTTTTGAGACTTGTACTTCTTTTAGACAAGGAGGATTTGTTATTAATCTAATGCCACTCCATAAAATATCAGTATCTTCTTCGAATTTGAATTGAGTTTTGATATTTAGTTTATCCCCAATGAATACAGACCCTTTATTTAAATCAGTTAACTGTAATTTTACCAAGTCTAAAAAGATTCTTTGTAATTTTTTATATTAATTTTATAAAAAGATAGATTTTTATAAAAACTTTTTATTATCAATTGTTAAGATTTGACGATATAGGTAAATCCTTTTTTTATTTAAGATTTTTTATCAAATTTGTTAACTTTTTTATTTACTTTCGTTCATTGCAGATTTCTATGAAATGAAAATTAAGAATTGCGAAAAAGTAAATAGGCTCAATTACTATATGTAATTACTATAACAAAAGATCATACTGTATTATTAAATAATGAAGGAATCTCTAGACAAGAATATCAAAGCTATACTATTTGACCTAGATGGCACTCTGCTTGAAATTAATTTAGATATGTTTGTATCTCAATACTTAAGACTTCTTTCTCAGAGCGTAGCTCATCTCATTTCTCCAAAAAAATTCATAGCAAAAATTTTGAAAGCTTCGAAAGCAGTAGAAGAAAATGATGGTTGTCTAACAAACGAGGAGGTTTATGAAAATACATTCTTCCCTTTGGAAGGATACTCTCGTGAAGAACTTGACCCATACTTCGACAAGTTTTATGAACAAGATTTTCCTAAGTTGCGTCAGTATGCACGTAGAAAACCAGAGGCACGAAAAGTTATTCAAGCAGTTTTAGATAAAGGTTATGATATTGTTATCGCTACTACACCTCTTCTTCCCGCAATTGCTATTGAACAACGTCTAGAATGGGCAGGAGTTGTAGATTTTCCATATCGTTTGATAACAACAATTGAAAACAGCTATGCAACCAAATCAACTTCCAACCTGCTTTATTATGAACAAACATTAAATAAAATTGGTTATCCCGCAGAAGCTTGTTTGATGGTTGGTGATGAAGATAAAGATTTAATCTCGGCACGTTTAGGGATTCACACTTTTTTAGTAGATAACCCCTACACTAAATTAGAAATCAATATTCCTGAGCCAGATTACCGTGGAACCCTTGAAGATTTAAATAAATTAATCTTAAACACAGACTAATAACTTGAGAAAAGTGAAATTTAGTTTGATTCTTTTTTAGGAGCTTCAGTTTTATTCCAAGTATACTGAAGTTTACTCATGTTATAAATTGGATGCGGATTTTCTATTAATAACTTACCCAAACACTTAGCACAGTAATATACTTCCTTACTTCTATCAGTAAAAAAACACATAAATAAATTCTCTCTCTTGAGGCAGCCCTCGCATCTCATATAATCACTTTACAATCTATTTAAAATAAATAAAAACTTTCTTATTAAATTCTCAATAATTCTTTGATCTCTATCTTTTATCCAAAATTGGAAATAAATAAAGCAAAGATTAAATACATAAATTTTCATAAATTTCATTAAAAATTAAAATATTGAATCTAATTGATTCTAGCATTATTTTTGGTAGTTTTGTTTATCTCTTTATATCTAAAACAATCAGTTGTATGATCATTTGTCATTCCTACTGCTTGCATAAAACTATAAATTATTGTTGGCCCAACAAATTTGAATCCTCGTTTCTTTAGATCCTTACTTATTAACTCTGATTGCTCTGTTTTTGAGGGTAATTCTTCTAAAGTTTTAAATTTATTAATTATTGGTTTATCATTTACAAATTTCCATATATAATTACTAAAAGAACCAAACTCATTTTGAACTTCTAACAAAGCCTTAGCATTAGAAATGGCAGCTTCGATTTTAAGTCTATTTCTTATAATACCTGTATCATTAAGTAATTCTTCTACTTTTTTCTCATTATATTTAGCTATTGTTTTATAATCAAAACCATCAAATACCTTTCTGAAATTTTCACGCTTTTGCAAGATTGTATTCCAACTTAAGCCTGCTTGAGCCCCTTCCAACATTAAGAATTCAAAAAGAATTCGATCATTATGAATTGGTGTACACCACTCTTTATCGTGATATTTTTTCATTAAATCATTGAATTCAGCCCATTCGCAACGTTGTACCATTTTCATCGTTACCTATCTAATGTTAGTAGCAATATAATTACATGTAAATATTGCCATAAAAATAATATATATGATTCCTTAAATTTATAATAAAAACTAATTTTTCTTCAAAATAATGCTGTTGAGCCTGAGTAAATTATGGATGAAAAGATTTCGTTTTGCGGATTAGACTGCCTTGCATGCCCTGCTTATATTGCAACTCAACAAGGTGATAATAAAGCCTTAGAACGAATTGCTTCTGAATGGTCTAATGATGAGATAAAGTTTAACCCGGAAGAAATTGACTGTGTTGGTTGTACCGAAGATGGGCAACGCTTTAGTTGGTGTGATATTTGTCCAATTCGAAAATGTGTTATGGGTAAAAAAGTAAGGAATTGTGCTTATTGTATTCATTATCCATGTGAGGAACTTGATAAATCCTTTGAAAGATCACCTGAAACAAAAGAAACTCTTGATAAAATTAGAAAAAATTTATAGAATTTTATATGAACTTGAAAGATATAATAATCGATAAAAAAATAAAGAATAAGGAAAAAATTTTGCCGTTACATCTATTTACATTAATCTGTATGAGCTGAAATAATAAGATCAGCAAATAATTTCATATCATTTAATAATATATTCAATTTATCCTGAGAATCTCTATCTAAATCTCCAGATTTCATTACCATCACCGATATGATATATTTAAAGATATGAAGCTCAATTTCTTTACCATCACCGTCTCTACCTCCAAACTTTGCTGAGTCTGACATAAAAATATTTTCTCTAACAGTATTACAAGCATTAATAAAATCTCTTAGATCCCCTCTTAAAGTTAAACCACTGCTTACTCCTTGAACATTATGAACTATTACATTACCAGAAATATCCGCGATAATTACTTTAGCTTTAATATCATCAAGTTGTTTCTCTGCCTTTTCTACATGATCCTTTAATTCAGCATATTGTGATATTAAGATATCTCTAAACACTTTAGCTAATTTATCCTGTTCATAGATACTTGTAAGCATAAAATCAAAATCGTAGTCCTTAAATATATCTAAGAAGATTTCTTTTGATCTTCTTACGTTAGTATCGAGAAGCTCTTTCTGATAATCTTCAACATCATATTTATGTAAAAATAGGAAGACTCTAGGTTTTTCATTATTTTTTCGATAGAGATCTAGTAAATCAATGAAATATTCTTTTGCTTCTTCGAAAGTATTAGGTTCATGTAAATCAACGATCGGAATGAGAACGTCTGTCCCTCGAAAAATCTCAGGTTTTTCGAGATATTCTTTCCTGAATTCCTCCTGTCCCCCAAAATCAAAGATTCCAACCTGTAATCCAAGGAATGGATGCCTTCGAGTTTCATATAATATAGTCGGGCTTAATCCCTTTGTGTCTTCCGGAGATTTCGCTGCAAACGCGACCGAATAGACACTTGTCTTTCCACAACCACTTAATCCCACTAAAGAAATTTTTATGGTTTTTCACCTTTTTTCTTTTCTGTTTTTAATTTTTATAATAATTTATTTCATTAAACTTTTCTAATAAAATTTTATTTAGTCTTCTTTTGGTGCTAATTTAAAAGTTCTGGAAAAAATCTTGCCAAAAGTTTCAGTTGATGCGTCTACTAATATATTTGCTACGATTGGTTCACCTTCCTTTATTTCTAAAGGGTATCCTATTTCAATTGTTTCGAATGGAAATAATTCCTTAATAGTTGTAATCCAGGGTCTTTTCTCAAAGAGTTCCTCGACAGTAACAACACGTATTTTAAGGTCTTCTAATACATAACCTATTGTATTTGTTAGAGAGAGAGATAATATCTGGTCTACTTCATTTAAAGTCTTTGAAACACTGAGAAATTTTCTTGTTCCAAGCGGAGGTTTAACAGATATTTGCTCTGCTTCTGGTTTAGTTTCGATTCTTGCTTCTTCTTTCTCAGCCAGATCTCTCACTATAAATACCTTTCTTTTTTGAATGTTATATTGAGAAACTTTTTTAAGCTTAGCTAAGAATAATACAGCATTTAGATTAATCGCATTAAATGGTTCTATTTTTAAGTATCCTTTCTCCGCAGCGTCTTCCATAATTTCTGTGCCAATTCCAGTTCGGGCAAACACGGTATTTTTATTTGCTCCACTTCCAACTGATCCAACTGATATATCTGCATTTTCAGCTGTAAGATCTGTACAGAAATTACAACTTGAGGCTTTAAACTTGTCCAATTGTTTGATTGTATATGATTTTACGGGTTCTGCTTGTGGATCATAATATAAATGAAATTTACCTTTGTTAATATCCATTTTTTGTACTTTTGATAAATCAATGCCATCTTTTTCAAAAAATGGATAAATTACTTCAGGTGCAAATGAATCCATGCAGAAAAGTCCGATGGAAAGGACATGAGCACGCATGAAATATTTCAACATTCCAGTAGGGCTATCGAACATTTTTTTCACAGCATCTATATTACACGGGGTGCCTACGAATGCTATTGATCTAAAATCCTGTCGAATAGCATCCATTAGGGCCTCAACTGTTTGGGAGTGACTATAAATAGATCCTGAAGACTTAATGGCATCTTCTTTACTTGTAATGATTTGAGCAACCGGATGCCACGGGTTACTAGGATCTTTCATTGTTACGACCGCGGCATCAATTAAATGTTCATCAAATAAATAGCAAAGTATACTTGTCACTGTTCCTCCATCCTGACCTCCAATTACTTCTGGAATATTGGTATTTGCGACATATCCTGTTCTAAACTCCCCCATTAAAATATATGGATCAGTAATAGTCCGTGGGCATTGATTATAACATATTCCGCAACCAGTACATTTACCTATAAGTTTTGGTTGTCCTGCTATATGATCCCATTCCAAAACTGGACAAACAGCAGCACAAGTTCCGCATTCTGTACAAACCCCTGTGCGAACGATCTCTTTCATGAGCATGCCGAAGCTGTCTTTCTTACCTTCAAGTTTCTTCTGGATATACTCAAAGGAATAATCATATTGAGTTTCAGTTTTTTCTGAATTATTCTCTGTCATTTTATTTTCCAGTAATCTGTATATTTAATTTATTGATAATAGGCTAATTAAGATAGAATGGATTTTTTTAAAAAAAGATTATTAATTAAAAGAGAACAAAATCTGTTTTTTGAAATTTTAGTCAAAAAAAAAAAAAAAAGAAGGAATTAAAAATCCCCCATTAAATCTAATTGTACCTATTTAATTTTTAAGTTTTAAACTTTTTTTTAAATCCTATTGTTAATACAGTTGAAATAACAGCTATTAATCCGATAATGAACAAAATATCATATCCTGGAATTTCATCACCACCACCAGTAGAGGGTTCTTTTGGATCTTCTGGAATGTCTGTAACTGACCAGGAAATAACCCAAGTATGAACCTTAATTTCCTCCTCAATAAAAAATAAAATAAAAACATCATAAGTCTCTACTATAATTCCTGTTGCAGTATCAACATACCAAAATCCTCTTTCTTTGGGAATATAAACACATCTACAAGATACACCAGCATAAGTTCTAGTTTTTATAGTGAAATTTGCTTCCAACGCGGCTATCATAGTATCATTTACTAAATATTCTTCATCTATCGCTTGATTGAATAATGTTGCTGTACCGTTTGTATATTTATCTCCAAGTGGATAAGCTGGAGGAGCGGGCACGGAAGTTATCAATATTCCTTCGGTGCCTTGAGAAATGCCTTGTTCTTTTGTCATATACGTCCATTCCTTACCAACATCCACTAAATAAGCATCTGCTGCATTTAATGGAAAACTGGAAACGAATATGACTACGCTAAGCAAAATTATTGGAAAAATCGATATTTTTTTACTAAATTTTTTTATTATAAAATCACCTTTATATTATTTTTCAATATTTGAATTTCTTGTAACCTTCTGTGAGAAATTAAGTGAATGTATCAATAATCCTATTTAAACATTATATCTTTTTGAAGTATTAAAGTTATCTAATTGCTTTTGGAATGAATAAAATTAGACATTTTTGGAAAAGTAAGTTTACAAATAATTATAAAATTTAGTAAAAACAGTATTAATTTTCTAATTCGAGCCTTTCTTCAATTTTCATTATTGCATTAGATGCACGAATTCTCACAACTCTGTGGAAATCGTTAACCCTTTTAATCAGTGCGCTTAAAGCATGATTATCTCCATAAGTTTCCAATAGTTTTATTAAGCTTATTTTTACTTTAAAATTTTCATCTGTTTCATTACCCAAATGGTCAATAAGCGCCGCAATGTTTTTATTTAATAATCTCTGTACATCTTTCTCATCGTCTTTTTTCCGATACCAATTATTTTGAAATATATTATAAATTGCATCAACAACCACTTTTTTAATAAGCCAATAAGAATCTTTATCCTCTAAGATCCTAATTAAATTTTCTAATGAAGCAAGATTTCCTATTTTTCCTAAAGCAATTATAGTATTTTTTCTAACATCTATATTCCTTATATCTAGCAAATTAACTAATGGCTCTACAAATTCTTTATTACCTATTTCTCCTAAAATGAAAGCAACACTTTCTCGTATTGTATTATTGTCTCTTTTCAGGCAAGAATACAAATAATCAAATGAAGCGTCTTTGTTATTTGAATATATTTTTTTTATCGCATCTAAGATATAAAGCTTCATATCTAAATCTGTATACTCAAAACTTATATCTTCGATGTCCAAAATATCTAAAAGCTCAGGTACTGCGGAAATATCCCCAATTTCGCCTAAAGCTTCAATCGATGCGATACTAACTTCATTATAAATATTGTCTAGATTAGTTATTAGTAGATCTACAGCATTCTTAAGTTTTAATTTCCCACTTAAAATAATGGCATTCTTCTTAGCAATGAAATCATCGATTAATAATAGCTTGATTAAATCGCTCTCAATCTCTTCTCCCATTAATTTTAAGATTGTAATAATAGAGTTCAACAATTCTAAATCTTCTTCTCTTAAAATGAGTGTAATGACATCGAGTAAAATGTTTTTATTTTGAATTAGATTAGTTATAATCTCTGGATATTTTACTTCTATATAACTTATATCGTCATAAGAAATGTTAATACTTGATAATTCATATCCAATTAATTTTACTAATTTGGCTCTATGTTCATTTGAAAAGTATTTATTCTTTAACGAATCCAATAATAGACTTATAAGATCTTCAGGATTTAGACTTAATAATTGGATTGTAATAAAATCTTTTATTGCATTGAAATTACTATCTAATTCATTAATAAATAGTTGGACTTCAGGTTCTTGAAATCGGATTTGCCGTATTGCTTTGAAAACTGACAATTTTATTTGATTATCAACTTTTTTTTGTTCTAATATCCATTTTAATGGTTTTAATCCCTTTTCATGTTTTATTCTACCTAAAGCCTTTGCCGCTTCACATTTAATTTCTACTTTCTCATCAGAAATTAATAGGTTTTCAAAAGTGCTAAAGCATTGATCTTTAATTTCTATAGAATTATTGCTTATTAATGCTAAATATTTAATTGCTTCTCTTATTTTATTCCCATCCACTTCTGATTCTATTATTTCCGTTAACATACTAGCTGAATTTTTTGCCCCAAATTCCTTACTTCTTTCAAAAATTTCTCGGGGGTGGATCTTAGTTTTCACCATTTAATAAGCCTTTGAATATTTACAATTTACTTATTTTTTTCAATGATTATTATCAAATTAGATCATATATCTATAAAAGTTTTATCCAAATACGACATAAACCTAGTTATAAATTAACGGATCTACTAAATTTTTTAATTAAATCTCTTTTTAGGTTCCTTATTTTATTTATCAATAGTTTTAAAAAAAATCAAAAATGAAACTCACTATGTCAATTCGTCAATCAATCAATAATGCAAGAGCAAGATTTTACAATTTTGTAACAAACCTCAATATCGTGAAATACTCTGCAATTATTGTTATGATGGGGTATATCTCTTTGCTTATAATTGGTGTTATCATTGCAGCATTGTTTGATCCAGACGGATACACTATTTGGGATAACTGGATTTCTGATCTTGGGGCACATAACCACACTCCAGTTCCATTTTTATATGATATTGCATGTATTGTTGCAGGATCTATGACTATTCCACTCACTTTCTATCTAGAAAAATTACTTGCTCCATTGCCAGAGAGAACAAAATTGAGAGAGCAACATTACTCTCGATTACGTTTTCGACTAAGCAGTTTTGCTTTCTTATTTAGCATAATTGGTAATCTCGGGTATATTGGTGTGGGGATCTTTTCTGCTGACCGCGATTACGAATTCTTATCCATTTTAGGAGAAGGACCGCATGGCATTATGTCATATTTAGCTTTTGGTGGATTTACTTTTGGTGCTTTCTTTATGGGCTGGTTAATTGTTTTATATGATACTAAGATCCCAAAACTTCTTGGAATCTATGGAATTTTTGGGCCATTGATCGTTTCTATTTTAAATCTAATTGATAGCACCCCATTATTAGAATGGATGTTACTCTTCTCAATTTTAGTCTGGATAATCCCCATTTCGCTAGTGGTTTTGTTAAAACCAGAGTTAATCCCAAGATAAAACAGAGTTAAGCAAAATATCTCAGTATCTAATAATGTAATCTAGTTATAAATTAACGGATCTACTAAATTTTTTAATTTAATCGCTTTTTAACACTCTCATTTTATTTATCAATAAAAATCAAAAATGAAACTCATTATATCAATTCGTCAATCAATCAATAATGCAAGAACAAGATTTTACAATTTTGTAACAAACCTCAATATAAGAGAATTATTATCTTCGCTTTTGAACAAGTACTAACGAGACTATTATGCCGAAAACTATTAATAATAACAATTGATTTTAGGGTATAACAAATTTCTTAAATATCTATTGTTTAAAAATGTTAAATAAAAAATTTATTGGTTTAATAATACCGTTAATCTTACTTAATTTGTCCATCCTTGGCGGTTTTTCTATCGTATATCGTACCGATATGCCTAAAATTAGTGATACAGCTCCAATGAAAAATATGGTTATGGATGGTGTAATCCAAGAGAGTGAATGGTCAGATGCAGATTGGAAGGTTGGATTTTATTTAGACATAGACGACGTAGGCAATCCGCCAGATACCGATGGAATGAATTATCTGTATTTAGGCGAAGATGCAAATAATATTTTTGTTGGACTCGATCTTTGCAGTGATAAAACCGGAGACATTACTGGTGAATGGGTTGGAGCTTGGTTAAATACCAACAATAGAACATTTACTGAACTTTCGACATGGGTAAGCTATCTCGATGATGGGGCAGAATCTTTTATACATGATGTTGAAAATGATGTACCATTACCTTATTTCTTAAATGTAAGTTCAATTGGATGGGGTGTTTTTCCTAATAGCGATAGCCAATATAATGCAGTTTATGGTTCAGTTGAAGGTAATTATACTCTTTTAGATCAATCTGCGGGGCAACCGACTTTTAACATAACCTCAGTCAAAAATAATACGAACTATTTAGTACAAGTTGACTTTTCAATTGATATAAAGGACTATTTCTCTTATTTCCAGGAACTTTATGCTAATGCCACGATAAAAGTGAACCTTAATACCTTTGGAATTGTAAACACAACCATTTCAAATTATGAAGTAGTTCTATGGTATAACAATGGGACTATGAACAGGAATGATCCAGATCAAACATTTTTACTTAGTACTTTACTTGTAAATGAGTATAATACTTTTTTAGCTGGAAATTTCACATCGGATCACAAAATGCAGTTTAGTTTGTTAGCAAACCATAGCAATCCTTTTAAGATTCAGTTACACCATATGAGTTTTGGAATTTTCCACTTAGATGAGAATAATTTTGGGAGCGCGTTTACGAACCCCTATTCTTCAATTAGTGATTACCAAATCGAATGGGGATTTGGGCCTAGCTTTAACAACGCATCAGATCATCGAATGTATGAAATTAGAATACCTAAAAGCGAACTCGAACATTATGACTCAGATGCTGATTTGGGTATTATTGTTGGAGGGTATGGCACAATGTCATTTCTAAATACAAAATACTGGGTTTACTCTCAATTAAATGATAGGATCCGTCAAACAACAAGTGAGAATTATTGGTATTTTAATATGTTGGGCTTAACAGTTCCCACTGGTTCTGGAGATAATTTACTAATTATTATTACTACTACGACAATAGTGATAATTGGAATTATAGCAATAGCATCAATAATTTTAATTAGAAAAAGATTAAAATAATTTTTTTTTTTTTAAAACCTGAATTAAACCTAAGATGAAATGAGAATTCTTTTAAGAAACCCTTATTTTTGCCATTTCAATTATTTCTACAAAAACTCTAAATATTAATATTTATTCCGTAATTTGATATATCTATATTTGATATTTGTCTCTTTATTAATCATGGTAGCATTGATATGAGTGAAAAAACGAAAAATTCAGAAAAAATTGATGCAATTGCTGATGCGATTGAACAATCAATGAAAAAGGGGCATATCAGCACTTTAATATTATTAGCTTTAGAAAAAAGTCCATCTCATGGGTATAATTTAATGCAAATTATAAAAGATGATACTTATGGAGTATGGAATCCAACTGCTTCCTCTTTATATCCACATCTATCATCATTGACAGAAAAAGGTTTAATAAAGTTTACTACTGAAATGGAGGGAAAAAGGGAACGAAAAGTTTATGATATTACGCAGAAAGGTGAAAAAACTTTAAAAAAAATTATTGAAAGACAACAAAATATGCGTAAATCACTCCTGTCTATGATCATGTCGACTATAGGGATTACTGATTCAAATATTCCGAATGATTTTGAAAGTTTGTTTGGTCCTGAATTACTTGAAGATACAAGTCTTGTTGGTAAAACTAAAAATGAAAAATTCGAAATTCTCTCCAAACGAAAAATGGTTATATCAAAAATTGTCGAGAAACTCCAAAATGTAACAAATGAAATTGACCAAAGAATTAAGATTTTAAAAGCTGATGGAAAATAATAAAAACAAAATGATTACTAGGCCACTATACCTAGAAGTATTAATATAACAAACCCTAATGAAGCCAGACCAGAGATTCCAACGATACCCATTAAAATCTCATATATCATTTTAGCGTTCATTTTTTTTGCTTTATTTCACCCCTAATATTATTTTAATTTCCTATCACTAGTATATAAAACTATATATTTAAAGGTTATGATTATATTAATTTTTAGACTATCTTAATACAACTTATTTTATATAATAGATTTATAATATATATTTATATATATTTCATGAAAATTTGAATTCAGTAAAATAGCTTTCTTTTCCCAAACACTTATATATCTATAAAATATATATTAAGTAATTGATATATCCAGAACTGATATATCCTCTAAAAAAATCATATAATCAGTGTAATTATTTTTGAAAGTATTATTAACAGGAGCTTTTGGTAATGTTGGATTAAGTACATTGAAAGAATTAATTAAAAGAAACTATGATGTAAGAGTTTTTGATATAAAAAATAAACAAAATCGTCGTAATGCAAAAAAGTTTAAAGATCAGGTAGAAATAATGTGGGGGGATTTAAGAAACCCTAAAGATGTAGAGATGGCAGTTTATGGTTGTGATGTTATTATTCATGTGGCTGCTATAATACCTCCACTTGCTGATAGAAAACCTAGATTTGCTGAAGCCGTAAATGTTGGGGGAACCTCAAATATCATCGAAGCTATGAAGAAACAACTACAAAAACCAAAACTCATATTCACCTCTTCAGTAGCAATATATGGTGACAGAACTAAAAATCCATTAATTCGAACAACTGATCCGCTTAATCCTAATGATGATGATGAGTATGCTAAACAAAAAGTAAAGTGTGAAGAACTTATTAAAAACTCAGGATTAGAGTGGGTAATATGTCGTTTAACCTATATCGTATCTATCAATAAACTTCAAATGGATCCGCTTATGTTTGAAATGCCCTTAAATACGTGTATTGAAATCTGTGATACTAAAGATGTTGGTTTTGCTTTAGCTAATGCAGTCGAAAACGAAGAAATTTGGAGTGAAATATTACATATCGCAGGTGGATCAAGGTGTCGAATTTCATATAGAGAATATCTTAGAGAGATGTTAGACATTTTTGGAATTGGAACCGAAGAGTTGCCTCCTGAAGCATTTAGTACAAAAGGTTTTCATTGTGGATTCATGACAACAGATAAAAGTCAAAAGCTTCTACAATATCAACAACATACAATTGATGATTATTTCAATGCTGTGAGAAAAAAAGTAGCAATTTCTCGATTATTCATGATGATGGTTAGGCCTTTTGCGCGAAAATACCTGTTAAATAAATCCCACTATTATAAAGAATATTTAAATAATGATATTATTAAGAATCTAATTTAGAAATTCTCTCGTTTTATCAATTTTTTTAATTAAGGATATTAGTTGGAGATATAATATTTTAATATTATAGGAGATCAACAAAAATTATAAAAAAAAAGGGAGTTAATCTTGTTTTTCAGACTTTATCAATTTCAAAAAATGAGGAATTGCTAGAAAGCACATCGTAAAAAGCCCCATTTCAATTATAATATCATAGGTGAACATTGAAAACTGTAGGAGAGGGGGAGCAAGAGTCCAGGGACCTTCTTCTGGTCCAACCTCGATCCATCGTTGACCCGAAAATGTTTAAGATCGATCATAAACCCAACTTTCTTTAACACTTTCCAAAATTAAATAACCAAAAACTTTCAATCTGGTTAAAAATGTTTTAATGTTGCGACCGTTCCATAAAAATTTGATTATATCGATAAATAGTAAGTATTAAAAACATTGAAAATGAATAAACTATTAAAAAAAATATTTAATATTGATCGTGACCTAAAGATCTATATTGGAACTTAAAAATGATCCAATATACATTTAAGAAATTTATTTATATACAATTTTGTAAAAGCACGAGGTGGATGTGTAAAAAAAGAATGATTAGTAATGAAAATCATCGGATTGGATACTATGCATGTCAGTGAGGTATAAAAAAAAATTTATTTCAAATTTTTAATACAGACATAAGAAGCAAAGTTGACTGCGATGAACTAGTAGAATATGTTAAAAGCGAATTTCCTGATGAAATTATAATCTCAAAGAAGAATGCATTTCTTTGAACTGATAATGCACAAAATGAGATAATAGAGGATATCAAAGAAAAGAATCTAAATAGAATAGTAGCATCGGCTTGAACCCCTCGAACTCATGAAGTGATTTACAGGGGTACAATTGCTAAAACAGACTTAAATCCCTATTACTTTCAAATGGTCAATGTTCGTGAACACTGTTCATGGTGTACTGATAACAAAGAAGAAGCTACAGAAAAAGCGAAAATTTTAGTAAAAAGTGGTATTGAAAGAGCTAAACGCTTAGAACCTGTTCCTATTAAAACTGTTCCTGTCACTAAAGCCACTTTAGTTGTAGGAGGAGGGATCGGGGGTATGAACGCAGCTCTAGATCTGGCGAATCAAGGTATTAAGGTGTATCTGGTAGAACTTAAGACTACGATAGGAGGAAGAATGTCTCAATTAGACAGAACTTTTCCTACAGATGACTGTGCTATCTGAATCTGTGGTCCAGTGATGTTAAAAATTAATAGAAATGATAATATTGAATTATTAACTTATAGTGAAGTAAAGAATATCGAAGGATATGTCGGTAATTATAACGTAACTATTGAGAAAAAACCGCGATATACAACAGATGAATGCAATGGGTGTGGTGCTTGCGCTGAAGTCTGTCCAGTTTATACAACGAATTATTTCGATGAAAATTTAGGAGCACGAAGGGCAATAGATATTCCATTTGACCAAGCAGTGCCGTTTCTATATGATATTGATAGAAATGCATGTGTAGAATGTTTTTCGTGTGTAGATGCTTGTGAATTGGATGCTATTGATTTTAGTCAAGAACCCAAAGAAGTCAATGTCGAGGTTGGTACAATCATTATAGCAACTGGTTGGGACATACATGAACCTTTTGGTGAATACGGATATGGAGAATTTGAAAATGTTATAACTCAAGTTCAATTAGAACGAATATTAGCTCCAAATGGACCACTTGAAGGCCATGTGCATCGAATTTCAGATAATAAGAAACCTAAGGAAATTGTTTTTATTCAATGTGTTGGTAGTAGAGAAACAGAAAGAACTTATTGTAGCGGAGTGTGTTGTATGCTTGCTCTAAAGAATGGGCGATTGCTTTTAGAAGAATTTCCTGATGCGAACATTACAATCTGTTATATTGACATAAGAACTCCTGAAAAAGGATTTGAAGAATACTATGAACGAGCTAAAGACGCTGGTATTAGAATGATTCGTGGGAAGGTAGGTGAAATTTCTGAAGATCCTGAAACAAAAAACGTGAAAGTTCGAGTATATTCATCATTAACAGATAAGATTGTAATAATTGATGCTGATTTAGTTGTGTTATCCACAGCAGCACTCCCTTCAAAAGGTACCCAACAAATTGTAGAAGTCTTAAATCTTGATACTAACACTTATGGCTTTCTAACAGAATCACATTTCGGTTTAATGCCGCAAGAGACTAAGTCGAAAGGCATTTTTATAGCTGGATTTGCTCAAGGACCGAAAAATATTTCTTATTCAGTTTCTCAAGCTAGAGCTGCTGCAAGTAAAGTTGCTGAGTTAACATCACCAGGAGAAATCGATATAGAACTTATTACTGCTGAGGTGGACAGTGAATTCTGCATTTCTTGTAGACGATGCGAAAAAGAATGTCCTAAAAATGCCATTAGGATTGAAAAGGATATCGGTGCGTTTATTGATGAAATAAATTGTGACGGATGCGGTATTTGTGCCACGTGTTGTCCTACTCAAGCAATTGATATCAGATATTATCGCGATCATCAATTATTTGCTGAAATTGATGGTCTTTTAGGAGGTGGTTAAATAAACATGAATAATACGTATAATATAATCGTGTTTGCTTGCTTAAAATGAGGATATAGCGCAGCTGATTTAGCTGGGGTTTCCCGATTAAAATATACTCCTGCGGTAAAAATTATCAAAGTAAGATGTACTGGGAGAGTTGACATTAAGCACATTTTGTATAGCATTCGTGCGGGAGCTGATGGTGTTATGATTGTTGGTTGAAGACCTAATGAATGTCAATTTAAAAACGGTAATTTCACAGCCGAAAGGCATGTTGATTTAGCAAATAGAATCTTAGAATCTAGAGGTTTCGGTAGTCAAAGAATAAATATGTATTGGTTAAGTGGAGGAGATGCTGGGAAATTTGTCGAATCTGTCGAGGATGCTTACGAAAAGGTAAAAAAAGCTGGACCAAGTCCACTGAACTTAGAAGATGAAGAAATGAAAGTTGATACAAAACAAGTTATAACTACCCCTGCAGAATGATTCTTATAAACAAATTCTAGTTATAAGAAGACTAACCTTGCAAGGGAAGGGGTTTTTAAATAGTATTCAATTAAAAATAAAAATTTTTTAAAAATGTAATCCAAAAGGACGGAAATATGGTTCAAATTTCAAAAAATCTAAATTTCGATGGAATATCTCCAAAGAATTTAATGGATGCGACCTATAAAGCAATTGAAAACTTTCAAATTAGGGCATTTTTCGAAGCAAAAGATGAAATTTTGAAAACTGGAAAATATTCTGAAGAAGAATTTTATGAAATAATAGATACTATGATCGATGCTGAAACAGAGCGTAAATTAGTGTTAGAGGCATTAATAGGTAAGGAACCGTTATTTTTAGAGGAAATTTCAAAAATTCTAAAAGATTTTCCACCAGAAAACGTCATTTGTGATATTATTTATCTTAAAGAACAAGGATATATCGAAGAACATATCGAAGTTAAAACCAAAACCGTTATTAAGAAAATAAAGGGAGAAGAAAAAGAAGTCGAGGAAAAAGAATTTTTCTATAGATATCAAGTTAAAGAGATACCTGATGATTTTATTGAACATTTTTTTGAACCTGTTTCTATTGTGTTTGATTCTGAAGTATGCTGTCAATGTGGTTGGTGCTCATCAATTTGCCCTGTAAATGCCATTACAGTCACAGCAGATACTTTAGAGATCAATGATGAAACATGTATGAAATGTGGTTTATGTTATTCTGTTTGCCCGAGATCATTTTCAATTGAACAAGCGGGTAAAAGTATAAATAAACTTGATAAATCTTTAAAATTTTCAGAAAAAATTAATGGCTATATTAATACATATTCTGCCACCACCACTAAAGACAATATTAAAAAAGTAAGACAAGATGGGGGGATAGTTACTTCTTTACTTGAATATTTACTCAAGAATAAATTAGTTGATGCAATTGTAGCTGTTAAACATTCAGAGGAACTATGGAAACCAGAGCCAGTAATAGTTGAAAATGTTAAAGATCTGTACAAAACCAGTGGCACTAAATACGCTAATGCCTCAACTTTGAGTATCATTGATGAAACAAAAAAGTACGAAAATATTGCAGTCGTAGGAGTTCCTTGTATGATGAATGCATTGAAAAAAGGGTATTTATTTCCAAGTGGACAACCTTTTTTCAAAAACATCAAATATAGAATAGGGCTTTTCTGCATGGAATCTTTTCCATATGAAGGTGTACTTAATTTAATTAAAGATCAATTTGATAAAGATTTTAAAAAAGTTACTAAAATGGATATAAGTGGGGGCAAATTTATTATATATTTAGATTCGGGTGAAGATTTTGGAGTACCCTTAAAAGAAGTTAAATCCTACGCTCGCCATAATTGTCATTTTTGTGAGGATTTAACTGCTGATTATGCTGATATTTCTGTCGGATCGATTGGGTCCCCTAGTGGTTGGTCTACAGTAATTACGCGAAACAAAAAAGGTGATAAAATCTATAAAGATGCAATTAAAGCAGGATTAATAGAATCTAAAAGCTTAAAGGAGGTTAAACCAGGACAACCCTTATTAGAAAGGATTGCTGGCACCAAAAGAAAAAACTGTAAATCAATCAAATTAGAAAAAAAGTAAATTAAAAATTTTTATTATGAGTATAAAAACATTTCAAGATTTAATTAAGGAAGTTCATGAAAAAGGAATCTGTCAAGAATGTGGAGGATGCACTTCTTTTTGTTCAGCAGCATTCGAAAAAGTAATAGGTTTTAAAAAACCGAATTCACCCCCAGAATATGTAAATAAGGATGCCTGCCTTGAATGTGGCATTTGTTATTATCTCTGTCCTCAAACTCATATCTTAGATGATGAGCTTAACAAAACTTATAAATTTACAGATTTTAAATCAATGCCACTTGGTCATTTCGAAGATATTTTTTCTTGCCAATCTACTGATTCTGATTTTCTAAAATATGGAACTGATGGTGGAGTAGTGAACTCAATAATTAATTATATGATAGAAAAGAAATTAATAGATGGAGCAATAGTTGCTAAAGTTCAGGGACCTTTTTCCAGAGAAGCTATGTTTGCTGGTGATAAAATGGATTTAATTAAAGGTTCAGGGATAAAACTTGAAATATCTACACAATTAGATGAAATCCAGAACTTCTGTACCTACACACGCTCCATTCCACAATTAAACCATTATAAGTTTAAAAAACTAGCAATAGTAGGAACTCCTTGTCAAATTTATACAATTAGATGTATGCAAAATTTAGGGGTTACTCCTTCAGAATATATTGAAATTTGTTTAGGATTGTTTTGTTATCACAATTTTCTTTTTGACAAATCTCAAATAAAAAGATTTGAGAAAGATTTTGATGTTAAGTTTGAAAATATCACAAAAATAAACATTAAAGAGGATCTTATTTTAAAAATTGATCCAGAAGGGAGAGTAGTACATATTCCCTTTGATAAAATAGTTGATTATGTACGTCCCGCTTGCTTTAGTTGTGCTGATTTCACCAATATTTATTCAGACATTTCTTTTGGAGGGCTTGGATCTCCAGATAAATACACCACTGTAATTCCCCGTACAGAAAAAGGCAAAAAATTATTTCATAAAGTTTTAGGTGAAAAAATTATCAAAAATTTAGTACTTAAAGCTCCTGAAAAAGAAAATATGAAAGAGCTAATAACAAAGTTCTCTCATTCAAAAATGGAACGGGAAGTAAGTTTTATGAAAAATTTATAGTAAGGATGTGAGTTACCTGACTGAGCCAAAAAAACGCAGTAAAATTGACCAAGAAATTGATGAAAATCATATTTATTTAGATAAAATATATGAAACAGATTTAAGAAATTTGTTGAAAAAATGTTATCAGTGCGCACGATGCTCAGGAGTATGCCAAATTAGTAAGGTTCAGAAATTTACACCTAGTAGGATCATCCAAATGATCTTGGAAGGTTTTGAAGACGAGATAGTTGAAAATGGACTATTGTGGGATTGTTTGACATGTAATAGTTGTCTTCAAAATTGTCCTAAAGACATAAATTTTGCGGATATTGCTCGAATTCTAAGATATAAAATGAGAAATAAGGGAATTCATAATCTTGATCGATCCATTGCTCATAAAGGAATTTATCCTACGATGGGTGAGTTAATGAGCCAAAACAATATTAATGTCAATCGACCTTTAGATTGGATCCCAAAAGGTTGTAAGATTGCAAATAAAGGTAAAACTCTATATTATGTAGGATGTTTACCGTTTTTCGATTACGATTTTCAGAATTTAAAATCTATCTCAGCAAGTACTTTAAAAACTATTTGTCAAATTGAAAATGACCCAATCGTTGTACTTAAGGAAGAAATTTGTTGCGGACATGATTTATATTGGGGTCAAGGAAAATTTGAAGTTTTTATTGAGTTAGCAAAGAAGAATCGAGAAAATTTTGAAAAAGCAGGAATAACAACAATAATCACTGCTTGTGCGGAATGCTACAGGACATTCAAGGTAGATTATTCGAATTTATTTGATGATTTCAATGAGCAATTTGATGTTAAACATATTATAGAATATGTTTATGATAAGTGGAAGCAAGGTAAGATTGATTTTAAAAAACCAAATGAAAAATATAAGAAAACCACTTTTACATATCATGATCCATGTAGGTTAAGTAGATTTTTACCAGCCGACAATAACTTGGTAAAAAATTTAAGGGAAATCTTTAATTACTTACAGGTCTTAGGATATAATTTTAAAGAAATGAAACACAATCAAGAAAATTCCTTATGCTGTGGAGTAAGCTCTTGGTTAAATTGTAACGAGCGCTCTAAAGCATTACGATACACCCGTATCTTAGAAGCAAAAGAAGTTGCTACTCAACTATTTACATCGTGTCCTAAATGTAATGTTCATTTAAACTGTATTAAAAAAGATTATGATGATATTTCTTCAGTAGAAATTTCAGATCTTTCAGAATTTTTCGCAGATATAATAATAATTTTGAATAGTTAAAAAATTGAGGAGATCATATTATAATGGAAGGATCTGTGTTAGTAATTGGAGGAGGTATTGCTGGAATCCAGGCATCTTTAGATTTAACGGAAATTGGATTTAAAGTTTATCTAGTGGAAAAAACTCCCTCTATTGGAGGTAGAATGGCTCAACTCGATAAAACATTTCCTACTTTAGATTGTAGTTTATGCATCTTGGCACCCAAAATGGTTGAAGTATTCAGAAATCCTAACATCGAGTTAATGACTTATCATGAAGTTAAAGATATTACTGGAGACTCCGGAAACTTTAAGGTTACCGTTCTTAAGAAGCCTCGTTTTGTTGATGAGACTAAATGCAAAGGATGTGGAGACTGTACCACTAAATGTCCAAAGATCGAAGCCCCAAATATATTTGATATGGATCTAGGAAAAAGAAAATCTATATATATCCCATTTCCTCAAGCAGTTCCGCCAATTTATTTGATTGATCCTGATATGTGTTTAAAACTAACAAGGGATGTATGTGGTGTCTGTGAAAAAGTTTGTGAAGCAGAAGCTATAGATTTCACACAAAAACCTGAAGAAATTCAAATAAAAGTCGGAGCGATAGTGGTTGCTACTGGCTTTGATATGGCCAGAGATGGTTTATCATCAAGATGGGGTATTAATTACGATAATGTAGTGACTGCCTTGGAGTATGAAAGAATTTTATCTGCTTCTGGACCTTTTGGTGGGCAAGTTTTACGTCCGAGTGACAAGAATGAACCAGAAATAGTAGCATTTATTCAATGTGCGGGATCAAGAGACTTGCACGAAAGAATTCCCTATTGTTCTAGCGTATGTTGCATGTATACGAGTAAGGAAGCCATAATCACTAAGGAACATTCTGATCATTCACAATGTTATGTTTTTAGACATGATATTAGAGCTTATGGAAAGAATTTCTACGAATTCACACAGAGAGCTCAAAGTGAGTATGGGGTAAATTATTTTCATACGAAAATTAGTAAAATTAAGGAAGATCCTGAAACTAATGATTTGATTATTCATTATGAAGATTTACAATCAGGATTACTTAATGATTTTCGAGCAAACTTAGTCGTCTTGGCAACACCTTTGATTCCCTCTATTGGAACAGAAGAATTAGCTAAGATTTTAGATATCGAACTTGATGACTATAATTTTTTTAAGGAGAAATCGCATTTTACTAAATCAATATCCTCGAAAAAAGGTATATTTTTAGCGGGATTTTGCCAAGGTCCTATGGATATACCTGAAACTGTAGCTGATGCCAGTGGAGTGGCTTCACAAGTAGCGGTCCTACTTAGTTCTGTTAAATTTACTGAAACTAAAGAAAAAATAATAGAAGTACCAGAAAAAGAAGTTAAATTAACAGACGACCCTAGAATTGGCGTACTTATTTGTCATTGTGGGATTAACATTGGGAAATATATTGATATTCCTGGGGTTATAGAACATATAAAGAACTTGCCTAATGTGGTTTATTGTGAAGACAATTTGTATTCATGCAGTTCCGATTCTCAAGAACGAATTAAAGAAGTGATAGATGAATTTAATTTAAATAGGTTTATTGTAGCATCGTGTACGCCGCGAACTCATGAATCATTATTTCAAGAGACATGTCAAGAAGCAGGAATGAATAAATACTTGTTTCAGATGGCTAACATCAGGGACCAGTGTTCTTGGGTCCACATGGAACAACATGAAGAAGCTACGCAAAAAGCAAAAGATCTAATTGAAATGGCTGTTGCTAAATCCAGATTATTAAAGCCCCAAGAAGAACAAACACTATCAGTAACACAAAAAGCATTAATAATAGGTGGTGGAATATCTGGAATGACTGCTGCATTAACCATCGCTAATCAAGGATTTACTGTTTATCTCGTAGAAAAAGCGAAGATGCTAGGGGGAATTTTGAATGATTTATATCTCTTATATCCCACTCAAGAAGATTCTTCAACATTTTTAAGGAATATAAAAGAAGATATTACAAAAAATAAAAAGATTCAAGTTTGGTTGGAATCTAAAGTAAACGATGTTAAAGGATATATTGGTAATTATGACGTGTCCATTATTGACTCCAAACATGAAATTAGCGAACACAAAGTTGGTGTTATTATAGTTGCTACTGGAGGTCGAGAATTAAAACCTATTGGATATCCTCAATATGATAATAAAAATCAAAATGTGATTACCCAATTAGAATTAGAAAGGAAATTAAAAGCTGAAGATAAATCATGGCTTGATAAGATCAAACGTATAACGACTATCTTGTGTGCTAATGCGAGAGAAAAAGAAGGAATTACATACTGTTCAAATGTTTGTTGTGCAATATCTATTAAAAATTTGAATATCCTTAAAGAATTAAAGCCGGATCTCGAAATGATTGTTCTTTATCGAGATTTTCAAATGGCTAAAAAAGAATTTGAAGAATATTTCTTTGACAGAAGAAAAGATGCAATTCTTCTGAGATATGATTTAGAGAATCCGCCAGAAATTAAAAAAATAAGCAATAAACCTGAAAAATATGGAATAAAAGTATTTGATACTAATTTACAAGATATTATCAATTTTGAAACAGATCTAATCGTCTTATCTCCTCCCATGAGTCCTCCAGAAAATTCAGAAGAATTAGCAAAAATGCTCAAAGTGCCCTTAGATAGTCAAGGTTTTTTCTTAGAAGCCCATGTTAAATTAAGACCCGTAGATTTTGCTACGGAGGGAATATTTTTATGTGGATGTGCCCATTGGCCAAAACATATTCAAGAATCAATTACTCAGGCAAATGGAGCAGCAGGAAGAGCAAGCAGATTTTTAAGTTCAGAAGATATTGTTGCATCGGGTTTAGTGGCAGAAGTGGATGATGAAATGTGTATCGGATGTGGTGTTTGTACGAAACTTTGCCCATATAATGCGATATCGAAGAATGAACAAGAAATAGCGGTTGTTAACAAACTTATGTGTAAAGGATGTGGAGTATGTGGTGCCAGTTGTCCTGAAAATGCAATAACTATACATCACTTCACAGACAACCAAATCTTATCAGAAATTATTGTATATGGAGGAGATTAACTGAAATGAATTTTAATCCAAAAATTTTAGGATTTTTATGTAATTGGTGCTCTTATGCTGGAGCTGATCTTGCTGGTGTAAGTCGAATTCAGTATTCTCCTAATATTAGAATAGTAAGAGTAATGTGTAGTGGAAGAGTTGATCCTATATTTATTGCTGAAGCACTTTCAAGAAATATTGATGGCGTGCTTATTTTAGGATGCCATCCAGGAGATTGCCATTATATAAGCGGTAATTTTGAAGCAGAGATAAAAATGAAGATGTTGAGTAAATTATTGGAGATAATTGGGTTTTCTGAACGTTTACGTTTAGATTGGGTTTCTGCTGCTGAAGGAAATAGATTCGCTCAAATAGTTAATGAATTTAATGAGCATATTAAAAATTTAGGTCCAAATCCAATTAAGAACAAAAAATTAAAAAATAAATTAAGTTTCGATTTTGATGCGATAAAATCTGTATTGAAAGATTCAAGACTTAGAATTCTAGTTGGTAGAGAAAGAAAAATTATTAATGAAGGTAATGCATATAACGAGACAATTACATTAGAGAAATTTGAACAAATTCTTGATGATGCGATCCATAATGAATTTGAACGTCATAAAATATTACAAATAATTTCTCAAAATGGTAAATCAGTGCCAGAAATCTCTAAAGAAGTTCAAATTGCCCCAAATAATGTGTTGAGTCATATAGTCTCTTTAAGACAAAAAGGATTAGTCGATTTACACGAGGTTAATGAAGAAATACCTACATTCATATCAATTAAGGAGGGTAAATAATGGAAAAAGTTGGTGCTGTACTGGTTGTTGGTGGAGGTATAGCAGGTATTCAAGCTTCCATTGATTTAGCAGATTCAGGGTATAAAGTATATATAGTAGAATCAACGATGAGTATCGGTGGAGTTATGTCTCAGTTAGATAAAACTTTTCCTACTAATGATTGTGCTATATGCATCCTTGCTCCAAAATTAGTGCTTACTGGTCGTCATGAAAACATAGATATATTAATAAATTCATCTATCGAGAAAATCGAAGGAAAACCAGGAAATTTTAATGTGGATATCGTCCAAAAATCATTATATCTGGATCAAGACAAATGTACTGGCTGTGGTGTGTGTGCGCAAAAATGCCCTATTGAAGCTATTGATTTTTTCAATGAAGGATTATCAAAAAAAGCAGCAATATCTGTAAAATTTCCACAAGCAGTTCCATTAGTTTTCTCAATAGATAAAGAGAAATGTATAGGATGTGAAGTTTGTAAAGAAATTTGTAAAGCTAATGCTATAGATTATGAACTTAAAGATAGAAGAATTAACCTTAATATAGGAGCAGTAATTGTAGCAATTGGTTTTGATGAATTTGAACCCAGTCCTTTAACAAATCTTGGCTATGATAAATTTTTGAATGTTATAACGAGTACTGAATTTGAACGTACATTAAGCGCTAGTGGTCCTCACTCGGGTTTAATACTCCGTCCTTCTGATGGAATTATTCCGAAAAAAATAGCGTTCCTACAATGTGTTGGATCCAGAGATAAAAGGATTAATGCGGAATATTGCTCTTCAGTATGTTGTATGTATACCACAAAAGAAGCGGTAATTGCAAAAGAACATGTGAATTTTATAGAACCCACGATCTTTACAATGGATATACGAGCATATGGTAAAGATTTTGATAAATATATCGAGCGAGCTAAGCATGAACATGGTATACGATACATTAGAAGAAGGATTTCCTCTATTAGTGAAATTCCAGATTCAAAAGATTTAAAGATTAGATATGAGACAGATGCAGGAGAAATTATTGAAGAAATATTTAATTTAGTTGTTCTTGCCGTAGGAGCACAGCCTAATAAGAGTTCTATGGAATTAGCCCAGAAGTTAAATATAGAGTTAAATGAATATGGTTTCTGTAAAACTAAAAGTTTTAATCCTGTAGAAACATCAAAACCTGGAATCTATGTATGTGGGATGTTTGCTTCGCCCAAAGATATTCCAGAAACCGTTATCGAAGCAAGTGCTGCTGCAGGATGTGTTAATGTTCTTCTGTCAGATGCAAGAAATACATTAATCTCAAAGAAGGAACTACCCGAAGAAATTGATGTAAGTGATCAACCACCAAAAATAGGGATCTTTATATGCCATTGCGGGATTAATATAGGTGGCGTTGTTAACGTTCCTGAGATTGTTGAATACGTAAAAACATTACCAAATGTAGTATATGCTGAACATAATCTATACACTTGCTCTGCTGATACTCAAACGAATATTAAAGAAAAAATAAGAGAAAATCAACTTAATAGAGTCATAGTTGCCTCATGTACTCCAAGAACTCACGAACCCTTATTTCAAGCAACAATACAGGAGGTAGGATTGAACAAATATCTTTTTGAGATGGTCAATATCCGAGATCAATGTTCTTGGGTTCATATGCATGAAGCTGAAAAGGCAACAGCGAAAGCAAAAGACTTACTAAGGATGTCAGTAGCTAAAGCTGCACAGTTAATTCCCTTACAAGAACAAGAAATTGATGTAATCGATAAAGGTTTAATTATAGGTGGGGGCGTATCTGGAATGTCTACGGCTTTAAATTTGGCTTCTCAAGGTTTTGAAGTATTCTTAATTGAAAAGGAAGATTCACTAGGAGGATTTGCAAAAAATATTTTTCAAACCCTTGAAAATGACGATATTCAGGAATTTCTTACAAATCTAATACAAGAAGTTGAAAACAATCAGCTAATTCGAGTATTTACAAAAGCCCAAATTAATTCAATATCTGGGTACATAGGTAATTTCACCACAAATATATTTTATGGAAAAAATAATAAAAGTATTGATCTAGAACATGGAATTATTATTGTGGCTACGGGTGCAAAAGAATATCAACCAAACGAATACAAATTTGGGCAAGATCATAGAATTATATCTCAATCTGACTTTGAAAAAATTCTTTTTACCACTGATGATGTTAAAAAATTAAATTCAATAGTAATGATACAATGTATTGGCTCTAGAAATGAAGAGCATCCATACTGCAGTCGAATATGTTGCTCTGAAGCCATAAAAAATGCATTAAAAGCAAAAGAAATCAATCCAAATCTAGAAATAATGATTTTATATCGCGATATTAGAACATATGGATTCAAGGAAAAATATTACAATTTAGCAAGAGAAAAAAAAGTTGTTTTCATTAGATTTGATGAAGATAAGCCCCCAGAATTAAAAATAAAAAATAAAAAATTAAGTATTTTAGTTGAAAGACTTGATATAGGAAAATTGGAAATAAATCCAGAGTTAATCGTTTTAAGTACAGGACTCGTAGCACCTATAAAAGAAAATGAAGACCTAGCAAAAATGCTAAAAGTTCCACTTAATGAGGATAAATTCTTTCTAGAAGCTCATGTGAAATTAAGACCGATTGACTTTGCAACCGATGGTATATTTTTATGTGGATGTGCGCACTCACCTAAAAATATTAGAGAATCTGTTGCCCAAGCTAACGGAGCTGCAGCTCAAGCGGTTAAGGTTTTAAGTGCTAAAAGTATTGTTACCTCTGGCCTTGTTGCAACTGTAATAGAAGAAAATTGCATTGGATGTGGAAATTGTGTTGAAGTTTGTCAATTTAACGCTATAGAATTAATAGAGCAACTAAAAGTGTTCGAAGATTGCACAATTACGATAAAAAAATCTCATGTCAACCCTGCATTATGTAAAGGATGTGGAACATGTGGAGCACAATGCCCAAATTCTACAATTGTTATTAAACATTTTGGCTTTGAGCAAATAAATGCCATGATTACTGCACTTTTAGCCTAATATTAAATTATAATAAATGAAAAAACTGAGGAATATTGATAAGTCAAGAAAAAAAAGGAAAAAATGTAGAATTTACCCCCAACATTTTATGTTTTTGCTGTAATTGGTGTAGTTATGCCGGAGCAGATTTAGCTGGAGTATCACGTTTTCAATATCCCCCAACCATAAAAATAGTAAGAGTGATGTGTTCTGGCAGAGTAGACCCAGCTTTCATTTTAGAGGCATTTAAAGACGGTATTGATGGAGTTATTGTGACAGGATGTCATATTGGTGATTGTCATTATCTAAAAGGAAATGAATTTGCAAAAGAAAGATTTGAACGTTTTCGAGAAACTCTAAAATTATTTAACCTTGATAAGAGATTTAGACTTGAATGGGTAAGTGCCTCTGAAGGTAAACGATTTGCTGAAGTTATCACTGAATTTACTAATCAAATTAAAAAACTAGGCCCATTACTCGCAATTTAATGATTAAAAAAATTACAAATTTTTTTCTTATTAACTCTAAATTATATAGTTTTATCCATCTCTAAAGATATGTATGAAATGGTAAATTCAGAGTCTGATTTCAATGAAAATTTAGTGAAAAAAAGTCTGACCTTTACTACTAAAAATTATGAAAAAGCAAAATTTGCTGATTGACAAATTTTCAAACTTAAACTTTTAATGGATATATAGTAGCAAATTGAAACCAGAATCAATAATGCTGTTTAAATTAACTATAAAACAATAAATTTATAAAAAATCACTCGAATTTAAATTCAAGTAAAAGAAACTTTTGTAAACGAAAAAAAGAGTCTTAAAAGAAATTTAGTTGAGATTTTTGTATAAATTTGTGGTAATTATCCTGAGAAAAATAAAATTGTCTGAGGTGGATCATTATCTCAGGTTTCGTGTTCAGAAAGGTTATTCTCAATGAGTATCATTTTCTCTATTGATCATAATGTACGGTATTGATAATTGAAAAAGTCAAATTTGTCCCTAATCATCCATAATGTCGAGAATGAGCAGTATTTCATAATCTGATTGCATGATTTCAATAAATAAAACGGATTTCATAATTGGACTCGATCATTTCAAAGTGATTTATGTCGAAAACTGATAATTTTACATAATAATGTTTATATAATTAAATTTCTTTTTTTTTAATTCAGTTGAAAAAGATTTGAAAATATATTTATGAAGTGTTAAATAATGGAGGGTTCCGTATTAGTTATTGGAGGGGGGATTGCAGGAATACAAACTTCTTTAGATTTAACTGAATTAGGTTTTAAAGTATATTTAGTGGAAAAAACACCTTCAATTGGAGGTAGAATGGCTCAACTTGATAAAACCTTCCCTACTAATGATTGTAGCCTTTGTATTCTCGCACCTAAAATGGTAGAAGTATTCAGAAATCCTAATATAGAGTTAATGACATATCATGAAGTCCAAAGAGTATCTGGAAAACCTGGAAATTTTAAGGTCACCATTCTTAAGAAACCTCGTTATGTTGATGAGACTAAATGTAAAGGTTGTGGGGATTGTGCTACCAAATGTCCAAAGATCGAAACTCCTAATATATTTGACATGAACTTAGGTAAGAGAAAATCAGTTTATATCCCCTTTCCTCAAGCCGTCCCCCCCATATATCTAATCGATCCTGATATGTGTTTATTTTTAAATAAAGGAGTTTGTGGAGTTTGTAAAAAAACATGTGAAGCTGAAGCAATAGATTTTGAGCAGAAACCCCTAGAAATTGAATTAAATGTAGGAGCTATTGTTGTGGCGACTGGTTATGATATGCTTGGAGAGGCGTTATCCTCAAGATGGGGTTATAATTATAAGAATGTAGTCAATGCTTTAGAATATGAAAGAATGTTATCTGCATCCGGTCCGTTTGGAGGTCATATTCTCCGACCAAGTGATGAGAAAGAACCAGAAATAATAGCATTTATCCAATGTGCGGGCTCAAGAGATTTACATGAAGGAATTCCTTATTGTTCGAGTGTATGCTGTATGTATACAGCAAAAGAGGCAATTATTACAAAGGAGCACTCTGAAAACTCAAGTTGTTTTATATTTAGACATGATATTAGAGCATTTGGAAAAAACTTCTATGAATTTACTCAAAGGGCTCAAGAAGAATATGGAGTAAAATATTTTCAGACTAAAGTTAATAAGATCATAGAAGATCCAGAAACAAATGATTTAATTATTCATTATGAAGACCTAAAAACTGGAGAATTTAAGGATTTTAAAACAAATTTAGTAGTATTGGCTACACCGTTAGTCCCTTCAAATGGAACTAGGAAATTAGCTGAAGTTTTAAATATTGAAGTAGATGAATATAACTTTTACAAAGAAAAAACTTATTTTAATAAATCTTTATCTTCAAGAGAGGGTATCTTTTTAGCTGGATTTTGTCAAGGTCCAATGGATATACCAGAGACTGTCGCTGATGCTAGTGGAGTGGCTTCCCAAATAGCAACTTTACTAAATTCTTCCAAATTTACAGAAGTTAAAGAAAAGATATTTGAGATTCCCGAGAAAGAAGTAAAAATAACAGATGATCCGAGAATTGGTGTACTTATTTGTCATTGTGGGATTAATATTGGGAAATATATTGATATTCCTGAGGTTATAGAACATATAAAGAACTTGCCTAATGTGGTTTTTTGTGAAGATAACCTCTATTCTTGTAGTTCTGATTCTCAGCAACGAATTAAGGAAGTAATTGATGAATATAACTTAAATAGATTTATTGTAGCATCTTGTACACCGCGAACACATGAATCCCTATTTCAAGAAACATGTCAAGAAGCAGGACTAAATAAATATCTTTTTGAGATGGTTAATATACGTGATCAGTGTTCTTGGGTTCATATGACAGAAAAAGAAAAAGCTACCGAAAAAGCTAAGGTTCTAATAAGAATGGGAGTTGCAAAGTCGAGGTTATTAAGACCGCAAACAGAGGAAAAACTGCAAATCACTCAAACTGCTTTGGTAATTGGTGGCGGTGTATCTGGAATGAGTGCTGCTTTAAATATTGCCAACCAAGGATTCATGGTTTATCTTGTAGAAAAAGAGAAATTTTTAGGTGGAAATCTCAGATACCTAAATGTTTTATATCCGACTCAAGAAGATGCCTCAATCTTACTAAATGAAATCATAGAAAAGGTTATGAAAAATGTAAATATTCAACTTTTCCTAAGCTCTCAAATGAAAGATGTTAAGGGTTATCTTGGAAATTATAATGTTACTGTTATCGATTCAGAAAATGAGATCCACGATCTAAAAATTGGTACTATTATTGTTGCAACTGGAGGTCAAGAACTAAAACCTAAGGATGTATTTCAATACTCTTTCAAGAACCACAACGTAATTACACAATTAGAACTAGAACAGAAATTGAAAAGTGAAAATGTGTCTTGGCTTGATAAAATTAATCGTATTACCACACTGTTATGTGTCAACGCAAGACAAAAAGAAGGCATTACATACTGTTCCAATATTTGTTGTGGAACTGCTATTAAAAACATTAATGTTCTAAAAGAATTGAAAAATGACCTCGAATTAATAGTTCTTTATAGAGATCTTCAAATGGCAAAGAAAGAATTTGAGGAATATTATCGTGATCGAAGAAAAGATGCGATTTTCTTAAGATATGATTTAGATGAACCACCATTAATTAGTAATAAGAGTGGCGAATCAGAAAAGTATGAAATTAAAGTATTCGATACTAATTTACAAGATTATATCAAATTTGAGACAGATTTAATAGTATTATCAACTCCTATGATCCCAGCTGGTAATTTAGAAGACCTGGCGAAGATGCTCAAGGTTCCTTTAGACAAAAACGGTTTTTTCTTAGAGGCTCATGTTAAACTAAGACCATTAGATTTTGCCACAGATGGAATTTTCTTATGTGGATGTGCTCAGTGGCCAAAAAATATTCAAGATTCAATATCACAAGCAAATGGTGCTGCTGGAAGAGCAAGTAGATTTTTAAGTGCAAAAGAAATTACAACATCTGGTTTGGTAGCAGAAGTGGATCAGGATATGTGTATTGGATGTGGAACTTGTGAGGAAGCCTGTGCTTATAATGCTGTAGAACTTACGAATACAATGAAGGAATTTGAAGATGTGAGTTTAATAATAAATAAATCTTCCATCAATCCAAATTTATGTAAAGGGTGCGGAACTTGTGCTGCAAATTGTCCAGTCGGGGCAATCTCTGTAAAACATTACGATTTTGAGCAAATTAATGCTATAATAAGGGAACTAATAATTTAAAATTTGATTAAAGAAAGAAAAAAGAAATCCTAATTTTTCATCTATATTCTTTCTTGTTTGACAATAGAGTTATGAAAACTAATCAGAAAAAATAAATGGTTTCCATTTTTTTTCTATGCAATATAGGTTCAAATTATTAAGTCTTGAATAAACTGAAAAAAGTGAATGTTATTACTGAGATTGAGAAAGTAGATGATTCAAAAGAACCTAGCAGCGATAATAGTTCTTATCTTGAAAAAATTTATGAACCGAATATAAGAAAATTATTATATCGGTGTTATCAATGTGTTCGTTGTAGTGGTGTATGCCAACTCAGTCGGGTTCAAAGCTTTGAACCAAGTAGAATAATCCAAATGATTTTAGAGGGTTTTGAAGATAAAATTATTGATAGTGGTATTTTGTGGGATTGTCTTACATGTAATACCTGTCTTCAGAATTGTCCTGAGGGAATAAATTTCGCAGATATTGTAAGAATGGCAAAGTATAAAATGAGAACTTCTAATGGCCAAAATCCTGATGAGTATATAGCTCATAAAGGTGTATATACAACCATCTCAGAAATTATGAGTGAACCACATATAAAGCCAGAAAGATCTCTTGAATGGGTTCCTAAAGAATGTAAAACGTCAAATCAGGGAAATATTCTATATTATGTTGGATGTTTACCATACTTTAATTTTGAGTTCGAAAATTCAGATTCTATAGCAGAAAGTACTTTGAAAATTCTATGTCAAATTGAAAAAGAACCGATTGTAGTTCTTAAAGACGAAATTTGTTGCGGACATGATTTGTATTGGGGCCAAGGAAAACTTAATGCTTTTATTGATTTAGCAAAAAAGAATGTTCAGAGAATTGAAGAAACAGGAGCTACAACAATTATCACTGCTTGTGCAGAATGTTATAGAACGTTAAAAGTAGATTATCAAAATCTATTTGAAGATTTCAAAGATAAATTTCAAGTAAAGCATTTAATTGAATATATCTATGAAAAATGGCAAAATAAAAAGATTGAATTTAAAAATCCAAATGAATCAGAAGAAAAAATAAAATTTACTTATCATGATCCGTGCCGATTGAGTAGATTTTTGCCTAAAGATAGTAATATAATAGAAAATGTACGCAAAATTTTTACTCATTTAAAAGAAATAGGATATGAGTTTAAAGAAATGGCACATAATAAATCAGATTCATTATGTTGTGGCGTAAGTTCTTGGATGAATTGTAATGAGCGATCAAAAGCTTTACGGTATAAAAGAATGCTAGAAGCAAAAGATGTAGGGGAAATAATGATTACATCATGCCCAAAATGTAAAATTCATTTATCATGTTTACAAAATGATTATGAAGATATTTCCTCAATAGAAATATTGGATTTTTCTGAGTTTTTAGTAGATTTAATAAATATAATAGATCCCATTAAGACACTGGAGGAAAAGGAATAATGGAAGGTTCAGTTTTAGTAATTGGTGGGGGGATTGCCGGAATTCAAACTTCATTAGATCTTACTGAATTAGGTCTTAAAGTTTATTTAGTGGAAAAGACACCGTCAATAGGTGGGAGAATGGCTCAATTAGATAAAACTTTTCCTACAAATGATTGTTCTCTCTGTATATTAGCACCAAAAATGGTTGAAGTATTCCGAAATCCTAATATAGAATTAATGGCCTATCATGAGGTCAAAAAAGTTGAAGGAGAACCAGGAGATTTCACAGTCACAGTTTTAAAAAAACCTCGGTATATTGATGAAACGAAGTGTAAGGGATGTGGAGACTGTGCTACGAAATGTCCCAAAATTGAAGTCGGAAATATTTTCGATATGAATTTAGGAAAAAGAAAATCAGTATATATTCCCTTTCCCCAAGCTGTGCCCCCGATTTATTTAATCGACCCTGAGTTGTGTTTAAAGTTCACTAAAGGGGTATGTGGAGTCTGTGAAAAAGTATGCGAAGCAGAAGCGATAGATTATGAACAACAACCTCAAGATATTGAAATTAAAGTTGGTGCAATTGTCGTCGCAACTGGGTTTGAAATGTTTGCAGAAGAATTATCTTCTCGATGGGGGTATCATCACCAAAATGTTGTAAATGCACTTGAATACGAACGAATTCTTTGTGCAAGTGGTCCATTTGGAGGGCATGTTTTGCGCCCAAGCGATGAAAAAGAACCCGAAATAATAGCATTTATTCAATGTGCAGGATCAAGAGATTTACATGAAAATGTCCCATATTGTTCATCAGTTTGCTGTATGTACACGGCTAAAGAGGCTATAATAACGAAAGAACATTCTGAACACTCTCAATGTTTTGTATTTAGACATGATATACGGGCCTATGGTAAAAATTTCTATGAATTTACCCAGAGAGCTCAAGATGAATATGGTGTAAAATATTTCCAAACAAAGATAAGCACAATTGGAGAAGATCCTGAGACAAATGATTTAATTATTCATTATGAAGATTTAAAAACTGGAGAATTTAAAGATTTCAGAGCTAATTTAGTAGTATTAGCTACCCCATTAGTACCATCAAAGGGTACTCATGGTTTATCGAAGATTCTAAATATTGAATTAGATCATTATGATTTCTATAAAGAAAAATCTTATTTTAATAAGTCTTTATCTTCAAAAGAGGGTATTTTCTTATGTGGATTTGCTCAAGGCCCTATGGATATACCAGAAACTGTAGCAGATGCTAGTGGGGTAGCTTCCCAAGTAGCAACTTTACTAAATACTGTAAAATTCACTGAAGTAAAAGATAAAGTGTTTGATATAGCTGAAAGAGAAGTTAAGATCACTGATGAACCAAGAATTGGCGTATTAATTTGTCATTGTGGGATTAATATAGGCAAATATGTGGATGTCCCTGAAGTAAGAGATTATATCAAGACATTACCAAATGTAGTACATTGTGAAGATAATTTATATTCTTGTAGTCCTGATTCTCAAGAAAGAATTAAAGAATTGATTCTAGAAAAAGATTTGAATAGATTTATAGTAGCATCATGTACACCTCGAACTCATGAACCATTATTTCAGGAAACTTGTCAAGAAGCAGGAATGAACAAGTATTTATTCGAGATGGTTAATATTCGCGACCAATGCTCATGGGTTCATATGACGGAGAAGGAGGCTGCTACAGAAAAGTCCAAGGATTTATTGAGAATGGCAGTAGCGAAAGCTCGACTGATCAAACCACAACCAGAAGAAAAACTGGAAATCACGCCAACAGGCTTAATAATAGGTGGTGGTGTTTCAGGTATGACCGCAGCCTTAAATTTAGCAGATCAAGGGTTTAAAACTTATCTAGTTGAAAAAGAAGAAAAATTGGGTGGGAATCTAAATAACTTAAATATATTATATCCTATTCAAGAGGATGCTTCAATCTTCTTAAAAGAAATTACAGAAAAAACTAAGAACCATAAGAATATTGAAGTCTTACTAAAGTCAAAAATAAACTCAATTATTGGTTTTGTTGGAAATTATGAGGTTTCAATTAGCAATTCTGGAAAAGACCTCAAAGAATTGAAAATTGGGACTATTATTGTGGCCACTGGAGCTCAAGAATTCAAACCGCATGGATTATTTCAATATGGAAATAAAAACAACGATGTAATTACTCAATTAGAACTAGAACAAAAACTTCAAAATTCAGACAAGTCGTGGCTTGATAAAGTTAATCGAGTAACATTTATTTTATGTACTAATGCAAGACAAAAAGAAGGAATAACCTACTGTTCAAATGTGTGTTGCGGGACTTCAATTAAAAACATTAGCATTTTAAAACAATTAAGACCAGAGTTAGAAATCGTCGTACTTTACAGGGATCTTCAAATGGCTAAAAAAGAATTTGAAGAATATTATCGAAATAGAAGAAAAGATGCGATGTTCTTAAGATATGATTTAGAGAATCTACCAGAAGTTAAAAAGAAAAGTCAAGGAAAATACGGAATTAAAGTGTTTGATACAAATTTGCAGGATGAAATTGCATATGACACGAATATGATTGTTTTAGCAACTCCTATGGTGCCTGCAGATAATTTAGAAGAATTAGCAAAGATGCTTAAGGTTCCCTTAGATAGAACAGGATTTTTCTTGGAAGCACATGTCAAATTAAGACCTTTAGATTTTGCCACTGATGGTGTCTTCTTATGTGGATGTGCGCAATGGCCAAAAAACATTCAAGATTCAATTTCTCAAGCGAATGGGGCAGCAGGAAGAGCAAGCAGATTTCTAAGCGCGAAGGAGATTACAACTTCGGGTTTGGTAGCTGAAGTAAACCCGGATAAATGCATAGGATGTGGCAAATGTGAAGAAATTTGCCCATATAAAGCAATAGAACTTATAGAAATAACTAAAGATTTTGAAGATATTAGTATTATTGTTACAAAATCTACCATTAATTCAGCACTATGTAAAGGATGCGGAACTTGCGCGGCTACATGTCCAGTTGGAGCAATTATGGTAAAACATTATGATTTTGACCAAATTTCAGCTATGATAGATTCTTATTTATTAGAAAAGGAGGAAGTAGAAAATTAATTATTAAGGTGTAAAATCATGTCTAAATCAAAGTCAAAAGAAAGTAAAGAAGGATTTGAACCCCATCTTTTAGTTTTTTGTTGCAATTGGTGTAGTTATGCAGGAGCAGATTTGGCAGGGGTTTCACGATTCCAATATCCTCCAAATATTAGAGTAATAAGAGTCATGTGCTCTGGAAGAGTAGATCCTTCATTTGTTCTTAAAGCTTTAAAGAATGGTGCTGATGGAGTTCTCGTTAGTGGATGTCATATAGGCGATTGTCATTACATTTCTGGAAATGAGTACACTAAAGAAAGATTCGAAAGATTGCATACCATTTTAATCAAGCAATTAGGTATAAACCCAAAGCGGGTACGCTTGGAATGGGTAAGCGCCTCTGAGGGTAAGCGATTTGCTGAAGTAATAACTGAATTTACAAACCAAATTAAAGAATTAGGTCCCTTCAAGCATTAGATTTTTTAAGGCTTCATCAATGGGTAAGTGTCTTAACTCATTTGCCTTCTTAAAATGTTTCTTGCAGAACCATTCTGCGTAGGGAGGATGTCCTACTCCTCCAATTTCTTCCATCCTTTTCTCCCATTCTACATCAGACTGGCGTTTTTTAAAATAAATTAAACCTCCGTCATCTTTTTCTTCTAAGTTTTTATCACAGATTTTGCATATAGGAGGTCTCATAATAATTACCTAGAATAATATAGGTTTACATATAAATTGATTATAATTAGCTATATAAGACATTCCAAGAGTGTTTCTTAATCCTGTAAATAGATATTCTTCTAAAAAATAATCATCAATTTTTCGAATTTTATTAAAATATTCCTCAGAATTAAATCCCATAAATGCTACAAACTCATTTGAATTATAGGTATTATAAAAAACACTTAACCATTGAAGTTGTGCTCTATACTCTCTTATTCTTTCTTTTCTAATTTCCAAATATTTCTCTTTGGCTTTTTCGCTAATAAGACCATGGATAACAATTACTATTTGAAATTTTTCTGAAAACTTTCCAATTGTAAGCGACTCATCTTCATTACAGAATATTTCAAAATAAGGCTCAGGACCAAAAGCTATTGCAGCGAAACGATCATCTCGCCTAACTCCCATAATTGATTGAGCTGCATCATGATGAGCTTTTTCAGACTCCCATTCTGTAATCGACCAAATAATGTGAGGTTGTATCTGACATTGAAAGAATTTACGAAAAAGAACACCAATTTCTTCTGTAAATTTTTTCTCTGACTCAGCATATTGTTTTATTGTCTCTTCTAATTTTCCATCTTCAATATAGGCGGTACAAATAGAAAACATTCTGCTATTTCCTAATGTTTTAGAATTAAAATATTAAATATGAGTTAAAAATAGTTTTTAATTTTTCGGGTTATATTAAAGAAATTTAAGCGTGTTTATCTAAATTTTATATAAAAAAAAGTGGAAAAAGTTACTTGAATTAATTATTTTATGGTTCTTTTTTTCCAATTCCAGAGAGTTTTCTGATAATATATACTCCCGTCCATTCAACTGAACCTTTAAAGTCTTTCTTCTTCCAGAAGTGTAATATTAAATACCAAAAAGCTAGATTGAAAAGACCAAATATCAACACTACATAAGCTTCTGTATTCCAATCAGGCAGTATAGAATCGAGAATCACATGAAATATGGTTGCAACAATGGCTTCAAAGACAAAAATAGTTAGTGATGCTCTCCCAAACATGATAATAGGGCTTACTTTTTTTACAATCTTCTCTTGTTTTTCTTCTGGCTTGAAATCTATTAATCTTAGTAAAATAATAATAATCATAAGATAGACTCCTAATTGCATAAATCGAACGAAATTATAATTATAGACCTCGAAACGAATTAGAAACGTTAATAGAATGTAGTTTCCAATACTTAACAAAGCAAATCCAAACACTAACCAGAAAATGGTTATTTTACGTTTGTTTTCATCTCTAGCTAAGGAGATTCCTAATATACCTCCGAGTAGTGCATAAGCGATAATGGGGAAAATTGGGAAATATGGAGAAACGATTAATGCCAAAAGAAAACCTCCTAAATAATTACGGCTGATAAATAAATCCTCCACGATTGGCTCGAGCGTAAATGACAAAAATGGGGTTGCAATTAGTATTACACCCGCAAGAGTTCCAAGAATAATTTTATTACGACGTACTTTTTCAAGACCACCCTTACGAGACAGTAATATCATTATAACAGGTACGACAAATCCAGAAAGCCCGATTATCATCAAAGTGCTCGTATAGTATAATAATTCCAAATGTGGGATGACTAATTCTCCTTCTAAAAGCGAACCTGTGATTAACCCATTATAAAATTTTCCTTCAAAATAGCTCTTAGTGCTAAATAGGAATTTTCTTATATAATCTACTAATGCTAACCATAAAAAAGAAAAAAGACCAGCATATAAAATCATTTTTTTATTAGCTTTTCCTGAAGTTATTCGATTATGAGTTGAATATGCTGTGACGACTCCACTAATTAATGAAAAAATACCTCCCATTCCCGCAAAGAACATTATTGCTGTAAACCAAGGTATTTTAAGAAATCCCTTTGGATCTGTAAAAAAAAATTCTGAACCTGGCCAATCATACATAAGTCTATGAAAGATAATAACCATAATGATAGCTATTCCTCGAAAAAAATCAAGTGAATAAAGTCTTTTTTTCAAATCTTAAACCTCCTAAGAATTTTAAAAACTTATAAATGAAAAAAATAAATGAAATATATTCAACCTATTTACTTAAAAACATTGTTTTTAAAATATTAATTACGATATAATAATTGAAATGGGAATCTTTTTTGTATTTCCTTTTTAGCAATATCATATCTCGTAAAACTAATCAAATTAAAGACAGAATAATTGAAAAAAAATATTTAATTTTTATTTATCCTTTAAGTTTATGTGTTAGATTTCATTCACATAAACGAAAATTTTATTGGGTTAAAAATTTTAATATTGGATTAATAGTGAAAAACTTATTAAAACGTAATCTTGTACAACTAAAACTAATTTGAGGAGAAAAGCAATTAAAGCAGCAGTTTTTGAGGATATTCAAAAAATTGTGTATAGAGAAAATTATCCGAAACCAACTCTCGGTTTTGATGAGGTCTTAGTTAAAGTTCATTACTGTGGTATTTGTGGGTCGGATATAACAAATTTTAAATATAAAATGTATCAGGTTCCTTTAGTAATGGGACATGAAATAGCAGGTGAAGTTGCAGAGATAGGAGAGAATGTTTCTGAAGTAAAAATAGCAGACAAGGTTGTATGTTTTACTGTTTCACTTGATCTTAGTGAGGGTAAACTAAAGGGATTAGGTACATTTCAGGATGGGGGATTTGCAGAATATGTTAAAGTGCCAAAAGAATGGGTATTTAAAATTCCGTCAAAAATATCAATAAAAGAAGCAGTTTTGATTGAAACATTTTCACTAGCGATTAGAGCGTTTAAACTAACAAAAATTAAAGATAAGGAAAAAATATTAATATTTGGAGGAGGTAGTGTGGGTTTAACTACTTTAAAAGCTTTATTAATTCTGAAAGATCCAAACTATGTAGTTGTAGTTGAACCGCAAGAATTTTTAAGAAATAAAGCAATACAATTTGGAGCAACCGCAGCAGTACCTCCAAGAAGAGCTAAAATAAAAAAGACGATAAAAAATCTAGGAGAACCTACATTCATTTTTGATTGTGTTGGAAATCAAGAAACGTTATCAGATTCAATTTTTTTAATAAAAAGAGGGGGAACAATTGTACTTGAGGGAATCCATAAGGGGAGTATCCCCTTTCCCTTCTTTATGATAAACTCCAAAGAAGTTACTTTAAAAGGATGCTTAGGTCATGATCGTGAAGATATCTTAGCAGCTATTGATATATTTGTTAATTATAATGTAGAAGCCAATGAATTTATATCTGAAGTAGTTCCCTTAAAAGATGCCCAAAAAGCTTTCGAAAAATATGTCGAACCAAGAGAAAGAGATTTTGTTAAGATTCTTTTAGAAGTTTAAAAAGGATTTATTATAAGCACGACAGATGAGAACACCCCATTGAATAATATCAAGGCAATAACCTTACGTAGAATTACTAGGCGTAATTATCATAAAATTGCAAGGCTAAAAATTAAGTCCAACAGGGAAAAAATTATCAGTTGGGGACCTTGAACTTCGATTAGAGTTATAATTTCTTAATTATTCTAAATACTTATATCCCTAAGAGACTTTTAAAAATATAATTTAGAAATTAATAGTTAGAATATTAATGTCGTTTCAGGGAATAAAAGAAGCATCTATGAAAATTAGTGATGTTGCAAATAAAACTCCAGTAATGACTTCAAGGACATTAAATTCAAAATTACAAGCAGAAATATATTTTAAATGTGAAAATTTTCAAAGAGTTGGGGCGTTTAAATTTCGCGGAGCCTATTATGCATTAAGTTTACTTTCAGAAGAAGAAAAGAAAACTGGGGTTATTACACACTCAAGTGGTAATCACGCCCAAGCTGTTGCGCTTGCGGCTTCGATATTAGGTATTCATGCCACAATTGTAATGCCAAAAGGAGCTCCCGCAAATAAGATTAATGCTACTAAGAATTATGGTGCTGAAATCATATTTTGCGATAATACACTAGAAGCTAGATCTCAAACTACTGAAAAGTTAATTGAAAAATATCATTATTTTCTAATTCATCCATATGATGATAACAATATAATATGTGGGCAAGGAACAGCAGCATATGAATTAATAAAAGAGATTGGAGAATTAGATATGGTAATTGCGCCACTTGGTGGTGGTGGGTTATTGAGTGGTACTGCCCTTGCTGCTAAAGGTTTATGTCCAAAAGCTCAAGTTTTTGGGGTTGAGCCTTCAATGGCAGATGATGCCTATCAATCCATTCAAGCAGGTTACATAATAGAAAGTACTTATCCAAATACCATTGCTGACGGTTTGCGAACTTCAATTTGTGAGAGAACCTTTAATATTATTCGAGAATTTGTAGATCAAATAGTTACTGTTTCTGAAAAGGAAATCATCAATGCAATGAGATTTCTTTGGGAACGGATGAAATTAATAGTCGAACCTTCAGGTGCAGTTCCTTTGGCAGCCTTACTCTCAAAGAAAGTTAATGTAAATAATATGAAAGTTGGTATTATTTTAAGTGGGGGCAATATTGATATAGAGCCATTCTTTCAATTATTAGAAAAAAGAGTTGTTAAGTTATGATAGATAAGCTTCATAATATATTTTCAAACTTGGAACTCTCTTGGATTGATTCTTATTCTGAAATTGATAAATCTAATGATTACAATCGTCTATTATCTATTTTTCCGAACTTAGAGAAAATTTTTCAAGATGGAAATAATGGAGAAAAGGAAGAATTCCAAAGAACAGTAAGACATATATTTAGACTGTTTAAAATATTCTTTCTAATAAAAAATGGAGAGTTCTCCCATGAAACCCTTTCACAAGAATCTTTAAATGTAATTAGAGAAAAACTGCTGAATCAAGACTCTCAAAACGAGTTAATAATCCCAATTATTTTAATGTATCACGATATAGGAAGATTAGTTGATAAAAAAGATCATCCTTATCATAGCTACAAATTGATTTCTGGAGAGAATTTACTCGAACTATTTGGGCTTTCAGATATTGAAAAGCTACTAATTAATAAAGTAATTCAATATCATCTGTTATTTGCCACAATCTATACAGGTGAATCTACTTTTTATGGAGTTTATTCGTTATTAAACGATACAGAGATTAATGAATTATTAACTAACATAGATAATATTAATAGATTCATTGATCTATTAGAGATTTTCACATATATTGATATATTAGGTTATTCTTATGCTCGAATTTATGATCATTATACAGATTATTATGATGAAATCAACAATAAATTAAAAGGTATCTTAAGCTTATGGCCAGATAAAGAAAAGGCTTTGAATAAAGCATTAACTTATTCTCAAGAATGGATAGAATGGCGAATAGCAGGAGCTCTTCGAATTTTTCAGTATATTAATACTCAACCATATTTAACAAAAGATTTTTATTTTGAAAGAGTAAAAGAGAGTATAAATAAAGACATAGAAAAAATAACTGATGTAATAAATTGGGATAATCTGAAAGAGAAATATTTAATTAATACTATGAAAATCCAAATGAAGTATGGTTTAGCTATACTAATGTTATTAGCTTTTAATAAATTTTTTAGAGGTCCAATTAGAGAAGATGACAAAATCTCCAATAATCTTATTTTATTTTGGGTTCTACTCGCAAAAGAGGTTGAAAAAAGATCTAACAGAAATATTGAACATTTATGGAATGTACATTTCACAGGTTTACCCAATTGGTGGAATTGGGATAGAAAGTTTAAAAAGGAACTAAATTATAATACTCTCACGAAGATAATAGAAAATGCTTCACAAGATTTTAATAATAGAACAAAAGAATTCAATTTATATTTAGATTTTAACTCAGTTTTTAATTAAACAAAACTATTATTGATATAAAATTCGCTATTCACTACTTTATTACTTCTTTTTACAAAAGAATACAAAAATAAGTTATTCAAATCCTTTAAAGGTAATAACATTCAAGGTAAGGATAATTAAAAGAAAAAAGTGATAATTATATTCTTAATATATATTTCGATATCACATTAGTTTTATAACACATAAGATTGAATTTATTTTAGTTATCAATTACATTCAATGGTTCTAAGCAACTGGCGTTTCATTAGAAATTTGGTAAAATCGCTTTTGTCAAATGAAATATTTGACAAATCCTTTGTTTCTTTTAATAACACGTACTAACGTTTTAAAGATTACTTTAATATCTTACAATCACCATTAAAAAACATAGCTACTTCCTTAATTAGGGACAATTTTTCAACAATTAATTTAATATAATATTAGGAGTATTTCACATGGGGAAATTATCTCAATTCTTAAAAAGATTAAAGAAATCAAGAAAATTAGTTCGAATGACTATTGTAGGAGATGGAGCAGTCGGAAAGACAACAATGGTACAAGCATTAATTCAGAAAACAACACAATATGTAAATAGCTCTAATGGGGGCAAAGTATTAGATAGTAAAGAGATCACCCGTACACCATTTATGGAAATAGAATCATGGGCATATAAAGATTTGCGATTTCAGTGCTATGATTTAGCTGGGCAAAGAACTCCTGGCGCACATCCCTTAGATATCATAAAAGATCAAGTAACCAAATCTATAGACATTTACATATTTGTCTTTTCAGTTGATGTATATGAGTCATTTGAAAATTTAAATGATTGGATGGAATTAATGAACCTTACTAATGAATCTAAAAATGGACAAGCAGGTTTAATTCTTGTAGGAAATAAAATAGATTTAGAAAGAAATATATCAAATGAATTAATCAAGTCTGTAGTTGGAAAAAAGAAATATTTTCAAAAATACATAGAAACATGTTCTTTAGATGGTAGAGGTATTGATAATTTATTAGATGAGATTACAAAAATGAGTAAAAAACACCTTAAGTAAAATAATAAAAGGAGTTATATAATTGAATAAAAACTCTCATCTTCTAATTATCAAGTGAGATGAGGTGTTAAAATGACTGAAATTAATTGTAAAATATGTGATAAGAAGATCACTTTTAACCTTATTAATCCAAATACCTACATCCATAAGTCTGAGTCAGGTAATACAATGATTGGAAAACTATATACAATCCGGGTAGGGCACCCTACTGATTCAGATTCTTTACATATCAATGTTGTTGTAATTGATGAAAAGGGAGAATATCGTGCTCATAAAGATTACTATGAAGAAAAAAAAGCGGGAAAAGGAGCTCCTGATCTATGGATCACCTTTCAGCGTCTCGTTCCTCTAGAACTACGGGCTTATTTATCTTTAGCAAATGAAGAAGAAATAAATATTCTTACTACAATTTCAGGGATACAAAATAAAACTATAGGCGAATGGTATGAGTATTTAACGGATTTAAGACATAATAATCCTCATAGTCAATTACTTACATTCTTAGCGGTAAAATGGGGTTTTATAATTGGAAAAGGTAAGGAACTTCTAAATTATAAATATGAGCCTAGCTCTTGGAGTTATCCAATATATTTACGATTACAAGCAAGGTTTGCGCCCTCATCAGAGTTAATATTAATAGCCAAAAGAATTGACTTCAAGTTTGCTCCACCAATAATTCAATTAGAAGCAGCAATTGCAAAAGCTGAAGCTTTTCTTCGTTTAAGCGCTTATAATCTCTTAGAGGAATTATATGATAATTGTCAAAAGGAATGGGGTGACCAAACTTCTATAGAAATGAAAACGGGATTAATGCTTTTACAAGGGTATTATGGCTTTAGGTTATATTTTCTTGGAAAAATAAATGAAGCTATAGAAGTAATAGAACCCGTTTTTAATTTTGGCCAATTATTAGATAATCGAGAAATCATAAGTGTTGTAGGAAATTTTTATGCTGCTGTTAATCAATCCAGTGGAGATTTAGAAAAAGCACTAAAAATCTTCGAGATTGTGTTAAAAGTGAGCGAAGAAATGGGTGACGAAAGAACTCATGCGGTAATTTCATCGAATATGTCAGTTCTTGAGTCCAAACAAGGATTATATGATCAAGCTCTGAAACGTCAACAGGCTATACTAGAATTGCCAATTGTCCAAGAAGAGTTTTTTATAAGAAGTTCATTATTGAGTATTATTGCTGAGACACTATTTATTTCTGAACGTTATGATGAATCAAAAGAATTATGCCAAAAAGTTCTTTCAGAAGAAAATGTACCTACTTATTATAAACTTGATCTACTTTCTACTCTGAAAAGAATTGCTGGTAAAACAGATTCTCTTGAACTATTAGATTTTGTACGAAATAACTTACCAAATGATTCAGATTTCTTAAAATCGCCAGTAGGCAATATTTTTATGCATGATCTGCAAGCCATAGAAGGAGAATTACTTGGCAATTGGTCAGAATTGATCGATCATCTGAATGAAGAAAGAGAAATTATGTTTATGAACCAATCTGTTGAAGATGCGAGTGATATTGAAATTAGGCTAGTTGAAGGATATTTTAAATATTTCCAAGAAACTGGGAATCTAGAGCACTTAAATCATGCTTATAATCATTTGGAATTAGCAAAGACTATTGCTATTGAAAATCAAAGTTATTTAGATCTTTGCAGATTGGTTATACTTAAAGGATTGTTAGCGGCAGAAAGTAGGTTACCCGAACAAGCAAAACTTTACTTTGAAGAAGCATTAAAAACAGCACAGGAATTTAATTTATCAAGTCTTGAAAAAGATATAAATGTAAATTTAGAACAGTTAAATACTGGTACAATAGAAAAATCAGCAGGCTCAGTTTTACGAAGAATGTTTCAAAGATTAACATTCAGAAAATCTGAGGAGACTAAGTCAAAAAAGAAAAGTATTGTGCAAACAATATTTATAGGAACACAAGATTCTGCTTGGGAATTAATTTTACAAAATGATAAGAGTGGATCTCCTCAAGATGCAAATTATCTCATAGGATTTCATGATCTATGGAATAATGTAAGGAAATATATGTTACAACAACAAGTGAATTATTTTACCGTAAGTAAAGGCGCTGTATTAATTGAGAATTCAACTCATTTTCAATTAATTGCTTTATGTGATCAATTAGACTATTTAACCAGATTAACTCTTCAGAATCTCTTACCAGCACTCGAAGATTTTTCTTTCAGACATATTCCAGAGGAATTAGAAGAGGAAACTCTAAAAATACTGAGTAATGGTATCGGCAAGTTTATCAAAGTTGATATAAATCAATAGATAATTTTCTCTTTTTGAATAAAATAAACACTATTATAAGATGAAGTTCAAATATTATTATTCAAAATATCAAAAAAAATACTATAGGCTAATTCAGATTTGAATGATGAGTGAATCATATCAAGAAAACAGAAAAAAAACTTTCCTCTCGATTTTTCTTCTTTATTTCATGATATTTTTTTGTGCGGGAATTTTACCTGTGAATATAGATAATTTATTGATATATCTTCCTAAAACAACAAAATTTGGAATTGGAATAGTTTCAGCTTCAGCATTAATTATCGGGATTATTAGTATCTTAGTATTTGGTTATTATGGAGATAAAATCTCAGAAAAAATTTCAAGGAAGAAAATTTTTATCTATACTAATTTTGTATGGGTTTTTACATTTGGTTTAGCTTCTTTATCATTAAATTTTTTTTATTACTTCTTTTTTATTATAGTAGGCGCAATTGGAACTGGAGCTTTTTTACCTCTTGGTTTTTCTATGATTGGAGATTTCTATTCACCTAAAGATAGAGGAAAAAGATATGGAATGATGTCATTTAGTTTAACTTTAGGGGCAGGCATGGGGATTATATTTGGAGGGTTGCTAGGAAATTATGCCGGACCTTTAGGATGGAGAATTGCCTATGGTGTAGGATTTATACTCGGACTATTTACTTTAATCTTTTATACTTTCTCAGCTATAGAACCAGAACGGTTACGCTCAGAACCCGAATTTAAGAATTTTAAAGGTGAAATAAATTATAACTACAAAATAACTTATAGTAATCTGAAGCAACTATTTAGAACACGATCAGTAGGAGGAATATTAATTTCAGTGCTATGCTCAGGTATAGCTAATGCTACACTTGGGATATGGGCAATCTTTTATTTAAATACTAAAATAAATGGTACTGATTCTGAATTAATAGTCACAACTATTTATATTCTAGCTGGAAGTGGTGCTCTCCTTGGATCCATTATAGGAGGAAGATTAGGAGATCGATATTTCAGATCCGGAAAGTTAAAAGGCCGAGTGATTGTTTCGTTAATCGGTCTTATTGTAGGAATTTCTCTTTTATTGGCATTTTACTTAATACCATTCTATACTGAAACAACGCTTCAAATTGTCTTTTCCTGGATATTTTTTGTGATAATAGGTTATTTAGGATTTTTTTTTGTAGCTTTCTCTTCTGGAAATCAATTTGCTATTTATTCAGAGGTATCTCTACCTGAGGTTAGAAGTACAGCAAATGCTATGAATGGATTAATGGTGAATCTCGGGGGTATTATTGGAAACTTGCTGATATCTTCCATGATCGAAAGGAATATGTCATTGTTACCTTTTGCTGTTTTTGTAGTTTTAATTATTTGGTTAACTGGATCACTCTTTTGGATCATTCCATACTTTTATTATCCTAATGATTTTAAGGAATGTAGAGATACTTTATTAAAAAGGAGACTTGATTTAGAGAATAAATGATAAAGAAAAGAAAAAATCCAATTGAAGTATATTTTATTCTAATTGCTTCACATTTTAATTAAAAATAATTAAAAAACATTCATTCTTGTTTAGATCATGGATATTGAAAAATACCTTAATGATATTTTATCTGAAGTTAATGGGCAAGGAGCTTGGGATTGGGTCGCAAAGATATCTCAATTTAGCAGAATACAAGGTTCTAAGGGGTATCACGAAATTGCTGAGATAATAAAGAATGAATTATCCCTGATTGGATATAGGGAGATTGAACACTTTAAATCCCCTGCTGATGGAAAAAATAATGCTTGGGGATATGTCGCAGCTTACCAATGGGAAATTGAGTCTGGTGAGCTTTGGATTACCGAGCCAGAAAGAATAAAACTTTGCGATTATAATGAAATTCAAACATCTATTGTAACACATTCAAAATCATGTGATATTATAGCTGAAGTAGTTGATATAGGAAAAGGGGATAAAAAGGAAGATTATGAAAGTAAGGATATCGACGGTAAACTGATATTGATTTCTAGTCCAACATATAAGTTTCATTCCTACATCGAAAGTTCAGGAGCACTAGGGGTGATTTATTATCCTGATTTGAAAAGAACGGGAGATCAATTAGATAAGCGAATTTATAATAGTTTTTTTACTACTCGTGACCGGCTTGATAAAGCTAAATTTGGTTTTAGCATTTCTTACAAACAAGCTATTTACTTAAAAGAGTTATTAGAAAAAGGGCCAGTAAACGTACATGCGAAAATAAATGCGAAATTTATGAATGGAAATCTAGAAGTAATAACGACTTCTATTAGAGGAACAGAATATCCTGAGCAAGAAATAATTGTTATTGCTCATTTATGCCATCCATTTCCAGGTGCAAATGATAATGCTAGCGGAGCTGCAGGATTATTAGAGCTAGCAAGAGCAATGAAATATTTACTTGACGAAAAGGTATTAGAACAACCTAAAAGAACTATCAGGTTTGCATGGGTGCCCGAGTTTAATGGGACCGCCCCGTGGATGAAATATCACAAAAATAAAATTAACAACGTGTTAGCCTGTCTTAATTTAGATATGATTGGTGAACATCGTCTTAAAATAGGGTATCCTTTAGAGGTTAATTTGGCCCCACATTCCACTCCATCAATCCTTAATGATATTGCATCACTTTATATAAAGAAGATTGCTGATCATCCTAAGGGTATTGCGATTAATGGAACAAAAGTTCCAATGAGTTACCGAATAACAAGTTTTGAAGGAGGGAGTGACCATGTTCTTTTTGCGGACTCATATTTCGGAATACCCTCACTTATGTTTGGACATAAGGATCCTTATTATCACTCATCAATGGATACTGTAGAATACTGTGATTCTACAGAACTGAAAAGAGTTATTGGCATGGGGATATCTATCTCTTATATCCTCTCAATATTAGACAATAATTTAATATTTGAGTTATGGCCTATTATCCATCAAGGTATATATAATAGATGGGGGAAAGCAATCAAATTGTTAGAAGAATTAATGTTAAGCATAACTATACCAAAAGATCAGTCAAGGAAAGAAGATATAATTGAATTAGTATTATTAGGAATGGATATCATTAAAGCATTTTATGATTATGAATTGAACCTATTAAAGTGGATAGAAAAGGTTGATTCATCCTCTAAAGTCGTCAGATTGCTAGAATCAGCTAAAAAAGAAATTTCAGAAATACTTGAAATTCAAAATTTAAGATGGAATAGCCATGTTAAAGAATACAGAGGAGATAAGGAAGTTGGAATATTAGAATCTAAATTAAAGTTAAAATATACTCCCACCTTTAATGGACCCTTAGTAGTAGACCAGATATTTCTTCTATTTGAAAATCCATCATTTAAAGATTTTTGCAAGCGTTTGAAGTCTGAGTATTTAGGTCCAATAAGTGAGTTGATTAATTTATTATGTAAGGGATATAACCTTTTAAGGGTAACAAGCTTTTTGTCTTTGGAATATAACATCGTTATTCTGCCAAATCAGGTTGTAGAACTCGTTAACTTTTTAGAAAAAGAAAAGATTGTAAACCAAGTTTAAAAAAAGAAATTTATTATTTTATTTAAGAACATTTTCTTCGAACATTTTTTGATTTATTTCCACACCTAAACCAGGCTTTTCTAAAGCTTTTACTATTCCGTTTTCAGCCTTAATTGGCTCTTCTAAGAGCTGATATACTTCAGGTATGAATGGGAACTCGCACCAATCACATCTAGTTGACATTATAAAATGAAGATTTGCCGCCAAAATATGCCCAAATCCAAATATATGAGGAATACACCGAACACCTTTAACTTCTGCCATTGCATCAATCTTTTTCATTTGTAGATACCCCCCACTACGAGTAGTGTCTGGTTGTATGATATCAAAGCATTCTTTAGAGAGGATATCCTCAAATCTATATATACCCATGTCGTTTTCCCCACCGGCAATTTGAACCGGAGATTTCTCTCTTATCTTGGCTAGTCCATTAAGATTATCGGTTGGAATAGGTTCCTCTAACCAAGCCACATCATATTTAGCACAAATATTTGCCACTTTAAGTGCTTCATTTACAGAATCATAAGCAGAATTAGCGTCAACCATAATATCTATCTCTGGAAATGTGTCTCTTACTTCTCTTATCAATTCTTCATCTTTTTTTGGTCCATTTCCAATTCTTAATTTGACGGCTTTAAAACCACCTAATTCTGGTTTCATAGCAGACTCAACAGCGCCTATTGCCGCTTTGGGTTTATATCCACGTGGCATAGAAGCGTAGGCTCTAATTTTTTGTTTTCTCCCTCCTAATAATCTATAGATTGGTTGTTTTGTTGCTTTACCTATAATGTCCCAGCACGCAACCATAATAGCAGAAGTAGCTGATGGAATTCCAAACATAATCCGATTACTGGATGTGTAGATTGTATGGAAGATATCTTCTGTCATAAAAGGATCCTTCCGGATCAACATTTTTTTAAGCGCTTCCTCTATAAAAATCTTCTGGGCGGCGTTACTAAGATTCCAATGACTTAATGCCCAACCATCGATTCCTTCATCTGTTAAAATGTTTATATATAAACCTGTTGCTTTTAATCTCGGCATAGAGCCAATCTTAATCTTAAAATCAAGCTCTAATAAGTACGATTTAACATCTGTAATAATCATATGAATTTACCTTTTTACTTATGAATAAGAGGAGATAATCTAAATTAGGTTTTAAAAATTCTGAAGAATTCAATTTTTTACTATTTTTGCAAAATTGTAAATATAATAAGTAATATCGTTAAATTTTTTAATATAAGTAAAATTTAATTCCATTGTAGAAAGATTAACTAATTGTTATAGAATACCTTTAAAAACTGGTTTCAAGTGGCTGATATATTTAATAGTGATTCATTGGAAAAAAATCCTAACGAATATTTATGCGTAGTCTATATAATGTATTTTGATGAAAAAAAGGGACAAATACCTCTATTAATGTATCCCGATGATAGATTTAGAAGCAATAAAAAATACATGCGACCCATAAATTATCACCCAATATGGTTTTTAGAAACAGAGGAACTTGATCATATAGATTTAGAATACAAAGGATACGCTTTTTTTGGTAAGAAATTCTCAGCTAAATCGGAAAGAAAGAAAAGACGCGCAGGCCTTGAAGAAGAAACTCCAGAAACAATAGTAGTAGTAGTGTCTTTGCCAATCGAATTAGAAATTCTTGGGGATGATCTCATTCGAAAACTAACGGACGAAATAAGAAATAAATTTGAAAATGAATTTTATGAGGTTATTGAAAGTGAGATTGCAAGGGAGACAGTAATCAAAACACCAAAAATACAAGAATATATAAAAAAAGGGAAAAAAATAAAGTTTTTTATGAGAGAATTGATTGATAAAACCGTTAAAGAGTACTTTTCAAATGTAATTCAAAAAAGAGCCGAATCACCCTCTCTTAAAACTCAAAGAGCTATTTCTTATTTCTCATTAAAAGGATTTGATCCTACTAGTTTAAAAGGAGTAAATGAATTTTCAACTATCGAACTATTTGACCCTAATAAGCAAAAAGATAACGACCTTACAATTAAGCAACCGCTATCTATAACAGCCGTCAACCTCGTAGAAAATAGCCAAGAAATTGAGATTACAGTTCAAAACAACACAAATAAAGAGTTGAAGGACATTTCTATAACAATAAATCATCTGAAAGAATTTTTTGAGAAGGAGGTTATGACACAAGAGATTGATTTTTGGTTTCCCCAAGAGGAACTTTTATTTGTTTCCCCAATCGTTCCTTATATTGATGAATATTTGTTTTCTATCAATCAACGAGAGGGAAGTGAAAGCATTCAAAAAATCCTTACTCAAAGAATAGATTTGAAAATAATAAATAAAATTAAAAGTTAATAGTGGAAAATATAATGTCAGACGATGTAATTAAAGATGAAGATATAATCATAAGAAATTACCGAACATCAGATTATCAAGCAACTTTAGAAATCTTGAAAGAACTTAATAAATTATTTGATATTGGGTTCAATGAAAATCAATGGAGAGAATCTTCCGGATTAAGACAATTTAAACCAAATCGAAAACGAATTACTCTAATTGCAGAATTGAAGTCTGGTAAAGTAGTAAGTATGGGTGTGATTGAAGCTCAAAAAAATACCTTAGGGCAATACATTGGATATTTAGATAATTGGGCAATTAAAAAAGGATATATAGGTAGAGGTGTTGGAAAACTCTTAGCAGATAGGGCCATTCAGATTTTGCAATCGTGGGGATGTGATTCGATAAGAATCAATCTTGCTTATAAGACTGATGAAAAACTTCTTGATGTTTTTAGCAAAGCAGGATTTCATCCAATAATAACAGTGCTTGAAAAAAGATTTTAAATATTTTAAAGAGATAATTTTTCAAATCGAGCTTGAAAAAATCTTAAATACTCTGGTTCGTAAATCATTTTTAATCCAGGAATCGTATTTCTCTTCTCGTAGAGTCTTATTATTGATTCTGCTGTATATTCCATGTGGGAATTTGTGTAAACTCTTCTTGGAATTGTCAGTCTTACTAATTCTAAGGCTGGAAAAAGATTTTCACCCGTTTCTTTATCTCTTCCCTTCGAAATAGCCCCTCTTTCCATGCTTCTCACCGCAGAATCCTCATAAATCGCTGCGGCTAATGTTTGTGCTGGCCATTGTTCTCTTTCGAGATGGGGCAAAAATTTCACGGCATCAAGAAAGACAGCATGACCACCAATAGGTTTTACAATTGGAACGTTCACCTCTCTTAACATGTCGCCTAAATACCGTACTTGGTGAATTCTATATTTTAAATACTCATATTTAGTACCCTCTCTCAAACCCCTAGCAACCGCTTCCATGTCTCTCCCTGCCATACCTCCATATGTATGTAGTCCTTCATAGACTACAACCATATTTCGAGTAGCTTCAAAAATGTCTTTATCATTAGTAGCAAGGAAACCACCAATATTAACTAAGCAATCCTTCTTCGCGCTATAAATGCATCCATCAGAATAACCCATCATTTCTCTTAAAATTTCAATAATTGGAGTGTTTTCATAACCTTTTTCACGTTCTCGAATAAAATATGCATTTTCACTTGAACGAGTTGCATCATATATTATTTTAAGCTTATAATCATTACAAAATTCCCTTAATTTTCTTAAATTTTCCATAGAAACAGGCTGTCCTCCAGCCATATTTACATCTTGTTCTACGCTAACAAAAGCGATTTTATCCAATCCATAGTCATCTATATATTTCTGTAATTTTTTTAAATCCACATTTCCCTTAAATGGATGCTCATTCTCTGGATCATGAGCTTCATCAATAATCATATCTACCATCTTTCCACCAGGAAGTTCAACGTGTAACTTAGATGTAGTAAAATACATATTTCTTGGAACTATTTGCCCTGGTTTTACAAGATGGCTATACATGAGGTGTTCAGCACCCCGACCTTGGTGAGTAGGGACTATGTATTTATAACCTAAAATATCTTGTATCGCTTTCTCAAGATTGTAAAAATTACGAGCTCCAGCATAAGCCTCATCACCTAAGAGCATGCCACTCCACTGATAATCAGACATAGCAGAAGTACCAGAATCAGTTAACAAATCAATAAATACATCTTCAGATTTTAACAAAAAGGTGTTATACCCTGCCTCTTTAATAGCTTCTTTTCTTCTCTTTTCATCTGGCATTCCTACATGTTCGACCATTTTAATTTTAAAAGGTTCAACAGGACCATTCATCATATCATCATAGAATACAATTTAGTATATTAAGAATAATTAGGTATGACGAATAGAAAAAGATTCTTATAAAGGTCTCCCATCCTTTTCCCATTTTCAAATATCCTAATGGAGAATTATTTAACCATAGAAAAAGTGTAAGTTTTGCCAACTAAAAACTATATCTCTTTAATCCTCAAAAGGAAATTATTAAAAATTTTACTTAATAACTTTTTTTTTATGTAATTGCAGTACTAAATTTGAAGAAATATTTTAATTGTGGAAAATTCAGAATCATATAATAAATTAAATATTAAAAAAAAGGGAGAAATAAATAAATGATAGGAATAAAGTCTTATGGCGCATATTTACCAAAATATCTTATGCCCCGTGAGTTGATTGCTAAAGCGTGGGACTTTCCAACAGTCCCCGGTACTAAAGCTATTGCGAGTGTTGATGAAGATAGTCTTACTATGGCTGTAGAGGCAGGATTAGATTGTTTAAGCGGAATTGATCCAAAGAGTATTGACGGTTTGTATTTTGCTTCTACAACTCAAGTGTATACTGAAAAAGATTCAGCCTCATTCATAGCTACCGTATTAGATATGAGAGAAGATATTATAACTATAGATTTTACAGATTCCTTGAAGGCAGGAACAACGGCCTTAGCAAGAGCAATGGATACCATTAAAGCAAATAAAGACATCAGCAGCATACTTATTATCGCTTCAGATACTAGAGAAGCAGAACCTGCAACTATGTATGAATTTGGATATGCTGATGGTGCTGCTGCTCTCTTGGTTTCAGAAGGAGAAAACCTGCCTATTATTATTGATGATTATTATTCTATCTCAGTTAATGTTACAGGCCCCTGGAAAAGGGCTAAAGAAGATAATTTTATTAGAACCTTTGAATCGAAAATGGACAACCAAATTTATACTCAAAGTATTACAAGAGTAATGTCTGAGATTATGAAAAGAAATAACTTGAATCCTGAAGATATTGATGTAGCTGCATACTACTATAATAATCCCCGAACACATGGTCGTATCTCCAAGAGAATGAAATTCAGCCAAGGTGTCGCCCAAAATGGATTATTTTTTCAAGTTGGTGACCTCGGAACTCCAATGTCTTTTATGTTGCTAATTTCTGCTATGAAGCGCCCAAAAGAAGAAGCAAAAATAATTTTAGCTGGATATGGTGATGGTGCCGATGCGATATTGATGCATGTTCAAGATAGAAGAGCTCTGAGAGAACTATCCAAAAATCATATGGGCATGGCAGGGCACCAAAAATCAATGAAAACTCTACAAAATTATAATGTGTATATTGAAAGTAAAAAACTCCTTGCAAAAGACCGGTATGTAAGAAAAAGCTCAGCTGTGACAATGTGGCGTGATACTCTTACTGTATATAAAATGTACGGTAATCGATGTAAAAGTTGTGGGACTGTTCAATATCCTTCTACATTCCGTTCTTGTATCGTGTGTAGAGCTGATGATCAAATGGAACTTGTTAAACTTGCGCTAAAAGGTAAAATATTTACTTACACACTAGATCATCTAGTTGGGGGTTCATATTTAGCTACACCTGTTCCACGTTGTGTAATAGATCTTGATGGTGGCGGGCGGATTTTGCTAAATATGACAGAAATAGAAAATCCAGAAGATAATGTAAAAATCGGAATGGAAGTTGAATTAACTTTTAGAAAAGAGCATGAAGGTGCGGACTTCAAGAATTACTATTGGAAATGTCGACCAATAAGAGGGAGATTTTAAAGGAGGTGTAAAAGTTGGCAGTAAAAGGAATTAAAGATAAGGTTGCTATTATTGGATGTGATGCTACGAAATATGGAGAATTATGGGATAAGGGAAGGGAAGATTTACTTTTTGAAGCAACTCAAGGTGCTCTTAAAGATGCTGGAATCAAAAAAGAGGAGATTGAGGCAGTTTGGGCAGGGATCTACTATTATTTTACTGGTATGTCAGGTGCTACAGTTGAAGATATTTTAAGGCTTGATGGTATCCCAATAACTCGAGTCGAGAACTACTGCGCCTCAGGTATGGATGCTTTTCGAAATGCATGTTTTGGTGTTGTTAGTGGTGCTTATGATGTAGTTCTCGCATGTGGCGTTGAAAAACTTATGGATGAAGGTTCAAGTGGATTACCTGGATTTAAGATATTTGGGCATCCTGTATTACCATTACCATCTGCTCCTGCAATGTTTTCAATGGCAGCAACAAGATGTTTTCATGAATTTGGATGGACAAAAGAAGATCTAGCTCGAGTAGCAGTGAAAAATCATGATAATGGCTCATATCATCCAAAAGCCCATTTTAGAAGTAAAATTACAATTGAACAAGCGATGAAAGCTCCTATGATTGCTGACCCTCTTGGCCGATTCGACTGTTGTGCAATGTCAGACGGAGCAGCATCATTAATCTTAACAAGACCCGAACTTGCTGAGAGTTACGCACATGCGGACGATTATATAGTAGTAAAATCAAATCAAATATCAGCAAGGACGAATTTTCCATGGTATGTTCCACCTAATGGACCTGGGGCAGATTTTACGAGTTTCCCCTCAACGGTTAAAGCTGCTAAATTGGCATATAAAGAGGCGGGGATTACCAATCCTAGAAAAGAGATTGAAGCAGCAGAGGTTCACGATTGTTTTACCATTACCGAACTTATCAATGACCAAGACCTGCAATTTTGCGACCGTGGTATGGCTGCTGAAGAATTAAAGAATGGAACATTTAATTGGGATGGAGAAACAGCAATCAATCCAAGTGGAGGTTTGAAATCATTTGGGCATCCAATCGGTTCAACAGGTTGTAGAATGCTTCAAGAGATAACTAAACAATTGCAAGGTCGTGCTGAAGGGAGACAAGTTCCTGATGCTAAGATTGGTTTATGTCACAATCTTGGGGGTGCTTTCAGTGTTGCCTCAGTCACGATTTTGGGACAGAGGGATTGAAAAATTAAAAATCAAATATTTTTTTTATTAAATTTATTTAACAAATGAGGTTAAATACATGGTTGCACATGGTATTAAAGATAAAGTTGCCGTTATTGGATGTGATGCTACAAAATATGGTGAATTATGGAATAAAAGCAAAGAAGATTTACTTTTTGAAGCAACTCAAGGAGCTATAAAAGATGCTGGTATCACTAAAGAGGAAGTTGATGCAGCTTGGCTTGGAGTTTATTACTTCTTTACAGGTGTTTCTGGAACTACTTTAGAAGATTCATTAAGGTTAGGTGGTAAACCAATAACTCGAGTCGAGAACTACTGCGCCTCAGGTATGGATGCCTTTCGTAATGCATGTTTTGGGGTTGCTTCTGGAGCCTATGACGTGGCTATGGCTTGTGGTGTGGAAAAATTGATGGATGAGGGAGGAAGAGGTCTTCCTGGTACTACAGTAATGGGTCATCCTGTATTACCGCGTCCATCAGCTCCAGCGATGTTTTGCTTACTTGCTACTCGTAGTTTTCATGAATATGGTTGGAATAAAGAGGATTTAGCACGTGTGGCTGTAAAGAACCATGAGAATGGTTATTATCATCCAAAAGCCCATTTCAGAATTAAAATTACATTAGAACAAGCTTTAAATGCTCCTATGATTGCAGATCCTTTAGGACGATTTGATTGTTGCGCAATGAGTGATGGTTCTGCTGCACTAATCCTAACCCGACCCGAACTAGCAGAATCTTATGCTCACGCCGATGATTATATTCTTGTTAAATCCAATTCACTTTCTGTACATACGGCTTACCCCTGGTATGATACAAATTTTGATTTCATATCAGCTCCAGCTACTGTTGATGCGGCAAAAATGGCATACGAAGAAGCAGGTATTATAAATCCCAGGAAGGAAATTGACTTAGCAGAAGTTCACGATTGTTTTACAATAACTGAGTTATTGAACTGTCAAGATCTGCAATTTTGTGAGCGAGGGAAAGCAGCTGAAGAATTAAAAAATGGTACGTTTAATTGGGATGGGGAAACAGCAGTGAATCCAAGTGGTGGACTTAAATCATTTGGCCATCCAATAGGAAGTACCGGTTGCAGAATGGTCCAGGAGGTTACTAAACAACTTCAAGGAAGAGCTGAAGGAAGACAAGTTCCTGAACCTAAACTTGGCTTAGCTCACAATTTGGGAGGCGCTTATGCCGTTTGTTCAGTGACTATTCTTGGTCAACGTGATTAAAATCAAATTTTTTTTTTTTCAAAAAATAGATAATTAAATAATTATTTCTTAACAAAGAAATGAGTTATAATTAGGAATTTTAATTATGGGGATTTAATATGTCAGAAACGAATCGAAATCAAGAGCTAACAGATAAAGTAAAAAAATTTGTTTTAAAAGCCGACATGGATATAGTTGGGATTGCAGATGTGAATAACGATCTTTTCCTGGAAGCACCGGAATCTCATCAACCAAAAAATATCTTGGAAGATGCTAATTCAGTTATTGTTTTTGGTAAATCAATGCCAAGATCAATTTTTAGATTGAAAAATCATCATACTAACCTTGTTCATAGAGCCTATCATAGTTTATATAAATTTTTAGATATTACAGGAGTCAGATTAGCTCATTATGTTGAATCTCTTGGCTATTATTCGATTTCCATTCCATCGTATAATCCTCTAGCAATAGAGAATTTTCAACCGTGGGGAATTATTTCATTAAAACATGCAGGATTGGCAGCAGGTCTCGGAAAAATCGCAAAAAATGGGTTGTTAATTCATCCAATCCATGGCACATTATTGAGGTTGTCAGCTGTAATAACAACCGCAAAACTAATTGCAGATCCGATAATGAAAGATAATGTATGCAAAGAATGTAATTTGTGTGTTGATAAGTGCCCTAATAAAGCATTTGACAAAAGTGGTAATTTTAAAAAGATGACCTGTCTACCAAATACAGTTAAGCATGGGATCAATATATTACATCCTTATGATCAGGAATATTTAAAGAATATTGAATTGATTTCGAATACCTTCTTATTAGAATATACTATTGGTTGTACCACATGCTTAGATGTATGCCCAATCAATAAAAAACACCTATCAAAACTCAATAATTAGTGCAATTGTATTTTCATCATTTGTTAATATTTTCACAATGATTAAAGACAGTGAGATTAGATTCTATTTTTCTCCATCTAACATAAAAATTCAAAAATTCAAAGTGATTGAATAAAACTTTTAAATGTTTCTTTCTCAAAAATTAAATAGATGAAAAATCCTTAACAAGATTTTCTCTATTTGAGTTAATTCAATTAACTTTATTTAATAGATTTTCGATGGACATTACTGGTTTGAATTCTTGAGCAGCTTCTTTATCTTTCTTTAAACAATTAAGTTCTTTAATGATTTCGTTTCGAATAGTATTTTTTTTGCCAATTTTAGTTATCTTTACTAACCTAAGTGTTCTCTTATAATATCTAATTGCCTCATTCTTTTGATGTAGCTTTACTAAAATCTTAGCAAGATTCCAAAAATATAAGAAATCATCTCTATAAAGTTTTATAGCTCTCAGAAAACGATTATATGCGATTTTGTAATTTTCTCCATAAAAAGCTTTAATTCCAAGATAAAAATAATCTAATGCCTTCTTTTCTAAAACTTTAAGAGAAAAGAATTCTATCTCTGGATATTCAGTTTTATCAGACAACATTTTCAATTTACTTATTATTTTATCTTTTTCTTCATCATTTTGTATCAATTTTTTTATTATCTTCCTCGCAAAGGATTCAATTGAGGAAAATGCTATTTTCTGAGTTCCGGGATAAATAAATACATTTTTCAATGAGTAGCACAAAATATTGGGAAAATTTAACTGAATTAAGAGATCTGTTACATTAAGAATATGTTTGTTCTCCAACTGAGAAATGAAATTTTTATCTTTTAGAACTCTTAATAATATTTTAACAGATTGGGGCCATTTTATCAAGGATTCAATAAGCATCTCAAAAAAAATTTCTTTTTTCTTCTTTTTTCGAAATTCAAGTAATCTAACTAAATATAAAGATAATAAATCTTCTTGTTCCTTAACCATAAGAGAATTAGTAAAATCAATATAGTTTTCAGATCGTAGTATTTTGTGCATTTTTGCCAAGATCTGGAAGATTTCAGCATCATCCCAATTTACAGGTTTATAGCATTCAAATCTCAATATTGGAATCGATTCAGAGTTAGAAAATTTTGTAGTTTTAATATTTATAAATCCGATATTTTCTAATATTTCTGTTAATAAGTAAGCAGGAAAACAGAATTTGTGTTGCAATCCTTTATCTGGTATTCCATAAATCCACCCTAATACAATCTTTTTCTGTTCATCATTAGAGTTTAAATACAATTGACATGCTTTCATCAGATCAGGGATTTCAATAATTAATTTACCCTTCAACTGCAAGACACGAAAGAATTCATTTAGAGCATAAATAGCTTCAAAAAAAGATAAATGTTCAATAATTTGAATTGCTTTTACTTCCTCACAGATATTGTCATCGATTTCAAGATTAACAGCAGACATTAGCTTATCTGCTATTAAATCTTCATATAAATCTATATTATAATATTCTGGTTCGAATTTTTTTCCACAACCTACATTTATTCTCATTTTTTAAGAGTATTCACATCTAAATTTCTTCTTAAAATCCTTAATTAAATTCGCCTTCTTCGTTTGAAATCCTTTTTCTTTACTGTTGAGTAATATGATCCTGAGGGATATGTATTTTTATAGGCTTGTATACCTAAAATAATCATTAAAATCCCAAATGCAACAATAGATACAATCAATAAGATTGTATATAATATATAATGCTTTGAATTGTCAAATAAGAATATCTTTTTTATTTCTTTCTTATTTAATCCTAATTCCTTACCAATTTGATGTAATTGAAAAAATCCTTTAAACATTGTAGTAATTTCACCTCATTTTTTAAAATTTTATTTTATTTGAATAAAAATCTTTAATTTCTTCTTAAAATCCTTTATCCTAATGGTAGAATATTTTGTTCCGCTAGGATAAGTATCTCTAGTAATGCTAATTCTTATTAATACTAATGTTAATCCAATTAAGGACATAGTAATTATCAAAATAATATAGAATATGATTTTATATCTTAAACTATGAGCCTCTTTTCTAAAGAAAAATAATCCATTAATTTCTTTTCTTGTTAAGCCTAATTCTTTACCTACTTGGTACAATTGAATAATTCCTTTAAACATTTCCCCTCCTAATCTTAATATTATAAAAACGCCTCTATTTAGAGTTCTTTTACTAACGATAATTTAAAATTATATATTTTCTAAATTACATTTATTAAATTCACTTTCTTCGGTTAAAATCCTTTTTCTTTACTGTTGAATACAATGTTCCTGAGGGATATGTATTTCTAAAGGCTTGTATACCTAAAATAATCATTAAAATCCCAAATGCAACAATGGATACAATCAATAAGATCGTGTATAATATATAATGCCTTGAATTGTCAAATAAGAATATATTCTTTATTTCTTTCTTATTTAATCCTAATTCCTTACCAATTTGATATAATTGAAAAAAATCTTTAAACATTGTAGTAATTTCACCATTTTTCTTAAAATATAAATTATTTGAATATTGAATTGTAATATAAATTTTTGAATTTTGAGAATGTTGAATCTAATTTTCCCCTAATAGGCAATTCTTCTAAATTAAATAATTTTTTTTCGATTGATCTTAAACAATAAGGATCTTCAAAACAGTTTAGTGCATAAGCTGTTCCCAAACAACCTCCCATACATGAATTTACTAAATCACAATTTACACACAATCGATTTAACTTTCTCTTATTAGATCTTAACCGAGTTAAAATTTCTTTTAAACTCTGAGTTCTTACGTTTCCTTGAATAAACTCATCTGGAAGTGTTAAACATCCTTTAATATTTCCATTACTTTGAATCCCCAAAACGGATAATCCTGCCTGACATCCAACCCACGGAGTTAATCCCAAATTTGGTATAAATCTTGAGAAATGTCCAAAACAATGGGCTCCTATTAATGGTAATCTTCTATACGAATATTTTTTTTGATTAATCGCTATAAATAATGCTATGGTGTAAAATTCCTCCCTTGTTATAACTAATTCTTTAGGAAAACGTCCAATTGGGATACAAATTTGAATTTGCCAAGCAATATTTCTATCTAAAAGTAAATTTTTTATTAAGTTCAATTCCTTAAAATTAATTTTATTAACACTCGTGATAACACTTATAGGTATTTTTAAATCCTTTAACTTACCAATAGCTTCTAGTGTTTTTTCAAATGATCCTTGAACTCCCCGAATGTAATCATGTGTTTTTGGAGTACCTCCATCTAAACTTAAACTTACACAATCTGCATCTAACTTTTTTAGATTTTGAATATGTTGAATTAAGTTTAATCCGTTTGTTACAATTGATAAATCCATATTATATTTTTTTATTTCTTTAGCAATATCATACCAATCTTCTCTAATTAATGGTTCTCCACCCATTAATGCAACTCCTTTATAACCGCAATCATATAATTCTTTTACCAACGTCAAAGCTTCATGAGTATTCAACTCGTTAAGGCGACTCTTTCCAGCTTTTGAGCCGCAATGAATACAATTGCCATTACATCTTAACGTAATTTCCCATACTGCACAAATAGGTTTAATTCTTCGAGCGATTAGAGATGTGATATTGGGCATATTCAAAAAATGGATTCTTTTAGCTAAATTAAAACTATATCAAGTTCACTAATAAACTTTTTTGAAAGATTTTAGGCTATTATTCAAATAGCAATTAATTATCTTAAAAAAAACTCATAAAATATTGAATTTTACAGCGATTAATTTTACAGCGATTAGTATGTGTATATAATATGAGGCCTCAATATATATGTAAGGGTTGTGGATATATATGGAGAGACGTTATATTGGAGAAGAATGAATCTAATTATTTTCTAAGATGTATACGATGTGAGTCTAGGAATATTTTTTCCCCCAAAAGGAGCACTGGTATAATTCTGATTGTTTTATAGAATTAAATGTCTCGGTTGTTGATCTTGTCCCACTAGGAGTTCTCGCATTCATTATTATAAACGTTGAGTCATAATTCTAAATGATAATCAACCAAAGTTAATTTAAAAATTATTTAGTTTCTAGCAAGTAAGTTTCGTGAACCAGTTAAGTAATTGTCAAAATTTTTCATCAATCTTGCTTTCTTCTAATTTTTCTTTAGTTTGGGAATCCATTTTGGCACTTGTTTTTTATAATCTAAATATTGTACACCAAACATATCTTCTAGAATTTTCTCTTCGTAGGTTGCCATTTTGTTGTATAAGATGAACATTATAATAAATAGAGCTATGGAAATCAAAGAAATCGATAACAGAATGAATGATAAGAAAATTAAAAGCCCCCCAAGATACAATGGATGTCTTACACGCCCATAAATTCCTCTAGTAATAAGTGTATCTGAAAGTTCACCATCATGAAGCAAAGTTTTACGTGAAAGATATATAAAAATCACTCCTAAACACAATATTATAAAAAATAAGATTGATCTGATAATAAACGGACAAGATCTATTTAAGATAACTGAGATTGAAAAAAGGTTATCATTCATCCATACTAAAATAAAAATCATTGAAGTACTAAAACCTATTAAAGGAGTATAAGGCATTTCTCGATCTTTTCTAGTAATACTAGAATTCATTTTCGCACCATAAATTTAGTTTTTTTTAATTAATTAATATTTAAGTATAAGGCCTTAAAGGAAGGCGATATTTTCTTGTCTTACCTATCCAATTCCCAATAAATCCTCCTATAATAAAAAGAAGTATTTGAAATACTATATTAAGCACATACCCATAAGGTCTAAGATTGTTTAGGAAATGACAAAAATTCGTTAATCCACACACAACTGCGTACAATATCCATAAGCCAAACCCGATGGGGGTGATTCCAAGTAAAATGTAAACCGCTTTATTCACCTTTATAGAGGGTCTTATACGGATATAATAGGCAATACCTAAGGCTAAAGAAAAGATAATTTCATATATAATGATGAGTCCAAAATCAACATGAAAGAAGAAATAACCAAATATTCCCGAACCGACCATCGAAATATTGGTTAATATCCAAACTTTCCACCATTTGGATTTTGAAGGTTTTTGACCATTTTCGTTGGGTACATTTTCATCATTATTTTTACTCATTTTTGTCAATTTAAGATTATGATTTATAATCTTTTAAAAGTTGTTGAATTAACTTGAGGTTTATTATCATGACTTTTTATTTTCATTAGGTATAATTAATATCTTCGACCATTACTTTCAAAATACTATATTTTCTTATTTTAGTTTATAAATTGGAAATTTTAAAATTCACACTTACTATTGCGTATGTCTCTTAGAAAAAAGAATTTCGAAAAAGATAAAGTATTCATTAATTGAGTAATAATTCTAAATAATGATCAACCATAGTTAATTCAAAAATTATTTAATTTTACAATAATTTTGATTAAGCATGGATGCTACTTTTAATAAATTTAAAGGAGACGTAAAAACAGAAACTGTTAAGTATTTAGCAGACCCACAGCTTAGAAATATTGTTAATGTGTCTATTGCTTTAGGACGCCCTTTATTAGTGAAAGGAGAGCCTGGAACAGGAAAAACTATGCTAGCCCATGCGATATCGTTAAACTTAGGCAAAAGATTGATAATTTGGAATATTAAGAGTACAACTGAAGGCATCGACGGATGCTACATGTACGACACCGTTCAAAGATTGAATGATAGTAGATTTGGCTGTGAGGATCGCGATGTTGATAATATTAATGATTATATTACTTTTGGTCCATTAGGAGAAGCTTTTGATTCTGATGAGCAGGTCGTTCTTCTTATCGATGAGATCGATAAAGCAGATATAATGCTAAATAATAATTAGCATTACTGTAAATAGAATTTCCGAATGATTTGCTCCAAGAATTGGATGTTATGGAGTTTTATATCAAAGAAACAAAAGAATTTGTTAGGACCAAAACCAGACCAATAGTCATCATTACTTCTAATAATGAAAAAGAACTTCCTGACGCCTTTTTAAGAAGATGCGTATTCCATTGGATTGAGTTTCCTTCTAGAGAATTTATGGCAGATATCTGTAACCTTCATTATCCGAATTTAAAAGTGAATTTATTGGAACAATGTCTTAACCATTTCTATGCATTAAGGGCTATAACGAAAATGAGAAAATTACCTTCTACTTCTGAACTCCTTGATTGGATTGGTGTGTTATTGAAAAGTGGAATTACTATTGAGGAGTTACGCACAAATATTCCATTTCTTGGAGTTTTAATAAAAAAAGAGAAAGACTTTGAGATTGCCTTGGATAAACTAAAGTTCCCAACATAATTGATGAATTTTATTAAAGACATTATATTCTTTTTAACTTTTTTTTAGATTTATGTTCTCTCCACTTAGGACATCCTTTACCTCTACGTATATTATCTGGACTTGCAGACCATATATTCCCACATATACCACACTCCCATGCCAAATGAACCTTTGCACCTTTATATTTTTCAGATAAACATTTTCCTCCATTTAATTTTTCTGATGCCAATATATGCATATCTTTAATAGTATATCTTTTTCCTGCACAGCGTGGACACCATCTTTGATGATTAATGACATTATTTGGAGTCTCCCACCATTGATGTCTACAAGAGGGATTCCCACATTCCCATCTTAAAGGTGTAAATCTCCCTAAATAATTATTTGATAAACATTTACCAGGATATCCATATCTCTTAATTCCTACCACCTTTGCAGCATTTTGCATTTCAGTTAATTTATTAGGAGTAGCTATATTAAAATCATTCCAATCAATTTTATCCTCTGTTTCAGGAATATGAATTCCTCTTATTTTACATTCTTTCCTTATGAAATCTTCCATTTCATCAAAAGATACATAATACGGAATAATAATTAATACAATGTTGTTTTGATTACATAATTCTTTTTTCCGTCTATCATCCCTTATTCTTTGTTCAAATTCTTCTTTTGTTTTATAAAAATGTTTATTGTATATGTAATGTTGAATCCCATTATATTCAAAGGCTATTCTTAATTCATCATCGTAGCCATCTAAATGCATTTTATAACCATTTTCATTCACTAACCATTTTAAACTAGTGGTGGTCGGAAATTCCTTATTAAAAAGTATTTCAAAAAATTTTCGACAAACTCTTTCACTGATGCCTAAACGCCCACATCTTGGACACCAAGTTCCTTGATGAATAACACTTGTAGGAGTAGATAACCATTCATTTCCACATTCACCACACTTCCACCATAAAGGAGATTTCATATTTTTATATTCACTTGAGAGACAATAGCCTTTTTTCGAAGTAGCAAATTTCTTCATATCTTCAATAGAATATTTAAATTTACCTGCGCATTTCGGACACCAATTACCTTTTTTAATATCAGCAGGTCGCGCTGACCATCTAAAAGGTCTTCCTTCTAAAAAGCATTTATTACACTCCCAAATTAAGGGAGTAAGAGCATTAACATATTCAGTTGATATTAACTTTCCATTTTTTTTTCTAGCAATTTTTTGCATTTCTTTTAATTTCTTATTCTTAAAGCATTGTTTACACCAATAACCTTTTTTTATCTCATAAGGATATCTTTTAAAAGTATGACCATTCTTACATTCAAATTCATATTTTTTTCTACTATTCGTATATCTCTCATTTATAATTTTTCCGCCTTTTAATGTAGCTAAGGTCTTCAATTCCTTATAGTAATACTGCTTGCTTTTTAAAGTACCTATTTGAGGTTTATAGCATTTAGGACACCCGTGAAAACTTGATTCCATTATGGAGCTAGCAACTCTGGACCAATCACCATTTTGACCAAATAAACAATCAGGATTAAGACAAGATAATTTGATTTTTGATCGACTATTTTGATAATCATTAAAATCAGAAATAACTTCAAGTCCTTTTTGGCTTGCTCTAGTCTTCAAAAGGTTGAAGTATTTAATAAGTCTATTTCTACTTTGACATTTTGGACATCCTTTCCAAGTTACTTTGAGAATGTTATTTCCTGTTTTATACCATTCTTTTCCTTCTTCACTTCCATGACCACATTTTTTACATACTAGCTTTAGTTTAGAAGTTCTTCCTTTATAATCAAATAAGTTTTTTATTTCTATGTCAAATTCAAGACATTTCCTAATGATTTTATTGGCTGTTTCAACAGAGATATTCTTTCCTAAAAAATAATTAGATTCATTTTTGTTTATGTAGGAAATTAGCATGTCTTTCTTGATATATTCATAAAAGTCCCAACCCCATCTTATATAATTTTTTGAGTGTTTTTCAAAATCTTTTCCTAATAAAGAAATCAAATCTTCTATTGGAAGTTTTTTTAATATCGAGACAAGCTCCGACTTGTCTTCTTCATTTGTTTTATTTTTTTGGATGATCTTAACTATTTGTGATTTTTGCTTGAAGCTTAAGGTTGTTATTCTATGTAAATTTTCTTTTAAAACCTCCTTCCAACTTTTTTCAACACCTTGCGGAGTTCTTTCATTAATTTTTAGATTCTGTAACTTCTGTATAAGGTAGTTTATGAATTTTTCACGCTCTTTTAGAATTCGATTCATGTCCCATATATGATATTGATTATATATCGAGTGAAAGGCTCTGAGATTTGTAAATATATTTGCTTGAATTTGATTTATTTGTTCAAGTTTTTTAAACAATTTTTCAATAACTTCATTTTCTTCCTCAGTTAGATTCCTTCTTTCGAGTAATTTAATCAACTTTAGATATATTTCTCTAAACCTTCGATATTTCCTAATAATATCTATAAGCTCTTCTTTGATCTCTTTTGAGATTTTAGATTCATTAGCTTCCCATATCCATTTTTCTAGAAGAATTTGCCACTGTTCTTTTGCTTCTCCAATTTTTTCTTCCTTTTTTACTTGTATCTTTTTTATAACTATTTTTTTTCTTTTTTCTAACCAAGAAAGAAATCCTTTAGTTTCCTTTTTATTGTAAATTGGTCTCTTCCCTGTTTCTTGTCTATATTTTTCTCTCAATTCTAGTCTATTCTTTGAGACTATTTCACTCTTGCTCTGTTTATCCGAATCTTCACTTGATTTACTTTGTTTTTGTGATTTTGAAGCAGTAATTTCTATTTTATTTAATTCTTTTTTACTAGTGTTTTGAGATTCAGATGATTTTTCTAGTTTAGACTCATTTTTTTCCTCGCTTTTTTGCAATTTCAGAGCATTTTACTTCTTTTCCGTAAAGCTCCTCACTCATCCATTTACTAAGGATTTCAATAATCTCAATACCTTTTACCTCATCAGTAAACGGAACAGATTGTAATGTTTGTAGCAAGATATACATATCTAAAACAGGCAAAATGTCTTTTTTTACTTCTGTTATCAATTCTTCAAACAACCTTGATAGGAGAAGGTTATTTACTGAATAAGTTTCTTGAATTCTCGACCTTTCAAACTCTACATGTTCAATACTAATCAGCTCATCAAGACTCATTTTATCACCTTAAATGGTATATCATTGTTGGAATATTGATGAGTATTTATAAAGAAAAAAACTAAGGTGAATAACTAAATTTCTACACCCAATATTTTAATCCAAACGCTTCTTTACTATTATATATCTCGAATAATAGTTAAGGGAATTAATCTGACTTTAGAGGAGTTATTCAAATTTGTTAAAAAAAGGGGTTTTTGGGACACTTTTCGGGTACTTTCCCAATGTAAAAATAATAGAACAGAAACCCACAACTTTTACCAGAAATTAAAAGAATTCAGCTACTATAACTCCTTTCTCAGAATAAAATCCAAATTAATAGAAAGGGGATTGATAGCTATTGAACGGAAAAATAATAAGAAAATTATCAGATTAACTAAAAAAGGTAAAATGGTATTAGATAAACTCATTGAGCTTGACAATCTATTAAAATCCTGACTATTTCCTTTACATTATTTTAAAACATCTTTCTTGAAATTATCGACTCCCTTCCCTTTTAATAACCCATAGGTCTCGCCCCCATTCTATTTTGAATAATATATTTATTTTCATTCCAATTCTCAAAAATTTCTGCTCTCCCTATATTTTAATAATTTATTTTTATTATTTTCATGATTATATAAAAAACCGTAATAAAGCATTGAAAAGGAGTATGTTTGACGATGGAGTCTGAAACACTTTATCTCTGCTTAGAATGTGGCAAAGAATTTAGAAATGATTTGAAATTAGCTGTATGCCCCATATGTTTAAAAAAAGAAAAGGAAAACTATGAAAAAGGTATTCCCTCTAAATATATAACAGTCTCTAAATTTTTAAAAAATCAAATGAAGAAGAAAATCAATCAAATCCAAAATAAGTAGGGAATTTTAAATACTTTTTATGGTAAATAGGGAAATCCTTTTAGTTCAATTTTTACTAACTTGGTAATTTCTTTATTGATAAAGTAGTCTTGACTAGCTTGAACTGGCTCAATAAAGTTCATCAACGAGAGATCGAGATTCTTCTTTTCTCCCATACCTATACAATTTCCCTTTTATTATATAAAAAACAAGTCTCTTTCAGTTTTAAAGGTTGGAATTAACCAGAAAATAAGGTAGGGTTGATCCCGACAAAAATACTATATTTATAATCTTTTAAAGTCAAGATTTTAAAAGTGCAATTCCTTTCTTATAATAGAATATGGTCGATCCTTTTAAGTTAGCTCAGACTGTTAAGAATCAAGTGTGTAAAAACGATTCTAAAAAGTATTATAGATTCCGTAAAACTCAATTCTATGGTGGATGTGCGACTGCTGACTGTTTGGGCTGTAATCTTCGATGTGTGTATTGTTGGGCTCAGAAAAAAGTGTGGCATCCTCAAAAATTTGGCAAATATTATTCCCCTAAGAGTGTGAGTGAAAGACTTCTCACTATGAACCAACCACTAGTACGAGTAAGTGGAGGAGAACCAACCATTGGAAAAGACCACTTACTTAAGCTCTTGAGTTGTATTCCAGAAAATATTCTATTTATTCTTGAAACCAATGGAATCTTATTAGATGAAGTCTATATTAAGGATTTAAGCAAATTTAGCAATTTATATGTGAGAGTTTCTCTGAAAGGAGTCGATGAGCAGACTTTTGAGCAAAACACTGGAGTTGACGGGAAACTTTTTAATAATCAATTAAAAGCATTAAAGTTGCTTAAAAAATATGGTATTCAGTATAGAGCTGCTATCCTGTTTAACATTTATACGGAAGAACAGATAAATAGTTTAGGAATTCCTGATTTAGAATATGAGCCCTTAATTAAATACGATTTTGTTATCCAAAATTTAAGAAAGAAGGGTATTGGAATAGTAAGAGAATAAATTCAATTCGAACTCTAAACTACCTACTTTATCCCATATAATTGTTGGAACGCTTCATTTACGTTTTTCGAAGTGGTATAGTAACACTTTATCTTAACCCACTTGCCCTTTTTCTTTTTAAGGTAATCTCTCACACTCTTACAAAACTCGGTTTGATTGCTAAAATGTGCTCTTTGGCCCTCTGGAAAAATTATTAGATACATAAGCTATTACTTGCAAATGTAATTTTTAACTTTTTTGTTGTGCTATAATGAAATTTCAATACGAAATTATGTATAAATAGATTTATAATTCTCAATTTTCATTAATTTATTGTATTTATCTTTTGATTTGAGACAAATTCTTCAAGTCTTTGTAATCATGGGTTCTTTAAGAGAGAAATAAGATGAAAATTAATAAGATACCAATTAGACCCAACAAAATTAGGATAGATTTAATATTATGCCCTAAGACGCTTCTATATTTGCAGGATTTATATTGCCGTAGATGTTCTTATTATGAATTAAATAACGAAAAATCTATTGAGTGTAACTTTACAGGACATAGATACGGTAAACCGGATCCTGTTAAAGACCGAATAATTAAGGATCTTTCAAAATCATTTATCACAGAACTTCCTATTGACAACAGTATTAATAATGATAATGGAAAGAATAGTTTTACAGAAAGGTTGCAAAATTCTAAATCACTGAATACTGAAAATGAATTACTGAACAGGGATCTTTCTCGATATATTAAAAAGACAAATCTCTCTACAAGATTAGAGAATATTAAAAAAGTTCCTTTAAAAGAAGATTAGTGTAATTCTAATCTAAGAATAAACTTTAAACTTTTACTATCAAAAAAACACTATTATCTGGAGCTTTATCTAATGATTTTATCTTTTTCAAAAAAAAAAAGTAGAAAAGAAAATAACAAATTATAACTAAGTAAGTACAAACTAAAATTCCCAACTTAAATTTCAAATTTCCATGTTTTTAGACTATTTTTTTTACCTTAAGAAAATATTACCGGTTAGTATTACAGAATTTATGACCTTATTGGAGGCACTTGATAAGGGTTTAATAAAGAACACAGTTGATTTTTATTATATCTCTCGTTCAATTCTTTGCAAGAATGAACATCATTTTGATATCTATGACATTGCTTTCGCTAACTATTTTAAAGATGCTGGTTTAGATTTTCCTGAAGATATTAAACAAGAGATTTGGGAGTGGCTCCAAACAAATATTTCAATCCTCCGTATGCCCGGAATTTCAAAAGAATTTTTTGAATATACAAGTTTGGAAGATTTAGAAAAACAATTCAGAAAGCTACTTAGAGAACAGGATGGAGAACATAATTTTGGAAATATGTGGATTGGTACGCAAGGACAATCAAAATTCGGGCACTCAGGTCTAAATATAGAAGGATTTAGAATTGCTGGTGGCTATGGTATGCAAACCGCGGTAAAAATCGCTCAAAAAAGGATATTTAAAGATTATCGAAAAGACTTAGTCATAGATACACGTCGAATTAAAATCGCGTTAAAGCGTCTAAGAAGATTAGATGAAATTGGGAAAAAAGATGAGTTGGATCTTCCAAAGACAATTCATGAAACGGGGCGTAATGGGGGTGATATTGAGCTGATCTTCAATAAAAGGAAAAAGAATAATATAAAGCTTTTACTATTGATGGACGTCGGTGGAACGATGGATATTTATATTCACCAAGCAAATCTTTTGTTCTCTGCAGCTAATAGTATATCTCATTGGAAAGATTTTAAGTACTATTACTTTCATAATTGTATTTATAATTATTTGTACGAGAACGCTGAACGAAATACAGATCAGGCAATAGAATTTGAGGATTTATTAAAAAAATACGACGATTCTTATCGTGTAATAATTGTGGGAGATCAAACTATGCACCGTAGTGAAATAGTCAACCCCCATGGTGCCATTTATGATGATGCAAGCAATAAAAAGCCAGGACTTTATTATGTAAGTGAAATTGCTAAGCATTATAAAAGAAATGTGATTTGGTTAAACCCCGAACCAGTCAGATTGGAGTGGATGTCGTGGACTAAGATGAAAATCTCTAAAATCATTCCCACTTTCCACCTGACTATTGGAGGAATTGAAAAAGCAATGGATTATTTGAGAACTGGTGGTAAAAATCAATATACCACTGTAGACCTACTTAAAGAGGTTCCTCTGGCACTCTTTTAGAAAGTATTATTATTATTAATAATTAAATTTAAGTTTTAAGAATAATTATTCACAAATCATAAAACAAGAATAAGAATATGTGTGAGAAATATGAAAAGAATAATTGGAATTCCTTCTGATGGCCCTGAGACTTCTGATAACATATCACCTCATTTTGGACATTGTAACTATTTTGTTGGAATTGAAATCTATGATGATGGTAAGTTTAGGAAAGTTTTTGCATTACCTAATGGCGGGCATTCTAGCTGCATGGAACCGGTTATGAACATGAAACAAAGAAATGTAACAGATATGATTCTGACAGGAATTGGAATGCGTCCATTTATGGGTTTTCAGCAAGTCCAGATAAGTTTATTTCAAGGGGTAAACGGGAGTATTGAAAAAAATTTAAAGATGTTAATCAATGGTCAATTAAAGTTATTAAATGACGCTAGTTGTGGAGATCACTCTGGAAATGCTCACACTCATTAAAAAAATTGTTATAAATAAAAAAGGATGAAGTTATATGCCAAGTTTTAAAGAAACCTATGATGCCATCAAGGCAGATTGGAATGCGGGGGAAAAGAACTTTAATATTGAATGCGAAATGTTGCCAGAGGGTATGCAAGTTAAATGTACAATGGGTAATCCTGCAGGAGATCCTTTTGAATTACTCATAGATGCCCCTGGGGGATTAGATGGATCAAATAAAGGACCATCACCATTATTAGTAATTTTATCTTCTATTGGTGCTTGTATTATTGCGGTTACAAAATTTTGGGCTAAGATTATGGATATCAAAATCGAAGAAATGAAAGTTTTTTCACGTGGTCATATTAATTTAGGGGCTCTTTTTGGAATTGACGATACTAAACTTGCGGGTTATGATAAACTTGAACCTGTCATAAGGATTAAAGCAGATGCACCAGAAGAAAAAATTAATGAATTAATGGATAAAGTTTTTAAGCATTGTCCTGTGATTACTAATTTTGGTGGAGCATCCCCAATTACACCTAAAGTACAAATTAGAAAGTAATTTATTTTAAATTGTTTTTATTTTTCTTTTTTTTCTAAATCATAAATAGATTAATTTAAGCTACAAACTAAATGAAACCTAAAAATAAAATATGTAAATGGTATCCAGTTTGCCCTATTAAATATTTTGTTGACCAAGGCAAGCTGGACCAAAAATGGGTTGAAGATTATTGTTTAGTAGAAAATAAGAATTGTGTTAGATATCAAATGGAAGAAACCGGAGAGTATCACCCCGATAATATGCTACCTAATGGTGAAATTAAGCTAGATCTTTAACTTCATATTTCATATTAAATATTACTCATGATGATGATGGTGCTCATGATCATCATCAGCTTCAGTATGTATCTTGTCGACTCCGTAACCTTTACCTCCTCCTGGAGAACAAAGACTTTCTCCACCCTCTAAAGTACCATCCAACATTTCTCTAACAACATCATCGATTTTACCACTAATCCCCATAATAACTTCAATTCCATATTGATTAAAAAAATCTACAGCTCTGGGGCCCATACCTCCCGCAATCATACATTTCGCTCCTTGATCACTCACAAATTTGGGTATACTTCCGACAGTATGTCCTGGATTTTTAAGTAATTCTTTCTCTACTACTTCATTGTTTTCAATTGTGATAAAAGTAAATTCTGGAGCTCGACCAAAGTGTGCTGAAACAATTCCTGAATCCGAACTAATACATATTTTCACTTTTAACCAACTTGTTTTTTAATTCAATTATTCAATATTTATATTTAAATCTAATGAATAATTATTCAAAAATATATCGATAATATAGATATAACTCTCAATAATAAATAAGGTTAAAGTATTTATCAATTAAACTTATAAAAATATAAAGATTATAATTTTTTTGGTGATTCACTATAGGAAGAAGAAGACATCGAAGATGGGTTACTCAAACACCTAATAATCTTTATTTTTCCAGGGAGCCTCCAACTGAAGATTCCATAACACTTACTATTGCTGAATTTGAAGCTATGCGACTTAAACATTATATAGGTTTAAATCAGAAAGTAGCTGCTGAAAAAATGGGAGTTAGTCAACCTACATTTTCTAGGATTCTTGAAAGTGCTCATCGAAAAAATACGTTAGCCTTGCTTGAGGGGAAAGCGATTAATGTATATGGAGGTAATTTTGATGTTAAACCAAAGTTCGTGGGTTATGAATGTGTAGATTGTAAGCATGAATGGGACGATGCTAATGCTTCAAAAGATAGAAAAGTTAATTGTGTCATATGTAATTCTAAAAATGTTTACTTTCTTGTTAGAGAACTAATTTAAACTTAATTTTGATCCCATAATGTTCTTTTTAAATTTGTATAAATTTCTTTAATAGCCAGACTCGCTTTTGAATCTGGTGCATATTGTACTACAGGTTTGGCAAAAGACATAGCTTTTGGGATTGATAAATCAAAGGGGATTTTTCCTAAAATTTCATAATTTGTATCACTCATGTATTTACTAAAAGTGTTTTGAAAGGAACTCTGTAAATCTGATTTATTTATTAGAATTCCAAATGGAATATTAAATTGATGAATAACTTCGATTACTCTCAATAAATCATGTAATGCAGAAGGTGTAGGCTCACATACAGTAATAACATAATCTAAATTCGAAAGAGTTGCAATTACGGGACACCCAATTCCCGGAGGACCATCTATAAATATTAAATTACTTTCATTATATTCTTTTAAATTTTTTACATGTTCTTTAGATTCTGAGACTAGTTTTCCGGATGTAGTGCTTCCTAATTGGGTTTTTCCATATGTTAACGGAAATCCCATTTTGCTCCTATAAGATATAATTTCACCACTTTTTACAGCAACTATTTTAAAAGCATGCGTAGGACACAAAACTTTACAAGCTCCACACCCCTCACATTTCAAAAAATCAATTTTAGGTATTGAATTTTGACTATCCCAGTGTAAAGCATTGAATTCACAGAAATGGTCGTCAACACATTGCCTGCAATTATTGCAAAGATCTTCTAAAAATTCTGATTTTAGCGTAGTAAAAGTATCCTTAATATCTATTTTTGATTCCTCATCAGGAGGAAGAATAATTGCTAAGTTAGGAGCATCAACATCACAATCTGATACAATAACTTTCATCATTGAATCTTTTTTAGCGAGACTTGCTAAAGAAGCTGTAATTGAGGTTTTACCCACACCGCCTTTTCCAGAAACAACCCCAACTATTTTCCTTTCCATCAGTTTACGTCCCTTTTATCAATTATTCATTTAAATTTATCCACTTTTTCAAATTTTCATAAATATTAGTGAAAGCTATGAATCCTGCGCCATTATTATCATAGCCACTATTATTATCCATAATTGGTGTTCCCTGACAATAAGAATCCACAATATCTGCGTCCATTGGGATATCACCTAAAATTTCAATGTTTTCTTCTTGTAATTCGTCTAAAAATTGATCTCTAAAACCCAATAATGATGATCTATTTACTATTACCTTGCAATCTTTCTCCAATAAATTTATCAATTCCATTATTCTCTTTAAATCTAATTTGCCAAATCTTGTAGGTTCTGTAATAGGAATACTTACATCTGCCATTTCAATTAAAAGTTCTACATCACAATGTGCTCCTGGAGCGGTATCTAAAATGATAACATCGAACTTATTTGGTTCATTTTTTATGATATTTTCAAGATTTTCAAGAAGCGCTTCTACAATTCCAGCTGACCGAGCTTCTGCAGGTTTTAATTCTCCGACGAAGAGTGTAAGCCCAAGAATTTCAGTGGAATATAGCCAACCAAGTGTTTTGAAATCTGCTTCAATCGCTTTTTCTGGACATATCTTATAACATAATTTGCATCCAGAACAAAGAGATGACATTAAGATCGGAATTGAATCATCAATATATAATAAAGCGTGATTTGTACAATTTTGAGCACAAATTCCACATCGAGAACATTTATCTTCATCAATTTTAGGCATGAAAAAAGGGACTTCCCTTTTATTTTCAAGTTCACCATTTAATAAAAGGTATGTATTAGGGTTCTCTACATCCCCATCTATAAGGAGTACATTATATCCTTCATTTTTAAACATGACTGCGATATTAACAGCGCATAATGTTTTCCCTGTACCTCCTTTACCCCCAGTAATACAAATTGTCTTAGGCTTAATACCAGTCATAAAACTTTAATCTTTCCGATATAAATCATAGTTTTCTTAAGAATTAACTCATCTACCTCGATTTCCGCCACCCATGCCACTTCCGCCGCCCATACCACGACCACCGCCCATACCACGACCACCCCCCATACCATGGTGAGGTCCTACATTTGCAGAACTTAATCCCTGCAACTTATCTTCTATATACAGATTCACCACTTCATTTATTGTCATCTTTTTATTTTGGGCTTGAAGAATCTTTATATTTAAAGCATTAAGTCCATTAGAAGCATTCGGACCTAAAAATCCGACAATTACTACTTCAGCATTATTATTGCCAATTATTTGCGTTGCTTGCACACCAGCTCCACCCATAGCATCAGCAGCATGATTTGGAACAGTTTTAACTGCCTTAATTTCTTTATCCTCTAATTCAACAAATGTAAAACTGGCACATCTTCCAAAACGAGGGCTCATATCATCGTTCAAACCCCCTTTTCCTATTGAAGGAATTGCTATAACAACCATTATCAATTCAACCTTTTTTATTTATTATAATTTTAGTAACTTTTTTAAATTATGAATATTTATTCATAATTAAAAAACATTCGATGTTTTATAAATTTAACTTATTCTAATTCAGTAGTCAATAGTTAATATAATTGAATTAATTAATTAAAATATTCAAAGAAAAAGAGGTTGATGTATATTCAAGAAAAGGAAGTTCCAGATATAAATTTAAAAGAAACCATCAAGGAAGGGAAGCAAGAAAAATTAGATACCTTAATGGAATATATTAATAAAAACATGGAAAAAATCAAACATAAAATAGTAATCATATCGGGTAAAGGTGGAGTTGGAAAAACTACAGTAGCAGTAAATCTTGCAATGAGTTTAGCCAGTATAGGATTAAGAGTGGGAATTCTCGATGTAGATATTACAGGTCCAAATGTGCTAAAAATGTTGGGAATTGCCCCAGAGCTCAAACCAAGGGTTGATGCTAAGGCTAAGAGATTCTATCCTGTGAATGGTCCCTTAAATATGAAAGTGATGAGCATGGCCTTTCTCATCGAGAACTCAGATTCACCAGTTATCTGGAGAGGACCAATGAAAATGAGTGCAGTAAGACAATTTTTAGGGGAAGCAATATGGGGTGACTTAGATTATTTAATTTGTGATTTACCCCCTGGAACATCAGATGAGACTTTAGACATTTTGCAGCTTATACCTGAAGAGACTATCATTGTTGTGTCCACCCCACAAGAGGTTGCATTGATGGATGCTAGAAAAACTATAAAGATGGCTCAAATTATGGAGAGAAAAATATTAGGAATTATAGAAAATATGTCAGGATTTAAATGTCCTCATTGCGGAAAATATATTGATCTTTATCCTCCTGGAGGTGTTGAAAAAGCAGCTGAAGATTTTAATATAAGCCTATTAGGGAAAATCCCTTTTGAATTGGAAATAGGGATTCAGGGTGATAAGGGCTTACCATTTGTTATAAAGAACGCCAATAATGATAGTGCCAAAGCATTTAAAGAAATTGTAAATAAAATTCAAATGATATTAGAAAAATAAATCTCATAAAGTAGCAAATATCATTAAAATGCCATTAGATGATTTAGATAAATGGGTAGAGGAACTTCAGAAAGAAATAAATGAAGAAGCAGTTAAGAGATACAATGAATATATTGTTGAGTTGCTTCAAAATCCAAAAAACTGGGGTAAACCAAAAAGTCATGAAATAAGTGTGTGGCATGCATACGAGGGACCTTGTGGTGATACAATGCATTTTTTTTTAAAAATTGAGAATGATATAATTGAAAAAGCTAATTTTATAACTGATGGTTGCGGAGCGACAGTAGCAGCAGGTAGTCAAACAACAATGATGATAGAAGGAAAACCATTGGAATTTGCCGAGAGTTTAAAACCAATAGATATTGACAACGCTTTAGGAGGTTTACCAGATGACCATAAACATTGTGGAGAATTAGCAATTAGAACGCTAATACATGCAATTGAGAAATATAAGTTTCAAAATATCAGTAAAGATCCTTAAAAAAAAATATGAAATACATATATGGTCCTGTACCTAGTAGGAGATTAGGATATTCATTAGGAATTGATCCAATCCCTTCAAAAACATGTAATTACCAATGTATATATTGTCAATTAGGAAGGACAACTAACCTTACTAATTTTAGAGAAAATTATTATCCTAAAAAAGAAATAATTGCTGAAATGGAACAAGCTATTAAATTAAATGAAAATAATATAGACTATATAACGTTTGTAGGCAGTGGTGAACCCACTTTATATAAAGATTTAAAAGATTTAATATTAAAGGCTAAAGAGCTATCAGAAAAACCAGTATGTGTGATTACAAATGGAAGTTTACTTTATCAAGAAGAAGTTCAAAGAAGTTTAATTTTGAAGGGCAAGAATATGAGCATTTTTGACAAAGAATACAAAATTGAGGATTAATCCTTATAGGGAATAATTTTTCCATCATTCATTCACAAATTCAAGTATTTGATTCAAGAATGAGATTTTCTAGAGCATTTGATATCTCTGGATTTATGTGATGCTCAATTTCACATGATAATTTCTGTACTAAAATCTCATTTTTCAACTTTAAAACACGAGAAAAGAAATTGAATAAGGAATTATAGTTTTTAATAATCTCAATAGCAATTTCTTTACCTTTTTTAGTTATTCTAATAGATTTTCTCGGTCTCCAATCTATAAATTCATTCGCTTTTAAATTATACAGCATATTAGTAACTGAAGATGGTTTAACATTTAAGAAATTTGAAATCTCCGAGTTAGAGATCCACCCACCTTTATTATTTTTTGAAATTAAAAAAATTGCTTTTAAATAATCTTCATAACTTTCATGAATATTAGTCATTTGAATAAAAACCTCTTTAAAATTAAAAAAATATAAAAAAAAAAATTAATCTTCTTTTTCAAATTCAGTAATTTTTTTTGAGATCTCGTCTATTGCTCCTTTGATATTATTCATCTCTGATGCTAGATAATCTTTTTGTTGTTTTAGCATAGTTAATTGATTTTCTGGACTGGTTATTGGCATGACTGGTTGTGCATATTGAGGATAAATTGGAATTCCATAGCCTCGACCATATCCCATACCTCTTCCTCGCCCCCCTGCTCGACTCATTCCCAGACCTCTTGTATATCCTGGCATATCATAACCCGCGCAATATCCTAAACCTCTACCTGTCATTGACCCTAATCCACTAGGGCCAGTTCTATCTCCACCTGGCATTATTTTTTTTTACCTCTTTTAATTTTATTTTCTAGATTAATATAAGAAATACTCAAATATAAACTTATTGAATAATCATTCACAATATTAATTACTCGTCATATATAACGTTTAGACTTGATATTTTTATGAATAATAATTCATTATAAATATATAAATTTAAAAAATCTTTATTTTTAATGCAACTATTTATTAAATGCTCTATTTTGATATATATCAATTTAAGTAATACATTTTAAAAGTCTTAATCTAATAGCTAACTTAATTTAAGAATTACTTTAATCTAATCACAGAAAAGCTTTCTTATCCTAGGTATAACTAATAATCTTAAATAAGAATAATTATATATTATATTAGGAGAAGAAGAAATATACTTTATTTAGAAGTAATATAATGGACAGAACAGTTAAAGATTATTCTACTAAATCTAATTCTATATTAAGACATTTAAGTGAATGTCCTGTAGGGGAAAAATTAAAAGTACTACGAGTTAATGCCGGTTTTCATGCTAAAAGAAGACTTGCTTGTTTAGGAATTATCCCTGGTGTTAAAATTGTAAAAAAAAAGGCTGCTCCTTTTCGAGGACCAATCGAGATAATGGTGAAAGGAACTTCACTAGTGCTTGGTAGGGGCTTAGCATCTAAAATCATTGTAATAATGGAAAATATTAGTTAAATTAAAAAATCAATAGAGTAAGAAAAGAATTAACATTAGTCCTTTTAGGCTTATTAGTAAAGTACATGGGCCAATTTCTTTAAGAATTGAATAATAATATAAAAAATAAAACAATTGTAAGCTAAAAATTAATAATTTATTTAACTATTAAGACGTTACACGGAGCCCTTTTAGCAACCTTAGTGGAAACTGTTCCTAATAAGGCCTTTTTTATTTTAGAATGTTGTCCTCTACTTCCTATAACGATAAGATCGAAATTTTCCTCTTCCGCAATTCGGGTAATATAAACTTCAGGGACCTCATTCTCAATTAAACGAGTTTCGACTAATTCCTGGTTTTTTCCAAACATATTCCTTGTCTTTTCTAGTAAGTTGTTTCCCGCTTCTTTGTATACTTCTTCAATAGTGGTATGTTTTGAATATAGAACTGTAGCATCAGGATAAAGTTCTGATGGAATCCTATTATCTTTGATTGAATGAATAATCAAAACTTTACTATTCCATATCTTTTGAAATTCAACTACTTGCTTAGCAGCATTATTAGCATGAAAAGATCCATCTGTTGCTAACAAAATTTTTTTATAAATTATTTTCACCTCAAATGTATTAATATTATTTTCGGGTATAATACCTTTTAGGTGATTAAGGAATTTAAGTTTTTACTCGAAGGCGTTTAAAACGGTTTGAACAAAATTCCGCTTATTTTCAAGGATTTTATACCCAATTTTTTTCTTTTTACTACTTTTCATTAAATAACT
>JAUVXW010000014.1 GCA_030603385.1 Promethearchaeota archaeon | reverse complement strand
GACAAGTGAGGGGAAATTTTTTAATGAATAATCTAAAACTCATAGAATGCGCCGACCTACTAGAACGGGGGATTATAATGTAAGAAAACAAAAAAGGGGGTTAATTTATAATTGTTAATTCGTTTATAAAATTAACCGAATTTTAATTATTCTTAGCATATTAACAATAATTTAACGATTCTTACTGTGGAATTAGAGTATCAAATCCATTGGTTTAAATATCATCCTTCATTTTTCAGTAATTATGTCATCAGATTTAACAATAAATCTAATTGAGCTTGAACGTGAAAAAGTTTTATCTGAAGTAAAGGAACGCCTTAATCAGAGTGAAGATCCAATGAAGATATTCGAAGAATGTAAGCAAGGTATGGAAATGATAGGCGAGAGATATAAAAAAAAAGAATATTTTCTTGCGGAGTTAATGCTCTCAGGTGATCTTTTTAAAGAAGCTATGGAACTTATCGAACCTTATTTAGGGGAAAAAAAAATAGAGGGAAATATTAAAGGTAAAATAATACTTGCTACAATCCAGGGAGATATTCATGATTTAGGCAAAAATATCCTCGCTACTCTTCTTAAATTAGAAGGTTTTGAGGTTTATGATTTAGGTGTAGATGTTAATCCAGATATTGTAGTTGAGAAAGTAAAAGAAATTCAACCCGATTTTCTAGGATTTTCATCTCTTCTTACAATAACCTTTGATCCAATGAAAGAGATAATTGATAGATTGAAAGAAGCTGGATTCCGCGATAAATTGAAGATATTGGTGGGTGGAGGAATCACAACCTCACTGGTGAAAGATTATATTGGAGCAGATTTTCAAACGATAGATGCCATGGAAGGTGTTCAATATTGTTTGGAGACAATTAAAGCAAGAGTTGTAATTAGAGCACGGGGAGGAATTTAAAAATGAAAGAAGAATATATGAGTTCAGAAGAGAGAATAAATGCCGCAATAAATTTGGAAGAACCAGACCGGGTGCCAATTAGTCCTCTTGTAGGGATGGACCTAGCTGCAGCATATTATGGATTATCTACAGCGGAAATGCATAAAGAACCAATTAAAGGCCTTGAGGTAATGCTTAAATTTTTTGATGAGTTTGGAGGATGGGATGCATACACAACATATCCCCTTGTTAAACCGGGATATTTACTAGGAGGATTTAAATTTAAAGCACCGGGACAAGAATTGCCCGACAATTATTTTGGGCAGTTTGATGAAGGAGAATGGATGAAAGTAGAAGATTATAAAACTGTTACAGATATTGGTTGGTCTAAATTTGTCTCAAATGAGTATATCTATCGCATCAGTGATTGGACACCTGAGGATGTAGATAAGGCTAGAAAGCAATTCTTTGAATTAGGGTTGAAAGCTGGTGAAGAATGGATTGTAAAAAGAAAAATTGGTTTAAGGGCAGGAGCCAATCGAGTCCATCCTTTTTTCACTCTTTCGTTAAATCGGTCAATGCTCAAATTCACACAAGATCTCTATTATAGACCTGAATTGGTTGATGCCGCACTCGATACAATGACGGATGAATTTATAAAAAGTGTTACAGCACAATGCAAATATAATGGTGGCAATGTGGTTTTTATCCCTGAAGAGAGAGCAGAAGGGGCTATTTATCCCTTGAAAATTTTTGAACGATTCTGGTGGCCATATACTAAAAGAATAGTAGAAAGTTTATACGATGAAGGAATAATATCTTGGCTTCATCTTGATCAATGTTGGGATTTAAATATTCCTTATTTTAAGGAACTACCAAGAGCTTCATGTATAATTGACCTTGATGGACTAACAGATATATTCAGAGCTAAAGAAATCCTTAAAGATCATTTATGCCTTATGAGTGATGTTAGTGGATCTTTATTTTCTATTGGAAGCCAAAAACAAGTCGAAGATTACGTTAAAAAACTTATTGACAAACTTGGAGTTGATGGAGGGCATATTTTAGCATCTGGTTGTGAAGTACCTCCCAATTGCAGACCAGAAAACTTCAAAGCTTTTCTTAAAACGGGTAAAACTTATCAATTATTATCTATCTAAAACTAAACGTTCTTTTGTAAAAATTCTTCTGGATTTTCGATTTTTTTAGCCATATGATAAAATAGAAAATTTATAAGATAAAAAGTAATTTTAAGATGTTTTTATTAATGGTGAAAGAGATTATATTTCTAAGGTTCATTTTAATCGATTCGGGATGGAACAGAATACTCTCATTATAAAGTTACTAGTATTTTATGATATCTATACCTTCAATTCTTTTAAAATGACTTACATTTCTAGTTATTAATTCCTTAATCCCATTTGTTAACATGATACCTGCAATAAGAATGTCGTTATCATCTATTCCTTGCCCTTGGGCCTCTAAAATATCACAAATCTCGGCCGCCCTTTCAGCTTCTTTATATCCTAAAGGAAAGATCTCCATACTACTTATAAATTCTAACCAAGGTTTGTAAAGCTGCTTAAATCTATTCTCAGAAATTTTGCGTTTAGTCCTTTCAAACCCTATATTCATTTCATAGACAGTTATAGAAGTAATGTGAATCAGATCTTCTAGATCTTCAATTACTTTTTTGATTTCTTTATTTCCACTTAAATAATCGATGCAGGCAGAAGTATCGAGAATAATCATTTAAAATCCTCTAAATTTGATTTATTCCAATTTCTTGCATTGCGCATTGATAAACTTGCCCAAATCTCTTTTTTTTCAGCTTCTGAAAGATTCCATGCTCCAAAAGATTTTTCAAGTGTACTTTTTTGTATCTTTAAGAGCCTCAAGAATAGCTCTGAAAAGCTTTCATTGTTGCGTTTAATTTTAAGTAATTTGTTATAAACATCCTCGGTAATACTAATATTTTTTGAAGTCATATGTATATATGTATACATACACATATTTATAGCTATCTTATATTTTAAGAAAAACCGAATACTATTAGAATGGTTTGTATCTATTAAGAAAAAGAAATTAATTATAATTGGCGCTCTTGGAAAGGATACCAATAAATTAATAATCCAAATTTTTTTGCTTGTCTATTCCAGCCTAAATTTCCACTCTTGGTGACATTTTTATGGATTCGGGGTGGGATTGAAAGAATAATCATAAAGAATACATACTTAAGATAGTATTTTTACTTTAAATAAGACATGACAGAGCTAAAACTTAATATTCCAGCAACTTAATATGAAAAAATGAAAAAACATCCAGAAATTAAATGGGACTCAATTGCACGGTCAGCACTAAAACGCTGAAGATTTAACTTCAAAAAGTAAGTTGACTTTGGACGACGTGGAAGAAATTAGCAATGAAATTACTAAAAGAAGCGGGGAAAAACATAAGGAATATCTGAGAAATTTAGAAAAATGAAGCTCATCATTGATACTAATATATTAATCTCTTAAATGAAAGATTTAAGATTTTCTCCATATTTAAAAATAAGAAAGTATACTTTATATACTCAATATACTATATATATCACATGAGTAAAAATACAACTATAAAAGTATCAAAAAAGACTCTTGAAAAATTGCATCGTTTAGCAGGGGAATTGATTAAAGAGAGGGGTAAAAGAGTGACCTTAGAAGGGGCAATAAATTATCTTTTGGAAGAAAAACAAAAAGATACAGAAAAAAATTCATCGAAAAGTTTAAAACTTAAGCAAGATAGAAAGAAATTTCTTGAATTATTAGAAGAAACTGTTGAAGGTGCGGGACCAGATGATTTTAAAGAATATGATTTTGAAGATATTGGTGTATAGAATGAGAGTTTTTATAGATACTGAAATTTGGATTTTTTCTAAAAAGAAACCTAAATCCGAAAAATTTTCAAAGGAATCAGATTTTCAGAATGCTAGCAATTTCCATGAAAAAGCTAAAAAATTTTTAAAAAACCAAATAAGTCAAAATGAAATATTTATGACATACCATCAACTTTGTGAAATATTTCATATCTTAGGTTTTCGAGGGATGCGAATCCCATTAAATAATGTACAAAGATATTGTTTTCAATTACTAACAAGTGAATTTATTATCTGGCATAAGAATACAATCAAACATGTAAATAAAGCTTTAGAAATGAGCCTAAAAAGTGGAATCCATATCTGGGATTATCTCTGTATCTTACCAATCTATAAAGAAATCGAAGTCATATATTCATGTGATGTTCACTTCAAGCATGAATCATTTCAGTCTTTGGGACCAAAAGTTGAAAATCCACTAGATGTATGGATTACACTATAAGTGGGTTGTTATTCCCATAATTCTATTAATAACTATTATAACAAATCCCAAATTAATTATTATAATAAACTAAAGAATGTAAGAAAAATGGTCAATTTCTATGAAGAAAAAGAAGGTTGTTATTATCGGAGCGCTTGGAATGGACTTCCACTTATTTAATACAGTATTTCGGGATAATAAAGAATATGATGTAGTTGCTTTTACAATCGCTGGAGAACAAAACGTTGGTACTACTGGAAATGCTGAAAGAAAATATCCAGCAGAACTAGCTGGCAAATTATATCCAGATGGAATTCCAATGGTTTCAGAAGAGTTACTTGAAGATTTAATTAAAAAAAATGATGTTGATGAAGTGGTGTTTGCTTATTCGGATCTTCCTCATGAAGAAGTAATGCACAAAGCCTCAAGAGCTCTTGCTGCTGGTGCTAATTATCGCTTAATATCAGGAAGATTCACTCAAATAAAAGCTAATAAACCGGTTGTTGCAATATGTGCTGTGAGAACTGGATGTGGAAAAAGTCAAGTTTCTCGAGCAACTTATAGATACTTAAAGAGTAAAGGGTATAAGGTAGTAGCTATTAGAGAACCGATGCCGTATGGAGATTTAGTTAAGCAAAATGTCATGCGCTTTGAAAAATATGAAGATTTAGATAAATACGAATGTACAATTGAAGAACGAGAAGAGTATGAACCCTATATCGAGCAAGGGCTTGTTATCTATTCTGGTGTCGATTATGAAAAAATAATTCGGGAAGCAGAAAAAGAAGCAGATGTTATAATTTTTGATGGGGGGAATAATGAAATTTCTTTTTATATCACTGATTTATTATTCATAGTTGTTGATCCTTTAAGACCTGGCCATGAACTTAAATATCATCCTGGTGAGGTAAATGCCCGATATGCTGATGCTTTTGTTATCAATAAAATGAATAGTGCGAAGACAGAAGATGTTAAAATTGTGGAGGAAAATTTAGATAAATTAAATCCAAATGCAATAAGAATCTATACAAATTCTGTTGTAACTGTAGAAGGCAATCAAAATTTGAATGGAAAGAAAGTAATAGTAGTTGAAGATGGTCCGACGTTGACCCATGGGAATATGTCATATGGGGCAGGTTATGTCGCTGCTAAAAATAGTGGAGCTATAATAGTAGATCCCAGACCTTATTTATCAGGCACAATGAAAACGCTGTTTGAAGAATTTCCCCAAATTACTGAAATTATTCCAGCAATGGGTTACAATGATCAACAAATTGCTGATATGGAACAAACACTGAATAACGCAGAAGCGGAAGTTATTATTGATGGCAGTCCAATAGATCTTGGGAAATTAATTAAAAGTAACAAACCAATAGTAAGAGTAAACTACGATATAGAAGCAATAAAAAGTCCAACTATTGAAGAAGTGCTTGATAAATTTATTAAACAACATTTAAAATAAGGGATTAATTTAAAATAGAACCCAGTTTAATCATTATAATTTTATATTTTTAATTTTTAAATATCATAGTAGCAACTCTTATTGAAGTGAAATTTGATGATTATAGCTGAAAAAAATTACGAACTTCGAGAGGTTCAAAAAGGTTACGTAAACCGAACTTTGTATATCAATTTAACTAACAATGAAATTGCTATAAAACCTGTTTCAAATGAAATGAAAGAGAAGTTCATTGGAGGAAAAGGTTTTGATTTATGGTTAATGTGGAACTCACTTCCAAAGAATCGCATTATCAAATGGAATGATCTTGAAAACGAGATTTGTATTTCCTCTGGTCCATTGGGGGGGAGTATTTTTTACCCCGGTTCTGGAAAATCAATTGTTACCTCGATATCGCCTCTAACAGGAATTATTATAGATTCTAATGTTGGAGGTTATTTCGGACCATACCTTAAATTTTCGGGATTTGACGCATTAGAAATACAAGGAAAAGCGAAAAATGAAGTAATTATTTATATTGATGGTATAGAAGGATTAATTCAAATAAAAGAAGTAGAAGTTTCTGAAGGACTTTCTGAATATTCTCACGAACTTACGCAACAATTAACAGAAAAATATGCTAAAGATGATGCTGAAAAACAACGTGTTTCAGTAGTAAGTTCTGGACCTGCGGCACGACATACTAAATGGGGGATGTTAAATTTTTCATGGTTTGTCCGTGGTCGTAATTGGGCATCATCTAAACAAGCAGGACGGGGTGGAATTGGAACTGTATTTAAAGACAAGAATCTCAAAGCTTTAGTATGCCTTTCTCCAAAAGTAACAATCAATTCAAATAATCCAGCAGATTTAGAAGGGGCTAGAAAAATTGGAAAAATGCATAGTCAAGAAATTATTGAACTTGATCCAATACAAAACGAAATGCGTAAAGTTGGGACCGGGCATCTCCCAGATATTATGAATGTGACTGATCTTCTGCCAACTGAAAACTTTCGTTTTGGGATGCATAAAGAAATAAGCGGAAAGGATATTCCCTATAGTCGAGAAATCATGAGAACCATCTATTCTGGAAAGGAAGGAGCTGATGGTTGTTGGATTGGATGCACGGTTAGTTGCTCTCACTATTCTGAAGGCCATCAAGTCTTAACAGGTCCTTTTAAGGGCCAGAAAGTAATTGTAGATGGACCTGAATATGAAACAATTGCTGGTTGTGGTTCTAATTGGGGTGTATGGGATCCTAAATGGGTATTAGAAGTTAATTTTTACGCAGATACATATGGGCTCGATACTATAAGTTTAGGTACCGGAATTGCTTTCGTAATGGAATGTTATGAAGAAGGTATACTAAATAAAGAAATTACCGGGGGACTGGATCTTAGTTTTGGGAATGCTAAAGCAGCTATGGAATTGATACATCAAATGGCTAAAGGAGAAGGGTTTGGATTAGTTGTTGGTCAAGGAATTAAAGAAATGAAAAAGATTTTTGCTGAGAAATATGGAGCAGATCCAAAATTTTTACAAGATATCGGAATGGAACATAAAGGATTAGAGTTTTCCGAATATGTGACCAAAGAATCATTAGCCCAGCAAGGGGGATATGGACTGACAAATAAGGGGCCTCAACATGACGAAGCTTGGCTTATTTTTGATGATGTGATTAGAAATTCAATTCCAACTTTCGAAGATAAAGCTAAAGCTCTGCGTTTCTTCCCTTATTGGAGGACCTGGTTTTCGCTAAATGGACTCTGTAAGCTCCCCTGGAACGATATACAACCATTGAGCCAACGAGAATACCCAATTAAAGATCCTAAAACAGGAGAGTTAGTTCGCGCGAAAATTCCTGATCACGTGAAATGGTACACTGAATATTATTCAGCAGTAACGGGGCGTCAATCGACGACGGATGATCTCCTCAAAATGTCTGAAAGAGTATATAACTTTCAGAGGATTTTTAACATTAGATTGGGTAAAGGGCTTCGAGAACATGATTCAAATTTACCTTACAGGGCAGTTGGACCAGTAACTCCTTTAGAATATGAGAGTCGAGTTGATAGATATGATGGACAGCTTGAAGAATTAGGATTCGATATTGAAGGTAAATCTACTGACGAAAAAATAAAGAAGCTTCGACAACATCGAGAAAAACAATATTCAAAACTCCAAGAAGCTGTTTATATAGAGCGTGGTTGGAATCAGAACGGCTGTCCAACAATAGAATTGATAAAAGAATTAAGCATAGACTTTGATGATGTGTTATCTGTAATAAAACCACACCAGTAATTTAATATATTATTTAATAATTTAGAAAGAATCCAAATGGAGAATATAACATCTCATCCCATATTGGAAATACCTGAAAGAAAAAAGATCACCTTTAGTTTTGATGGTAAAAAATTATCTGGATATGAGGGGATGGTTATATCCTCTGCGCTTTTTCTCAATAAAATTAAGGTTTTTGGACATCATGTCAAGGATTCAAGTCCTCAAGGAATTTTTTGTGCTAATGGTCAATGTTCTCAATGCAATGTAATTGCGAATGGTATACCCGTTAAGGCATGTATGACTCCTCTTATTGAAGATATGATTATAAAAAGTTGTAATGGGTTGCCAGAATTACCTGTCGAAGATAAACCTGTAAGTGTAGGGGATTCTGAGATTATTAATCTTGAGGTTCTAGTAATTGGTGCTGGACCCGCAGGGCTTTCAGCAACTAAAATCTTAGGAGAATCAAAACTTAATGTATTATTGGTTGATGATAAAGATAGATTTGGAGGTAAGTTGGTCCTTCAAACTCACAAGTTTTTTGGTTCTCAAGAGGATGTATATGCCGGGAAACGTGGGATTGATATAGCAAAAATCCTCGGGCAATCAGTTCTCTCACTCAAAAATGTTCAAGTTTGGCTAAATAGTGTGTGCTTAGCAGTTTTTAGTGATGGATATGTTGGAATTCTCAAAAATAATAAAGAATATGTATTAGTCAAACCTAAATATCTTCTTGTTGCCACTGGGGCACGTGAAAAGATGTTAATTTTTCCTGGTAATACCCTGCCAGGAGTATATGGTGCTGGTGCATTTCAAACGTTAGTAAATCGTGATTTAATTAGAGCTGCAGAAAAAACTTTTATTGTTGGAGGAGGAAATGTTGGTTTAATTGCAGGTTATCATGCTATTCAAGCGGGAATTGAGGTGGTTGGGTTAATTGAAGCAATGCCCCAATGTGGTGGCTATAAGGTCCATGAAGATAAGTTAAGACGATTAGGTGTTCCTATTTTTACCAACCATACAATAATTTCTGCAAATGGATATAATAAAGTTGAATCTATAACGATAGCACAGATAGATGAGAAATTTAAAGCCATTTCTGGAAATGAGAAAACATTTACCTGCGATACCATATTGATTGCAGTTGGTTTAAACCCAGTTAATGAGTTTTACCAGAAAGCAATGGAATATGGATTAAAAGTTTGGGTTGCCGGGGATGCTCAAGAAATAGCGGAAGCTTCTGCAGCAATATTCACGGGTAAAATTGAAGCTTTAAAGATATTAAAAGAAATTGGAATTAAAACAGAAGAGGACTTAAAAACACTTAAGAAATTTTATGAAATTATGAAAGCAAAACCCCCACCCCCAGTTGATATAGATTTTTCACATAAAGAGGAAGGGATTTTTCCAGTCTTCTACTGTAACCAAGAAATTCCTTGTAACCCTTGTACTACAGTCTGCCCAAATGAACAGATTGAAACAATTGACGATTTAATTACGCAGCTACCATATTTTAAAGATGAACAAGAATGTATAGGATGTGGTAAATGTGTTGCTGTTTGTCCTGGGTTGGCAGTTGTATTAAAAGATTACAGAAAGGATAAAAATAATCCATTTATAACATTTCCTCTCGAACTCACAGCTAATAAGCTAGAAAAAGATCATAAAATTATTGTTGTGAACAATGATCAAGAGTTAGGCGAATTTAAAGTTCATAGAACAAGGATCCTAAAAGAATTTCCTAAAACTCAATTAATAACAGTTAAACTACCATCAGAAATAGCAAAACAAGCTGTTGCTATAAAACTGGTTGAAAGCACATATTCCGAGCCTACTGAAATCTATCAAAGAGATTTTACAGATGATGATATAATTATCTGCAGATGTGAACGTGTGTCAGTTGGAGAGATTCGAAAATGGATTCGCTCGGGTGTAAAAGATTTTAACGAACTAAAAGCTCTAACTAAAATTGGTATGGGTGCGTGTGGTGGAAAAACTTGCACTCCTTTAATCAATAGAGTATTTCAAGAGGAAGGTATTTCGATTGACGATATTACTTCAGGGACAAAACGTCCATTATTCATGGAAGTACCAATGGGTATTTTTGCTTTAGCTAAAGAAAAAAAGGAGAGAAAATAACATTGGTCGAATATGATGTAATTATCATTGGCGCTGGCAGTGTTGGGGTCCCAACGGCCCTAGCAACAGTGAAAGATGGACTTAAAACTTTAGTTATTGATTCATTACCTTCAGTTGCACAAGCAGATAATAAACACGCAATTGGGGGTATAAGGAGTACTCATTCTCATATCGGAAAATCTCTTCTTTGTCAAAGATCAATAGAAATTTTTTCTAGTTGGGAAGAAAAATATGGAGACGACATTTGGTGGACCCAAGGAGGATATACTTTTTTAGCTTTTTCCGAAGAAGATGAAAAGCTGCTCAAGGATACCGTTAAACTCCAGAAAAGTTATGGTTTAAATATCGATTTTGTCGATGCGGAAAAAATCAAAGAATTAGTCCCTGGAATCAATGATGAGGGATTAATGGGAGGTACTTATAGTCCTGAAGATGGAAATGCTTCTCCGTTATTAGCTTTACATTCTATTTTTAGAAATTCTGAAGAATTAGAAGCAGAGTATAGATTTAATGAAAAAGTAACAGGTATTCTAACTAAAGAAGACAATGTTATTGGTATTAAAACAACAAAAGGAAAATATAAAACTAAATATGTTATTAATACAGCTGGAGCTCAAGCAAAAGAAATTGGAAAAATGGTTGGTTTAGATGTTCCAGTTGAACCAGACTCTCATGAAGCAGGAATCACTGAACCGGTAAAGAATTTCTTTACCACAATGGTTGTTGATATTAGACCATGCATAGACTCCAAATTTGGAAACTCAAAAAACTACTATTTTTATCAAAACAAAGAAGGTAAAATATTATTTTGTCTGACTCCAGACCCTAATATGGTAGGTACTGATAGAAGAGAAACTAGCTCTTTCTTACCTCAAATTTCAAAAAGAATGATACAACTCTTACCTCGCTTAAGAAATATTAAAGTAAGGAGAACATGGCGTGGGTTATATCCGATGACACCAGATGGCAATCCAATCATAGGTAAAGTTGATGAAATAGACGGATATATTAATGCGGTTGGAATGTGTGGTCAAGGGTTCATGTTAGGACCAGGATTAGGAGAACTTCTTAGTCGTATATTAACAGAAAAATTAAATTCAAAGGATCATGAAATCATAGACACCCTTTCATATGAAAGAGATTTTGGAATAGAAGAAGAATTAAAATAAAAATAAATAAGCATATATCTTGACTTAAATCTAATCTTTCTTTTTTATATTCAAGTGTATATAAATATTACTTATTGTTAAAAATGGTTCGACATTTATTAAAAGTCTCAGATTTTTCAAAAGAAGAGTGCGAGAAGGTTATTAATAAATCTATTGAGATTAAGAAAAATCCTAAAAAATATAACTCTGCCTTAGAAGGAGAAACGCTTTTGATGCTATTTGAAAAACCATCCTTAAGAACTCGAATTTCTTTTGAAACAGGCATGCAACAATTAGGAGGACACGCTATATTCTATTCAATTAAAGATTCTCCATTGGGCAAAAAAGAAAACATTAGCGATACTGCAAAAGTCGCATCGAGGTTCGTCAATATAATCGCTGCTCGTGTCTTCAAAAGGCAAGACATTTGGGATCTCGCTAAATATGCTGATGTACCAGTAATTAACATGCTTGACGATTTTGCGCATCCATGCCAGGTTCTTGGAGATTTTCAAACAATCAACGAAAAAAAGGGAAGACTTGATAACTTTAAATTATCCTATTTTGGAGATGCTAATAATAATGTAACATATGATTTAATGAGGATGTGTGCTATGTTTGGTTTGAGGATGGATGTTGCCTGTCCTAAAAATCCTGATTATTCACCTGAACAATTGGTCATAGATGAAGTGTTAGAACTTTCAAAAAGTAGTGGTGCTGAGGTAAAAGTAGTTCATGATGCATTTGAAGCTGCTAGAGACACTGATATAATTTATACTGATAGCTGGATGAGCTATGGGATTCCACAAGAACAAGAAGAAGAACGGAAAAAAGCCTTTATGCCTTATCAAGTTACATCATCGATAATGAAAGCTGCGAGGCCAGATGCGGCATTTATGAATTGTTTACCTGCCATGAGAGAATATGAACAAACAGCTGAAGTTATTGATGGTCCTCAATCAATTGTGTTTGATCAAGCAGAAAATCGCTTACACATTCAAAAAGCAATTATGCTCTTTTTACAAGAAAAATTTTAAATAATAAGCTAAATATTATCTATTTTTCATTTACTTTTATGTAATTTTACCTAGAGGTTTATTAATTGAAAACATTGATTGTTGCACTAGGCGGTAATGCTTTAATCAAATTTGGTGATGAAGGTACAACTGAAGAGCAATTTCGAAATTTACAAGTACCAATTAGTCAAATTGCAGAATTAGCAAAGGAATATAATATTATCATAACTCATGGTAATGGACCACAAGTTGGTAACTTATTACTACAACAAGAAGCGACTAAAGCAGTTTCGAAAAGGCCCTTACAAATATTAGTTGCTGAAACGCAAGGTCAGATTGGTTTTATGATTGAATCTACTCTTGATGAAGAATTAATGAAAATTGGTCTTGATGAAGAAAAACTCTTTATTACTGTTCTTACGTATGTCAAGGTAGATGCTGAGGATCCCGCCTTTTTTAATCCCACTAAACCAATTGGCCCTGCTTATGATGTTCCAAAACCAGGATATGTAAAAACTGCAAAAGGTTATCGGCGTGTTGTACCTTCTCCAAAACCTATAAAAATCTATCAGTGGCGTGAGATAAACAAATTAATGGAATTAGGTAGTTGGATAGTAATTGCTTGTGGGGGTGGGGGTATTCCTGTAATAAAAGAGAAAAAAAGACTGTATGGTGTTGAAGCTGTCATTGATAAAGATTTGGCTAGTGCTAAATTGGCTGAACAAATTAATGCTGATATTTTATTGATCGCTACTGATGTTGAAAGAGTTTCTCTTAATTATGGAAACCCAAACCAACAAGAATTAGATAGATTATCAATCTCTGAAGCAAAAAAGTATTTAGAAGAAGGACAATTTCCAGCAGGAAGCATGGGGCCAAAAATTCAAGCCGTAATAAATTTCTTGGAATCAGGTGGTGAAAGAGCAATAATAACTTCTATTGATAAAATAATAGAAGCATTAGAAGGAAAAGCTGGAACAGAGATATATAAACAGAATTAATTACCTTACCTTTTTACTAAAAACTTCTATTGAATCTTCGAAGTCAGATCTTCGGATCCAGGTTACTATTTTTTTAATCCCCATATTTTCTAATCTGGTCATCTTTTCCTTTAAATCTTCAGGGAAACCTACATAATGATTTTTCAGAATATGTTCTTTAGTGAGTTTCTTATCCCCACTAGTTCTTTTTATTATTCTTTCTACAAGATCGTCGAGTTTTTCTTGACTATTGACAATAGTAATAGCAGTGAATAGAGATATTTCAAACTCAGAAGGATCACGATTGTGTTTTTGTAACCTTTCATTAATATAAGAAATCCTTGGAGGAATATCTTCCATATTTGGAGCATACCATAAGTCTAAATTTACCCCATCTGCTTCTTTACAGGCAATGTCAGTCATTCTCTTCCCTGTAGTTCCAACTACTATTTGTGGATAAGGTTTTTGAATGGGTTTAGGAAAATTTCTATGTCGTATTAACTCCCAAAAGTTTCCCTTAAAATCAGTCTCTTCTTCAGTAAATATCTTTTTATACATTGTCAACGATTCCTCGAGCTCATCAACTCTTCTTTTAGGTGAGGGAAAAGGGTAGCCATATGCTTTGTATTCTTCTTCAAACCATCCTGCCCCAATCCACAATAAAGCTCGCCCATTGGAAACATTATCAAGCGTTGAAATCATTTTAGCGAGATATGCTGGATTTCGAAAAGAATTACATAACACAATTTGACCAAGTTTTACCTTCTTTGTTTCCACAGCTAACGCTGTCAGTAACATCATAGCATCTAACATTGGTTCTTTTCTATCTTGCCTCGCATCCATACCTAGAAAATGATCATTTACATGAATCGAGTCAAATCCTAATTTGTCTACTTTTATTGATAAATCTCTAACTTCAGGATAAGTAAAAACTGTACTTCTTACAAAATACCCAAATTTCATAATATTAGTAGAAAAAAATATATGATTATTAAGTCTTAACTTTTTAAAAAGGAATTCTTAAAACCATAATAGGAAGTTAATTTCTACCACTCAATTTCATCTCCAAGATTTTTTAAAGGCCATATCCAATAATGTTCACGTTTGATTACACCTTTTTCTTCTAATTCTTTAAATAATTTGCCTTTTTGTTCATTTATTAAGCTATATGGATCATATAAGACAATTCCCTCATTTAAAACGTCTAAAATCATGTCAGCTTTAATTTGAACTAAGTTTTTAAATTCGGATTCTGTCATCCATAAAGAATCAAAACCTAATTCTTTTAAATCCATTAGTTTAATTTGAAGATTAATTCTTTCATTATGGTTTTTTGGGAGTTGATTATCCTTAAAAATAACAATTATATCAATATCACTTATTTTTTTAGCAGAATAAATCGCTTTGTCCCTAGCTAAAGAACCAAATAATATTATTCCTTGTATTTCTTTCTTTATGCGAAATAATTGATTAATACAATTTTCTAACTTTCTTAAAAAATATTCATTTTTTATAAAAGAGAGATTTATATCCATTTACTTATTTCACCTTCTAATTCTTTTAACACTTCTATTGATTCAAATTCCTTCTTAGAGAGTCTGAAAGTTTCCTTCATAAGCTTTATATACATATTAATTATAGTTTTAAGATTTTCGAGAAAATTATGAATATCTTCAAAGGAACTATATATTTCCTCGGGAAATCTTATTTTATCACCCTCAATTATCCCATATCGTGTTTTTGTACCTTGCCTTTCAAAGAACTCAGAATTTCGGATAATAATTTCTATCCATTCTCTTGCTTTTTCATCAATACTTAAAGTTTCCTCATCTATAAAAACTTCCTTTAATATTTCTGATGGATTATGTGTTTTTTCAATTTTTATTCCAATTAAACTCAAAATCGCTTTATTTAGTTTTTCTACAGCGAATTGACTTGTAAAGGCAACACGGGAGAAATCCTTTAAACTAAGGTCATTTAATACTCTTTTTATATCATTAATCGAAGAAGCAATCCAACTCTTCGCTTGAGAAAAATTTGTTTTCATGACCTATCTAAACTTAAGAAAACCTTACATATTAAATATTTGAAATAAAATCATAGTTTTATCAGTCGAAATCAGATCTATCTTTAATAAGTTTTAACATTATATTTTTGAGACTTCTTTCTCTCTCACGATAATATAAATTGAAAGAATGACGATTATAGTACCAAATAGGTGGAATATAGTAAATATCTCACCCAGAATCATCCAAGCAAAAAAGGCTGATATTATAGGTGTTAAAGAATTGACGATACTTGCCTTCCCTATTTCTATATAAGTCAAGGTTTTATACCAAAGAAATAGGCTAAAACCGTAATCAACACCCATTAACAAAATAAATATGAAGTTTTGAAAATTAAACATGAGCAGCACATTTTCAAGAGGGAAAATAAATAGATATAATATAAATAAGATTAATCCACTCATCAGGTTTCTCACAAAAACAACTTGGGTAGGAAATATTTCATTTCTATCAAATGCAGCTTTTGTAAACGTATGAATAAATGTAAATAGAGCAACACTTATGGTTAAGATAATCACACCTAAGTTAAATTCTAATAAATTAAATGAACCTTGAGTAATTGCAAGGAGTAATCCGAAGAATAGAACCAAACAAAATATAATTTGTACTTTAGAGATTCTTTTTTCTTTGAGAATTATTGATCCAAAAATTAATGCGAATATTATTTCACTTTTCAATACAAGAGAACTATTGATCGCTCCTGCTATTTCGAAACCTATATATAAAAGGACAGGAACAACGCTAAAGATAATGCCTATTGTAATAAGGAGATATAAATTTTTCTTTTTCTTCCACCCGTTCAACAATAAATCTCTAATTTGTAAATCAAATCCTTTATTCTTATTTTGAATTAATCCTCTTCTTTCAATGAGGTACAATGGTAAGAAGATTAATGCTTCAACTAGAGCTGTCATAGCAGCAAAAATAAAGGGATCGATAATTGAAGGTCGTGCGTTGGAAATAACCGGCTGCAGACCTATTAAAAAGACTCCAATTAATCCGAAAGTAAGTCCTTTTTTTAAATTATTGTTGCTCACGCTAAGAGGAAAAAATTAAATAAGAATTAAAAAGTTAGGAATTAACCTTAAAAGTTGAAATTTACATGATGAGTACTTTTTCAATAATTTCAATAGCCCAATCAATTTCTTCTCGTGTAATAACCAATGGAGGAGCAAACCTAATTGTTGTAGAATGAGTATCTTTTGCTAAAATTCCATTATTTTTTAATTCTTCAACAATATACCTTGCATCTTCAGCAAATTCAACAGCAACCAGTAGTCCTTTTCCCCTTATGTCTTTGATTGGAATTTTTGTTTTTTTTTCTGCAACCTCTTTGAGTCTCTTAATAAAATAAGCACCCATCTCTTTTGCTCGTTCAGCGAGATTTTCGCGTAAATGAATGTCTATAGATTTCATTGCTACAGCACATGCTAATGGGTTTCCACCGAAAGTGCTCCCGTGAGTACCAGGTTTAATTACATCAGGACCTATTATTTCTTTAGTCGCCACACATGCAGAAACAGGATAAACCCCACCTCCTAGAGCTTTACCCAACAATAACATATCTGGCTTCACCTTCTCATGATCACATGCAAAAAATTCTCCAGTTCGACAAAAACCAGTCTGAATCTCGTCTAATACCATCAAAACATTATATTTTGTGCAAATTTCTCTAACCTTTTTTAAATATCCTTCTGGAGGGATATTTACTCCCGCTTCGCCTTGAATGGGCTCAAACAAAAAAGCAGCAACTTTTTCAGGTCCTAAATCTAAAATTGTATTCTTTAATTCTTTAGCATCTCCATACGGTATCATGATAAATCCCGGGGTATATGGTCCAAAATTTTCATGATAGCGAACTGAAATATCAGAACTAAAACCTACAATAGTAATTGTCCTTCCATGAAAATTATTTCTGCAGACAATTATCTTAGCTTCGTTTTTTGGGATTTTTTTCTTAATATAACCCCATGCTCTAGCTACTTTTAATCCCGTTGAAACTGCTTCAGTTCCTGTGTTCATAGGAATGCTCATTATACCCGAATTTGTTGGATCGTTGATGTGTGGGCCCACAACTTCGGCTAACATTTTCAAAAATGGACCCATTAAATCATTATGAAATGCCCGCGAAGTTAGGGTAACAATATCTGCCTGTTCTTTTAAAGCTGCGATAATTTCGGGATGACAATGCCCCGTATTCTGGCTTGAATATGCTGATAAACAGTCCAAATACTTCTTTCCTTCTGGATCATAAACCCAAACCCCTTCTGCTCTTGATATCACAACAGGAATAGGATGGTAATTATGAGCGCAATATTCATTATCTAAATCAATATACTCTTTAGAACTTGGCATGATGATTCAAATTTATCTTATATTAACAGATTACTATAAAATGAAATGAAAAGATTCATTAAACTTTTTTCAAATTAATTTGGGGATTATGCAAGTTTATTTAATTTTCTTAAAAGTATGTCATTTACTAAGTTATCATTATAAAATTGTCTAAATCTACTTATATTTTAAACTTTAATTTCGAAAAAAGAAGATTTATATATTAAAGTGTCAAACATATTACTTGCATAAATTTTATAAAAATGAATATCCAAAAAAAAGTGATCTCAAAAAAATGAAAAAAAAAATAACAGTTCTTGCTCTGTCATTAATGGTCTTGTTATTGTTTATCCCATTATCTCCTGTCTATGCATGTAAAGGCTGGAATCGTAAAAGAATTACAATTATTAGAGATGATTATGGTGTTCCGCATGTTTTTGCAAAGACTAAAGAGGGTTTGGGTTTTGGCGCAGGATACGCTATGGCTCAGGATAGATTATGGCAAGCAGATATCTACAGACGATCTGCTTTCGGAAATCTAGCGGAATTTGGTTTGGCAACTATTGATCAAGATTATGAAACAAGGAAATTAGGATATAGTAGGGAAGAATTAAAAGAAATTTTTGATAAGTGGGAACCTATTAACCCTAAAGCAAAGTTAAAAGAAATGAATTTAGCATATATTGATGGTATTAATTACTATATTACAGAAGCTTTAACTGCCCTCGCGGGGGGAGATCCATCTCTTGTTCCCGCAGAATATCTTGCATATGAACTCCCGCTTGAACCATTCTCTATCGAAGATAGTGTAGTTGTTACGGTTATGATGGCTTGGAGGTTTGGCGGAACTGGTGGAAATGAACTTTCATATTTTGCAGCATTGCAAGCATTGCAAGCGGCACATGGAGAAACGGAAGGATGGTTGATGTTTAATGATCTTTATCCTCAACAAGATCCAGGTGCTGAAGTTACAATTCCTGGTACTGGAGGCAAATTTTCTAACAATAAAATATCTAATCCCATGATGGAATTACCTGGAAATTTTGGAACATTGTATAATGAATATGAACAAATACAAATGGGACAAACTCAATTATTCGAATCTCTTGGGATTCCAACCAAATTTGGAAGTAACGCATGGGTTGTTCATCCAAAAAAGACGACAACACGCAATGCAATGGAATTAGGAGGGCCTCAAATGGGTCAAACAATTCCTCAGATTGTCCTAGAAATGGGATTGCATGGTGCTGGTATTGATGCTGTGGGTATGATGATGCCCCAATCACCTTCAATATTAATTGGTGTTAGTAAAGACGGCGCTTGGACATCTACAACTGGGGGTTCAGATGTAATGGATACCTATATTGAAACTCTAAATCCAACTGATCATACTCAATACTTGTATAATGGTGAATTTATAGATATGGAAGTCAGAACTGAAACATTTTATTCCCCTTTTGAACCTACTAGAGAAGAAGAGATCTATCGTACGGTACATGGTCCGATACTCTTTATTGACGAGGTTAACCATCTTGCTTTCACAATAAAAGCACCATACTATAAGAATGAGATGGCCGCAGAAGAAGGTTGGTCTCTCTTTCAACAAGCAAGAAATATCTGGGATTTTCAAAAAGCTGTTAAAACAATACAACCGAATCATAACTTCTTATGGGCGGATAGACATGGAAGAGTAGGATTTTGGCATGCTGGAACATTTCCAATAAAACCAGAAACAGGAAGGGATGGTCGACCTATTGATGACAGATTACCTTTATACGGAACGGGTGAAGAAGAATGGGTTGGTCTTACAGGATTTAGTGAAATGCCTAAGTGCATCGATCCAAAACAAGGATTTCTTGCTAATTGGAATAATAAACCAATAGCAGATTGGCCATATGGAGAAGCAGATTGGGGTGAAGGGCATCGTGTCAAACGAATACAAGATCTTCTGGCATCTGATGATAAAATCTCTTTTGAAGATATGAATAGAATAAACATGGATGCGGGATACAATCACATTCCTGCAATGAGTTTTCTTGATGATCTAATTGAAGCAGCGAGCACATCTATGGATCCTGACATTCAAGCAGCTTTACCATACTTGGAAGGATGGAACCTTCATTACAATGATGTATTAAATCCAAGTTGGCCTGATCCTACAGCTACATATGATGATCCAGGACTTACAATCTTCGAAAGATGGTATCGTAATATAGATAATGAAGTTTTTGACGATGACATTCCTTCTGGTGCAGGAGCAGGAACAAGTACATTAATACACGTATTTGATGGTGTAGATTCAAAATTGCCATTATACTATGATTATTTAAATGGCGAAGAGAAATATGAAGTTATAAATCGAGTACTTAAAGAAGCCATTATATACTTACAATCAAAATACGGACCAGACATGTCAACTTGGCTTACTCCGATTCAAACAGTAACATTTAGCGCACAAGGTGCTTTACCAGCTCCAACTATGCATGGTATGAATCGTGGTACCTATAACCAGATAGCAGAAATGATAAAAGGAAGAGGGTGGAATCGATGGTGGAAACCCGCACCACATGCAGTCAACGTAATTCCACCCGGGCAAAGTGGATTTGTCAACTACATGGGAGTTCCAAGTCCTCATGCTTACGATCAATTAGCTTTGTATGAAACTTGGACGTATAAACCAATGCGATACTATTTCTGGGATATATGGAAAGTTCGAGAATCAGTCTTATATTTTAACTATTAGAAAGTGGAAGAAAAATAATCAAATAATAATAGAGTAAATTTTAACTTTTAATTTTTTTATTTTTTTTACTTATTCTTGTATTAATTACTTCCTTTATAATAGTTCTATACCTATTAGATTTATGTCGTGCGATTTGAAACCTCCATTACAAGAGAAGCGAGCGTAAAATCAAAGCACCAAGGTTAAGTTCTCTAAGATTCTATTCATATTGAAGAGTATCTAAGGGATGAAAGTTATAAGTGATCAATTGTAGATTTAGACATTAACCAAAAAGAATAAATAGGCGATTATCTAATGTTTTATTATAGATCATAAAATTGACTCATCATGATAATAATCTTATACAAAATAAAGCCCAGTATTTACCAAACACAATTGACAGATTTTATAGGGTTAATATCTATTGAACAGTACGACATGAACGTTCCAAAAGATTACAGAATTGCCCGAAAAAGATTTCGATGGATTCCAATACATCCCACTTGGGGGAAGCGAGCACCATCTACTACGAGGACATTATCTAAATCTCAGAAAAGGATTCAAGATTTCATAGATTGGGAGCCTAAACTAAAGGATAAATACTTATATCGGTTCCCTCGCGTGAAAATCCCTCGTTTTGAAGATTTTGGAATGGGAGTGATCTCTAAAATGGAATGGGATATGCATCGGTATCTTAAAGGATTTGGTGGATTCTTTGAAAACCTATTTGAATTTAACGATTTTAGCTTTTTCCAGGATTTACAAGGTGTTCTTGAGGATGACGGCGTTTCATTTAAGGATATGTTTATTGAAGATGTACTTGCATATGAAATGCTGCGGATTAACTTGGGCTTTAAGAATTACTCTGGAATTGAAAGAATGGGGAGATTTCTTTCTTATCCGCCCTTATTCAGCATTACTCATAACCCTAAATTCTTTCCAAAAGCACAAGATATCAGTTATGTAATGACCAGAATCCCGTCTGAAGCGCTTTTTGAGTTTTTTCAGCTATTGGTAAAGGAATGCATTGATTGTGGGATTATTATCCCAAGAATCCTAATTTGGGATGGCCAATTCATACGTTCAAATTGTAACAATAATAAAAAGAAAGGACACTCAACATATACTGATCCTGATGCTGGATATTGTCGACATAATGGCATAAAAAAGGGAGTAGGATATGATCCAGGAATATTATATGCTCATTGTTTTAATCGCTGGTTTCCCATACATTTCAAGATGTTTGCCGGAAATCGGAACGATATCCTCGCGTTTAAAGAAACAATGGAAGATTTTTTTTCACAAACAGAATATGAATGGCAAGTACTCATCGCAGATTCGGAACCCTATTCTCTGCAAAACATGGAGAATATCCGGTTTAAAGGGCTAATACCAATTATTCGAGCGCGAAAAAACCTGAAAACCCATCCTGTAAGAGAGTTAAAAAAAGGATTTTTCTTCAACATAGACTATATCCCAAAAGGATGGTCGGATGAGTATTTTCTCAAGATCTACAGCTTTCGACCGATGATTGAACAAGGAAATTCTTACAATAATACGTTTTACAATGCCTTTCGGATGAATACGCGGGGAATGGATGCGGCGATAAAGCTTCGATCAATTCTTTATATTTTAGCACTGCTGAAAGCGCTGACCGCGTATAAATTAGGACGCCCCAATTTAATCATGAAGCCTTCTTCTTTTGAGTCTTCCAGGAATTCCAATTTTAAACTAATGCTTCCTTATGAAGCACAGAACTCGGGATATATTTACTTTAATTCCGAAGATGTATTACGCCGACGAATTAAAAATCGTTATGGATTATTATCCTAACTCGAAAAACCGAGTAAAAAAAAAGAAAAAAATAAAAGGATTAAAAGTTAAAATTTACTCAATAAATAATCTTTTTTTTTTTTTTAGTGTAGTTATTAATTTCTTATCTATTCATCCTTCCAAAGAGCTCTTTAATTGCATAAGTAGCAACAATATTAGCATAAGTATTTGGTCCAAATCCCGCATCATATCCTAATTCTTTTGCTAATTCATTACTAATTCGTGCACCTCCACAAATCAAAATAATTTTATCTCTAATCCCTTCTGCCTCTAAGAGTTCCACCAAGTTAGTTAAATTTTTAACATGAATCCCTTTTTGGGTAACTGTTTGTGAAACAAGCAAAATGTCAGCCTTTAATTGTATTGCCTTTTTCACGAATTCTTCATTTGTTACCTGACTGCCAAGATTATAAGCTTCAATCATTTCGTAGCTTTCAAGACCATAGTGACCTGCAAATCCTTTCATATTCATTATCGCATCAATTCCTACAGTATGAGCATCTGTGCCTGTGGTTGCACCAAGAACAACAATTTTACGCTTAAAGCTTTCTTTTATATAGGCATTAATCTTCTTTATTGACAATGCTTCTACTTCTATTGATTCTACTTTAATTTTAGTAAAATCAATAGTATGAATTAAAGAACCATAAAGTATAAAAAATGTAAACCCTATATCTAATTGGATATGATAAACTATAGTTGGGTCTTTTATACCCATTTTCTTAGCTAATTCTTGAGCTGCTATAATTGCTTTTTCACTATCGTTTATAGGAAGAGTAAAGCTCACTTGTGTTTTTCCGTCATTCATCGTATCCCCATATGGCTTTACTTCTGTTAAATCAAGAGATTTATCAAAATCCTCTTTTTTAGTTGAATTTAATCCTCCTCCCATCTTAAATCCCTCCTTTTTTTAATTCATAACTCATTAAATCCATAAATGGGTTAATGTATTCTTTCTCTTTTAAAATTACTCCACTTAACCCCTTACCGCCATCCATAGATCGTTTAATTCCAGCAAAAATCCCTTTTTCAATGGTTTTAAATAGTCCTTGGTTTTCAATTCCTTTTAGTAAATTATATGCTTTAATAAGAACCTCATTGGCTCTTTTTTCCATTATTCCCCCATTTTTAAACTCAATTTCCTCACTTATTGATTTCATATTTTTAAAGATATAACGTGCATTTTCTATAGATAAAGCTCTATCTGCCATAAAGGGGGTATGTATTGCTTCGGTTAACATACCTAGTAGATGTATTCTTTGGTTGGTCATAATTGTAATCATATTGAATAATGCATCTTGAATATGGCCTTTGAAGATGTTACCTGTCTTGAATTTTGTAGGAGGCATATATTTCAAAGGAGCTTTTGGAAATATTTCTCGAGCCATTTGGGCTTGAGCAAGTTCATACAAAAACCCATTCTCTAATTCAGGATTCATTTCAAACGCATGACCTAAGCCCATCTGTTCTTCTTTCAACCCTGCAAGCAGCGCAAATTGTTCGTTAATAAATTCAGAAGCAAGAACAGTATGAGCTGCTTCAAATGCATCTGCAGTAGTTAGATAATTATCTTCACCTGTATTAATAATTACTCCCGCATAAGCATTTATCATTCTTGAAAAATATTGATCGACAATGGTTCTTTTCATATTTATGTCTCGAAAAAGGATTCCATATAGAGCATCATTAAGCATCATATCAAGTCTTTCAAACGCACCCAGTGCTGCAATCTCAGGCATACATAAACCAGAACAATAATTTGTTAACCTAACATATCGTCCTAATTCTTCACCAACCTCATCCAATGCCTTTCTCATTAATCGAAAGTTCTCCTGGGTAGCATATGTTCCCCCAAAACCTTCAGTTGTAGCGCCATAAGGTACATAATCTAGTAAACTCTGAACTGTAGACCTTATAACTGCGATTACATCAGCTCCTTGTCTAGCTGCTGCTTGAGCCTGAATAATATCTTCAAAAATATTACCCGTTGCTACAATAACATAAATAAGAGGTCCTTCCTTATCACCATACTTTTTGAGTAATTTATCTCTTGTTTTCTTTTTTTGAGTAATAAGTGCCAATTTTTCTTGAGCAATTATGTTTACTGTTGCTTTTATTTCTGAAATGTCTTTTAGAGAAAGTTTAGTTAAATCTAATTCATCTTTTACAACTTTTTCTGCAATTTCTTGAGGTGAAAGATTAGTATGCAATATTGCATTTCCTATATGGATTGCAGCACCGATCCCTAAACCATTTCCCTTTTCTATATTATCAACTACGATATTTGGTAATGGTATATCAAATTCATCTACACCATCAATACCAAATAATCTGCAGACTGTCCTTTCAATTGTGGTAGTTGTATGCTGAACTATGAATTTCTGAGTATCTAACGCAATGACCTTTGCTGCTTCTCTTGCTTTTTCTACAATTGAAAAATCTAAATTTAACTTACTTCTTCGGTTTATTTCTTTTTCTTTCACTTATCTCACTTTTTTTAATAAAAATCCTAAAAAATTAATCATTTACTCCAAGGTTATAAACAGGAATTTTTAATTCCTCTTGTAATGATTTTAAAAATTTATCTTTATCAAATTTATATCCATACGGAGAAGTTGGATTTATCGTTATTGCAATTATATTTATAGGGTTTAAAACCTTTAGAATCCCACCCTTTTTGAGAAATTTTTTTGTTGTTTTTTGACTTAAAAATAATTTTGTACCATCTTCCACAATAAAAGTAATTCCTTTATATTTTTGTGTGGATTTCATTAGATCTTCTAATAGTTTATCTGTCACAGCACCATTTATTAGAACATATTGAGAATCGTCTTTTAAATTTTGAATGATTTCCTCCGCGGCATCTAACGCAGTTACTACATTTAAAGAATTTACTGAATAGGCTTTATCAATAATGCTCACTTTTGACTTTTTTAAAACATTTTTAGAAAGCTCTTTGATTTTTAAATTTTTCTCCTGCTCTAAATTTAATAACTTAATTGTATGAATTGTTAAATCAATGACTTCATTCATATTTCTTGATACAGAAGCACCAGTTGATAGTATAGTAGCATCTGAAATTAAAGGTGTAGCATATGATCTTCTATCAAATGCTCCATCCACTAAAATAAGATCACATCCTAAGCTTTTTAAATCTGAGCAGATTTTAAACAAATGTTTATTTATTGAGGGGCCAGCTAGTTCAATGAACCCTTCACTTACAGCCTTTAAAATCATAATCTCTCCTAAAGGTGTATTAAATCCTGTATTTTTAATTATCTCAAATTTTATTTTACTAACTTCAAAACAATGTTTTGCTGTTACAACATAAGTCCCTGCCTTAACATAGATTCGAGGTTTTGGTAGTTCAGTAATAACATCATATTTTTCTCCATCTCTACCGATAGAGGTTAAACCAAGCTTATATTTTTCTGTAAGATTTGAAATAAGAAAATTTAATGTAGTAGTCTTACTGACGTTTTTAGCTAAACCTATAATGGAAATAACTATATATTCTCTGGTCTTCTTGATAAATTCTTCTATGAAAGTCATTTTATATTATGAATAATCAATCAATCTATTAAAAATTGATAAAAATTAAGAACATTGTGATGTTGAGATACAATTAGAGATATATTTTTAAAAAAATTAGTTAGATATATCAATTAATAATTGTAGTCTAACTTGCCTACTTAAGTAAAAGAAGTATATTTTTCTAGTAAGTAATATTCTTCATATTAGCATCCAGATAAATGACTCTTCTAGTTCAATATATGTATTTAATTAATTAAAACTAATATTTCCTAATTGAAATTAATTTGATATATATCACATAAAAACAGTAAATATTAATAGAGAAAAACGCAAAAATTAATATAATGAATCGCATAGAACAGTATAAAAGAAAATTAGAGTTTATCATTGATAAGATTACTGTTTTACCAGAAAAGTTAGATGATAATAAGTTTTTTCTCGATGCCTTGTTTTATCGTCTTCAAATTTCTATTGATGCGTCTATGGATGTTGTTGCGATGCTATGTAAAGACTTAGGTATAACTGTTAAAGATGACTATTCAAATTTAGACGAAATAGAAAAATTATCCATATTTACACCGGGACTTATTAATGAACTACGTAAATGGAATGGTTTAAGAAATGTTCTTGTATATAAATATAACAAGATAGAAGAAGAAATTGTATTTCAAAATAAGAATAGAGTTGTAGAGACGCTAATAACTTTTGCAAAAGAAGTGGAAGTGATTATTAGTGAAAAAATCAAATTCAATGCTTAAAATTAAGAAAAATTTAGATTTTTGTAATAATTATTGGACTGTTCTTTATGGAAGTTTTGTTAAGGGTAATTTTATCTTAAATCGATCTGACGTGGATGTTGCTATAATCACAAAAGTTAAAGATAAAGAGAGTAATTCAAAATTGTGGTTGTCTTTATTAGAAAAAATCACCCCCAGTTATGATATAAAAATTTTTGAACTCTTACCTCTTTTTTTAAAAATTGAAATAATTGAATCATATTATGTATTATTTGGAGATCCACTTGAAATCTCAGAATATTTTTATAAATATAGGTCAATCTGGAAAGAAATGGTTGGAAGATATAAATCCAATCAATTTATCAGCATTCAAGAAAAAATTAGCCTGCTCGAAAACCAAAAAAGAATTATTTAAGAAAACTGGGAAATATTTATATTTTTATCCATTATTTACTAAGTTTTTCCCTTCTTATCTTTCTTACAAGATCTTCTGGTTCAATCGTCATTTTTTGACCACTCAATAAAGCACTAACTCCGATTTGTTTTTCACAGTCTTCACAATGACAATTAGGTATGTAATCTGCTGGTTCCTCATAGGTTGTTATGACACCTTCAAAGTTTCTCAATACAACACGAGTATTTCCTTGCGAGATAGTATAATCCGGCATCACAGGAATTTTTCCACCTCCACCAGGAGCATCAACAACGAAAGTTGGAACACATAATCCCGAAGTATGACCTCTCAGTCCTTCAATGATTTCAATACCTTGAGCTACACTGGTTCTAAAATGCCCAAGTCCTAAAGAAAGATCACATTGATAAAGGTAATAAGGTCTTACTCTAATCTTTACTAAATCCTGAACTAACTTTTTCATGATATGTATACAGTCATTGACACCCCTTAATAATACTGATTGGTTGCCAAGTGGAATTCCAGCATCGGCTAACATCTCACATGCTTTCGTAGAATCTTCCGTGATTTCATTTGAGTGATTAAAGTGTGTATTAAACCATATAGGTTGATATTTTTTAAGCATTTCACATAATTCTGGAGTGATTCGGAATGGATTTGTTACTGGTGCTCTAGAACCAATTCGTATTATTTCTACATGAGGTATTTCTTTCAATTTTTTTAAAATATCCTCCAATTTTTTATCAGATACTAATAAAGCATCTCCTCCAGACAAAAGAACATCTCTTATGGTGGGAGTGTCTTTTATATATTCTATACAAGCATCTATTTGTGACTGTGGAGGAGCCATATCGTGATGGCCAGCAAATCGTCTTCGTGTACAATGTCTGCAATACATGGAGCAAGTTTCACTAACTAACAAGAGTACTCTATCAGGATAACGATGAGTTAACCCCTCAACAGGAGAATCAACATCCTCACTAAGTGGATCTTCAAGGTCTCCAGTATATCTTACTAATTCAAGATTTGTTGGAATTGCTTGTTTTCTAACAGGATCATAAGGATCATCGGGATCGATTAAGGATAGATAATAGGGGGTAATTGCCATCCTATATTCTTGTAAGATTCTAGGATCGTCTTCCTCTTTGGTCAATTTGATACACTTTTTAAGTTCTTCTAACGTCGTTATTCTATTTTTAACTTGCCATTTCCAATCATTCCAATCCTCATCATTTACATGAGAAAATATTTCCTTTCGTCTACTAACTTTCATAATAATAAATTTAAACTCTAATTCGAATCTAATTAAAATAAAGATTTCCTAAACTAAAAATTTTGTTTAATTTGATGATTTACACCATCACTTTTTTACGTATTTATCTTCAAATATTTTCCTTAAGACATTTGATTCCCTTAGTATATCTAATGCTATTTGGTCATGATTTTTTGTGTAACCATTACCTATAATCATCGATACATCTTTTCCTACACCCTCTGCTCCAAGTGCAGCTTTAGTGAAGCTAGTAGCCATGGAAAAGAAATATACAATCCCCCCATCTCTAACAGGAAGAATGCAAGATAATTCGGTATTAGGAATACTTAGACAATTTATTGAAATGTCGACCTCATTTCCATTATTTACTTCTAAAGTCTTTTTTAGTACATCTGTGGGCTCATAAACATCAGCAATTATTACTTCATGACAAAAATCAGTATCGCGCAAAAATACTGCCCTTTTTTCATTTCTCGCTTGACCGATAACCTTCCCATTATTGCCAACTAGCTTCTTAGCAACATAAGAACACATTAATCCAGACTTACCTGTTGCTCCTAAGATTAGAACTGTATTACCTGATTTCACTAAATTTTTGACTTGAGCTGGTGCTCCTGCTACATCCAAAACTGCCAATGCTAATGTATCCTCCATATCTTCAGGAAGTTTTGCATAGATACCACTTTCAAAAAGAATTGCTTTTCCATCAATTTCTACTCTATCGATATTTGGGTTAACATCCAGAATTTTGTCAATTCGTAGTGGTGTCAAGGAAAGTGAAACTAATGTGGCAATCTTATCTCCTTCTTTTATTTTGACCTTACCCTTCAATGAATCTCCAATTTTCTCCACTTTTCCAATAAGCATTCCACCAGAACCAGTCACCGGATTTTGCATTTTACCCCTTTCATTTACAATTTCCATTATTTTCGTTTTAACCTTTTCGATATCTCCTTTCGCTTCTTCTTTGAGTTGCGTAAAACTAGCAGAATCAATATTGAGGTAGTCTACATCGATTAAAATTTCATTATCAAAAATCTCCATATCGTTTGATATTTTTAATGCAGGTTGTGGAAGTGCTCCTTTAGGAAGAATAACTCTATGAGTTCCATATTTATTTCCTTTTTTCATAATAATCTCTTTTCATCATGTTATATATTATATTTTTTATGATTTTATACCTATATACAGACCTCTTTCTTTCATTAACCCATCTTTTAAAAACTCTGCTTTAAAACTCGCATTAATCATTATTTCTAAGAACTTGTCTATCTCAAAAAGCCCTACTTCATGCTTATCAACAAAATATTTTACATCTTTATCTCTTTCAACAATTAAATAATGCATTTCCATAACTGATAGATCGTTATCTAATGCTGTTGTATTTAATCTAGCAATCTTAATGTCTTCTCCATCATAAGTAGTCATTCCAAGATGTCCCACCATATACGTAGATTTAGTAAACCATGGTTCAATGATTACAACCCCACCAGTTTTTAAATGTTTCGCAAAGTTTAAAATGGTTTTTTCTAAATTATCATAGGTTTTTAAATATCCAATTGAACTAAACAGACAGGTTATTACATCAAATTTATCATTTAAATCAAAATTTATCATATCTGCTGGTTTGAAATCTACATCACTAATATTATTTTTTGCAACACCTATCATTTCTTCATTCAAATCAATACCTGTACAGGAGAAGTTTTCTTTAATATATTCTAGATGCTTTCCTGTTCCACATCCTACATCAAGTAACTTATTCCCATCGGATTTCTTATATTTTTTAATTAATTTATTGATTTTCTTAGATTCCTTTTTATAATCCTTCCAAGAATAAATTAAATCATAATATTTTGCTAATTCCTTATACATAATTACCTTTTATTTTTCTATTTAATTTGACTATAATATACCTAGGATTTTTCGTGCTTCATTCGGAGATGCAATATCTCTTCTAAATTCATTTGCAATACTAACCACTTTTTCCACTAATTCTCCATTCGATTTTGCTAATACGCCCTTCGAGAGATATACATTATCCTCAAAGCCTACCCTAGCGTGCCCTCCTTTTTTAATTGATAATGAGACCATTGGAAATTCATGCTTACCAATTGCGCAAACAGTATAAGTTGAATCTTTTGGAATACTCCCAATGAGAAACTCTAAGTCACGTGCTGTAGCACCAATTCCTCCAACAACACCTAGTACAAAGTTGAAATGCATAGGGGCCTTAATATATCCCTTATCATGTAATCGCATCACCATATCAATCATTCCTTTATCAAAACATTCTAATTCATATTTTATCCCTAAACGATTCATTTCTTCAGCAAAATAGATAATAGCATTTTCAGTATTTACAAAAATTTCATCCCCTCCAAAATTCATCGTTCCACAATCTAAAGTTGCCATTTCAGGAGGTGGATCTAAATAAATTGGCTGTAACCTTTCCTTGTTCGTCATTCCAATTGCGCCACCAGTAGACGGTTGAATAATAACGTCTGGGCATCTTTCTTTAATTTCTTCTGTGCACACCTTGAACCTTTTTATATCTTGAGTGGGAGTCCCATCATCTTCTCTAACATGTAGATGGATTATGCTAGCACCTGCATAATATGCAGACTCTGCTTCTCTCCCGATTTCTTCTACTGTATATGGTACATTACTATTAATTTCTTTGGTAACTTCCGCACCACAAATAGCAGCAGTAATAATTAGCTTATCCAATATAATACATCCCAATTAGCTTTTAAAAAATTCAGATAAATTAAATTACTTTTTCCTCATACAATTTCTCAATTTCAATTTCTTTAAATCCTAATTCAGAGAGGATTTCTTTTGTATGTTGTCCTAAAACTGGTGGTGCTTTGAGGATTTCTCCAGGTGTATTAGATAATTTGATTGGAATTCCAGTTACTTTGACTTTTCCTGCTGTCGGATGTTCAAGTTCCTTTACCATTTCCCTGTGTAATACTTGAGGGTCACTAAAAATCTTATCCATATTATAGATAGGACCACATGGTACCCCCGCTTCAGTCAAGATTTTAAGCCATTCATCAGCTTTTTTAGTGCAAATTACATCTCCGATAATTTCAATTATTTCTTCCCTATTTTTAACCCGCATAGCATTTGTAGCAAATCGCTGTTCATTCATTATATTTTCCAATCCAAGAGCTTTACAAAATTTTTGCCATAATTGATCATTACCAGCAGCAACATTAACATATACATCTTTAGCTTTAAATGCTTGGTAAGGAACAATAACAGGGTGACCAGAGCCTAATGGTTTTGGAATTTCTCCTGATGCAAAGAAAGAACCAGCTCGATAGGTTAACCAAGCTACTTGACAGTCTAACAAACTTAGATCAATCATCTGTCCTTTACCGCCCGTTTCTCTATTAAAAAGTGCTACTACTATCCCATATGCCGCGAACATTCCACCGGCAATATCGGCAACAGCTACTCCAACCTTGATGGGAGGACCATCAGGTTCACCTGTAATGCTCATCAATCCACCCATTCCTTGAAGAACTTGATCCATACCAGGCAATAACCGATACGGACCATCTTGACCAAACCCAGATATGCTACAATATATAATCTTTGGGTTTATCTCTTTTACTTCATCATAGGATAAACTCAACTTTTCCATTGTACCAGGACGAAAGTTTTCAATCAAAACATCAGCTTGTTTAATTAATCTATGAATAATCTCTACGGATTTCTCCTTCTTTAAGTTTAAAGTCATGGACTTTTTGTTTCGATTAACACTTATAAAATAGGCGCTTTCTCCTTCGATAAATGGAGGACCCCATGCTCGAGAATCATCGCCTCTTTCAGGTATTTCAATTTTTATTACTTCTGCACCCATATCTGCTAGCATCATTGTACAATAAGGACCAGCTAAAGCCCTTGATAAATCCAAAACTTTTATCCCTTCCAATGGCCGAACCATAGAATTTTTCACTTGATCATTTTTTTACATTCATTTAAAGATTCACTAATCATATCAGCGGCAAAATCTAAATCTTCATTTGTATGTCGATAACAAATATAGCCGTGGTGAAATGGTTGAAGAAAAACTTTACGACGAATTAATTGTGTGTAAAATTCCTCACGTAATTTTTTATATAAAAGATTTGGATCATGCTCAAATGTAATATAAGGCATCCAAGGTCCCCCAGAGAAAACACATGGAACACCACTTTCTTCGATCAAGTCAATTACTTTTTTAGCGAATTCATTTCCCTTTTTATTAATATTTTCCAAGACTTTTTCCCTTTCTAAGATCTCTATTGTCTTAAGTGACGCAATTTGTGCTAAGCTATTAGGGAAAAAAGTTGAACTAAGAAAAACTTCTTCGACCAATACATCCATAATCTTTTGTTTTCCTCCAAGGAAGCTTATAGGATAACCATTTGCCATTGATTTTCCAAAAGCAGCAAGATCAGGTATTACACCAAATAATTTTTGTGCTCCTCCTAGATCAAACCGAAACCCAGTGCGAATTTCATCAAACATCAATAAAGAACCATACTCATTAGTAATTTTTCGAAGACCTTCTAAAAATCCTGGGTTTGGCATCTCTACTTTATGACCTCCTGGATGATTAACAGGTGTAGTAATAATAGCTGCTACATCATCACCATATTTTTTCATCAACTCTTCTACTTGATTAAAATTATTAAATTCAAATTCATGCACATCTTCAAATAGTTTCTTAGGTATCCCTCCAGAAAGTTCATGACCTATAGCCCAATCATGCCATCCATGATATCCGCATCTAAGTATTTTAAAACGTTTTGTAAATGCTCGAGCAACTCGAATTCCTGTTGTTGTAGCATCTGAACCTGTTTTAACAAAAACCATCTTTTCACAACAGGGTATTAATGATTTTAATTTTTGAGCTAACTTATTTTGTACTGGTTGGGTCAATGACATACAAAAACCCTTATCTTTGATTTGTTTTATAACTTCATTATCAATTTCCTCTTCTCTGTGTCCAATTATTATTGGTCCATAAGCACACAACATATCAATATATTCATTTCCGTCAACATCAATAACCTTTCCACCTTTTGCCTTCTCAAAAAATATCGGATATTCACCTTCAATAAAATTACTTGGGCGTCTTATTCCTAAAATTGCCCCCGGTATTAATTTAAGCGCATCTTCATAAAGTTTAAATGTATTTTTTAAAGTTAATTTTTTAGACATTTTGTACTCCTCAAGTTTAGAATAATTAAAATAATTTATATATAACATAATTTTTGAAGATTTTTAAAAGGAAAGGTCTTACAATTATAATTCTTATAATTCACAAAGTTTTAATGAATTTTACCTTCCTTATACAAATAGTTCTTGCATGAGGATTATAAATAATAATAGTACTATTTTAGTTTGTTTATTGTTTTGGAATCTTTGGATAAAATTAATGAATAAGTGATGTTAAGAATGGGAGAAAAATTAATTTGTTCGGTTTGTGGGAAGGAGCAAGAGGTACCAAAATGCTGTGATAAATCTATGATACTTAAAAATGGATATTTATTATGTTGCTGCTCAGAAGAATGTGTATATCAACCTATTCCTGAATGTTGTGGAAAAACGATGGTATATACATAAATTCAAGAAAATTATAAAAATAAAGATTTTAAAAAATAATATTTTTTTACCAAATTAAGTTAGCAATTACATCTTTTGCCATTTCAGCTTGTCTCTTGTTTAGGATTTTTCGAATTCTTAGATCATTAATTGAATCTTCTAATCGACTATCTAAGTTCTTCATCTCCATTAAATTATTTTTATCACCTTGAGTTTCTACTAAATCTATCATTGCGTTATCTTTATTCATTAAATCTCTAAGTTTTTGCCGAAAACTTGCTTTAACTTTTGTCTTCACAGGTTTTCCTTTATCTATCAATATTGGTAATATCGGCGCTCTTTCAGTAGTTCTATTTGTATTAGGATCAAGGAAGTAAAAGATGTATATTGGTATTCCAACTATAACATTTTGTGTTTTTAGCTCTAGAGTATAGTTATTAAAAAAGTTTTGAACATTTGTCATTTCTTTATCCTTGACACTTTCGATATTATTTAAAGAAGATTGCTTTTCCGTTGCAATTTGGGCAACTACTCCTTCAGCAGAACTTAAATCTTTACTTAATCCAGAGTGTTTTGCCTCAATTTGCTTCTCAACTTCTGTTTTTTTGCGTTCTAGTTCTTTTAACTTTTGTTGTTTTGTTTTCTCAAGATCAGATATTTCACGTTGCACATTTTTCCTTAATTGAGCAATTTCATTTTTATAACGTGTAATTGAATTTCCTAAATCTCGATATTTTAAATCAATATCTTTTAAAGCCTCTTCAGTTAAAAAAAGATCTCTTTGATTTAATGCATTCCTCATACTATCAACACTGCCTTTAAGAGTGCTGATATTATTATTTAATTCACCAGTTTTGTCATTGATTTTATATTTACCACTTTTTACCAATTCTTCTGGAGATTTTTCAATTTCTCGTTCTTTTTCTGCTTGCAATTCTTTATTAAGTATAGCTAATTGTTTTTCTTCTTCACCTGTGTCAACTTTAGTATCTCTGATTTTATCAGCATCTTTGCCTCCTTTTTCAATCCATCTTTCACATAGTTTTGTAATAGCATCTCCAAAAGTATCAAGAAGATGAACATCCTTTTGAGTTACATATTCAGGAATGTCGTTTACAATTTTAGTTTGATTTACACTTTTTGAAATCGAACCCCCTTCGAGTAGAAAATACGGAGAAGGGTGGGCGCTTAAATTGTATTGATTAAGGAAGAAGTTCTGAAAATAGCCAATTTCATTGGTATTAAAGAGAGCCTCTTGAATGACCAAACCTCTTTTGAAGTTTTTAGATCTTTTAAGGTAAGTATTATTAAATTGCCGTAAAGAATTAAGAAAACTCACCGGATCTGCTCCTTTAATAACCGCTTCTGGTCTTGGGGGCATTTTAGCAAATTTCCCTATATTCAACTTCTCTTGTTTATTATAAAGATAACTCATTACACACGCTCTAGTATCAGATAAAGGGATTAATCGAACTGGCCAAAAGGCAGTTGAGATTTTTGATAATCTTCCCAATTTTTTAAGATTTTTACTATAAATTCCTATACATTCAATTAAAGCCATTGCCAATTCATTTAATACTGCAGCTTGACTCCGTGCGGGAGTGACCTCACCCACATTAATTAAATAAGGTACTACTTTATCAACCATATTTGATTCACTTGATATTTCTATATTATTTTTTAATTACGTTTTAATAATTAAAGTTTTGGTTTTAGCTCCATCATTATAAAGGTTCTATATTAAAATTTTAAATAGAGTGAAAGAAAATTAATATCATTAACAAAAAGATAATTCAAATATCAATGATGGTGAAATGTGACGGAAAAATTTCTAGAAGGGAAAGGGTGCCTCATTACTGGAGGCGCATCTGGATTTGGTAGGGGTGTAGCCTATGCCTTTGCCGAAAGAGGGGCGGACTTAGTTTTAGTTGATATAAATGAAGAACTCCTTAATGAAACAAGTAAGAATGTCGAGAAAGAAACAAAACAAAAAGTAATCCCCATATTATGCGATGTATCAGAGGCTAAGCAAGTTAAAAAAATGACTGAACAAGCTTTTTCAGAACTAGATAATATATATGTTTTATTTAATAACGCAGGTACCGAAGCAGCTTATGGTGTAGATGTTTTAAAAGTAGGTGAAAAAGCATGGGATTTGACTATGAATGTTAATCTTAAAGGTCAATGGTTAACAGATAAATTTGTGTCCCGTAAAATGAATCGACAAAAATTTGAGCCTTTAAGAGGGAAGATTATTCATACTTCATCAATTGCAGGGACAGTTGTTGATCCCTTAATCCCAGTTTATAGTATAAGTAAAATTGGGATAATAGCTTTAACACAGCTAGTAGCTAAAAGTCTTGCTCCTTATATTACCTCAAACGCGATAGCACCGGGATTTCATGTCACAGGTGTTTATGGAAATAGAGAAGATATTATGATTCAGACCATGAAAGATGGAAATGTAAAAACACCATTAAATAGAATAGGGACTATTGAAGATGTTGTTGATTTAATGGTTTTTTTAGCCTCACCAAGAAGTAATTTTATAACCGGTCATACATTTCCTATAGATGGAGGTATCGCTGAAGTAGGTGTCGCTCCAAATACATTAAAGTCTGATATTTAAATCTTTTAAGAATATTATTTACTTTTAAAATCAAAATGAGATAAATCATGATGGATTTAATGATTGCAGGATTAGAAATTTTTATGGCAGTTGGTTTTATTGGGTTTTGGATCTACTTTTTTATAGCTGAGAATAAAAAACCTGATCAACGAGAAGGGTATCTTGAATTTGAGAGATCCTTTCCGTTACCAGATTTAGGATGGGCAGTGCCTTGTTTAATCTTAGGAGCCATTGGCCTTATTATGAACGAAAAATTTGGGGTTTTTTTTTCAATTGCAGGTGGAAGTACTATGGTTTTCTTGGGCTTACTTGATATTTCTCACAATCTACAATATGGGGGATATAGTGGTGAAAAATTTGAAATTATTCTAAATCTAGTAGTTAACCTATTTTGTATAATTTTTGGACCTATTTTTATGATTTATGGTTGGTCAAATATATAAAATTTGAGGAAATTATTTTTATCAAAATTCTGAAATAATTTAAGTGAGATAATATGAAAAAAGAGAAATTAGTTAGACAGCAACCATTTAAAGACAAAATTGCTATTATCACTGGTGGATCTCAGGGATTAGGAAAAGCATCAGCAAAATATTTTGTAGAATTAGGGGGAAGCGTATGTATTATTGCAAGGAGGACAGAAATTTTAAAAGAAGCTGCTAATGAGATTAATGAATTAAAACTTGGCGATTCCCAATTTATAGAGATCATTGCATGTGATACCACAATTATGGATAAATTAAAACCACTTTTAACTGAATTTATAGAGAAATATGGAATTCCTGATTATTTATTAAACTGTGTTGGGTATGCGTATGCCAATTATATTGAAAAATGTTCTCTCGGTGATTTTAAAAAGAACATGGAAGTGAATTATTATGGGCAGTTAGTTCCAATTCTAATTCTATTACCCTACTTTATGAAGGAAAAAAAGGGACACATTGTAAATGTTTCTTCCATATTAGGGTATATGGGCTTAATGGGCTTTACAACTTATGTTCCATCTAAATACGCAGTAGTAGGTTTATCGGAAACGCTTCGAAATGAGTTAAAACCTTACAGAATTAATGTATCAATTCTTTATCCTCCTTCTATGGATACTCCTGGATTTGAAATAGAAAACAAGACAAAACCTGAAGAATGTCGAATAATGGAAGCAAGAGGAGGACTTGAAACACCTGAAAATGTTGCTGAAGTCTTTATACATGGTATTTTAAGAAATAAGTTTAACATTTTACCCGGTGAGGCTAAATTCATCTGGAAATTAAATCGTCATTTTCCTAAAATCATTAGATATTGGTCAGATAAAAGTTATAAGAAGGCAAGAAAAAGATTAGGAAAAATATAATAATCTAATCAGTCAAAAAATAAAATTTTAAACCAATAAATCTTTTAAAAATTCTACAGTCATGAAGAAAATCGGGCTTATAATAAATCCAATTGCCGGGATGGGAGGTAGTGTCGGTCTTAAAGGGACAGATGGAGACATATATCAGAAAGCATTAAAAATGGGGGCTAAAGCTATAACTCCAAAAAGAGTAAGTGAGTTACTATCCCATATAAAGCACAAAGAAAAGATATTTATGTTAGTTGCACCTGGTAAGATGGGTGCGGATGTTATTAAAGGTAAGGGCATCGAATTTGAAGTAATAGGTAAAATTGGTGAAATTACATCAGCTGAGGATACAAAAAAAATAGCAAAACAGATGCTTAAAAGAGGGATTGAACTTTTGATTTTTTGTGGCGGGGATGGAACCGCAAGAGATATTTATGATGCAATTGGATTAGAAAAACCAGTAGTTGCTGTACCTGGAGGAGTTAAAATGTTCAGTTCTGTATTTTCGATTAATCCTATAGCAGCAGCTCAAATAATTGACGGATTTTTAGAGGATGTTATTGAAAATGAAGATAGAGAAGTCTTAGATATTGACGAGAAGCTTGTAAGAAAAGATATGTTAAAATCGACTCTGTATGGCTATTTAAAAGTTCTTAAAATCAGAAATTTAGTACAAGCAGGGAAAATTGGTTCAAAATTCGGAAGGACTATTGAAGAAAATAAACATGAAATTGCTCAATTTGTAATTGAAGATATGAAGAAAGATACACTCTATTTATTAGGACCGGGTACTACTGTAAAAACAATAACAGACAATTTAGGGTTGCCTAAAACTCTTCTTGGTATAGATGCAATTGACAATAGAAAGATCGTAGGGAAAGATTTGAATGAAAAAAGTATCTTTGAATTGTTAGGAGAGTTCGATAAGGCTGAGCTTATAATTTCTCCGATAGGAGGACAAGGATTTATTTTTGGACGCGGTAATAAACAATTTACTCCAAAAGTTATTAAAAAAATAGGGAAAAAGAACATAAAAATTATTGCAACTGAAGATAAAATGAGAAATCTTCATTGTTTAAGAGTAGATACTGGAGATAGTGAATTTGATAATGAGCTTAAAGGGTTTGCGAAAGTAATAATAGGATATAAAGAAGAATTAGTTATTCAAATTGAAAGCTAAGATCTACTTATAGATTATATTTAGAAGGGCTTAACTTATAAAATGATTTTAGATTCTAAGATATCATATTATATCATAATTAGACTTTAAATGGTAAATTATGGAGAAAAGCGAAGTAGTCAAAAAAGCGTTAGAATTAGGCTTTGAAGATATTGGGTTTACAACTATGGAACCTTTTGAATCTCAAAAAGAGATTTTGGATTCTAGAAAAGAAGAATATGCATGGGCTTTAAAAGCAGGTATTGCACTCATAAAAGGTCTAGATCCTAAAAACATATTGCATGATGGTAAATCTATTATTGTTTTAATTGATGTCTATTTCAAAGAAGGATTTCCTTCTGGTTTAGAGGGTTATTTTGGTCGTGCATATTTGGATGATGATCGTATGACAAAAGGTCAATTATATCAACGGCTTAAAGCATTTAGAAGCTATTTACGAGATAATGGAATTGATTCTAGAGCACCATTTAATATTCCACATCGATTAACAGCAGCTAGAGCGGGAGTGGGGACTTTTGGAAAGAATAATTTTCTCTATTCAAATAGAATTGCAAGAAAAAGTTCTTGGATATCTCCTATACCCTTAATAGTTGATTATGAATTCGAGCCTGATGAACCTACAATAGAAATCGGGTGTCCTAAATGGTGTAAAAATACTTGTATTGCCTCTTGCCCTACTGGCGCTCTTAGTGCACCAAATAAAATCGATCCTCGAAAATGTATTTCTTATCTTAGTTATTATCAAGAAGGAATAACACCATTAGAGATCCGCGAGCAGATGAGTACTTGGGTTTATGGTTGTGATCGATGTCAAGAAGTTTGTCCTCGTAATAGACCATGGTTATCTCAAGATTTACCCCTTAATAAAAGAGTAGTTGCAAAAGAAAAAGATTTTGCCTTGATAAAACTGCTTCATATGGATAAAAAATATTATCAAACAAGGATTTGGTCTCATATGTTCTATATGTCTTATAATGAGACATGGCGGTGGAAAATGAACGCAGCAAGAGCAATGGGAAATACACTTGATCCTAAATATATTCCAGAATTAATTCGAGGTTTTAAAGAAAATCAAGATGAACGTGTAAAAGGAATGATCGTATGGGCTTTAGGACGAATCGGTGGAAAGGTTGCCAAAAGTGCCTTAGAGGGGTTTAAACCCAAGAGTAAAGATCTTGTTAAAGAAGAAATTGAAATGGCTTTAAAGAAGTTTTAAATAATAAAAAAAAATAAAAGAAAGTTAGTTAACTATATTTAAATCCCTTAATTTCTCATCTGTGGGGCGACCAGTTTCCCAATCCCAACCTCTAAGTTTGTAATATTCTTTTAAGTTTTGATCTATATCGATTTTCACATCACTAGTTTTTCCTGATTTTAGAACTTTAAGAACATGATTAGGTAATCTATCGTCAGCTCTAGTTATTCCTAAATTACAGTTTATAACCCTTTTTAGAGTATTGATTCTTTCACCAACGGATACGAGCGATTTCCTATCATAATTAAAACCTGTTGCTGCATTAATATGTCCTATAAAATGCTCGAGACTAGGATTTTTAAAATTACAATTTACAGCAGAATCATCAATAGCCCTTATATCTTGCAATGCCATAACTCCTTTCTCTCTTCTTTTAATGGAAGCCCGTTCTCCTGACTTAATTCTTAATCTAGAATAATTGATGGATCCCATTTCTACGTTAAACCAGTCACATTTTTCATGATTGGCACCTACGCAACATGTTACATAACTTAAAGCTTGTCCGGCAAAGGCTCGAGGATCATGCATAGGAATTTCTAACCCTTTAACATGAGCAGCTAATTCTGGGTCTACTCCAAATTCCTTCGCCATCGATTGCACACCTTCAGCCAAAATATTGCCGACACTTTCTCTTTTTGAAATCAGTTCGATTAAATCTAAAAGTAGTTTTCCATTCCCCCAATGAATTTCCTCAAGGTTAATCTTATTTAGTGACTGTTTTATTTTTTCAGTACCAAGTTTGTTCTCAACCAAATATATTAAGAAAGCAATGCTTACGCCGCATGAAATTGTATCCATTCCATAAACATTGCATAAATGATGAGCTAAAATTACACTTTTAGATTCAAATACACCGCATAAAGGACCGAATGCAGCAACTGATTCATATTCTGGTCCATCTACCCTAATTTCTGTACCATTATCTTCTATAATAGTTTGTTTCCCACATTTTATTGTACAACCAGCACATCCATAATCTAATACGGGGTATTCCTCTCTTAATGTTTTTCCTGTTAACTTTTCAGCTAAAAATTCGGTTTCTGTAAAATAATATGCAGGAGTATCACCAAGAGCCATTCCTATATCAAGATAACCATTTGTCCCATATAAAGTAAACAAAAAGGATCCTAAACTCCCAATTGCATCTCCTTTTGCTGCTTCTTTAGCCTCTTTAATCATTTCTTTACCGATTTTATTATCAGCTATTTGGACTCTACCGCTTCCGATAACCGCTAAAGCTTTTACATTTTTTGATGCCATAACTGAACCTAATCCACATCTTCCAATCGCTCTACCTTCATCATTTATCATTCCAGCGTATTTTACCAAATTCTCAGCCGCTAATCCAATTGTTACTACTCTTACTCTTTCTTTATTTAACTCTTCCTTTATGAGTGTTTGTGTCTCATAAGTATCTTTCCCCCAATATTTACTTGCATCTTTAAACTCAATAGTTTTATCATGAATATATAAATATATTGGCGTATTAGATTTGCCAGTAATAACTATTGCATCAAAACCACTATTTCGTAGAGATATACAGAAATAACCCCCGGAAGAACTTTCCCCCCATATTTTTGTAAGTGGGGATATCGCTGTCACTGTATATCTACCAGAGGATGGTCTTATTGTACCTGTTACCGGTCCAGTAGCAAAAATTAAAGGATTAATCTCATTTAATGGATCTTCTTTTAAAGTTTTATAATCTGCTTCTGATAGTAAATCATATGTCAATTTTGCGCTTAATCCAGTTCCTCCTAAGTATTCTCTTGCAATTTGGGGATTTAAATCTTTAGTTTCCCAGCTTTTATTATTTAAATCGATAAAAGCAATTTTTCCATTATAACCAATTAACTTTTCGCTCATTTACTTCCCTCTTTTTAAATAATTAAAAATCTATATTTTTTCCATCCCAAGCATACTCAAAAATCTTTTTATAAAGACTTACGGTCATAGGTCGGTAAGAGAGAAGACTTACTGCATCATCTTCAGCGTATTCTGCTAAAAGCACAATTTTATTCATATATTCATCTTTATTAATTGTAGGTTCATTCAGATCTTTTACACACGTGGGACCATCTATAGAATGGATGAAATCGTTAAGTGCCCCTAAAAAATCTTTAAACAATGTATCCCTATCCTTATTTCCAGGTTCTACACCAAAAATTGGACATAAGTCTTTCCATCTATCAGTAACTTTTGCTTGAAATCCTAATGAATATGGTAGAAACAGACCTACAGCAAGGCCATGATGGACATTGAATATTTTTCCAAAACTATGACCCAAAGAATGGTCTATTCCGGGTAAACTATTTCCAAAGCCAAGTCCTGCTAATGTTGCAGCCATCTGCATATGACTTCTAGCTTCTATATCGCCTTTTCCATATTTATAGGCTCGCGGAAGGTATTTTACAGTTTCTCTTATAGCGGTTAAATTAAGAGCATCAATAAGTGGAGTTCCCCAATTTGAAACATAACTTCCAACAGCATGAGCAAGAGCATCTAATCCAGTTCCTTTTGTTAAGAAGGGAGGCATATCTTCTACAAAGTCAGTATCTAAAATAGCTATATCTGGAACTAATTCAGGCCATGTAATTTCAAATTTTTTATAAGGTGTTCTATTTGTATCTGTTAAAACAGCGGCATTAGTAACTTCCGATCCTGTTCCTGAAGTAGTAGGAATTGCTATTAGATATCTAATTTTCTTGCGTAATCCTAAAGGACTACCGAGAGGCAAAAGCATATAAAGATTAGTTTCAGGTTTTTCATATTTAAGCATAATTACTTTAGCAGCATCCATAACACTCCCTCCACCGATTGCTATTATGGCTGTAGGTTTAAATTCTTCGCAAATTTTGACTCCATCTTCAATGTTTATTAAAGGGACTTCTGGTTCTATATTAGAATAAATTCTATAATCTACTTCACAATATTCAAGGCTTTCAGTGACTTTAGATGCAAATTTTTTGGTAAAAGAGTCTGTTATGATTAGAGCTCTTCTATTTTCCTTATCAATAAAAGCTTCTAGATCTCCTGCCATTGAAAGAATACCAGTTTTACCGATATACAATTTCGGTGATCTGAATGAACTTGTTATACCTCTAATAGCTTTACCACCAAATAAACCCATCATATCCTTAATCATTTGTTGTTCATACCAAGTAGGTTGTTTTTGACTCATAGATAATCTACTCTCTTTAATTTTTTTAATTTTTTTTAGATCTCTAATAAAGTTGTTAATATAGATATTAGTTAAGGTCATTAATAAATACCAAATAAAAAAATTTCAGAAATGCTAATTATTTATTAAAATTAAGTTCCACACAAATATCAATTTTTTTCTTTAAAATACGATAAAAGGGGAAAGAATTCTAAAACTTGAGAATTTAGGACCTGTTCCTAATTTACAATTATATTTTCTTATGTGCTTTTAATAACTTAATCAAAACTTTATCTCTAAATTTTCTTAAAGATTTATTATCATTCCCAAATTCCGGGGGACGATTTGCCATCTCTTTATTTACTTCTTCTTGGATAAAATCAGCATACTGTTCCAATTCTTTAATCGCTTGCTCATTAGCATCTTCTAAGTTTGCTTTTCCGATATGTAGCGTGATTCCTTTAATACCACCTTCTCCTCCACCTAATTGAGCAATTAAATATGGTCCAACAATAGCCCACCGCAAACCTGGACCAAAACTAACAGCCTTATCAATATCTTCTGCCGTGCATACCCCATTTGCAAGTAATTCTTCACATTTAGTACTTACCACACTCTGAATTTGGTTTGCTATAAAACCTGAAACATCTTTTTTCAGAATAACTGGCACTTTATTTATCAACTCAAAAAAATCAGCAGCAATTTTGGCTGTTTTTTTTGATCCCCTTTCTCCTTCTGGTATAGTTATTTCAACTAATGGGATAAGGTGTGGTGGGTTATACGGATGAGCTCCAATACACCTTTTTGAAAATTGCGAAAATTTTGCGATATCACTAATTAACTTATATGATGTACTACTAGCATATATAGCTTCTGTATCCGCATATTTATCAATTTCTGCAAGACATTTCTGTTTTATAGTTAAATCTTCAATTATTGCCTCTATAATTAATTGAGCATCTTTAACAGCAATTTCAAGTGAAGTCGTAAAATTTATTAATTTCATCATCTTTGGAATTTCTTCTTCTCCCAAAATCCCGTTTATTACTAAACCTTCAAGATGGCCTTGGACTACTTGTTTTGCAGTTATTTCTTCCTCAGCGGAATAGAGCCACAAATTCACTGGATATCCCTTCCATATAAAATTCGCAACCCAACTGTTTCCAATAACACCTGCTCCAAGTACCGTAATTTTTTTAATGTTTCTTGCTTCCATTTTCAAAATACCTAGATAAAGAATCGATTTTCGTATATAGGATTAGATTAATTTACTATTATTCATAAAAATAATTATTCTCTTCAATAATGCAAAATGATTAGATATGGGTAGGAAACTAAATACAATTTCTATAATAGGGACGGGTTATTTGGGTAAACAAATCATTGAGAAATCTCTTTTATATAATTATGACATCAAAGCTTTTGATACTAATCAAGAAGATTTAAGTGCATTTACAGAAAAAATGAGAGGAAAAATAAAAGAAGAAAATTTGAATGCGACAATCACTCAACATTATACTATTGCTGAAGCTGTTAAAGATGTAGATCTTGTGATTGAAGCTGTAACAGAAAAACTTGAGTTAAAGCGAGAAGTTTTTTCAAAGATAGATAAAGCAGCTTCACCCAACACAATAATTGCAACAAATAGTTCTTCAATACCAATCTCAAAAATTGAAGATGTAGTAGATCGAAAAGATAAAGTTTTAAATATTCATTTTTACGATCTTTTTAGGCTACCAGTAGCAGATATTATGCGTGGAAATCAGACAAGTGAGGAAACATTCGATAAAGGGAGGAATTGGTTAGAAAGCATTGATATCACACCTCTTGAAGTTAAGAAAGAGTGTTATGGCTTTGTCATGAATAGGATATGGAGAGCGATTAAAAAGGATTGTCTGAAGATTTGGGCAGGTGGTCATGCAGATATTGAAACTGTTGATAAAGGATGGAAATTATTTTGCCAATTCTTTTCCAAAAGCGATTATGGCCCTTTTCAGTTCATGGATCGAATAGGATTAGATGTAGTTTACGATATTGAAATGTCCTATTTTAAAAATAGCGGTTACCCTGATGATAAGCCACCAGATGCTCTAAAAGAAATGGTTGAAAGGGGAGAATTAGGAGTAAAATCTGGAAAAGGTTTTTATAATTATAAGAGCCAATAAGTTTTTTTTCTATTTTTAATTTAAAAAAGTAATCCTTATAGTCTTATTTTTTATTTACTATCACAATGTCAGAAAAAAGAAAAAAGGATATACAACGGATTAAAGAACTGGAAAGCATCAATTTGGCTACTGATGATATCAGAGATGATGTAGTTCAAACTAAAATGAAAGTAAAAGAAGACAATGAGCTTTTAGCTCGACAGAATAATGAAGAATTGAAGGAACATAAGATTAAATCAGTAGATATCGTTGGTGCTATTGGAGCGGGTAAAACTGCGTTAATTGAAAAAATAGTAGAAATTTTATCAGAAAAATATAGGATTTTAGTAATTTGTGGTGATATAACTACTAGACTAGATGCTGATCGAATTCAAGCGCATAATGCTGAAAGTATTCAAATTAATACTGGTCGAGAATGTGCGTTAAATGCTTATCACATACACAAGATTATTGAAAATAAAGATTTAGATGATTACGATTTACTTTTTATCGAAAACGTAGGAAATTTGATTTGTCCTTCAGAATTCACTCTTGGTACTGATACTCGAATTACTGTAGTTTCTACAACTGAAGGAGAATGGGTTATAGAAAAACACCCCATGCTTTTCAAGATGTCTCAAGTAGCAGTTATTAATAAAATTGATTTAGCTGAGAGATTAGGAACGAATGTTCAAAAAATGCTAAAAGATGCAAAAGAAATTAATCCAGACATAGAGGTTATTACTACCAGTGCAAAAACTGGTAAAAATATTGATAAATTGATTGATATATTAGAATTATAATTCATATTTTAGATGAATGAGAATGAAAGAACTATTAAAACAATTAGAGCAACTGCTTAATGAAAAAGATTTCGATTTATTAAAGATCCAAGAACTAAAGACTGAAATTCTAAAAAATCATGTTAAAGGATTAAAAATTGAAAATTATATAGGAGATTATCCTACTTTCATGGAACCGGTTATTCTTGGAGATAAAGTTAAAATCGGTGATGATGTACTCATCGGACCGAAGGTTTATATCGGAAATGATTCTGTAATCGAGGATTATGCAGAGATCTCGAATTCTATAATATTTGATAATGTAAAAATTGGAAAGAATTTCAAATTAGATAATTGTATAATTATAAATGATAGTAAACTTAATTTTGACAATTTTAGTAGTAAAAATTGTATCTTAAAGGGAATTGCTGAATCTGAAGAAGAATTAGAAATAATTAGAGAGAGATAAATCGTAGTGTATGTTTTTTTCAATCTAATTTTTCCCCATAATTATATAAATTAAGGAATGCTTTAGCTGCTCTTTCAAAACTAGGAAAAATTGGCACCCCCATTTCTACAATTTTCCTTCTATATTTTTCTCTACCCTGAAAGCCAGCTAGAGGTAAAGAAAGAAAAAATGGCTTCCCATGTTCGTGGCACAAATTTTTAAGAAACTCTAAATTTTCAAAGTAATTTTCAAACGTATTTTTATCCCAAGGTTGGTATGTTTCTGCAAAGACGCCGCCTATATATGGTTCTTTAATTGCAATTTTTGCGATATTCGAATATTCATCTGAAAAATTTTTCCATGGCAAGTCTAATGGATTCACAACACCCCCAAATCTAATTAATTTTTTCAATTCTGCCTTTGTTGCTGCACTAAATTCAGGGATGGTAGCTCCAAGTTGAGTTATTAAATCCGTAGCTATTGTGGCATTTCCACCTGACCATGTCATTAGCAGTATGCCTTTTTCGCGGGGTAACATATCCTTGCAATAATAAAATGCTAGTGTTGTATCAGTTAATTCCTCAAATGTACGAACTTTAATACCACTCGTTTGAGTGAAAACAGCATTCCAAATTTGATTTGAAGTGGTCAAACTTCCTGTATGTGATTCTGCAGATCTCTTTCCTGCCACAGTCTTTCCACTTCTTAAGAATATTACTGGTTTCCTTGCCTTTTTTAACTCATTGTACAACCTTCTTCCTTCTTTATTATGATATCTTGAAAATCCCTCAAGATAGATAGCTAATATCTCAGTTTTATCGTCTTCATTGAAATATCGAATAAGATCTGTCACGTTTAACGATATAGAATTGCCAATGCTTGCTGCCCATGAAAAATTAACACCAAGATAATTTAAACTTCCCACAAACCTTTCTGTTAGGTCACCGGATTGTGAAATAAATGCTACATTGCCAATAGGATCTGCTTTAAAAGAAGCGTTAAATGAAAATCGACCACCAGTAGAATATAATCCCATACAATTAGGTCCAATAGCCTTAGTAGAACTGTTTTTTAGTAAATGGAATATTTCATCTTCAATTTGTTTTCCCTCTTCATCAAATTCACCTGTTCCCGCGGAAAATATATGAATTGTTGCAAACTTTTTATTGATACATTTTTTCACAATATCGACTAATTGGTTTCGATTTACAGCAATTATTGCGTGATCAATACCATTAGGAAGTTCAGACACGTCCTTAAAACAATCTATATCAAATATCTTATCACTTCCTTTGGAAACAAAGTATAACTTTCCAGTGAACCCTCGATCAACCAAACCTTTTAACTGCCACTCTCTCTTCTTTGAAGCACCAATAAAGGCTATAGTTTTAGGATAGAATAATTTTTCAAAGTAATTTATCTGTTCCACGCGTGTAATAATATAATTTCAAAATTAAGTTTATTGAATGGAATCAAAAAATCTTTAATATTCATTCAAGTCCTTTTTATGTATTTATACCAGAATCTGATCAACAATAACACATTTAATTTATGGATTACGTTTTATATTTAATTATTTCTAAGAGAATTAGATTTGTTTTATCTCTTTTCAATAAATTTTAAAAACTGGTATTGAAAATGAAAAATCTCCGAGACCTATATCAGTTAAAGTATATACCTTTAAATAAAGCTGCAGAAATTATTTCACGAGCATTTCATGATGATCCATTACATGTATATATTATTCCCGATGAATCTGAGAGAAAAAAATATCTTCCATACTTATTCAAAGCCTATATTTGGTACTGTCTTCAATTTGGAGTAGTTTATGCATCTTCACCTAATTTGGAAGGTATAACGTTATGGGTCCCCTCAGAATTTGCATATATCACGCCAGAACGCTCTAAAGAATGCGGTGATGAAGTTTTTTTCTATGTGTTAGGTCAGAAATATCTCGAAAGATTATCAGTCACTTCTTATGCCAATGATATCCATGAACAACTTATAAAAGAACCTCATATTTATCTCATGGTTATAGCGGTGGATCCAAAATTTCAAAGAAAGGGTTTTGGTAGAAAGCTTCTACTCCCCATGATAGAATATTTAGATGAGAATAATCTTAAATGTTACTTAGATACAAATAAGAAAAGCAATGTTTTGTATTATCAAAATTTTGGATTTAATGTTATGAAAGAATTTGAAATTGAGAGTACAGGAATAACAAATTGGTCAATGTTAAGAGATCCCAAGAATTAATTTTAAATATTAATAAAAATAAATATGATAAAAAAAGGAAAGTAATTAAATGAATTCAGAAGAACCAACTCCGATAACTTGGATTCGAAATAATCAGGATAAGCTTGTAAAATTTATTCAAGATCTAGTTCGGATCCCTAGTATTTCTGGGGAAGAAGGAGAAATCCAAAAATTCATATATAAAAAGCTTACAGAATTAGATCTTAAACCTAAATTGATCTATCCTAATATTGAAATCTTACGAAAAAGTGATGATTATTTTGAAACAACGTCCTTTACTAAATATGGTTATAAGGATCGTCCCAATGTAGCAGGAATCCTTAAAGGAACTGGAAATGGTCGATCTATTTGCCTTAGTGGACATGTTGATGTAGTGAGTCCAGAACCCGTAGAACATTGGAGTCGTAATCCATGGAGTGGTGAAATAGACGGTGATTTCATATATGGACGGGGTGCTGGAGATATGAAAGCAGGAGTTGCATCCATGATTTTTGCTCTTCAAGCACTTAAAGAAACAAAAACTCAGTTAAAGGGTGATGTGCTTATAGAAACAACTATTGATGAAGAAGATGGCGGTATAGGAGGGAATTTATATATGCGTCTAACTCAGCCAAAGACAGATGCCGCTATAATTCCTGAACCGGGTGGATATGCTATAAGTATCGCTAGTGCAGGGGTTATGTATTTTCGTGTTATTGTTACTGGTGTTCCGGCACATGCAGCAACAGCACATTATGGTGTGAATGCTATTGTAAAAATGGTGCCGATAATTGAAGCCCTTACATCCCTAAACATTGAAAGACAGAGCACAATCAGTTATAAATATGCAGAAGTAGATCCACGCATGAAGGGGAAAGCAACGACACTTAACATTGGAGTCATAAAAGCGGGAGATTGGCCTTCAACAGTACCAGCCTTGTGTATTCTCGAGTGTCGAATAGGTTTTCCTCCTGGTGAGACCCGAGAAATTGTTATGAGTCAAATTGAGAGAACTATCCAAAATATCGCGAATAAAGATAGATGGTTGAAAGATCACCCCCCAAAAATTGAGTGGTTTGGGTGGAAAGCAAGACCTCATGAACAAAATCCTGAAGATCCTTTCGTACAACTGATAGATAAAAAAATTCAAGAATTTTCTGGTATCAAACCAATATATATCGGAGGATCATCTGGATTGGATGCTCGATTTTTTGTATATAACGGTATCCCTGCAGTTTCATTCGGACCGTTAGCAGAAAAAATTCATTCAATTGATGAACGAGTTTCCATTAAATCAACCGTAAAAACAACCGAGATAATAATTGGTACAATAATGGATTGGTGTGGTGTAGAATAAAGAGTTATTACATTTCCAAACTCCTATTTTCTAAAATTTGAAGGTTTTCTTCAAGTATTTTAAGACCTTTATCTAATTCATCATTATTTATTACAAGGGGCATCAGCAACCTTATAGTGTTTCCATATTTTCCACAAGTAAGAATTATTAAACCCTTCTTATAGCATAAGTCGATTAATTCCTTAGCTTTATCCTTTGCGGGTTTTTTTGACTTTGTATCTACTATCTCAAAGGCGAGCATTGATCCAATACCATGAATGTTTCCAACAATTTCAAAATTTTTCTGCCAGGTCTTAATTTGCTTATTTAATTTTTGTCCTAAAATTTCAGCTTTATGTAATAAATTTTCCTCTTTAAATATGTCTAACACGGCTAAAGCTGCTCTACAAGCAACGGGATTGCCACCAAATGTTCCTCCTAACCCACCAATGTGAGGAGAATCCATAATTTCTTTCCGTCCTATTATTGCACTTAAAGGTAAGCCTGCTGCTAAGCTCTTTGCTAGAAGAATAATATCAGGTACAACATCCCAATGTTCAATTGCGAACATCTTTCCCGTTCGTCCCATCCCGGATTGAATTTCGTCAGCAATAAACAGTATTCCATTTTCTTTACAAATCTCGATAATCTTAGGGAAAAATTCTGGAGGGGGAGTTATAAATCCACCTTCACCTTGAACGGGTTCTGCAATGATCGCTGCAACGGATTCTGGTGCAATGTGGTTTATAAGAAATGTTTCGAATAAATTAGCATCACCAAATGGTATTCGATAAATCTCCGGAGCAAATGGTCCAAAACCTAATTTGTATGGTTTTACTTTACTTGTTAGACTCATCCCCATAAGTGTCCTTCCGTGGAAAGCATTTTCAAAAGTAATTATACCCGAACGTTTTGTGTAATATCTGGCAATTTTTATTGCATTTTCTACAGCTTCAGCACCACTATTTGCAAAAAAAGCCATTTTAGGGAAATCCCCAGGTGCAATTTCACAAAGTCTTTGTGCTAACTCTATATATGGTTCATACATTGCTACATGAAAGCATGTATGGATGTACTTTTCAGCCTGATCTTTAATAGCACTTACAACTTTGGGATGACAATGACCTACATTGACTGTAGCTATGCCCCCTGCAAAATCAATCATTTCATAACCCTCTATATCAGTCATTTTAGCACCATTTGCTTGACTGATAAAGGATGGAAAAGTATTGTAAACAGCCTTTGGGACATATTGTTTTCTTAATTCAAGCAGATTTTCATTCTTTTTCATGATTTCTACTCCTTTTATAATTTTTTCCCGTTTAAAATAATTCAGATTATTTTAATTTTTCCCGCATAAAATTATTTTGATTAGATGTGAATTTCTATATCATGCAATAGTATTTATATTTAGAACCTTTATGATTTAGAATTCTTACATTTAATTTAATAAGACTAATAAATATTTATACAATAATGATCCAAAAAGTTAAAATGCTTAAGAAAAAGCATTTAAAAGAGCTAAAACAAGAATTAAACCGTGTCATCTCTGAATTAATTAAATTGGGCGCTTTAAAAATTATTCAATTTGGATCATCTGTTAGAGAGGAATTAAGTTTAACAAGTGATATTGATTTAATTATAATAATTGAATCTAAGCTAGACTTTATAGAAAGATCAGCAGAAATTTATAAAAAAGTAAAACCTAAAGAAATTGATTTACTCATCTATACCCCAATTGAGTTTAAACGCATGGCAGGAGAAAATTTATTTATTCAACATATATTAAAAGAAGGAAAGGTCATTTATGAGCGAAATAAGTAAATATTCTAAGGAAGCAAATAGATTCTAAATTCTATTTGAAAATGAACGCTATTATCTTGTTTGTTTTATATCTCAACAAATTGTTGAAAAAGCTTTAAAATCTGTAATTTATTTTAATAAAGAGGATCTTGTTCTAGGACATTCAGTTAAGAAATTAGCAGATTGGGCTGGTACTTTCGATAAAAAGTTTACAAAATTAGGCGAAGATGTATCTATCTTAGATAGTTATTATATTCCGACTAGATACCCTAATGGACTTCCAGAAGGAATACCTGCTGAAGTTTTCAATAAAAAATCTGCTAATGATGCATTAGATCTAGCTGAAACTACTATTAAAATAGTAAAATCATATTTAAACTTATAAAAAAAATATATATGTTCGTGAAACAGACTATATGGATTTTTTATTTCTTTTTTTCTTATTCTCTTGTAAGTATTTAATTGCCTTAATTAAAATGAGAGGATTATCAAAAGCATTCCCTAATATTACGTTGCAGTTATTACATAGAAGACCTCTAACTTTTCCTGTCCTATGATCGTGATCAATATGTGTGTTTTGTGGAAAATATATTTTATCAAAATTCCTTCCACATATGAGACATTTCCCATTCTGCCCTTCCATCATATTCTCATAATCCTCCTTTGTTATGTTATATCTTTTATACTGATAATGATATTTATCATATTCCTTTTTACATTCTTTACACCAAGAATCAAGACCATCTTTAGTAGTTCTATTTCTGTAGAAAAATTCAGATGTTATAGAAAAAGTTCTTGTACATTTAGTACATTGTTTAAGTTTATTCCTTTTATTTAATCCTATTACAAAGTCTTTGAAAATCTCAATATTTTCGTCTTCCATAATAATATATTTTTTGACACTCGTATTTAACATAAAAGAGTCTGATAGTAAATCTTTTTTTCAATGATAATTAATTGATAATTGATCGTGAAAGGTGGATTTCACGATATGTTATAAATATCAAGATATTATTTCATGAACTTTTATTAAGAAGTATAAATTTATACCTTTCTCGTACTTTAGCAGACCTTTCACGAAGAATTAATAAGTAATATTCATTAAAATAGTTGGATTTCAGCAGATGTAATCCAAGAGTATATTGAAAAAGGTGAAAAATATGGGAGATAAAATTTCTATTGTTCTACCAGATGATTTGAAAGAAGAGATTGACAAATTACGGGAACTATATAAAGAAGATCAATCCAGTTTTATAAGAAAATTATTATGGAAAAGCATCGCTCAAGAAAAGTTAGAATTTGCTTTAAAAGAATATCTTAAAGATAAAATCTCCCTTGGAAAAGCATCCGAAATTGCTGGAATTTCCATATGGGAGATGTTCGATGAATTAAAAAAAAGGAATGTTACTTTGAACTACAAAATTTCTGAAGCAGAATTAGAAATCGAAAAAATCTTAAAGAAATACAATAAAATATAGAGAAAAATAGTAGATAAAGCTACGTTTTTATAGACGAGTAAGATTTTTAATTAACCTCTTTTTACTTGCCCTTTAAAAGATGAAAATTGGTTAAATATTTTAGCATCTCCGTCAACTCTAGCGAATATATTTACTGGAGAAGCTGCTTTTGGTTTATCTCCTTTACTAGCAGGCGTAGGACCAAAAAAGATACAAAATCCTTTTCCACTAGGCCAATAACCAATATCTCCTACCTCACAATCAACTTGGGAATTTTCTTCTTCTAATGAAACAGGGATTTCCCCATACAATTCTTCTCCCCATCTTGATAGATTAACTTCAAAGGGTAATGCGTTCCAAATTGCTTCACATGTCTTAGGATTCTTATCGGTGAGCAATTTTGCTTTCATTTGACCAATTTTTTCATTTTCAATGATAATATACTCCATATCAATCTCACAATCAAAATAAATTTTTAATTGAAATTAAGCAATTTTATTATTTAAACGATCTTGATATATATTTGAATAAATGATTCTTGAAAAAACTGTTGAGTTCATTAAGCAAATCTATAAAGTTCATGAAATAGTATCTCCAAAAGTTAGTAAAGTTGTAATAGGCTTAGGCTATACAGGGGTAGAAGTTTCTGCTTATGGTTTAGAACCAATTTTAGGATTAGCTTCTACCCTACCAAGCCTAATTAATAGTGTTGATTGTAGCAAAATCAACTTTGCTGGAAACCTCACCAACAAAAAACTATTAGAATTATTAGAGTGGTCTTACCTAACACCAAGCTTAAAAAAGATTATTGGAATTGCTACTGTAAATGCTGTGTCTCAACATATTTTAAAAATAAAGAATTCTTACTCCAAGTTAATAGGAGATCCTTTTGAATTTTTAGAGATTAATCAGGATACGAGTATTACTATTATTGGATTAATGAAACCTCTTATTCAAAAATTAAGAAAAAAGACATTAAACATTACTTTAGTGGAAGATACAATTTCAACCCCAAAAGAATTCAGCGAATTTAATTTTCGAACAAATATAGATGAATTAGAGAAAGAGGAAATTTCTACTGATATTCTATTTTGTACCGGTACTTCTTTAATAAATAATACTATTGAAAAAATTTTAAATCTTTTCAGAAAAAAGGCTCGAAAAACTATAGTAATGGGACCATCTGTAGGCATGCTACCAGATATTTTGTTTGATTATGGTGTAGACATTGTCGGTGGAATGGAAATCACTGATTCAAAGTCAACATTGAGAATTTTGCAAGAGGGGGGTGGAACCAAATTATTTAAGAAATTTGGTAAAAAGTACAATTTAATAAAGATTTAATAAAGAAACAACCAATTATTGTTTTATAATTTAATTTTTAAAAAAAATCAAACTCATCTAATAATGACTGCGGATTTTACATTTAAGTGTTTAATAATAGGTCCTTCCGCGGTTGGCAAAACTAGTCTCATCAGAAGATTCGTAGAGGATCAATTCTCAACAAGTTATAAATTCACTATAGGTGTAGACTTTTTAGCTAAAACAGTAAAATTTGAAAAAGATAAAATCGCAAAACTTTCTATTTGGGATGTGGGTGGCCAAGAACGTTTCAAAATCCTACGTCGTAGTTTTTATGAAGGAGCCCATGGAGCACTATTAGTTTTTGACCTTTCAAGAGCAAATACATTTCCCAAAATGAAAGAATGGCTTATAGATATGCGTAGTATACTTGAAGAAAAGATTCCCATTATAATATTGGGGAATAAATCTGATTTACTCCCTGAAGTCGGTGAAGTAATCAATAGGGACAAACCTAAGAAGTTTGCTGAAAATGAAGAAAGTATTTATATTGAAACTTCTGCTAAAACAGGCGATAATGTTGAGAATGCTTTTATTGAACTAACTCGGCGAATGTTAAAGCAAAACTCTTAACAAATTTGTAGAAAAAGATGGAATCTACCCCCTAAAGAATCATAAATGCTTTTTGTCGTTCTTATTTAAATGAATCGTTTATGAAAATGTTTAAATATCTGATGGAGATTATTTATTAGAATCGTAAAAATTAGTAAAAGTTGTTTTAATGCCGTTATTTGTTTTCAAAGTAATAATTATTGGTGGTGGTGCTGTAGGAAAAACAAGTCTTTTACATAGATTTGTAGAAAATAAGTTTAATTTTAGATACAAGCTTACAATTGGAGCTGATTTTTTATCTAAAGTAATTGAAGGATACCCAAATCCCGATACAACTTGCAAATTACAGATATGGGATATTGGGGGGCAAGAAAGATATAAATTTTTAAGATCAAGCTTTTTTAATGGAGCTAATGGGGCATTAGTAGTTTTCGATATTTCAAGATGGCATACATATGAAGAATTAAATGATTGGGTTTCTGATTTACGAGAATTTGCTGGAGAAGGTGTTCCTTTTATATTGATAGGAAATAAAGTTGATCTCATTAAAGATGTTTTCGGAGAATACGACAAAGAGGGTGTTGAAGAATATGCGAAAAGTGAAAATACATATTTTGTAGAAACCTCAGCTAAAACAGGCGAAAATGTCGAAGGTGCATTTCTAAATCTTACTCACAGAATGATAAAAAATCAGAAACTCGAGTAAGATCTTATAATTCTCTTTCGACTCATTAATTAATCAATGATTCTAATAATTGCAAGTGATAGTAAGTTTGTATAGAACTTAGCTAAATTACGCCTCTTCATATCATTAGTTAAATCTTCATGTTCAAAAGCGATATCATCTAATTTCTTTTCTATAATCTTTATATCTTTTTCAATAAACTTGATTTCTTCTTCTAAATTCTGCATATCCTGTAACCTTTTCTGTTTCCTTGTTTCATCCTTCAAGTTATTTATATTTTGTAATTGCCGTTGTGTTGGTCTATTTTTTTCTTTTCTTTCTAATCTTAATTTCAACGATCCTAATTTTAAATTTAAACCACTCTTATTTTGCTCATAGATTTTCCTTTTCTTATCCCATTCTTTTGTAAATAAATTTTCATTTAATTTCCTAACTTCCCTTTTCCAAATTGATGTCTTAGATTTTATGAGCTTTTTAGCTTTTTCTTGGAGAGTAATAATAAAATTGCCATCCAGATTCATCTCGTCTCTCTCATTATCGAATTGAAATATTTTATCATAGTTTTCTATGTCTAACACAAAACTATCTAAATTCTTCATTTCATTTTCGTTTTTGTCTACAATTACAGGTAAGATCTGACTTTCAATTATATATCCTTGGAATTTGACGATGAAGATAAAGAGAAATAATTCCTTTATTAGGGGTGATTCTAATTTAAAATGTATTGGTAAATTCTGTTTTCTTATTTCAAGTATGGTGTAGGTACCTTTAAACGAATCATCTCTACAGAGATCTAAAACAGCATTAATTAATGGATGACCTAAGGCAAAAAAATCAATTTCTTCTCTTTCTCTTGCAAATTCTAAATTAAAGGTACCAGTATATTCATTTGAAAGTTTGTATTTAGGACTTTTTAATAAAATATCATTGATTTTTATCTTTGACATAACGTCATCCAATTCTTTCGTTTGAACTAAATCCGTTTTAATATTTTCTATGAATCCGTATTTATTATTATCGAGATTTAAAAAATGGTTCATAAGGAGAAATAGTTCATTATGTGTTAACTTCACATCGATACAAGAGGCTAAAGAGCTGAGATGTCCTTCCATTTGGAATGATTTTTTATCGATCATTAAATCGTCTAATTGCATCTCAATTTCTTTTGCTTTTTTTATCTCTTCATCTAGAGTACGATAAAATTTATTAAGTTTTTTCCTCTTCTTACCATCATCTTCAGCAAAAATAACGTTTTTAAGGTCTTTCTCAACTTTTCCTATGATTGGCTCTAAAATTCCTATTGATTCTTCAAATAAGTTAATTCTTTTAATTAAAGCATAAATTACATCCGTCTCAACAGTACCTTCCATATAAAAGTTATAAATATAAATTTCTCGTGATTCCTGTCCAATTCTATCAACACGACCAATTCTTTGTTCAAGTTTCATTGGATTCCATGGTAAATCATAATTAATAAGTGTTCTACAGAATTGAAAATTACGACCTTCACCTCCTATTTCCGTCGAGAGTAATACTGAAAATCCTTGATGATTACGGAATCTCTCAACCGCTTCATTTTTTTGTTGTTTGTCTAATCCACCATAAAAAATTTCTACAAAATAGCTATTTTCTTGTTTTTCTACTATTAACTCTTTTAAAAATTTAAGCGTATCAACAAATTGCGTAAATACTATAACTTTTTCATTAGAATTGTGAGAATATATCTGATCAAGGATTTCAATTAATTTATCAGATTTTGAATCATATGGAATTTTCTTTAATTTTATGTAAAACTCCTTTAAAATCTTTTCTTGATTAGATATCTTAAGACTTTCTTCAATTTGTTTTTCTGTTAATTTTTCTTTAAGGTTATCGAATGATTCGGAATCAAGGAATTCTTCTTCCAGTTCTAGTTCGAAAAATTCAGGATCTTCCTCTTTTATAACATCTAAGTTAAGAAAAATATCTTTATAACGAGAAATCTGTTCTAATCTTCGCTCAAGGCTCTTAAGAATTGCATACTTCGAGCTTGTTAATAACTTCTGAAGAGTAGTTATTACAAATCCTAAACCCGCATTTTCCCGACTAATAGATGAATTATAGATTTGGGCAAGGTATAACCGAATTTCATTATAAACCTCTAACTCTTCCTTTGTTGGGTTAACTATAATAGTATTAACAATCCTTTTGTTCTGAAATTCTTCTGTAAAAACATTCTTCTTTCTATTTCTGATAATTAGTTTCGATAAAGTATGATCTTCTTCAATTTTTCTAAATAATTTTTGTTTGAATGACTCATCGCCTAGTTCTGATAAAACTTGCTCATTTGTTTTATTCTCATTTATATATCTTAGTTTTCGCAACAATTTTAGAGTATTTTTGACTTCAAAATTATTTAACTTATCAATTTGATTTATGTTTGTAAATAGAAGATTAATAAATTGTAAGTTTTTTCTAAAATGCTCAAATTCACTAAATGAAGTAAAAATTTCAGGATGTATAAGCTCAATTAAAGAATAAAGTTCAAATGAATTGAGTTGTAATGGTGTCGCGGTTAATAAAAGCATACTTTCAGAACTCGTGCTTAAATTTCGAGCTAACTCATAATTTAACGTTTCTCTATATCTTCCTGTAGCAGCATTTATCAGATAACGTCGTAAATGATGTGCTTCATCAAAAATTACAATATCCCATGAAATTTTTGATAATAACTCGATATATTTTCTATTTCGTGTAAATTGAAGTGAACAGATAATTAAATTATTATAATAAAATGGATTTTGAAGTAAATATGCACTCTTAAAATACCCTCTACGTTTTAATTCTTTTATTTTTTTACCATCATAAATAGTAAAATTTAAGTTAAATTTGTTTTCAAGTTCGAATTTCCATTGCCAAACTAACGATGCTGGAACTATAATTAATATTCTCTCAGAAAGATTCCGAGCCATCATTTCCTTAATGTATATTCCAGCTTCTATTGTTTTTCCTAATCCTACTTCATCCGCTAGAATAATTCTAGGAAAATGCTCCTCGGCTAAACGATGTGTAACATTTATTTGATGTGGCATTAAAGATAAACGAGAATTAATAATACATTTGATTTGATAAGACGTATAATAAGAATAAAACAAATGAGCCCAATATTTGAGCAAAAAATTTCGTGGGGGATCAATTCTCTGTTTTAATATTAGAGTCTCTATCGGTGTAGCGTATTTAGCATAAATTTCATTCTCGTAAATTTGAGTTTTTTTACCATCTTCTTTTAGAAATTCATATGATATTGATCCATCTTTAACCATAAAATCTTTTGAATTTATTATGCCAATACCTTGTTTACTTTCAATTTTTTCATTGATATCGAAAACAAAATGAATCAAATCAATAGGATGGATTATTTTAATAATATTATTTTTAAAGAGCACTTTATATTTGGTAAGAATTTGAGTGTCTTCATCATCTAAAGACTTTGAAGTAGGGATTTCTATTATTTTGATAACCTTGCCTAATCCTAAGTCTGGATTTAGCCTATAAATCACTAAATTTCCTAAATTGAACTTCTGCCCTTGGCAATATACATTGAAACATTTGGAAAATCTTGATTCTAATTCCTTTCCACAGAATGGACAATTATATTTAAGTGCTTTTATCTTTGAAACCATTATCTTTATATTGTATTTAGTATGAGAAGAAGTAAAAATTTTAGTATTTTAAATTAAAACTGATTAAGAAATGTCGGAATTAGGGATAGAACCAACTTATATTGGTAAGAATGAGAGCTTAAAGTTTATAGTACCAACAGAACTCTTTAGAATGAAATTACAGTCTGATGATAAAATAGATCGTGAAATTTCTAAGAAATATAGTAAATATATTCAGGATACTTTTAATGGTTTTCAAGAGGCTAGAAAGACTAAATATGGAAATGAAAATAATAATAAAACAGAAACAACCTCTGAATTTTGGCAGAATTTTGAAAAGAAATCAAAAGAGTTAGGGGTTGATCTTATCGGATATACTCCTATTATTGAAGATTTTGTTTTTTATAACCTTAAAGTATTTGGAAGAAATGCGATCATACTTGGAATGGAAATGGAGTGGGATGAAATAAAAACTGCTCCAAGCATTAATTGTAGCATTGAAGCTTTTCGGGTATATTATGAATTAGGAGAAATAACTATTCAATTAACAGAATATCTAAAAGAACTTGGATATAAGAGTGAAGCTCATCATCCTTTTGGGGGTAAATTTTTATTCCCACCTCACGCTGTTGCCGCGCGACTAGGAATTAAGGGAAGAAATGGCCTTGTAATCACACCTGAGTTTGGACCTCGTCAAAGATGGGCTATTATATCTACTGATGCTGAAATACCCACTCCAATTAAAAAAGATTTGAAATGGTTGGAAGATTATTGTAAAGAATGTGGTGCTTGCATTAGGGGTTGTAAGGGAGGTGCTGCCTATGAAACACCAATTTATCATGATGATTCTCCCGTAATAACACATATTGACCGCTCTAAATGTATCGAAAGTCTTATAAATAATAACTATTGTTCATACTGTCTAAAAATTTGTCCTCAGGGTAATCCTAAGAATAACTAATATAAATTTTTCATAATCAAATTATAATAGTTAGATTCAAAATAAAAACACCATTTTTAATAGACAGTAAATTACTTATTTTTTACGATGTAAAATGACTGAATCTGATAATAAAGTAGCTGATGAAAAAATCACGAGTGCAGAGTCAATAAAGTTGCTCAAAAGAGTAAATACTGCTGCTAATTATTGTTACTCATGTAATCGTTGTAACAATGTATGTCCAACTGCTTATCTTGATATATTTTACCCACGTAGCCTAATTATGGATCTTACTTTTTCAACACCCGAAGAGGCTTTAGAAAACAATGACATATGGAAATGCTTAACATGTGGATTGTGTTCAGTATATTGTCCAATGACTAAGGAAGATGTAGGCGTCAATTTTACTAAAATTATTAAAGATCTTCGTTCGTTGGCTTCAGAATATGAACCATTAAAAGAGACTTTATTGAGCTGTAATCATGAAAGAGTATACTCAAGTTTACCTAAATTAATGGCTGATGATAAAATCAAATTTACTAATAAAACTGGATTTTTAGAAGGAACAGGATTAAAAACAACGGATAAAGGAGAAATTGGCTACTTTATGGGATGCGTACCTTTCTTAACAGGTACAGCACCTTGTGTTGTAGGATGTCCTGCAGGAGTTGATGTCCAAGGATACGTTTCATTAATTTCAGAAGGCAAATTTCAGGAATCTATCGATCTAATAAGAGAAACAAACCCGTTACCTTACTTATGTGGACGAATTTGTACTGCTCAATGTGCATTAAATTGTAATCGTGAACATTTTGATGATCCAGTTGCTATCCGTGAACTTAAGCGATTTGTTTCCGACTGGGAAACTGAACATCCTAATCAAAGTAGAATAAAACCTGTGGCGCAAACTAAAGAAAAAGTTGCTATTATTGGTGCTGGACCAGGTGGATTATCTGCTGCTTATTTTCTCGCAAGAATGGGATATAAACCAACCATATTCGAGAAAGGGGATAAAACCGGTGGAGTCGTAAGATACGGTGTTCCACAATATAGACTTTCTGATGAGGCTCTTGACCATGATGTAGATTTTATAAAAAGCATGGGAGTAGAGATTGTTTTAAATAAAGAGTTTGGTCCAAATTTCACAATAGAAGATATTTGGAAACACGATTTTAAAGCTGTCTTTATTGCTGTCGGCTTGTATGTACCCAAAACTCTCAGACTTGAAGGTGAAGATTTACCTAACGTGCATGTAGCCATAGATTTTCTTTTAGAGCGAAAATATAAATGTGTGGAAAATCCAGAAGAATTTAAGGGCAAAACTTTTGGAATTATTGGAGGTGGAGCAGTAGCCGTTGATGCTGGTGAAACAGCTCTTCGGCTCGGAGCAACCAAGGCTGATCTTGTCGATATTTTGACAGAAGAAGCTTTAAAGAATGTACTTAAGGATTTGCATGAGGCTGAGAGAGAAGTAATGGAATACCATTTTGAGACATCAACAGCGAAAATCACTCAAGAACCAGATGGAAAATTAGCTTTGAATTGCTATAAAATTGAATGGGGTGAGCCTGACCCTGAAACAGGGAGGAGACCTTTAAATAAAATTAAAGGTTCAGAATTTAAAATCGTTGTCGATCATATTGTAATAGCGATTGGTCAGGGACTTGATCCAGAACCACTTAATGCTGCTACGGATAAAAAATTAAAAATTGAAAGAGGAAAAATTGTAGTTGATGATTTGACATATGAAACTGGAATTCCTGGTGTTTTTGCTGGAGGAGATATAATTTATAATTCATTAATGTGTGCTGTTGATGCCATTGGAGATGGGAGAGAAGCGGCATTTACTATTGATCGTTATCTCCGAGGGCTTGATTTAAAAGAAGGAAGAATAAGAAAGAATGATCTTAAACGATCTACTATTCCTAAAAAGTATATACAATCACAATCATGCCAAGAAATGAACTTTATGCCCAGTTCCGAAAGGCTGGTTTGTTTTGATGAAATAGAATTAGGTTTTTCTGAGGAACAAGCGAAAAAAGAAGCTAACCGTTGCTTAAATTGTAATTGTTGCTCTAATTCTGATCAGATCCCAGAAGATTTTGAAAAAGCACTTGATGCTTCTGGAGTTATGATATGTGATTATGGGAGTCAAGATAATTGGCGATCTCTGAATGCTCCTGATTACTTAGAAATTCCTAAAAGAGTTATAGGTATTTTGAATCAAAATGATATTGTTCCAGTTGTACTACCCGAAGAAAAGTGTTGTGGTCATGACAGTCTTTGGCGTGGAGATGTAGATACTTTTAAAAAATTAGCTGAATATAATATAAAATTGTTTAAAGAAGCAGGAGTTAAAACTCTTATCTTTAGTTGTGCTGAAGGATATTATACCTGGAAACATGAATACAAGGATCTTTTTAAGGGTACTGATGAGTTTGATTTTGAGATTTACCACATTACTGAGTATATTTTAAAAGAAAAACTATTAGAAGATATATCATTTCCAAGTTTAGACAAAATAAAAGTGACTTATCACGATCCCTGCAGACTTGGGAGAATGAATAATGTTTTTGATGCTCCGCGTGAAGTACTAAAACAAATTCCCTCTATAGAATTAGTCGAAATGGAAGATACCATGCAAGATGCGGAGTGTTGTGGAGTTTCTGCTTATATTTCTTGTAGTGAAGATTCAAAAAAACTCCAAGAGAAAAAAATTAATCAGGCTATAGAGACTGGCGCAGAATACTTAATTACCGCTTGTCCAAAATGCATAGCTCACTTAAATTGTTATTTAAATGAACATCGAGAATTAAAAGAAAAATTAAAAGTAGTTGATATAGTAAGCTTTCTAGGACAAATACTCTTTTTAATTTAATCAAATTTATTATTTTACTGAAGGTTTATCTCCAGAATCATTATAAAAAATATACTATTTTGCATATTTTTCAATATTAATCTATTACTTTTTCTTCTATTTTACTCTCATTTTAAAGAGGGTGTTTTTTAGAGTTAACAATTAACCTTTAAAATTTTGATACTTTATTTTTTCATAATTATCTACAAAAAATAACTCATAAATAATAGTGAAAAACATGAGTAAAACTAAAGAAATACCTATTCCTGACAAGATTTCGGGCTTTACGCAGGTTAGAATTGATGTAGATCTAACAGATGGAAAGATTAGTAAATCTACGTTATCTAATGAGTTTTGCCGAGACTGGATTGGAGGCTACGGATTCGCGAGTAAAATATTATGGGACGAATGCCCTGCGGGAGTTGATCCCCTAAGCCCAGAGAATGTGTTTATATATGCACATGGTCCATTTCCAGCTACTATACTACCAACAAGTTCTAAATATGGAGTATTTGCTAAATCTCCATTAACCGGTATGTTTGGTATGGCAATATCCTCTGGATCTGTTGGAGCTCAAGCTCGTCGTGCTGGTATCAATATGATTGTATTCAAAGGGAAAGCACCAGAACTTTCATATATGGTTGTGGATGATGATGATCATTATATCGTTCCATGCCCAGAACTTGCGGGAAAAGGTTGTTGGGAAACAGAAGAATTGTTGAGAGAAGAATTTCAAGATCAGAGATTGGCAGTCATGGCAATTGGTCCTGCTGGAGAACGAATGAGCAGAATGGCGTGCATAACCAATGATCGTAATAGACAAGCAGGAAGAACTGGGATGGGCGCAGTTATGGGGTCTAAAAACCTTAAAGCTGTATGCTTTAGAGGTACTAAAGGCGTGAAAGTAGCACACCCTGTTGAGTTTTTTAATTTAGCTAAAAAATTAATTAAAGTTGCTAATGGCCCTGCTACAGCTAAATATCGAGATTTAGGAACTCCTGCAGGCATAACAAGCTATAACAAACTTGGAATGATGCCCACATTTAATCACCGTGAGGGAACTTGGGAAAAAATTGATGATGGAACTTTTACAGGAGACACACTTAATAATGACTGGGTGGTAAAAAAGGTCGCATGTTCTCAATGTTCAATTGCGTGTGATCATATTACTAAAATACCAAAGACACATCCTCATTGGCCTAACTTATATGCCAGTATAGATGTAGAGCTTTGTTACAGTTTCGGTACTGCTACAGGATGTTATGATTGGCCAACGGTATTTAAGTGTGTTCAATTAAGTGATGATTTGGGGGTTGACGCAATTTCAGGAGGTGTAACTGCAGCAATGGCATGTGAATGTTTTGATTTGGGATTGATTACCAAAGAAGACTTAGGTTATGAATTACCTTTTGGTTCTACTGTAAATCTTGCAAAATTCGTGGAAGAAATGATTTTAGGTAAAGGATTTGCTGGAAAGATTTTCGGTGATGGTACTAAACAAGCAGGTATACGATTAGAAGAAATGGGTAAAAAGAAAGCTAGTTTTTATGGTATGCACATTAAGGGCTTGGAAATGCCTGCATTTGATCTTCATGGAATGAGCTCATTTGCCGTTGGAGAAAGCGTTTCAATTAGAGGGGCATGCCATTTAAGAAATGGGGCCTATGGATTAGATGCAAAAGGAAAATTTGATAGATTTGCCTATGATAAACCCCTTGAAAGAGGAAAAGCTATTAAAGAATTAGAAGATATTTACGCTATCATAGACTCGTATATAATTTGTAAATTTACTCGAGGAATTTATGAAAATGATGCTGAAATGGCAAAAGTTTTTGATCTTGTAACTGGAATTCCGGTAACTGATAAATTTATACAAAAGAGAGGAGAGGCTATTCTTAATCTTTCAAAATGCTTTAACATCAGAGAGGGATGGACTAGAGCGGATGATCATCCTCCTGAGAGGTTCTTTAAGGAATCACACACAAAAGGACCAGCTAAAGGAGTTGTTTTAAAGGAAGATGGATATCAAACGTTATTAAGTGGTTATTATGAAGCTCGTGGCTGGGATACTAAGACAGGAATTCCAACTGATGAAACATTAAAGTCTCTTGGATTAGATTTTGTAATTGGCAAATTAATCCCTTCGGGAGGTAAAAAATAAATGTCAAAAATAGGAACCAAGAAAAGAGGCGGAGTTGTTCATCAATTTATTATTGTGGACCCAAATTTATGCACTGGATGTGAAACATGTGAATCTATATGTTCTTTTGTACATGATGGCGAATTTAATCCAATTAACACAAGAATCCATAGAGTAAGAATAGAACCCATCTTAAATATCGCATTAGCGTGTCAAAAATGCGATGACGCTCCATGTGTTCGCAGCTGCCCAGAAAAGGCTTTAGAACAAGACAAAGAAACAGGCTCAATTATCGTAGACGATGACAAGTGTAACGGATGTGCCTTCTGTATTAGAGCGTGCGAGTTTGGAGTATTAAATTTACACATTCAAACTCAAAAAGCGATTATCTGTGATCTTTGCGAGACTATGAAAGAAGATTATATAAACCCAGAAAGAGGAGAAAAGTATCCTGCTTGCATTGATTTATGCCCAAAAGAAGCTATATCATTAAAAGATGTAGAACAGATTGGTGAAGAGAAGCGGATAGATGCTGTAAAACGACTTTTTGGAGATATTTTAAAAGAATCTGAAGCATAAATTTTATTTTTTTTTTAACTTTTTTTATTTAATTTAAAAAGTGTAGATATAATGACTTCTAAAGTTTTGAATTAAAATTTTATAATAATTTAATTTTAATAATATACACTATTTACTCTATCATAACATATTTCTTAGCTAACTAAGAAATTAGGAAAAAGTATAGCCTTAGAAAAATAGGAGGTTAAGTTAAACAAAGGTGAACATATTGTCTGATAAACAGACCAATAGTAATAGTAATGAAGACGAAGTTCAGCCTAGAATAGGTGTGTTCGTCTGCCACTGAGGTATTAACATAGCAGGCATATTAGATATCCCAAAAATAGTCGAAGAAATAAATAAAATAGATAACGTTTGGGCTTACCCATATCTTTCTCTTTGAACTGAAGGCGGTTCTGCTGAAATTAAGGAGAAACATGAGGATGTAAAGTTTAGTAGAATATTAGTTGCCGCATGTACACCCAAGACTCATCAACCTGTATTTCATGCCATATTAACAGAGATGGGATTACCCCCAAGATACTTAGAATTTGTGAATATACGAGAACACTGCTCTTTTGTACATCAAGCTCCGGAGGTACGTGAGAAAGCTACACTGAAAGCAATCGAATTAATTAAAGCGGGTATTGCTCGAGCATGGTTATTGGAAGATGTACCCACTAAAACAGTTCCAGTAGAACCTTCTGCTCTTGTAGTTGGTGGAGGAATTGCTGGATTATCTGCTGCTATCGATTTGGGCGATGCTGGATATAAGGTATATTTAGTTGAGAAGAATACAACAATTGGAGGGCGTATGTCCCAACTTGATAGAACTTTTCCGACAGATGATTGTTCTATATGAATCTTGGGACCAAAAATGCTTGAAGCTAATCGTCATCCAAATATAGAAATCTTGTCATACAGTGAAGTTGCAGAAATAGATGGTTATATTGGCAACTTTAAAGTTAAAGTTAAAAGAAAAGCCCGATTCGTTGATGAAACAAAATGTACTGGTTGTGGAACATGTACTGATGTGTGTCCTGTGTACACGAGTAATTATTTTGATGAGCACTTATCTGCTAGAAAAGTAATTGATATCGCTTTTGCTCAAGCAGTACCAGCAGTATCACAACTTGAAAGAGATGTGTGTATTGAATGCTTTGCTTGCGTTGATGCATGTGAACAAGAAGCCATAGATTTTAGTCAACAGGATAAAATTGTAGAACTTGATATTGGTACTATAATAGTTGCTACTGGTTGGGACCTCTATAAAGGTGATGATTATGGATATGGTATTTTTGATAATGTTATTAATCAAATAGAACTAGAGAGGATACTTGCGCCAAACGGTCCAACATATGGGCATTTAATACGACCCTCTGATGGCAAACGTCCTACTAAGATTTTGTTTATCAATTGCGTTGGGTCAAGAGATATAAATAAAAATGCTCATTGTAGCGTTATCTGCTGTAACCTTTCCCTTAAAAACTCAAAACTTATTAAATCAGAGTACCCCGATTCACAAATCGTTTGTGTTTACATTGATATGCGATGTGCTGGAAAAGATTACGAAGAATATTATAGAAGATCTCGAGATGCGGGAACAATTTTTGTCAAGGGATTAGTTGGAAAAATAGAAGAAGATCCTCTAACAAAAAACCTTACAGTACAATTTGAACCGGTTGGAACTGATAGTGTAGTTTCTATGGAAGTCCACATGGTTATATTATCATCAGCATCTCTTCCATCGCAAGGTACCCTTCAAATTGCTCGGGTATTAAAGATGGAAAGAAGTCCAGATGGTTTCTTAAAGGAATATCATCCTCGACTTGACCCAATTAGTACTAAAGTGCCTGGGATCTACATTTGTGGATCTGCTCAAGGTCAAAAAGAGATTGACAAAACAGTAAGCCAAGCAAGAGGAGCAGCATCGGTAGCAGGCATTCCAATGGGAAAAGGAGAATATACAATGGAATTAATCAGAGCTACACCCTCAGATGAGCGTTGTGCTAAATGTTATAAATGTATAGAAGCTTGTCCATATAGTGCTATCTCGGTAAATGAAACAGGAAATCTCGTTGTTGACTTAATTAATTGTCGAGGGTGCGGAACATGTGCGGGTCTATGTCCTTCAAAAGCAATTGATTTAACGTACTTTAGAGACGACCAATACATGGCGCTTATAGATGTTTTATTACCAATTGAGGAGTAGAGAGGTGGAGAAATAAAATGGCAGAAAATAATGATATTAAAATTATTGTATATGCTTGCTGGAAATGAGGATATGGGGCAGCTGATATGGCGGGTACAATTCGTGCAAATTATCCAGATTCAATCCGAAATGTATTGGTGCCCTGTGCAGGGCGCGTAGGATGCGATCTAATAATGAGAACGTTCGGTAGAGGTGCTGATGGCGTTGTTATTAATGCTTGATATCCTGGAGAGTGTGACTATGAGACAGGAAATTACTATGCATATCGTCAAGTGGAATATGTTAAAGAAATTCTAAAGGTCGTTGGAGTGAGCCCTGAAAGAATTAAAATAATATATTGTACAGCTGCAGAAGGTCAAAAATTTCAAAGAGAAGCTATAGAAATCGATAAAACCATCCGCAAGTTGGGACCAAGTCCTTTACGGATTAAAGGGACACCTAAAAAAGGAAAAGCTAAAGCGAAAGCTAAAGCTTAAAAAATTAATGTGTTTACTGATGAGGCTGAGTTAAAAAAATGAGAACTCATGCTGAAGAAATGGGTGCACCATATAACACATAAAATAGTTTTTCAAAATTTAATAGAAATTGGAAAAATTTATTTCAAAAGATTTGTAAATTTAAGAAAAAAAATAAGAATTTGTAATTAATTAATTTGTATTTTAGAGTTGGAAATACATGGATGCAATGGAAGAATACCTAATTAAGAGTGAAGATTTTTCTAAAATCTTAGCCACTTTACTGAAAGAAAAAGTCGTTGATAAATTTATTGGCGCTCAATTGAGAGTTGATAAAAAATCTGGAAATATAGATAGATTTACTGTTCAACCAAAATTAGTGGAGAAAGAAGCAGATCTTTCAGATTTCCCATTATTCCCTCTAATTGCTTTTGGTTACACAAGAACAGATTCTGCATCAAAATATTTGCATAAATCTGTAGCAGGTGCGATGAACGAGAAAGTAGGACTCATTGCACGCCCATGCGATACAAGAGCATTAATTGAACTTGCTAAAATCAAACAAGTAAATCTAGATAATCTTTTTATAGTTGGTATAGAAGATAGGGGAATGCTTCCGAAAGCTGGACGAGAAATGAGATCAATTAAGGATGTTGATCCAACAAAAATCGTTAAAGAAAAAGTTGGAGATAAAGGCCTTATTGTTAAAATGGATGATGGAAGCACAAAAGAACTTAAGCTCACTGTTGCTGAAAATTGTCTAAGATGTTTCCGAAAGATTCCTGTCGTCGCTGATTTAACAATAAGCGATCTTGGAATTCCTATTGATTCAGAAGAGATAATTCTAAAAGTTTATTCAGATAAAGGAAATGAAATTCTTGAAAAATCAGGAATTGCAAAGAAAGAACTTCCAGATAATATCAAAAAAGAACATGAAAATACTTACAATCAAATAATTGAAAAAGCGAAAGAAAAACGGGCAAAAGATTTGGAAGAATGGGAAAAATTATCACAGGAAGAAAAGATAGCAGAGCTACTCAAATGCACTATGTGCAACACTTGCATTAGAGGTTGCCCGGTTTGCTACTGTGTGGATTGTATACTACAGAAAAAGAGAAAGGCTAAAACAATAGATAAAGTAACTTACCAATTAACAAGAATAGCTCACGATGCTGACAGGTGCGTTGAATGTGGTAACTGCGATAATAACTGCCCCCAAAACTTACCGTTATCACTCTATTTTCAATCATTAAATGAATCTTTCAAGGAAAAGTTCGGTTATGAAGCAGGTATGTCTCTTGATGATATACCTTTCCGTAGTGCGAAAGCAATAGCAGAGATGGAATTAGAAAAAACTTAATCCTAATTTTTTTAATTTTGTTCTTTTAAGTAAAACAAGGATCTGAATTTAAATATTTAATTACATATGTAATTATTAGTGATACATAAATATGAAAACATTACAAATACGAATACCTGATGATTTATTAAAAAAGGTAGATGACTTTATTGAGAAGGGTTTTTTTCGAAGTCGAAGCCATGTTTTAAGAGAAGCCTTATCTAAATATGTTTCAGAATTCAATTATAATGGATCAGCACCTTATATAGTTGGTCCATTTAACCCTTCTGATTTTGAATTATTAAAAAAAGATCCAAAGAATGTACTTGAACTTGCAAATTCAAAACTAATAGAATTGCAAGATAATTTGAAACATATTAGGGGATAATTCATGAATATTTTAGGAGGTTGGAAACTCGACCCTCAATTACAAATATTTAGGATTCCCGTAAGAATATCAAATCCAGAAACGAAAGTTACACTTGTGAAATATTGTATGTTTGATACTGGTTTTACAGGTTATTTTGGACTTGACAAAGAGTCAATTTCCTTATTGAATTTACCTAAAATTGGGCGAGGAAAAGGAGTTACCGTAAGTGGACTTATTGAATATGATAATTATAATGGAATTATTGAAATTGTAGATCAAGAACAAAAAGTCGTCATAAAAATCTTAAATAAAGCCAAACAAGATGAGATAAAATTAGATGAAATTATACCTATTCAGGAATTTGGAATACCAATAATAGGTATTAAATCTATTTGCCAAATTTCTTGGCTTATTTTATCTGAACGAGAAGCGATATTTATTTTAAAATAAGAAATCTTATTAAATTTAATACTAAACTTAAATATCATTCTGAGATTGCTACTGTGTAGTACTCAGAATTAACCACTTTCACTCTATTTTCAATCACTCAATGAAGCCTTCAAAGAGAAATTCGATTACGAAGCAGGTATGTCTCTTGTTGATATTCCGTTTCGTAGTGGAAAAGCAATAGCTGAGATTGAATCAGAAAAGACTTAAACCTAATTTTTTTAAATTTATTATTTTATTGACATTACAACTATTTTTTATTGTTCTCAATCAGAGTCTTTCTCACTATTGATTGTGTTTAATAAACGTTTCACTTCATAGGAGTCTGGGTATTTCTCAAGGATTTTTTGACAACAATCTATCGCCAGATCAAATTCTCTTAATTCTCTATATTTAAGACCTAAATTATACCATGTTTCATATTTATCAGGTTTTATTTCCAGTGCTTTCTTCCAAAATTCAATTGCTTTAGCAGCTTCACCTTTCATTGAATAGCTATTAGCCATATTATTCCATGCTTCATGATCATCCGGAGATAATTCCACAACTTTTTTGTAATATTTCACTGCTCGATCCTGGTCACCGTTCTCTCTGCAGGCATTACCCATGTTATACATTACATCGATATCATTTGGTTTAATCTCTAATGCCTTGTTCCAGCACTCAAAAGCCTTATCAATATCCCCTTTCCCTATATCATAAGCATTACCCAGATTATACCATGCTTCAAAATGGTCGGGATTGAGCTCTACAGTTTTTTGCCAACTCTCAATCGCTCCATCAGCATCAGAATTTTGTCCGCAGGCTAACCCCTTTTGATAAAATTCCTCAGCGTCTAATATTTTCTTGTTTTTCTGATCTTTATTTTTCTCTGACATTATTCTTAATGCTAATTAATTTGAATTTAATAGTTTAACTTTTTATTTCTTAAAGCTGAAAAATTCATCTTTTTTTGTTTGATTATAACGAACGAACTATGTTTTTCAAAAAAGATTTATATACAAAAATTATTATAAATTATAAAAATGATGCAGATTTTACCAAAAAAAGCAAAATTTGCACATATTTCAATGATGTATCAGAGGTATGAATAATGGTAGAAACTAATTTCACGATAATTGATAACCAAGCTACAATGATGATTGCTATATTCTTGAACTATACTCAACAAATGTTAAATTCAAATTTCAAAAAAAAATGATAACATAATTAATAGGTAAATATTCTATTATACCCTTTGTCAAAACTATAAGATTAAAATCTTTGTTAAAATAAAGATTTAAATACAAAATCTTACCTCTGTTATAAAAAAGAGTGTTTTTTACATAAATATAATATTTTTTTATATCAATTTTTTTAGATTTTAGATTACAGCAAAAAATAGTATTACTTTTTTATATATTCACATCTAATAAACCTATTTCTAATTTAATATATTACAAAAATGAAGGAAATTCAAGTAAAAATTAAATATGATAAAATTAAAATTTTATATTAGCAAGGAATTCAATTTGAAATTCATTAGGTTTGTTAGAATATGTCAATGCATCTCCTTGAAAAGAAAATAGTAAAAAATAACATTTTCTTTGTGATCCCAAGTTGGGGTGATTTACTAGGTTACCCCACATTCGGAAATTATGCTAATCATAATATTTCGAAAATTTCTCAAGATCTTGTTATTTTTTTAGGTGGAACTGAATGTGCCCTTTCTACAGAAAGAGGAACACTTTACTTTTTATTTGGGTTGGGATATTATTATGTAAAGTTTGAATTACAATCTGGAATATATATTACAGATAATCGACAATTAACAGGTTTGATTTTACCTGATTTTGTCTATGATCATTTAGCAACCTCAAAAAACATTACTTTAGAAAATGATCGAGATGTCATAATCGGTGAAAAATTATTCAAATTACCAATAGATATGTCGTTCAAATCAGAAAATAAAATAACCTTTATACAAGGCACTCTAATGAGAAACCTATTCATTCCTTATAAAGACATCTTTTTAGAGTTTATGGAAACAATCCGTGAGCCACAATCTTTTCAATTAAATAGAAGTGGACACATGTTGTTAAGTACTCATTGGGATTTCTACAACAAAATATTGATTTCAGGAGATATGGAATACGAACCTAAAACTGCGTATTTAAATTCTACTGCTGGGCTATTTGGAATTAATTTTGGAGCAGATAAAATTTTAAATGAGAACTTCACTCTATCCGAATTGAAAAAGATTAAAGAATCCATTATAAAATTGAAAATTCTCTATTCTTCGATTCATTATGATCCTATGTTTCTCTTTTCAATAATTGAAAATTCATCCCCTTTACTTAGAACATCTAAATCATTTTCATTTAATCTTGAGGATGATCGAATGGATAAAAAAATGCCAAAAGAATCAATTTTCATCTCTGCTGAAAGTAGAATGAATTCTTTTAAAGAATGGCCAACACAACTTAAAAGACAAACAAGAGAACAATTGGAAAGCAGTATTATCCAGGAAAAAACCAGACTTTATCAACCTGATAAAAAAGAAATGCTTGAAAAACCAGAAGTCTTGAAATTCCAAAAAAAAGAAGAAGGATTTGAACTTAGAACCATGAAACGCCCTTTTGTAGAGATTAAACCTCTTCCATATATACCTCATGATAATACCTTAGAAATTCTTATGACATTAAAAAAGATTGTTGAAGAAAATTATGACATAACTACAATTGGAAAAGCGTTTGATATAGCAAGAAATAATATCAAAAAGAAAATACTTCACGAAAATTATTTATGGGATCTTAGCAAATATTCAAATATTTATGAACGAACAAAACCTAATATTGGGTTAAGTCTGAGAGAAAAGACTGAAATTCTTGAAGAAATTGATAAATGGGTAAAAATTACAGTAGAACATTCTGATAAATTATGAAAGTTATAAAATAAAGCTCTAATTATGGTAAATATCAAATCAATTGTTGATAAATTGCAGAAACACTATCCTGATGCATCCCAAGTTGCGGTTGTAGATAGAGCAGGAAAAGTATTACATTCAAGAGGTAAGTGGGATGTTAAGAGAGATATAAAAGGTGTTCTCGCTAATTGGACTAGTGGAAATGCTCAATTTGTAACTCTTGATGGTATTAGATACTCAATTTTACAAATGGAACCAGAAAGATTTATAGCAACTAATCGAAAAAACAAGGGTCATTTAATTGGTGCTTCCACTCCTGAAGGAGATACGCTTTTCATTGCCCATATCAAACCAAAAGCAAAGGAATGGTTTCATATGGCATATCCTGCTGTAGCCAGAGCTGTCGCTATGATGAAAAAGAAATCAGAATCGAAATTTATAGAAACAAAAGTCGATTTATCAGGAGTAAGCGAGACTAATGTAGTAGAAACCCCAACAGGATATAATTCCTCTAGTGTTCTTGTACAACAACCGCCAATAGAACCTTCTCTTAAAGCTGAAATTGAGGGCTTCTTACAATGGATTAACAACCCTCAAGGATTAGCGGGATATATTTCTTATGCATTACAGCAAAACAATACTCAGCAAATTTCTAAACTTGCTGAACTATATAACGAATTCTACCAAATATTCTATGGCTGAATTTTCTTTTTAATAGTGTATAGCATCAAAGATATTGTTTTGTTTTAAATTGTAACTTTTATTATCTTGCATGAATTATAAATAATTAATTTAAAATTTAAATCAAATAAGAGAAATCATGTCGCTCCCATCTAAGAAAGCAATTAAGGTAGACGAGAATATAACCGATTATCAGTTCAAAATGCTCAACCACGTAATGGTTCTTAAGTACGACGAGAGTAAATGCTTAGAATGTGGCTTCTGCCACCGTGTATGCCCTGTTACTGTATCTATCTATGATGAAGTTTATAAAAGAACTGCTATTGGTACACCTAAAGAAATGGGGATTGAATCAGATAAAAAAATTGTTGTTGATACTGATAAGTGTAGTTTTTGTGGAAGTTGCACTTGGATTTGCCCAGGATATACCTTGGAACTATTTATTAATGGAGAAAAAAAACTCCTATTAGTAGAAAATGGATCTCTCCCAGAATTTGACGAAGAAGTTCGTACACTGGAGAATGGACAAAAAGTTCGTAAAGTTGTAGAAGGTTCCATAACTATTACTAGTACTGAGAAGGATACTAAAAAGTTGGATGCCTTTTGCGATGAATGCGCTGTAAGTGCGATGGAACGAAAAGGTAAAGAAATTGAAGTTGATAGAGATAAGTGTATCTTATGTTTCAAATGTAGCGAAGCTGCTCAGAATTATGATAATATAAGTGTTGAAATCCACCGAGATAGATTTAAAAATATAAAAGGAGATCCTTCATCTGTTTGGGATGGCATCATGCTAAGAGTTCTTGGAAAGGAGGGCAAAATAAAAGGAATTTTAAGCCGTAGCCAAAATAAACTCGCTGATGCTGTTATTAGACTACTTGGTAGAGAGGAAACGGAAGAAGAATCTTAATTTCACTTAATTCTATTTTTTTGCTTAATTCTTTATTATTAGTTTTCGTTTTTAATAAATAATTTTCAATGCAATGAGCATAATTATGTGAGTGAAATATGAAAGAATCCTTAAAACAATGGTTAGCAGATCATAATATTTATTATTTCTTACATACTCATCCCGCTGTTTTTACGGTACCTGAAGCGAAAATACATTGTGGTCATATCCCGGGAACTCATTGTAAGAACTTATTTCTAAAGAATAAGAAATCAGGACAATTATATCTGGTAACTATACCTCATGATAAACGTTTAGATTTAAATCAATTCCGTAGGATGATAAGTGCTCCAAAAATCCGTTTTGCTGAACCCGAAGTTCTCTCTGAAATATTAGGTATTACAGCAGGTGCAGTATCCCCGATTGGATTAGTTAATGATACTAATGATAAGGTCATATTCATAGTTGATGAAGAAATATGGAATGCGAAAGAGATTTGTTGTCATCCAAACGTTAATACTGAAACTTTACAAATTCCTGGTTCTGAATTCCAAAAATTGATTAAAGCCACCGGAACTTCGATGAAGATAAAAATTCTTCCATATTTGGAATCGACAGATACTACTAACTAATAAATATGATTTTAAGTGATTAGTCTAACAAATTTATCTTTAACTTCTATTCTGAAGTCCTTTATAATACTTTATAGCGTTTAATACGGCCTTTTCTAAACTTATTTTTAAAATGGGCATATCAAAAAAATCCTTATATAGCGTTTCCCACATTAAATCTATTAAAAACTCCGAATCATCAAGTTTTTCATTATTTTGGTCAAAAAAATCCATCCAATTATATTACATCGAAATAGAATTATCTAAAAAACGTATAATATCACTTTCAGTAAGGACTCCAAAATGAGCAATACAGAGATAATCTAAATCAAGTGATTTCAGTTTTTCAATTGATTCGAGATAATCTTTTTTTTTCCAATATATAGAATTCGAGTTGCAAACAAAAAAGTTAGTGAACCAATGCATCCCAGGAGTATCACCAACGAATACACTTTTATTTTTCTCATCATATACAGATATGTGATCTGGCATGTGTCCTGGAGTTTCAATAATTTCTAGTGAAAATTCATCACTTAGGTATATTTTTTCTTTACCCTTCAAGGGTTTTACTTCTTCTATGTTAAGAAACTCAGAATACCACGTGTCAGCTTCAAAGCAAATATTATAGGATTGATCCCTTAAATATGGAATGGCTTTCTCTGAAGCAAAAATCTCGATTGGGACTATACCTTCCTCTTCAACCTTTTCTCGAAAATATATTACTCCTTGAGTGTGATCCCAGTGAGAATGCGTAAGAATTAGTTTTTGCAAAGGCCACGCTCCTATTCTCTTAAGTTTTTTGTAAATACTTTGAGCACCACTTCGAGCACCTGAATTAATTAAGCAGTTAGCACCGTCTTCTGTTTGTAGTAAATAAGCAGCATGACCGTTTCTTACTTGAATTCCTTCACTATTCTTGTAAACAGCATCAATAAGCCAGGTGTTTTCATTAAATTTACCATGTTTATAAATATATCCCACAATTAAATACCTTTTAATGAGTTTAAGTAGTCATAAAGATTATTTATTTAAAAAGAATTTTTTTTAGAGAAATTAATTAAATTCTAAAAAAGACTCGAAGTTAAAGAATTTCTATTTATGAAAAAATGGTTAAGTGTATTTTATATATAATCCTTTTATAAAATCATCTAGTTCCTTCATGGATTTTTTCTCAGTAGCATAAGCAACTTTCCCGCATTCATCTTCTAAATCAAAGCAAGATTTAATGTAACTTTTATTCATGATTGTTAACATAGATTTTATGAAAAATAGAAATTCTGTCTGATATTTACTTAATTGCTTTACAAAAGAAAGGGTTTCAGTTTCTAATAGATCGAGAGGGAAAATTCTGGTAGGAAAGTTTATGTTTTTTAGTTCTTCGATTCCAACTTTATCAGTAGTATAAAGTAAAGTTTTTGCATAGTTTAATCCAAAAGCTAATAATGGTAGGAGAGTTGCTCCTGTTTGCGGAAATGCTGAAATTGCAATTTCGGGTAGCCTGAAATATAATTCTTCTTTAGGGCGATCCGCAAAGATCTTTAAATCACACGCCAATATTACCATAACACCAAACCCAACCGCAATTCCTTGCACCTGAGCAATTATCGGTTTTTTCATAAGAACCATAGTTTCGTTGACTTTTCTCCCCCATTCTTGTATTTGTACTGCCTTTTCGGGTGAGCCCTGTATTTCCTTAAGGTCGTAACCAGCTGAAAAAAACCGTTGCCCTGTACTTTTCATTAAAATACATTTTACCTTTTCGTCTTCATCTGCATTAATGAGATTTTCATATATCAATCTTAACATTGATACATTACACGCATTCGCCTTATCTGGTCTGTTTAATGTAATGGTAGCAATACGTCCTTTTACATCATACAAAATTAATTCTTGGTCACTCATAAGATATTTAACTCAAAATGTAATTTAAAATTCATTACAATTATATAGATTAAAGTGAAATTAAGAATTATGACAGATAAAGTTGAAATAAAAGGATTTTACGAACCTCGATTTGAGGCTGTTAAAGATGCTTTTAACAGAAACTTTGAAGAAGGGATGGAAGTTGGTGCGACTTTTGCTGTAACAATTAATGGCAAATATGTAATTGATATATGGGGGGGGTACAAAGATAAAGAAAAAACTCAACCTTGGGAAAAAGATACCATCTGTAATGTCTATAGTACAACTAAAGTTCCTACCGTGCTTTGTACGATGATGTGTGTAGATCGAGGGCTCCTAGATTTGGATGAAAAAGTTGCGAAATATTGGCCAGAGTTTGCACAAAACGGAAAGGAAAATATTTTAGTACGACAACTCTTAAGCCATACCTCAGGTTTAGCAGGAATCGAAGAAGAAATCCCTTCGAGAGCTTATTATGATTGGGATAAAATTACTAGCCTTTTAGCAGCTCAGAAACCATGGTGGGAACCAGGTACTAAATCTGGTTATCATGCTATTACCCATGGATATTTGCTAGGAGAATTAGTAAGGAGAGTTACTGGAAAAACACTTGGAACGTTTTTCAAAGAAGAAATAGCTAACCCTCTTAATATAGATTTTCACATTGGATTAGCAGAGGAATATGTTCCACGTGTTTCCAAACTAATCCCAGGTCTCCCTATTATGAGTATGATACCTCTTATTATGGGGGGTGCATTTAATATAGCTAATAATTCGGAAATAATTAAGAAAGAAATTGAGAATTTAGAGAAAAAGGTAATGCTTGATTATGGGGATGAAGATCAATTTGCTGTGACAATCTCGGAAGGAAAGATTCAGTTTTCGGTTGGAAAAATTGATAAACCAGATTGTAAATTTATCACTTCAAAAGATCGAGCAGGAGTAATGAATTGGATATTTTCAAGTATAAATGAAGAGCCAGACTATATTTCTGAAAATTTGAAGATGGAGGGGAAACCTGAAGATATCGAACAAATTAAAAAACTTTTTGAATTAGTTGCTAAAGAGGCTCGGAGATTAGGTCCTGTAGGTATTAAATTGGCTTTAGGACCTGGGGGGATACGAAACCGTTCTGGAGATCGCGAATGGCAAGCCGCAGAAATCCCCGCAGCCAATGGTCATGGGAATGCGAGATCTGTTACAAAAATAGCTTCTATAATTGCATGTGAAGGGGAGCTTGATGGTATCAGATTTATATCTCAAGAAACATTAGAAAAGATTCTTGAAGAACAAATTTATGGTAGAGACTTGGTTATGGCCTATCCTCTTCGTTGGGGTCTGGGAGTAGCTTTACCAACTAAAGAACGTCCACGTCCAAATCCACGAACATGTTTTTGGGGAGGGGCTGGTGGTTCTGCTATAACAATGGATCTAGATGCAAAAATTGGGATTGGTTATGTAATGAATCAGATGAGAAATCAAACCTTACAAGAAACTGCGGCAAATAAATTTCACTCTGATACTCGAGGTAATAGATTAATTAGCGCTGTTTTTGAATCATTAGATTTAATCTAGCTTTTTCTATTTTTTTTTCTTTCTTAAAGACGGATTAAAAATCAATAATGTTTAACTCTTAGATATGGAAAAATACAAAACTAAAAAATTTAAAAACAATTTAAAATTACCATTCAATTTCTTCTCCTATTTTTTTTAAAGGCCATATCCAATAGTTTTTTCGCTTTTTTACGCCTTTTTCCTTTAGCTCTCGAATTAATTTACTTTTTTGATTTTTTATCAACTCATTTGGATCATATAAGATCTTACCTTCATCTAAACAACTTAAAATGATATCCATTTTAATCTGTACAGATTTTTCAAATTCTGTTTTTGTCATCCATATTGAATCAAAACCTATAAGTGCTAAATCCATTAATTCTCTCTTTGTTTTAGATCTTTCTATATGATCATTAGGGAGTTCACCATCAGAAAAAATTACGATTAGATCGATGTCGCTAACCTCTCTTTCGGAATATATTGCTTCACCTCTAGCTAAAGATCCAAATAAGAGAATACCCTGAATTTTTCTATCTAATTGGAATAATTTCTCAAGATATTCCTTTATACTTCGTAAAAAATTTGCATTTTGAATAAACGATAAATCTATATCCATTTCCTTAACTTCTTATTTAATTTTTTCAATTCTTTTAATTCTTTAAATTCAATCTCGTTGATATTGAAAGTTTCATTCCAAAGAATCAGATAAAGATCAACAATTTTTTGAAGATTTAAAATAAATTGCCTAATATTTTCAAAGGAAGTGTAAATCTGTTCGGGAATCATTAACACTTCTTCTTTAAAAATTCCATATCTAGTTTTAACGCCTTCATCTTCAAATAAACCCGAATAACTAATGATATTTAAGAGATTTTCTTTGGTTGATTCTTCGTTATCTAGTGTTTTTTCATCTAGAATAATTGATTTTAGTATTTTTATAGGAGTATGTGTCTTTTCAATCTTCACTCCCAAGAGATTTAAGGCTGCCTTGTTAAGTTTTTCCACTGCAAACTGGCTTCTAAAAGCGACATCTGCAAAATCCTTTCTTTTTAGGCTATTTAAGACTCTATTTATATCATTAATTGCTGATAATATCCAACTTTTAGCTTGTGTAAAATTTGTTTTCATGCGTTTAAATTTAAAACACAATAACGTTGATTAATTAAATCCTTGACATTTAATATTATATTTCTTCTTATATTGTTTTTCATTTTATTTAATCTAATTAAGTAGAAAAATACAAAACTAAAAAATTAAAAAACTATCTACCACATATTTAGATTGTTATTTCTAATAAAAAGAACTAAAATCAAAAATAAACAAAGTGAAAACAAATGGCAAAAAGAGTCGCGATAAATGGTTTCGGGCGTATTGGACGGAACTTCTTTAGAGCGTTGTCTGAAAAGTATCCTAATGATATCGAAGTCGTCTCAATTAATGACTTATTTGAACCAAAATACTTAGCTTATGTCTTAAAATATGATACTGTTTTTGGTAAGTTTAAAGGTACTATCGAGGCTAAGGAAAAATCTTTGGTAATAAATGGGAAGGAAATTCCAATCACTGCAGAACGAGATCCAGCAAACTTACCGCATGCAAATAATAATATTGACGTTGCTCTCGAGTCCACTGGATTCTTTACGAAAAGAGAGGGTGCCGCAAAGCATTTAGAAGCTGGAGCTAAGAAAGTTTTAATTAGTGCACCTGCGGTAAATCCTGATTTTACCGTTGTAATAGGTTGTAATGACGATAAATTAACTAACGAGCATAAAATCATTTCGAATGCTTCTTGTACA
>JAUVXW010000025.1 GCA_030603385.1 Promethearchaeota archaeon | reverse complement strand
ATAAATTTCATTTAATGTATTACAAATTTCAAGTGCTCTATCAATATTTTTCTCCGTTTCAACTACATCACCTTGGTGGAGGGAATTAGCTAAGAGATTTGTTGCTGTACAGACCAGTTCTTCAGGTTTTTTCCTTAACTGTTTATAGAAAGATTCACTTTTTTCAAAGATTTTAAATACTAAACTACTAACTTCCTTATTTTGTTCAGCTGTTGTAAGAGTATAGTAGTAATATTGATTAAAAGTGACTACTTCAGTACAGATCTCCATTACTTTTTCTGGATCTTTTTTATCAATATAAAAATCCACAGCATGATCAAAAAGTCTCACTGCTTCCAACCAGTTATATGCTTTTTTTTGTTCTCGGGCTTTTTCTAATAGAGCAAGTCCGCTTTCATCCAATAAAGACATTTATTATCAATCGTGGGTTTAAAATTACTAAATTTTGACCTTAATTGTCTAATACAATGATTAATAAACAGTTAGCTCAATTAATAATATTTTACATTTTTTTTTCAGTAGAATCTTAAAAGCAATTTTACCCGGGCGTCGAAAAATCAGCTAAATTATCCAAAGAAATTAGAATGCATGTTAGACAAGAAATAGGCCCAGTATTTCAACCAGATGTCATTCAATTTGCTGATGCGTTACCAAAAACGAGAAGTGGAAAGATAATGCGAAGAATTCTTAAAGCAATTGCCTCCTTGTCGGACGTAGGAAACGTCACTACCTTGGCTGATCCATCAGTAGTAGATACTTTACTTGAAGAACGCAAAAAGATGGATGTTGAAATAGGTTAATTTTTTTTTATTTTATTTTTATAATTATAATTAGAATCTATCTTGTACTTTGTATAAATTGTATCTCTTTCTTTTGTTCCTTTTCCCACTTTTTGCGCTCTGAGCGTAATGTGAAGAGATCTATATCTTTATATATCAACCCTTCTTCTTTTGTAGGTATTAATCTTTCAGTACGATCCTTTTCTGGTGTATATATATGAGATTCACCGTATTCAGCAACATTCGCAAAGAAACAATAACTGTAAATAGATCTCCGAGCGTCGAAGTGTGCAGCTGTAAAATCAGCTGTAACTGGTGTAAAGGCGGGATTAATAATGATATCCACAGGGGGTTCAAAATTTTTTAATTCTACTCTAAGATCCATATCTAAGAAATCTCGACATATCACAATGGCTATTCTTCCAAATTCAGTGTTACAAACGATTGTTTTACGAGGGAGGGAGCTTGTATCAATCATTTCTTCAAATCTTTTCCCCCCAAAATGTATTACGGCGGGTATATGTTTTTCTTGTTCCCAAAGAACTCCCTCTGGACCTATTACTATACTTAAATTTTGCTTTGTTGTTTGATCATGATAAGATCCGGGAATAATATACATTTCATAAATTTTAGCTAGATTTGATATTTCCTCTAAAAAGATATCATAATTTAGATCAATTGTCATTTCTGGAAAGATGAGAATATTTATTCCATTAGAATTAGCCTTCTCTACCATGTTTTTAAAAGTGGATCTAACTGTCTCAATTTTATTTTCTTTAAGCCCTAATAGTCCTGAAGCTTTTAATTCAAAAAATTCATTTAAAATATCTCCAGTTTTGGAGAGCCCTATTTGAGCTATTCCAACTCTACATTTCCCTCTTTGGATTTTATGGTATTCCATGAGTAAATCTTTGTAGAATATATTGTATTTCTTTTCAATCTTGAATTTCTTCTCTAAAACCTCACTAATAGCTTCTGTTATATACTCTTTTAGATTTAAAATCTCAATTCTTTCTTGTAATTTTGAATTCTGAATAAATAATGCTTTCCATTCCTCTAATTGATTGAAAAGTTGATTTTGTTGAAGTATTAATTTTTCTGAAAGCAACTCCATTCCTTTATTTTCAGCAATTGTGAGAGCTTTAGTCAATAATTCATTTGAAAGTTCAGCATTTCCCTCAATTAAAGCTAATTTGGCTTGAAGAGAATATAAATCTACTAAAGTGGTAATAGAACGTTGTTTGATAGCGACATCAGAGATTCTATTAAGTAAATCTTGAATTTCTATCAGTATCTCTTCTGATCCAGAATATTTTAGCTCTTCTAACAATAAATCACACAGATTTACTTGGATCATGAATTCTACTTGATAATCAAATTTTTCTTCAAGTATTTCTTCAAAAATTTGTTGGGCTTGAAATCGATATTTCGCTCGTTGTTTATTTTTCAATATAATAGCTTCCCCAAATTTCCTAAAGAATTCCGTCCAAGGCCATTTATGCGCAAATTTAGAAAGTTCCATCATTGAATTCTCAATTTGTTGATTATCATCAATTTCTATGGCTGAAAGAATCAATAATAAGTGAAAGAAAATAAGATCGTAATCCAATATAGTATTATTTGCTTCACATAAAGATTTATGTACTTTTACCGCTTCTCTATAGTATTCAATTGATTTTTTTATTTTATTTTTATAATAGTATATCCATCCAATATTTCTAAGAGCATAGCAATAACTATGTGTCACCCCCTTTTGAATATCTAAATTTTCATCGTAAATAGTTAATACATTATGATAATATTCTAAACTTTTTTCAAATTCACCTTTTCCACGATAAATTGATCCGAAAACAGAATACGCAGCGGTAAGACCTCTAAAATGTTTCAACTTTTCATAAACTGCTAAAGACTCTTGGGCATATTCTGTTGCTTGATCTAAGTCTCCTTTATAAAAATGGGTAAATGCTATTGAATATTTTGCCATTGCGATGTGCATTTCACTATGAATTTCTTTAGCAAGATTTAACATTTTATGGAAATAGTCCAAGGCTTCATCCAATTTGCCTTGAGCTCGTTTGATCCAACCAATTGCATCAAACTGGTAAAATGTAGATTTTTTATTGTTCAAAGTTTCATAAATCGCTATGCTACGATGATAATTAACTATAGCATTTTCAAGATCCCCCTGACCAGATTGAATAGCGCCTTTTATAGAAAATAGTCTGCCGATTCCATCTTTTACAAGGGGATTTTCTTTATTACTATTATCCATTTGGTTTATAATTTGTTCAGAAAGCTTAATTTCACCAATAACTTGATCATACTTTTTTAAGCCCATTAGTGCTAATAATCTTGCTACTCTTGCACCAAATTTTTGGGTTAAGTTCATTTGGGTTGCTTTTTCATTTAAGATATCGTTAACTATTGATAATGCTTTGTTAAACTCCCTTGCTCTTATTAACGTAAAACCAGTTAAAATCTGTCTATCAATATTCTCTAATTTTTGAGATTGTTTATTCATCTTCAATTTCCTCAAATATTGTTAAATATCAATCTTTTGAATTTCAACCTTAAATCTTTTATAATAAATCCTATGAACGATTAATAAACAGTTAGCTCAATTAATAATATTTTACATTTTTATAAGTAGAATCTTAAAAGCAATTTTACCCGGGCCTCGAAAAATCAGCTAAACTATCTAAAGAGATAAGGATGCACGTAAGACAAGAGATTGGGCCTGTCTTTCAGCCGGATGTAATTCAATTTGCTGACGCACTACTAAAAACTCGAAGTGGGAAGATTATGCGAAGAATTTTAAAAGCTATAGCAGCTGGAACTGATATTGGAAATGTAACAACTTTAACCGATCCTACAGTGGTAGATGCTTTACTCGAAGAACGAAAGAAGATGAATATTAAAGTTGGTTAAAAATTTCTTTTTTATTTTTTAATAAAAGTGATTTTGGTAAGAGTCATTATCTAAGATGCTAAAAGTTTTTTTATATGATTTTTTAACTGAATTTCCAATTTTGGCTCAATTGGATATCCTACTTTTATCTTATTAGATATTTCATTACTTAAATATTGCTCAAGATCAAAAATATTATCTAATTTTCCTATTAAATTCTTGATTTGTTCTGCATTTTTGATTACCTGAGATAAATAAATATGTTTTATAATACTTATAGCTTCCTCAGATTTACTTGACCCTATTACCAGAATAGTATTTTTATCAAATAAGCTACCTAAATAGCTAAAAATATTAGTATTCCCCCATTTTTCAAGTTTATATTTTAAAAAATCTAGAACTCCAAGGATTTCCAAAGGATCTTTACCCTTCTCAAGTTTAAAAAATATTCCAGATTTTTCCTCATTCTCATATTTCTTTATTAAATATTCTACATGTTTGAGAAATTGAGTTTTCGAAGACATAGATGTATTTTAATGTAGTTAATTTACCAATATCTATAATATAAATTAGTTTTTATGATTTTTTAGATCAATAAAAATAAATAAATCTATTTTTTTGTATAAATTCAGAGGTTATCTATTTTTAATTATTTGAAATTAATTTGCAAAGGTTAAGGTTATAGAATTGAAACCTAATACTAAACAAGTACTCGAAAAAATTGATTCCATGAACCCAGAAGAAGCAATTGAATCGCTCCTATCAATTTTAAGATCTTCAGAAACCTGGGATCATAAAGTGAGAGTGGTTTATTTATTACTACAATTCCAGGATGATCAGAAAATTCCTTTTCAAGAAATTAAAAAGGTATTTTTAGAAGATAAGCACCCTCAATTACGGATTGCATTAATTGAATTATTAGCTATACGTTACAAAGATGATGGAATTGAGTTTTTAAAAGACCAGTATAGAAACTGTAGTGATGGAACTGTTAGGAAAAATCTAATTGAAATAGTTGGAAGATTCGATTTAAATGGTTCAACCCCCTTCTTCATTGAAGCTTTAGGTGATGCTAATATTGAATCTAAAAAGTTAGCGGTTAATTATTTAGGCAAAGCAGGGAAAAAAGAAGCTTTAGTCCCCTTAATAGAGTTATTACATTTTAGAAACACAGAAATATATAATATTTTGATAGATTCTATCGTAAGACTAGGAAAAAAAGGACACGTACAAACTATTAATGAGTATTTTAATACAGAAGATCCAAATATCAAAAGAGAAATACCCGTCGTTTTAGGGAGAATTGGAAATAAAGAGAGTGAGAGTCTTTTAATTTCGCTATTGGAAGATAAAATTCCTATTGTAAGGAAGAATTCAGTAAAAGCACTGGAAAAAATAATAGAATTAAAAAATATAAAAAATATTTTGGATCTTCTTAATGATACAGATATAGAAGTAAGAAAAGAAACCATACGCGTTTTGGGAATTGTAGGAAGTAAAAGAGCTGTAAAACCATTACTAGAAATTTTAAAAGAGAAAGATATCAAAGTTAGAAATCTTGCTCGAAATGCTCTATATAAAATTCTTTCTAAATCCAAAAACTATGAAGTTCTTTATGAGGTTATTAAGGGAAGAAATCTTGATGCTAGAAAGGAGGCAATTAAATTAGTAGGGATGTTAAAGGATAATAATTCAATTGATCTATTAATAAAAATATTCAATAGTAAAGTTGCAAGCCTGAGAAGATATGCTTACAAGGCAGTCTTAAGAATTCTGGACAAGAATGTTGATGATTTGATAATAAATGGGTTAACAGATAAATCATGGCAAATTCGAATGTTTTGTACTAAAATTTTGGGAGAAATGGCAGACCCTACAACAATTAAGTCTATTTTTAATTTAATAGAGGATGAAAACGGAAGCGTTAGAAAAGCTGCAATTGATAGCTTGATTTATTTCAAATCTGATAGAGTTATTGGTTTAGCAAAGGAAGCAATAAACAGTTCAAATTGGAAAATTAGAAGAGCAGGAGTAAAATTACTTATAAGGATCGGAGGTGATGAATCGATAAATTCACTAATATCATGTCTAAATGATGATGATATATATATTAAAAGTTGGGCTGCTATGGCTCTTGGAAAACTTAAAAATATTGATTCAATTGAACCCTTTATTTCCTTATTAAAAGAGTCTGATGATAAAACTCGATTGTCGGCAGTTAAAGCATTAGGTGAAATAGGAAGCAAAGATGCAATAAAACCTCTTATTGAAATACTAGGGGATGATAATTGGGATTTTAGAAAAGAAGTAGAGATTGCTTTAAACAAAATCAATCCAGATTGGATGAACGATTTATAACCTAAAGTCTATTCATAAGACAACGTAACAATTTTTTGAATATATTTATCTAAATTGTCCAAAACAATATTCATATTTGATTGAGCATTTAATATACATGTTAAAAATGAATTTTTATCAATCTCAACAATAACAATTGTGTCTTCTTTTAATTCTGCTATTATTTTATTTACTTTCTGACTTTCCATTGTTTTACTAAGTCCTATAGCTCCTTCTAAAACAGAGGCACACATTGAAACAAATTCTTTGCTACTAATAGATTTTTCAATATTTTCATTAATAAGTTCTCCATTTCGCTTAGCATATAAAATCCCAGTAAAATTGCCTTTATTCTTTAATTCATCTAAAATTTGAATTAATTCGGTGATATCCTCTGTATCTTTCTTTTCAATCTCTTTCATAATTGTAATTACTTAAAGTTAAGATAATTATATTAATTAATTACCTAATTTAACTATTGAATATATATGAAATCAATTAACAAAATTGAAAGCGAACTAAAAAATAGCAATAATGATTTCATTGATAACGATCTACGACCATTCCTCAGAATCCCTAGCAATACATCAAATAAAGAAGGAATTCAGAAAGCAAAAGACTATATTATTTTCTACATTAATTCTTTTTCAGAGGAAATAGCAGAATATCAAGGGATATCTAATCCTTTGTTTCTAGCTAAGGTTGACGGTAAAATAAAAGATAAACTGCTAATTTATATGATGTATGATACCCAACCTATTAGTAAAGAAGAAGATTGGATATGTGATCCATTTGGAGCTGAATTCCATAAACTTGATTATCCCCTAGATGCTCTAGGAGATTGTATTATAGCAAGGGGTGCATATAATTCGAAAACTCCATTGATTTGCTTTTTGAATGTAGTAAGAGAATTAAAAAGAAATAATAGATTACCGATATCTTTACTGTTTCTATTTGATGGTGAGGAAGAAATAGGGTCTCCTACTTTATTGAAATTCATTGAAGAAAAAAAAAATATGTTTAAAGATTGTATAGATGCATACTATCCATCAACAAAACAAAGTATGAGTGGAAATTCAATTTTAAAACTCGGATATAAGGGTATCTTATCTTTAACTATAAAAGTATTATCAAAAAATAAAGAACCACATTCAGCATTCAGTGCAATGATTCCTAATCCTGCTGCTGATTTAATATCGATACTTAACTTAATATATTCAAATAGTGAGTTTCAAATTAGATCACTAAAGAAATCTTATGATATGACTAAAGAAGAAGAATTAATTCTCAATGAATTATTAAGTAAATTAGATATCCAGAGTATAAAAAAAAAAGCAGGAATCCTACAAACACGCGAAAATGATGCAAAATCGGATTTTATTAATTATTTGTTTAATCCAACATTTAACATTTCCACATTAAAATCTGGATTTTTAGAAGAAGGATTGAAAAATTACGTTCCTAATGAAGCCATCTGTAATATTGATATTAGATTTGCCCATGATCTTCCTGTGGATGTTTTATTTCAAGAAATTAAAGGAAAAATAGAAGAATTTTCCAAATCATCAAAATCTGAGATAAAATTAATAAAAAATTTGGGTTATGAGAGCTCAAGAGTTAATAAAGATTCTTTATTGGTAAAAAGTCTTATAAAAAGCGCTTTAAATTTGGGAGTTCAAACTGAATTATGGCCAATAAGCGCTGCTGCGGCTCCACTAAGTAAAATTCAAAAGATTTTGGGATTAAATTTTATTACAGGTGGTTTAGGTATTGGGGGATTTGCTCATTCTGCGAATGAATTTATTCAGTACGATTCAATACTTAATACAAGATTATCATATTATTATTTTCTGCGAGAATATTCCAATTTGCATAAAGAAGGAGATTATTGTTAATCGAAAAATCCCGCTAAACCCCTAGATCTTGCTTTAATAGCACTCTCCGAACATAATTCAGCGCAGCAAAAACAAGAAATACATTTCTTTCGTAAGAATATAGGAAAATTATTGGTTTCAAACTCTATAGCTTCAGCAGGGCAATTTTGAGCGCATTCTCCGCATTGTATACATTTAGATTTTATTAGTTCAGGAATTTTTTTAATTATTTTATATCCTATATGTCCTGACATATAAGCGATAAAACTAGTAAATGTATTTCCCGGTACTTTAAATTTAGGGGTTTGCTTTTTAGCTTCTTCAAGAGATAAGCCCAAAATTTCTATATTTTCTAAATTTCCAACTCCTAAGTTTCGCTCTATTCCATTTTTAATATGGGGAACATTTTTTGATTTAATCTTACCAATTTCTAGAGCAACAATATCTAAAGCTAGTTCATCTGTTCCAGCAAGGACTAAATCCCATTTTTTCATTTTTCCCCCTCCTGGTCCCATTCTACCTTCCATAATCTCTTGTAAATCGTACACCGTTAATCTATTTGGCTTATTCTTTACTATCCATGAAAAATTATCTGCAAGAACTTCTCCAAATTGTTCAGCTGTTTTTCCAAATAAATGATAATGAGCTTTTAAACCTCCAGGAATAATACCCCAATAATTTTTTATTGCTCCTGTCATTGTTGCTTCCAAATGAGATTTCAGGCGTGGCAGATTGATTAATATATCACAATCTTTTACAGCTTTGGCAACATGAATTTCTTTTAACCTTAAAGCCCCTTCAATTTTTTCATTTATCGGTATATCACTTTCAAAATCCACAAAATTTACTCCATGGGTTTCACATATTTCATAAATTCCAATTTCTTTGGCAACATCAGAACCTAACTTTTGAGATTGACCTGGGGAGTCTCCTAAGTAAACATTACCCATGGAAACCCCAATCGCTTTAAGATAAGAAATTACACCTTCAACAAAACCAAGTTGAGTACAAGCATCTTTTTTTGTTGTTAACAAATTTGGCTTTAAAAGAATATTTTTAGATTTAGTAAAATCAAAATGAATATCTTTTTCGATTAATTTGATAGCTCCGATAACAGCATCAGGAATACCATCAAAATCATTAACGTTTATAATACTTATCTTTGTTGACATTTTAAATCAAATTTGAAAATTTAGTAAGAAATTAAAATATATTCCTATCTCTTAATAATTTTTTCAGATAATATAATAAAATTTGTGTTTATTATTATCTGAAACCAATTATTTTTAAAAATAGAATTTATTATATTATAAAAATCACTGAAACATTAATTTAATTAAAAATTTTTATAATCGAGCTCTCTTAATAAAAGCAAGTGTAAAATAATAATTATTATCAACCAATTTGGTGAAAAGAAAAAATTCCTCTAAGTGATGCAATGTTTAAGGTTTGCCTATTTGGAGACGGTGGAGTAGGAAAGACTACATTAATAAATCGCTATCTCACCGGTGTATTTAAGAGTGATTCAGAAATCACTATTGGTGTCGACTTTCATATAAAAAAGTTAGAAATTCAAGAAAAACGAGTTACTTTACAAATCTGGGATTTTGCTGGAGAAGATAGGTTCAGATTCTTGTTACCTAGCTATGTTTTAGGTGCTTCTGGTGGAATTTTCATGTATGATATCACACGATATAGTTCACTCAAAAATTTTCAAGATTGGCTAGATATTTTAAAACATGGATATAAAGGACCTTTAAATCAAATACCTATTATTATGGTTGGAAGTAAATTAGATCTCGAATACAAAAGAGCTGTTTCTAGAGATGAAGCATATGAATTAGCAAAAAGTAATGATTTATTCGGTTATATCGAATGTTCTTCTAAAGATGGCCAAAATGTACAAGAAGTATTTTTAGAAATAGGAAGATTAATGTTAAGACAAGCCAAAATTGTTAACACATGATTTAATTTTTAAAAATATCTGCTAATTTTTCGATAACTAAATCAGGGATTAGATTTGTATCGAAGTCTTTTGACTTTATTACCTTTTCTTTTATGTTCTCAATCATATCTCTTGTAGTAACTCCTGTTAAAACTGCTACTGATATAATTCCGGCTCTATTGCCCGCTAATATGTCAGTGTTTAGCCGATCCCCTAAGATACATACTTGCTTGGGAGGAATATTGGCATCATTTAAAATTAGTTCAATACCGAAAGGTTCAGGTTTCCCAAAAATTCTAATAGGTTCTCTACCTGTACAAGTGGTCAAAGCATTAACCATTACACCTGCTCCTGGTTTAAAGCCTCTAGCAACGGGTAAAGTAGAGTCCGTATTTGTTGCATAAAATTGTGCATTTCCCTCTAATATACATCTTTGAGCAATTGCTAACTTATCATATTTAAAATCTCTATCAAGACCGACAATCACAAAATCAATATCTTTGTAGTCTGTAGGGTTTGTTTCAATATTATGGCCTAGAGATTTTAATTCTTGTCTTAATCCCATTTCTCCTATTACATAAATATTGGCTTTTTCTTTAATATTTGTGATCTCGGCAGAGGTTATAGATGCACTTGTATAAAAATCTGTTATTTCACTCTTAATATTGAGGTTTTCCAATCTCTCTACATACGTTTTCCTTGTTGCGGTTGAATTGTTAGAATTATAAACTACTTTAATTGACAGATCCTTAAGTTCATTTATAACTTTATCAGCATTTGGAATTAATGTATTTCCACGATAAACCACACCATCGAGATCAAATATAGCAAGTCGAATATTTTTCAAGTAATCTAATAATTCGCGCATTTCTCAAGAAAACATATCAATTTATATATATTATTAAAACCATCCAACTGGTAACCCTAATATATTTATTAAAATCTGAATTCCTATTGGAATAAATATCGGATTTAATAAATTATCAGCGGTATATATAGGGAAATAATCTGTGATAAAAAATATAACAGCTCCGATTATTGCATAAATTGGACCTACGATAATAAATCCTATAATGTATGCTAGGATAGTCCCAGCTAAAAAACCCTCAATAGATTTTATGTCTTTGCTTCTTACTTGGATTTTATGTTTTCCGTATCTTCTTCCAATCAAAGCTGCTGTCGCATCTGAAAGGCACGCTATAAGTATTCCAGAAAATACCGCTAAAATATTAAGAATTCCTGCCATATATAACATGTAAGAGAAGATAAATCCTGTAATTATATAAATTTGTGGACCTGCCGCATTTTTTTCTTTCTTTCTTAGCATTGATTTAGTTAAAAAATTAAAAACTGAGTATTCTGGACCCCAAATTATACGGATTAAATCAGAGATTAATGCAAACATTAAAGCGCCGATTAAGGCCATCATAGTTAAACCAATTACTGCCCGAAAATCACCTGGAATATAATAAAATAGAGCTATGTCACCCCATATAAGTTCATATGCTGGGCCTATATCATTTATTAACACAATCACACTATCACTTACTATCCGTGTAACTGGGTAAAGAAGAGAGAAAAAACCAAAATATGCTAATACTAACAATAATCCGGTTAAATGAAAGCTCTTTCTAATCAATTCCATTTTAAATGTAATTTCTTCGATATAAGGATTTTCTTTGGTCATTCTTTCTATATATCTTCTTAAAACTGGTCTTCTTCCTCCCTCTAAGGGCTCTTCTAGATTTTCCTTACTAATCTTCTTTATTTCCCTTTTAATTGTCATAAAAAAAATCAAATTGACAAATAAAATAATCCCAATCCACCATACCATAAACCCATTATATGGGTAAGGAAAAAATCTTACAATAGAATTATAATATCCAAAAATCAAAAAGCAGAAACCACAAATTATAGTAGAAACACCCCCATACCGATTATCTGCTTTATATCCCTTTCTTCCTATGTGAAACATTAGAAACATAAGTAAGAAAAATGAGAGGGATAAAGTAAGGTTATAAACCTCATCTACTCCAGTCCAATAGTCCATAATTAATCAGATAAAGAATTGTATTAATTAAATAATTAATAACCTAATAATTAATTTTCCTTAATAATGTGGGGTAAAATTATTGAATCCATCATAGAAACGACAAAAATTATAAGGTATAACTAATATAAAATTTGTATATTCTAAGATTTTAAAAGCTATATCATCTTCTACATCATTACAATACAAAAATTTCAAACCTAAATTAATAAATAAATAATAATATAATTTATTAGAGAATAAGTAATACAAAAAAATAAATAATATTAAAATAAGAAAATTATATCTATATTATTATATTGTAATTTATCTCTATAAATATCCTAAATCTAAATAACAGGAAAAAATGACTTCCATGGAACCGACTACTGATACACTTGATGATATTTTGAAGAAGTTATTGTCAGCCATCCCAGAAGTTAAAGCCGCTGCAATAGTGTCTGCTGAGGGCTTACCAATTGCTTCAGCTCTACCTCAAGGTGTTGATGAGACAAGGATCGCCGCAATGACTGCTGCACTTCTCTCCTTATCCGAAAGGGCTGTTATCGAGATGGAAAAGGGGGAATTCGAGCAGTTGTATGTAAAAGGCGGAGAAGGCTATCTCCTAGTCCTACAAGCTGGTCCCAATGCGGTATTAACGGTTTCTACAACGAAGGACGTAAGGCTCGGGTTAATCTTTTTAGATTGTAAACGAACAACTGAAAAGATTGCGAAATTAATATAATTGTGACTATTTTATAATTAATTCCTATTTTTAATTGTTTAATCTTATCACTAATATTTACATAATAAAATTGTCGAAAAGGGTGAGTTTGAACAATTGTCCGTATAGTTAAGATGAAAAAAAGGAATCTCTGCAGCCTCGATAGGAGGTCTTAACTTAAAAGATGAACTTCCTCCTTATTATCATACAAGACTAGACACACCCGAAAATGTTGAAAAAGAAGCATTAGGTCAATTTGTTGAGATATGTTTGGAATATTTAAAATATATAGATTCGCATTAAAATGATAAAAAAACCTATAATTTAGAGACTTAATTCTTTTATTGCTTCATCTACATCGTAATTTTTATGCACAATCAAATATAGAGCTCTTACAAATTTAGTCGGATCATCTGCTTGGAAAACATTCCTTCCAAATGCTACACCAGCACCCCCCACTTCAACAGATTGCTTAGTCATTTCTAAAATATCTCTTATTCCTGCCCTTTCTCCTCCTGCGATTATAACTGGTGCCATACAACCATCAGCAACTTCTTTAAAGGAATCAGGATCCCCCGTCCAATTGGTTTTTACTATATCGGCGCCTAATTCAGCTGCAACTCTAGCAGCTATCTTAACTACCTCGACATCTTGTTCATTTTCTATATTTTCACCTCTAGGATACATCATCGCTATGAGTGGCATTCCCAGATCTCTGCATTCTCTTGAGACACTTCCTAAAATTTCTAACATTTCGGGATCTGACTTGGTACCAATATTAATATGAATTGAAACTCCATCTGCCCCAAATTTTACAGCCTCTAAAACGGTATTTATCAAAACTTTATAATTTGAATCTGGGCTTAACGAGGTTGAACCTGATAAATGTAAAATTAATCCAATATCTGGACCATAGCCCCTGTGGGCATATAAAGGGATACCAACATGACCTATAACAGCATTAGCACCACCAAGAGCAATTTTATTTACAACTTCTCCTAAATCTTTTTCGATTCCTTTAATTGGTCCTACTGTTAATCCATGATCCATGGGAATTATAATTGTTCTTTTTGTCTCTCTATTAATGATTCTTTCCAATCTAATTTTCTTACCAATATAACCAGACATATTCAAATTTCCATTATTTTTTTATTAAATCTATAAAGAATATTTAAAAAAAATTAAAGTATCTTTAATAACTCTATCTTTTAAGAGATGTCCCACCATTTAAACTTATTAATCTAGATCTTTATCCTCGAACTGTGAATAGCTATAAAAAAGTTAATTTTTTAATTTATCAATTTATTTTTTAGAATAAAGGATTAAAGAGTTCTTTTTCCAATATTTATAGAATTAGAAAACCACAAACTATTAATTTTTTAATTCATTCTAAAATACAAGACTTCGTTAAACTTCATTTATTTAACGGGTATATTCATATGTTTAAACTTTTTACTATTGGCGGAAAAATTGAAATACCACCTTTTCTTTTTGGTCAAGAAAAAACTTTGAGTGCACGAATAATCTTAAGTGAAGATTATGAGGGTATTATTACTCGCGACTACGGATTCATTATAGCTGTTGTTGATGTTCTTTCTGTAGGAAAAGGAATAATAATACCGGGTAACGCTAACACGTTCCATGAGGTAGAATTTAGAATCCTTACGTTTAAACCAACAGTTTCAGAAGTTGTTGAGGGAACCGTAGTAGAAATTGTTGATTTTGGTTCTTTCATACGACTAGGCCCATTGGATGGATTAGTTCATGTATCTCAGATCTGTGATGACTATATCTCTTATGAACAAGTTGGAAACCGATTTATTGGTAAAGAAACTGGAAAAATCCTTGAAGTAAATGATCAAGTGAGAGCTAAAATAATTGCTGTATCCTTAGGTACTGGAAGAAGCGGAAAACTTGGTTTGACAATGAGGCAGAAATTTCTAGGAAAGGAAGTTTGGATAGAAAATGATATTGAAGAAGAATATTCTAAAAAGCAGACAGAACAAACAAAAGTAAGTGAAGAAGAAGGCACTTCAGATTAAGTAAAGTATAAAGACTTTAGGTGATTAAGTGAAAGAAAAAGCATGCAAAAATTGCCATTTAATAACTAAAAACGAAACTATATGTCCTAAATGTAAAACACACACTCTGAGTGAGGATTTCACAGGACAGGTCATAATTATCAAACCAAAAGAGTCTAAATTCGCAGAATATCTTAAAATCCATTTTCCTGGCAAGTACGCTTTAAGAGTTCGTTAAATTGATTAATCTAAACGACATAAACCCGAAATTCAAGTAGGGTAATATATTTTATTGAGCTTTTTCTAACTTATTTTTATAACATTTTTTATATTTATTATTCTTAAAATACTTGATATCAATGGATTACAATTTAAGAATTCCTCAAGAGAAAAGACATTCATTTGCAGAACCACTTGATATTTTAATTGCTGGCACTCGGGAAGAGACAATTATTCAAGTAGAAAATATCTTCAGAGATTATTTAAAATCAAATTTAACCTTAAATTTTTACATTGTAGGAGATATAGTTGCAAAAGATTTCTTCTCTAATTTTTTTTTGAAATCCTTTATTAAAATCTGTGTGATTGATGAAAAAACCCAAAGGAATCAAATCAATATTGATTTTAAAGGCTTTTTTGAAGATGTTATTGAATTTCAAAACCCTGTTGGTACAATTCATAAAGGTTGTTGGGAGCTATTCAGGAAAGTTATTGATTCTGGTAAGAAATCCTTAATTAAGATAACTGAAGGAGAAGAGGATTTGCTTATACTTCCTCTTATTTTAGAACTTCCTATAGAAGAACAAGGAGGTAATTTTGCGTTTTATGGCCAACCACCAATAACAGATTCTAAATTTGTAATTCCAGAAGGAATTGTGATTGTGAATATTGATAATAATATACAAGAAAAAGTAAGGAAAGTTATAGCAATAATGGAAAAATTTTGAATCCTTTTATTAATCTCTTAGCATTGATTAAAGGATTTATAATTCTAAAAAGCAAAATTTTATTTTCTATCTATTCTTTTGATTTCTATAAATCATATAGAATCTTATTATAGCTTATAGGATTTAAGCAACACAAGAAAAAAAGGTTCAAAATGTCATTTGAAATTGAAATTATTGAAGAAAAGAAAAACCCATTAATCGATAGAATAGAGTTAACATTTAGAGTTGATCATTTTGGGGCTAGTACTCCAAATCGATTGGACATAAAAAAGAAAATCTCTGCATTACAAGGTTCTGATGAGAAATTAACTATAGTGAAAAAACTTGATACTCGTTTTGGGGCATCTTATTCTATAGGAAAAGTATATATCTATGATAATGCAAAGGAACTTCAATTTTTTGAACCTTTTCATATAAAAGTCCGCAATCTTGAGAAAGAAAAGCGAATCGAAATATATCAGTTAAAAAGGAGAAAAGAACCTTACAAACATTTATTTAAATAATTAAAAGAATTTAATATTAGAAATGGATGCATCAAAATATTATAAACTCGAAGGGGACAAGTTAGTAAGGACTCATAGGTCATGTCCTAAATGTGGACCAAGTTATTTTCTAGCAAACCATTATGACCGATGGAGTTGTGGTAAATGTGGTTATGCTGTATTTAAAAGAAAGGGTGCTGCTAAAGGAAAGACTGCTAGAAGGGCTCCTCGAAGACGTGTAAAATCTTTAGAGAGTTAAATTAGGCTCAAAATTAAAAATACTTTAATTCTTGGTTGAAATCTTTTTTAAACATTTCTTTATCAATTTAAGGATTTTAAGGTTTCTATTAGTAAATTTTGGCGGAATTAATGAAAAAATTCTGTTTAGGTATTGAAAGTACGGCACACACTTGGGGCGTAGGTATAGTTGACTTTAAAGGAGAAGTACACACCTTAATAAATGATACTTTCATACCTGAAAAAGGTGGGCTCCATCCTGCTTTAGTACGAGAGCATCACCTAAATAATTTTGCAAAAATAATTGATAAAGCACTTTTAGAAGCAAATTTATCAATAAAAGACATTAATCTAGTTGCCTTCAGTCAAAGTCCGGGTTTAGCCCCTGTCTTAAAAATAGGGGCTTTAGTTGCCCGGATGTTAAGTCAGATTTTAAAAGTCCCTCTTGTAGGTGTGAATCATTGCATAGCACATGTAGAGATCGGACGTCTAATGTGTAAGATTGAAGATCCCTTAACTTTATACGTTTCCGGAGGTAATACTATTATTAGTGCTTACGAATCAAACAGATATCAGATTTTTGGAGAAACTCTTGATTTAGCAGTCGGCAATATGATTGATTCTTTTGCTCGAGATGCTGGATTAAGTCATCCTGGAGGACCAAAGATCGAAAAATTGGCATTAAGATCAAAAAAATATATTCAATTACCATATATTGTTAAAGGAATGGATTTATCATTTTCAGGAATCTATACAGCTGCTAAACGATTAATAGAATCTCCAGATTTTAATAACAAATATAATTTAAATGATGTTGCAAATTCACTCCAAGAAACTGCGTTTGCTATGTTAACTGAAGTAACTGAACGAGCACTTGCTCATACAGAGATAAAGGAGGTATTACTTACAGGTGGAGTAGCAGCAAATAAAAGATTACAGCAAATGATTCAATATATTAGTGATGAACATGATGCTCGATTTGAAGTAGTTCCTTTAAAGTATGCAGGAGATAATGGGGCAATGATAGCATGGACTGGAATTTTAAGGTATTTATCTGAAGGTGGGCATGAAATGACAGAAACTATAATCAAACCCAAAGAAAGGATGGATAATATTACAGTTCCATGGAGGCTTGAAAAGAAAACATGAGTTCTGAGATATATAAAGAGATATTAATTCATAAAGGTGCTGAAGCTAGTCTTTGGCTTGGTTATTGGTTTGGAAAAAAGGTAATATTCAAATATCGAATTCCAAAAAAATATCGTTTAGAAGAAATTGATAAAAGAATTCGAACTGAACGGACTTTGAATGAAGCAAGAGCATTAATCAAGGTTAAATCCTATGGTTTAAATGTCCCTCAAGTTTATGAAATCGATACTAAAAATCCAACTATAATAATGAAATATATTGAGGGAGAAAAACTAAAAAATCTTTTAGAAAACTTAGAGGATAATAAAAAAGATCAGTATTTTAGACAGATTGGAACTGATGTCGCTACATTACATAAAAACGGGCATATCCATGGTGATATTACGACTAGCAATTTAATAATTACAAAGGAAGAAGAGATCTTTCTTATCGATTTTGGATTACATGATTATTCTGACACAATAGAAGACAAGAGCGTAGACCTTCATCTCCTTAAGAGAGTATTGATTTCATCTCATGGAAATGACTATGAATTCTGTTTTAAAGCTTTTCTTGAAGGTTATAGATCTGAATATGAGAAAACAAACAAGAATGAATGTAATCAGATTATTAAAAATATTAATGCCATCGAGACACGTGGCAGATATGTGAAATCAGAAGATAGATTATAATTCAAAAATTTTATCTAAAGAGATGTTTATTAAAGATTGGTTGGTTTTTTAATAAGAATAAAATATTTTCAATCATATTATTATTTATTCATATAAATTGTTCATCTAAATAATTAAAAAATCAAAATAATTTATATCTGATATTGGAATCTTTAAATACTTTAAATAGGGATAAATAAATTTATATTAATAGTTTACTTACTATATATTATTAGAAAAGAGTGAAAAGAGTAGGGACAAGAATATATCTGAGTTTCTTATTCAGTTTTTCATTTGTTAACAACAACAATTTAAAATTCATATAGTTTGGAGTTAAATAAATGATGGGCAGTGAGAAAAAGAAAACTAAACCTAAGATGGTTAATATTACTATTAATTTACCTCAAATATATGATCAAAATATTCAGAAACTCATAAAAATGAAGGTAGTCCCTAGTCGATCTGAAGCAATTCGTATTGCGCTACGAGAATTTTTACACAACGAGTATAAAAATCTGAAATTATTAGGTTTTTTTGAAGAGCATGTTTAGAATATTTACAAAATTATAAATACACCTAAATTTTTCTGAAATGGTTAAATCAAAGTATTTCTTCATTTTCTTGTTGTCAAAATTTAAAATTCTATTTTACTTAGTTTTACTATAGTAATTCAAAAACGAAAAAAAGAACTGTGATATTATATAGCGTATATGAAAATGGGGCAATGAGGAAAATAAGTAAAGTTGATTTCAGCAACACTAAAGTTTATTTAATTGATGATTTTAAAATAATATACTTATGGTATGGCTCAAATTCGTCTAAAAGAAAGAGAGATTTTAGTAAAAAAAGAGCAAACAGTTTAAATAATAAGCGGAAAACAACTGCTAAAATCCAAATTATTAATCAGGATAAGGAATTTGGAGCTTTTCTTGCTATTATGGATCTTCTAAAGAAGGGTTTAGACGAAGATGCATCTTTAGAAAAGAGAGAGGAATTAGAACTAGAAATTGAAGACACTTTAGAACTCATTGAATCAGGACTGGAAATGGATCTAGAAGCAGAATTAACTCTTGCTGCCCATAAACTTTCAAACGAAAAAGTATCCTATGAGGATTTATCTAGACGATTAGCTGAATTACAATTAACCCTTTTAAAAGTAAATAAGGAACCTTCGGAAAAGGAAATTAATAAAAAAACTAAAGAAATTCTTAAATCCTCCTCCACTTATGAAGAATTATGTTGGCTTGTATCAGAACTTGAAATTTTAATAGAGAAAAAGCATTTGGTGGAAAAATAATTAGGTAATTATAATTAATTGTAAATAAAAAATATATTTTATCGGCGTTTTCTTATTTTACGGGCCTCTCTTTCTACTTCTCGTAGGATTACTATATCATTTATTCTAATAGGGCCTTTCACGTTTCTAGTTAAGATGCGATTTCTATCAGGTCCATCTAAAATCCTTACTTTAATCTGAGTGATTTCGCCTGTGAGCCCAGTTCGCCCAATTATTTGAATGACTTGGGCGGGTGTGGATAGATCTTGAGTACGGACTCCCTTTGATTTATCTAATTTAACCAAATAATTTCACCAGGTTTATTTATTTTTTAATTTCTTCCAATTTCTTTATCACATCATCTAAAACGCCATCATTTCCTGTTCCAACGTTCTCTATAGCAATAGCGCTTGCTGATACATTAATTCTCACTGTATTTCCTAGTTCTTTTTTAGTTGACAAGTATGCATAAGGAATTCCTTTTTCTTCACATAAAAGCGGAATATGGAATAGAATTTCTGGAGGACTAACATCCTCAGCCATAACAATGAGTTTTGCAAGTTGTCTTTCAATAGATTTGGTAACCTCGTTCATTCCCTTTCGGATTTTAGAATCTCGAGATTCGGCAATTTTGCTTAATGCTGTCTTTAGTGAAGTTTTTAATTTATCTGGGACTTGAAATTTAATATATGAAATTTTTAATCATCTCCTTCAAATATACATTTATTATAATATATTTTCATAATTCATCGATATTTGATACAGTAATTAATACAAGATTAAAAATAAAATTTTTCATTTGGGACGTAAAACCTAAAAATTTTTTTACCATGGTTCTTTACTGAAATTATGATTATACCGATCCGTTGTTTTTCATGCGGTAAGCTCGTTGCTCACGTATACAAACCTTATTTAGAATATATTGAGAAAGGGGAAAGCTCTGAGCAGGCTTTTAAGGAGCTAGGAATTGAGAGATGGTGCTGTAAAAGAATGATTGTGTCACATGTTGACTTAATCGATGAATTACTTAAATTTCCTCGATTACAATAAGGAAACTATATTGCTCTTAAACATTTTTTAAAAAATCCAAATTATTAACTAGAAATATAAACTCATTGTTTTCCGTAATGAGCTGTCCATCTTGTTTTTCTTGCTTTTTTATTATAATCAAGCATTGATTTTCTGCATTTATTACAACAAAAATTTAAAATTGTACCGTCTCTTCTGATCACCATTAGACCCCTTCCAATTGGTATATCATAACCGCAGAAACTGCATTTTTTAACTTTAACCATGATTTTTCATTTGGTAATTTATTTATTCTTTTTCTTTCTTGAAAAGTTCGGCTTCTCCGTATTTAACAACTTTTAAATTGATCAGAGTCATATCAAAGGTTACTTCATTGCCTCTTACCATTTTTCTTTTTTTCTCACCTTTTCTTCTGGGTTTGTATCCTATACCACGTTTGGAGACAAGAATCTTTTTCTTTACTGGTCCATGTACATCTTTTCTCATTGGAAATCCGCTCGAATCACTTCCACCCGTAATTTCAAACTCATAGTTCGGAAATCCTACGAGCCCTCCTTTGATGTTATCCCCGATTTTCATTCCTTCAAATCTAAACTTTTTTTCATCTATTTCAATTAGTTTAGACAATCCTTTTCCAGGTCCTTTATTTCCACCGCTTATATTTAACTTATAAACAATTTTTTCAGAAGACACGATGCATCATAATCGAAGTTGAATAAACAAGATTAACTTTAAAAATGTATATTTTCATAAAAATTTTATGAATTTAGGGTTTAGATTTATTTTCTGTATATCTACATTTTATGCAATTTATTTTAACTATAATAACCTATAAAAATTATATAGGAATTTCATGTATCACCCATTATGCAGATATTTGAAGTAATTGAGCGAGTAGAATTTCCTTTCATGGAAACAAAAGAAGTGATAGAGGGGGTATTAGTTAGCGATATAATAAGTGATGCTAGCGATGGTAAGGTATTTTTACTTGTAGATCACGATACTAAGAGAATTTGGACTTATAATGAGCCTCAAAGTTCACTTAAAGTTCAAATCTATGGTGGAATTCTAGCAGGAATGCTACGGCAGCAGTTAAAATTATTTTATAGGGTGTATCCTTTGAATATGCATTCTCAAGCTGATACAGAATTTCAAGAACTTATGAATAAACAATTAGGTCCTGGACGTGCGAAATCCATTGAAGAAAAAGATTTCTCAAAAAAAACCCCAGATAAATATATTATAGATACATCAATCCAAAATCCTCATTTAAAGAAGGCAATTGAATATATTAATCAATTTCCACAACCAGAAAATTTAATTCGAAGATTCATAATAATAGGGGGTCAAATTTTCACAGATGAAGAAGTTACAGAAGCATTTGTGAAAGAAGAAATAATCTCGATAAAACCTGTAAAATTGGGACGATTAAACAATGGGTTTACTCTTTTTAAAGATCATAATTATTCGACAAGATTGATTATTAAAGATAGAAAAATACAAGGATTAGAATTATATATTAAAAAAGATGATAAATCCACTCCTTTGGAATTACAAGTGCCTGTAATTTATGAAGAGAAATTTAATAAACCCGGCTCTCTTGAAGATTTAATTAGAGCTTTTAAAATTCCAGACCAACTACCTAAAGATAATATTGAAGAAGATTCAACTAAGAAAGAATAAAGTTCACCCAAAGATGATTCTACTAATCAATCCTAAAACTTCAAAATCTTCTGAAGTTCAAAGAAAATTTTTTAGAGACCCTAATTTAGGCATCTTGTATTTAGCAGCAGTCTTAGATTCAAACAATATTCCAGTTGATATATTAGATCTTGAACAATATTTAGATTTAGACGAAATAGAGTTAAAAAAAGTAATAGGAGAAAAGATTTCAGCGTATAAAATCTTTGGGGTTACATCTCTAACCAATACTTTCCACCTTGTTCTTGATCTCGCCAAAATTATAAAGGAACAAGATAGGAATAATTTTGTAGTTCTAGGAGGGCCTCATGTTACTTTTATGTATAAAGAAATATTAGAAAACGATTTTAAAACTGAAAATCTAATTGATTTCATTTGTATCGGGGAATCCGAAAATTCTTTTCTCAAATTGGTTAAATTATTAATCTTTCAGATATCAAATAGTAAGAATTTGGCGGATATTGAAGATAATTTATCCTCTATTCAAGGAATTGCTTTTAATAACTCAAAAGGAAATCTTATAGTAAACAATGCTGTAATTACAACTGATTTAAAACGTCTACCTTTACCAGCACGTTATAAATTATCTCATGAATATTATTACTATACAGTTGCTAACGTGATTGTTAATAGAGGATGCCCTAATCAATGTTCGTTTTGTTCAAGACAAAAACTTTTCAAAAAGACTAAAATTAGGAGCATTGAATCGATTTTGTCTGAAATAAGAGATATTATTTCTATGCAAACTTATAGTTATATCAACTTTTACGATAACATCAACATAAATAGAGAGTTTTTTAGAGGATTTTGCAAGATGTTTATACAAAACAAAATAGAAATTCCTTGGGGATGTGAACTTCGTGTAGATGTAATATCCGAGGAAGAAGCTCGCTTATTAAAAAAAGCAGGATGCAGATTAATTGCAACCGGAATTGAGTCTGCAGACATAGAAGTTTTAGAGAAAAATTTTAAGTATCAAGATCCCTCCAAGGTAAAGAATGGAATTTTGAGCTTAAAAAAGCATAAAATCCCTGTCCAAGCCTATTTTGTTCTGGGGTTACCAGGAGAAACAGAAGATACTTTTAATAAAACAATTGATTATATTGGGAAATTGCCATTAGATAAAGGTGATAAAATTAACTATTTTGTGGCAACTCCTTATCCCGGCTCTCAATTATGGGACCAAAGAGAAAATTTTGGGATTGAAATAATCGAATATGATTTCAGCAAATATGATTGTAATCACATAATATTTGAAACACCAGATTTAAATTTAATAAAATTAGAGAAATTATATTCTATTGCAAAAAAAATTGAGTTAGATTTTTAAAAAGGTGTAGTATAATCCCGAGCCTTTTTACTGAAAATATCGTTTATATTATTAAGAACATCCCTAAAGGAAAAGTTTTAACCTATGGATTCATAGCTAAATTAGCAGGAAATCCAAGAGCCGCTAGACAAGTATCATGGATTCTTCATTCTTCTAGTAAAAAATATCATTTGCCATGGCATCGTGTTATAAGCTCAAATGGTAAATTATCTATGAATTCAATCGAAGATAAACAGCACCAAAAAAGACTTTTGGAGATGGAAGGTATTGAGTTTTCAGGTGAATTTAAAATTGATTTAAAAAAATATCTCTGGGATATCGATTCAATTGAAAATATAAAGACATTTTAAAGCCTTGATCTATGGGGTAAACATGTTGGAAAAGTCCTAAAAAATAACGAAAATGCAATATCTTCTTTTCCTTCTTTAATAAGTTCCCTTATACTTTCCATATTATCTTTATGGTTATTAATTGATAAAGGATCCATTCTTATTTCAGTAAATCGTAGATTATTTTCATTAAAAAGCTTATAAACTTTATTTTCATTATCTCTTTTAAAATTCCTGAAATCTTTTCTGCACACTTCCAAGATATTACCGTACCCTGGTTTTTTTGGGAATTTTCCCTCAGCAATAGTATACATGGTTCACTTTCACTCTTATTATATAATTAAATTTAATTTGTTTCTTTGATATAAATGTCAATTTTGCTATAAATAATTTTGCGAATATCATTATAAAACTACTTTAAAACTGGTTTTTCCTCATCCTACGGATTTTTTAAAAATTCTTTATAAAGAACCAATTAAAATAAATCTAATACTCATTTATATTATTTCAAAACAAAAAAGATATTAAAATGCCACAATTTCAACCCTTTCTTATGGAGCGTTGGATGTCCAAGTATGAACAAGAAGTTGAATTCAACCTATCTGAAAGTGGTGCACATCCAATTTTGCTCAGCGAATTACTTTCAGATGATCCTGATTATATCAATCATCTACTTTCTACTGACCTAAATTATCCATATGTTAATGGTATCCCTGAATTAAGAGAAAATATTGCCGCGTTGTATGACGGTGCGACAATGAATAATGTATTAGTTACAACAGGAGCAATTGAAGCTAATTATAATGCTACTCACACACTACTTAATACAGGTGATGAAATCGTTATCATGCTGCCTAATTATATGCAAATTTGGGGTATAGCTAAAAACTTTAATTTCAAATTAAAAACATTCCATCTACGTGAAGAAAATGGTTGGGCACCTGATTTAGATGAGTTAAATGAAATCGTATCAAAAAATACCAAATTAATCGCCGTATGTAATCCTAATAATCCTACAGGTTATATTCTTACCGAGAATGAAATGAACGCAATTACAGATATAGCAGAGCAAGCTGGGGCATGGATTTTAGCTGATGAAGTCTACACTGGGGCTGAACGTTTAACAGATAAACAAACTCCGTCTTTTTATGGGCGATATGATAAAGTTATAGCAGTTGGTAGCATGAGTAAAGCTTATGGATTACCTGGGCTGCGTATAGGTTGGGTGGTTGCTCCTGTGGACACTGTAGATAAAATTTGGGCGCGACATGAATATACTACCATTAGTGCTACGATATTGTCAAATAAACTAGCTACAATCGCACTTTCTCCTAAAGTCCGACCACGTATCATACAACGTACTCGAAATTACATCAGTAAGGGATATCCCATACTACAAAAATGGATGGATAACCATGAAAATACTTTTAATGTTGTTCCCCCACAAGCAGCCGCAATTGCTTTCGTTCGATATCATTTAGACATCAACTCCTCTGAATTTGCAGAGCGATTACGTAAGGAAAAGAGTGTATTCATTGTACCAGGAGACCATTTCGGTATGGATAAATTTTTTCGGATTAGTTTCGGACTCCCTCCAGATTACCTTACTTCAGGTCTTAATCGTATACACGAATTAATTATGGAAATTAAGAGTTAAATTTTAAGCTCTTTTTTATTATTTGAGAGATAATTCAATCAATAATTTTATTAATAGAAGATTAACTATTTTCTTTCCTAATCCTCGCAAACATTTTTTGTTTTTCATGGATTTTATCTGCAATAGAAGTCTTTTTTTGGGATTTCCAAAATTCTAATATTTTTTTAGCATTCCCAAAAATTACATCATCTTGTTCAATATCATATTCAAATTGTACAACATATATTCTCATTCCAGGCAGCAAATTAATAATAAATGATTGGTTATATCCATCCTTAAATTTTCTTCCAAATAGAGCCTCGACCTCTCTTTCAGCTTCTGGATCTCTCTCAAAATGCTGCATTAGTTTATTAAAAGATTCCCCTCTCCTTATTCCCATATAAGAATTTCCTATATCACGGTTAAACACTCCCCAGAAATCAGAAACAGGAACCTTCTTTAGAGCAAACTCCAGAGCATCAAGAAAGCAACCTCTCTCGTTATCGGTAAAATTAAAGGGGGTGAAATTTACAATTTCCAAAAAATCTTCTGGAAAAATTATCTCTTTTGCGAAAGGAGTGATACCATATGAAGCCCATCCTCCAATAGAGACCCCCGATGAACCCCAATAGAAAGTGGCAGGAAACATACGTTCTTTTGGGGTTTTCACAAACATCCAGATCCTAAACATATTAAATCCCCCGAATTGAAGGGTTGGAACGAGTGTTTTCAGAGAACCGACAAGTAACAGATCATTTTTCTCATCGAAGTTTGAAAGATCCTTTAGTTCTTCAAAGCTTTTAACCTTCTTCCAGATTTTCAATACATCACGCATAGAACCTGCTTCAAAGTATTTATGACTATAAGTGTCGGTAACATAAGGAATGTTGGAATTTAGATCTTTAAACACAAAACCGTAATTATTCGTGCCTACGGCTCCCTCTTTAAAGTTATCTTTCCCTTCCGCCGCTTCTGTTACGAGTTTAATAATTTGCTCGATTCTCATCTCCTAAAGTTAAACAAATAAAGCCATCAATTTAAATTTATGGATATAACGAGGTCATTTAAGAAAGTTGATCAATAATTTTATTAATAGAAGATTAACTCTAGTTAGTTGTAGTGTTATCTCAAAAATACACTATTATAAATATTTAATTTCCACAAAATTATAAAAAGATAGTTTAAATAATTATAAAAGGAAAATTGTATGCCAAAACCTGATTACTTTATCGGAGAAGCCTTGATCGGGGAATCTCCAAACCTAGCTCATATAGATTTAATAATCGGTTCTAAAGATGGGCCTGTAGGAATCTCATTTGCAAATGCGTTAAGTACACCTTCAAAGGGCCATGGTGGATTGCTCGGAACCATCAGACCTAATCTCTTATCTAAACCAGTGAGTCTTATAGTACCTAAAGTCACAGTTTCAGATATGGCAGATGCTAATAAGATTTTTGGGCCTGCTCAGGCAGCAGTAGCGAAAGGAATTGCCGATGCTGTCGAAGAAGGCTTAATTCCTATGAATAAATTAGAAGAGTGGCTGATAATTGCTAGTGTTTTTATACATCCTGAAGCCAAGGATTATCGAAAAATTTACCAATATAATTACGGAGCTACAAAATTAGCAATTCAAAGGGCTTTAAAAGGATATCCTCCAATTGAAAAGATCTTCTATGATAAGGATCGAGCAAAACACCCTGTTGCTGGGATAAGGGTTCCTAGATTATGGAGACCCCCTTATATTCAAGTAGCATTGGACAATCCCAACTTGGAAAAGCAAGTAAAAGTTGTTAAACAACTACCAAAGAGCGACCGAATTATATTAGAAGTTGGAACGCCTTTTCTAAAAAAGTATGGTGTTGAATCAATTAAACAAATTCGAGAAGTTGCAAAAGAGAAATTTATTGTAGCCGATCTAAAAACATTAGATGTTGGAAAATTAGAAGTTGATTTTGCCTTTGATGCAACCGCCGATGGTGTCGTAGCAAGTGGTTTAGCTGCTACTGCTTCACTTGATAAATTCATATTAGAGGCACAACGACTTGGTATTCACGCCTTTGTTGATACTATGGAAGTTCAAAATCCTATTGAGAAGTTAAGTTCCTTAAAAGAAACACCTGATGTCGTCATAATACATAGAGGAATCGATGTAGAGCAATCTGCAGCAGGGGATAAATCTCCCGATGCCCAACAAAGACAAAGATGGGGTTTAGCTCCAAAAATCAAAGAATTGTATGCAAGTCAAAAGAAAGCTTCAGGTAGAGATCGAGTATTAGTTGCTGTTGCAGGTGGTATTGAGCCAAGTTCTGCGGCATATGCATTAGATCAAGGAGCCGATATATTAATAGTAGGCAGGTTCGTCGCTTCTGCTAAAGACGTTGAATTTGCTATGAGAAGAATGCTTACTGTTCTCCCTGGTTATCAAGATATTGACTTAAAACGAATCCACTCTGAAGACGACGATGACACAGTCGAAAAAAGTGGAGGCCCTAAATGGGATTAGGAAGTTAAAAAAGCTACATGAAATAATCTTTTTTTAGATCTCACTTTATCTTTACTTAACTAAATTCTAACATAAATAAAAGTTTATATATACTTTGGTATATGGATGCGCAGTAAACTGATATAATAGAAATTAAATTATGATTAAAATGGAAAAAAAAAGTGATAAAGAAATTTTACCGAGATCCGGTTCAGCGCTTTATAATATGAATCATCCAAATGACAACATTAGAAAAAAAACACTAAATAAATATAAAAGATTAAACAAATACCTTGTTATTCCTTTATATAGATTAAGAATTTTACCTCTTCTAGGATTTGGGAGAATTTTTCTCATTTTAACAACAATAGGCAGAAAAACAGGAAAAAAACGGATGACACCATTAGAATATCATTGGATCGAAGGTATTATGACAATTTTTTCAGGAAGAGGAGAAGATTCAGGGTGGTTAAAAAACATACGAGCAAATCCAGCTTCAGTTTGGGTAAAACATGGCTTTCACTCTTTTCCTGCAAGAGTAGACTTTATGTCGAATGAAAATGATAAACTAAAAATTATAAGATGGTATGTTGTAAAGCATAGTAGATCAGCAAAAATGCTTTTTGGCTGGAACAAAAAGATTGATGACCCCGAATCTTCAGATTTCTCAAAATTGCTGACCACGATTTCAATTATCCAACTTTTTCGAAAAGACAAGGAAAATGAGATCTTATAGTTGCTCTAATTTGAAAATTTTATCATTTGTTTTTACTGGTTTATCAACTGTGAGTCCAATAGTGATCCTTTCCTTCTTAGATAAGACTGAAGGAGTTTCAGTTAAATTTTGCTTCTGTTTAATTTGAATTGATTTAACTTCTTGTTTTAAGTATGTGTCAGTATGAGTTCCTATGATAAAGATTTCATCCTTTAACTTTAATTTACCTGATGTTAATAGAATTTTTGCTGCTTTTTTTTCTGGGAAGTAATTTAAGACCTTCCCAATCTCAATTTTTCTATAGTTTGAGATGTTCCCATCAAAATCTCTCTGGATTTCACTGCCTTTGGGTAATCCAAAATAAAATCCTGTGGAAAATCCTCGATTATATACTTTATTCAAGCGATTTAGCCAATCTTTAACCTTCTCCTGAGAAAAAGTATTATCATAATAAGCGTCAATAGCTTCTCTATAGCAAGAAGTCGTCTCTTCAATATAGATTGGATCTCTCATTCGACCTTCAATTTTAAAAGCATCTATTTGAGCTTCAATTAATTTTGGAATATGTTCAATCATACAGAGATCTTTCGCGTTAATAAAGAAAACTCCGTCATATATGAATTCATTATCCTGTTCGTCATAAACTTTCCATTTTCTTCTGCATGGTTGAATACATTTTCCTCTATTAGCTGAATAATCTTGAGATTGACAAATCTCGGCAGAAAAATAACATCGTCCTGATATTGAAGTGCATTGAGCACCATGAACGAAGCATTCGATCTCTGCTCTATTTACTTTGTTTTTAATTTCTCTAATTTGCTCTAATAATAATTCTCGAGCAAGAATTAATCTTTGGGCTCCTAATGATTCATAGAATAGTGCTGTTTGAGAATTAGAAATATTTGCTTGCGTAGAAATATGAAAATTTAATCCTTTTTCTTTCGCTAAATGAATAGCACCAATATCATGGATAATTACAGCATCTATTTCTGCCTCCACAGCTTTATCTAATACCTTATCTAAAAGAGGGAATTCATTTTCATAGATTACTATATTTGTAGTTAGATATGTATAGATATTATTATTATGACAAGTTTTTACAATATTATTTAAGTCATCTAATCTAAAGTTATCGCTATACATTCTCATGTTAAAAGACTCAACACCAAAATATACAGCATCAGCTTTGCCTAATACTGCACTCAAAGATTTATAATTCTTTAAGGGTGCCATTAATTCGACTCTTTTATTAGAAATATTTTTCATTTTTTTCCATTCAAGATGTTTAGTCTAGATTATAATAAATGAAAATAGTCTCACATTGTCTAAATATTTAATACAAATCCGAAAATGAAGTTAACTTAACAATTTTGAATTAAAAAAATAATACATCCTACTTTTTTGACAAAATTTTTGAAAAAAATTTATATCTATTAACAAATTAAATACAACCATTAAAGTCTTACTTTAATATTATTGAAAAAAAGGAGATTGTTAAAAATGCCAGATAAATATTCAGTTGAGATGACACTAGGTGATCTTTTAGAAGATCCAGTTTCTGAAAAATTCCTCAGAGAAAATCTAAAAGAACTCGTCGAGAGTCCTCAAGCTCAAATGGCTATGGGCTTTAGTTTACGCCAGATTCAAGAATATTCTGAACAGATGGCTCCTGGACAATTTACAAAGGAGCAACTTGAACAGCTTGATGTTGCATTAAAAGCATTGTAATAAAAAAGGAGATTGTTAAAAATGCCAGATAAATATTCAGTTGAAATGACACTAGGTGAGCTTCTAGAAGATCCAGTTTCTGAAAAATTTCTAAAAGGACTTCCAGGAATGGCAGCGATGATTGAAAGTCCTCAAGCTCAAATGGCTATGGGCTTTTCACTGCGCCAAATTCAGGAATATGCTGAACAGATGTCCCCTGGACAATTTACTAAGGAGCAACTTGAGCAAATTGACGCCGGCTTAAAGGCCTTGTAAACACAAGGATATTTTTAAAATTATTTCTATAACCAATTCTATTTTTTTTTATTATTTAATATCTTTTAGCATTAAAAAGAGAGAAATAAAATAGGTAAAAATTAATAAATCTTTTTTATTTTATGAACGATTCAGGATTTAAAAAATAAGAATATAAAAATATTGATTTTTTTAAAAACGCTTTGGGTTTAGCTTTTTACGTATTCACCATAATCTAGTCGACTTTCTCTGGATTCTTGTTTTCTGTTAGTCTCCTCTGCCGAAACCTACTTGATCGGGCGTGAATTCGCCTGGAAGATAGGACCTATGAATTGAGAGTATAAAATACTGTAAGCAGTTTGATTAGATACAACTGCTATCATTTCTGATTCTTTATCCGAATGTGGACATAATATAACCTCTTCAGCATCACGAGTTAAGGCATAAAAATCTGCTGGAGTTTGCATTTGCCGAAATTGTATGTTTCCAAGCTGTTTCATCTTATTTATTATCCCGCTATACTTTTGAAGGTCCCAGTGGCTGGTTAGCATGAATCGAACTGCCTTCTTTTGAAAAGCATATTCAGAAACTACTTGAAGGATTTCAGGGACTACAACTGGAGTCACAATGATAATTGAAGATTTAACTCTATATATTGCATCTTTCATTGCGGCTATCATAGCATCTCTTCCAACTACTTGCCATGTAGTGACCTTTAATATTTCTGGAATTGAGCTCGAAGCATTATGAATATCCTTCAATTTATCTTCATTATTTTCACCAAGTTCAGTAGCATCGTCGATGGAATTCATGAATTGTAGTGTAAAATCAGCAATTGCATCTTTAACGTTCTGAATGGTATCTCGAGTAGTATTGGACAGACTATTTTGAAGAGTCTTAGCATTTTGTTCATATTTTGTTTTATGATCCGCAAGCATGTTAGTTAAGTTGTTATCCATATCTTTCGCTTCAGCATCCCATAATCTGATTTCACTGTCAATTTTATCTGAACCATCACGCTTTCCTTCAGAAAATTTGGTATCTACTTCTCCCGTCCAGTTTTCCTTGATGCTTTTAACTTCAGAGTCAAAATTTGTATAATTTCGTAAGCTATTGTCTCTATGGATATTAATTGCATCATCATATTGTCTATGATGTTGTTTTAACGAATTTTCTAAAGAATCCTTTAATTTTATATTAGTATCGGAACAATCTTTTACACCGTTTTGTAATGTATCATCCACTTCACCAGCTAAATCAGTTGCTAAATTTTCTAATTGGGCATCTATAGTTTCCTGAGTTTTAAAATCAAGATCATTAGTTTCTGTAGCTAAACCATTATTTTCATTTATCATGATATCTGTTACATCAGATTTAATCTGGTCTGTAGTGGTTCGTGTATTAGCAATGTAATCATCACTTGTTTTAGAAAAATCCTCTTTCATAGGTTTTGTAAATTTCAAGATATTTTGAATAGTAGTTTCATGTCGCGCTTTATATTTTTTCTTCTTTCCCATCCAGAAAAAGCCTTTTTTACCCATATCTTCAGAAAAATCAGTGAATCTGTTTGCATGTTCGAGTAAATTATCAATTAAAGTCAGAGTCATGCTCTTAAAGTCATTTGTTTGATCAGTTAATGTTCGATGTCTATCATCAACAGTTGCTTTTAAGCTGGTTTGAAGTGTATCAGTCGTATTTTTTAGATGATTAGTATGTTCTTTTAATATATTCGAAATCCTTTCTTTTAAATCAGCAACCACTTTATCCATACGTTCAAGGTATTTTTCCAATATTTGTTCCATTCTTGGTTTAAGCTGATTAGCAGTAGTTTTATGTCTTTCTACGTGTTCATCTAGCTCCATCTTTAATTCTTTATCTAAATTCTCAACTCTCGTCGAAAAATCATTTAATAGATTTGCGATTAACGTAGTTAAATCTTCTTTAGTACCATTTATTTCAGTTTCGTACTTACTAATGTGAGTGGTTGAGATATTTTGTAAATTTGAGTTTAAAGTATCCATTATTGAGTGAATATTACTTTCAAGAACTTTGCTTGTTTCAGTAAAACGATTTGTTGCTTTGTCTATTGCATTTCTTTTAGTAGAGTTTTTAGAATCAGAATCTTCAAAAAAACTCTTAATCTGAGAATCAACAGCGTGTTCTACTTCTCCTATACTCTTGTTCTGAATACCTTCCAGTTTCTCAAAGCGATTAGCTTGGTCGGCTAAGATCGTATCTTTGATTTTGGCAATTTCATTTCTAAAGAGTTCTGATTCATTAATGAATAATTCAAAAAAAGGTTCTAAGGGAATAAATCTTGGTACTATTCCTTCAATTCTTTTTAAAAAATTCTTTTCTACCAACCAATCAGTAATCTCCCCAACAGTTTCATATTTCAATTCCTCATTTTCTACAGCTAATGTCATGAATACTTCTGATATTGTAGCACGTGGAACTCTTAAGTATGCTAAATATGTATTTATATGCTCTTCGCTGAATCCATATCGAGTAAATACTTCTTTAGTGAATTCTTTTAATGACATAAATCTATCTCCATAATTGGTATAAAATTCAAATTAAAATAATTTTAAGATGAATTCCATATAAATATTTTAATTTGCTTATCTTTAATAATATTTTCAAAATTATTTATTGATTTATAATAATTTTTGTTTTAGTTTATTGATGTTTTTGAATTTTTTAAACTGAATATAACATAAAATTTAAGATTTAAAGATTTTACTTTTTTAAAATCATCAAAACACAAAACTCCCAATTTTCAAAAAACACTAATGTAATATAAGATTTTTGAATTTACATATTCAAATTTGTAAGATTTATTCTTACGCCCAAATAAAAAGAAAATACTTAGATAAATTTTTGATTAATCCAATAGTTCTAATTAGATTTTATGTAAAATTAGATATATATTTAACAAAATAAAACTCTTTTTTTAATCAATTACATCTGGGTGAAAGCTTTTAAAATCTTCTATACATTTCTTTGCTAATTTAATGTTTTTACTTTTTCTTATAAAATTTTTACATAATCCAGAATATATTTTTTCTGGTTTTGTAAAACTTTCTAATATTTCAAAAGATTCCTGTAAATTTAAAATTCTATTCTTTTTTTTCCTAAATGTTAGCATTTCATTTAATTCCTGAATTGATTTTTCTAACTGTTGGTCAAAGTGAGTTAGATCTAATAAAAGTTTTACTCTGGCTTCATTTAATTGTCTGCGATTTAAATTGCAGACTTGAATTGTTCTTTGTGCTAATAATTGATCTGGGGAATTAGATGCTGGTTTAATATATAAAAACTCATAATCAAAATATGGTTCAGGATCTACTTTACAAGGATTTATTATAGGTTCTGAAATTGAATCATGATCGTGTTTATAGTTATTACATTTTCGACATGAGGGTAATAAATTTTCCCAATCTAATATCAATTCAGGATAAAGATTTTTAGGTGCATAATGCTCAACTTCTAAATAGCTTCCATATGGAATAGTTTCGCAAAAAGCACATTTGTTATGACTACATTTGAATAATATTCTTTTAATATCTTCATGTTTATAGTGATTTATTAATCTATTTCTTTCTACCTCTGGAATATTGTTGAATCCACTATAATTTCTTTTTACTTCTTCTAATAGCTTCTGAAACTCTATTAACTTTGAGGGTGGTTCTAAAGGTTTTTTTATAAAAATCAATTTTATTCCTCTGCTAATAGAGAAGCAAGTTTAAGCTTCAATTGTTGTACAATTACATCAGATGGGTGAGTAAATTTTTCTAGTTCTGCAATAATTTCCTTTAATTTTTCTAAATCGTTTTTATTTACGCAATCAAGGGCTTCTTTTAATAATCTATTATATAATTTATTTTCTAAACTTTTAACACCCATGATATCTTCAAGAATTTGATCTGTTGTCCAACCAGAATAAGTCTTTGAAGTTGGCATAACATCAACAGTTCGAGAAAATGGTGGTAAGATAATTATTTCATTAGATTTTGCACTTGCTATTAAATGTGGGGAATGTGTAGTTGTTATAAATTGTAAATTTGGAAAAATTCTTTCAAGTGTATCTCTTATATTAAATTGCCATTCTGGATGCAAATGAATATCTAATTCATCAATAATAACACTCCCTCTTGCATTTTTTACAAGTCGATCTTCATCATTTTTAAATGTACCTTCAATCCAATCAAATACACAAAAGATTAAAGAAAGAATTGCTTGATAACCCGCAGAAAGTTCTTCTAAATAGCATTGAACGCCATTTAAAGAAAAAAGAGGTTCCAAATCTTTTTTAATCTCTATGAATCTAAAATCAGTATCTTTGGGCGGTATAATCGTCATTTTGTCTATTAACCACTCCCAGTTTTTCCTTTCGATTTCTGACCATTTCATATCAATAGAGAAATATCGATTTATAATCCATCGCTTAACATTTGGTAGAAAAATTCCCTCTAAATTCATAACGGATGATTCTCTATATTTTGCTCTTTGTTCTGATGGAGGACCTTCTCTTTGAACTCCTTCAATTTTCCTATAATCAATTCTTCTATAAGCTCCTATAAATAAGGGGCAAAAGTTTATTATTTCTTGTCTTAGATCATTATATGTTAAAGAAATCATATTTTTTTCTGAGGGAGGCTTATTATATCGCTTTATGTGTGCCCCACGATATTCTTTTGGATTTACTACCCAACCTTTTCCTAACCCTATTCTGAAATTTTTTTCATCATGTATAATATCTATCCATAATTCAGAATGTTCACCATATCTTGAAAATTTAGCATCTCTAGGATTCATCGTTAAGGCCATACATTTTAAAATTGAAGTTTTTCCACTTGCATTTGGACCTATTATAAAATTGAAACGTTTATTAAACTTGATATTTAACTCTTCAAATAAACCAACATCTTTTACATATAAGTTCTTGATATAGGATTCTTTCATATTAAGCACTTCCAATAAGTAAGATATTAACAATTAATTTTTAAATATTTTCAATATATCACCCGTTTGTATCATTATAAAAAATGACAAATCTTATTTTTGATACAAATACAAAAAGATAAAAGAAATATTATTGTTATTTTTTAGATCTTTTAAATTAACTTCTTATTAATCAAATCTTATCTAAGTTTAAAAAGTTCTGTTCTAAAATATAATTAAATTAATCTAAACCTTTCGATAAATACACTTATTCTCATACCTTCTATCCTATCTTGAATTTCCATAGTTTATCACCTTTTCATTTTTATCAGATTTATTTTTTTGAATTATCAAATCACTTCAATTCATATTAAAGGAACTATATCTCTTTCATTATTAATATTATAATTCAGGTTTAAAGCATATTCTATTAATTCTCTAATTCTATTATCTGGGACATCATAATCTATTATTGCGTCAATTAAAAAATTGAGAAATTCATTTTTGTTAGCATTACAATCCTCAATTACTTTATTATCAGTATTTTTACAAGAATTAGTTGATACAATTTTTTCAATAACTCTGATTTTCTTCATAAGTTTTGGATAGTAGTATTTAAATTTTGCAGCATAACCATTATCAAGTTCATGTTTACCACTCTCAATCCACTTATCTATGAAATCGGTTGCTTGAAACGTTGCTGGTGCTGATCGTATAACAAAACCGTGTTTCATCAAATATTCATAATTTCTCCGTATTCTAAATTTTATTTTGGATTCAACTGAACCAGTGTTTACTGTTTTCTTTTCTTCTTCAGAAAGATTGTATAGATTAGAGAAATATTCTACTACTTCACTTAACTTATGTGGTTTTTCATCTGCTAAATATTCATATTGAGCTTCTCTTAACATTTTCATTGATGGGATCATTTTTCTCAAAACTTTTTCATTAATTTTATCAGCATGTACCAAACATCAAAAATACATTACACATGAACTGTAGACCTATTGCTATATAAATTTTTCTTGATGAAATAATAAGATTTCAAAAATAAAAATTTTATAGTTGAAAATCATATCATAAATTTGAAAAAAATTTCGAATAAGGTTTTTCCTTATTTGAATTTTACCAACGAGAAACAAAAGAGATTGATGGAAAAGTTTGGATTTCAATTAAGGAAACGGCTAAAGCCTATGAGGTTCATGTTCAAACAATTCAAGATCAATTAGATAATAATAAAAATGTTTTTGAGGGGCATGTAAAAACGACAAAAACATTCCAGAAAAAATCTGGAATGCTTTTTTCGTCGAAGGAGAAGATGGCACCAAAAAAACAATGGCTTGATGAATTTGCCTTCCTTGAGATTGGAACGTTATTAAGAAGTTCTCCTAAAACAATTCCAATAAAAATGATTTACTTTTTGAATAAAGACTAAATTATATATAAAAAGTAAATATTGATAAATATTATGAGATTTCATAAAAAAGAAGCTATGATTAAATTTGGTAAATATGATCCTATATTATATCCTGATCAAAAAGAATTATGTGAAACTTATCGGAAAAATCGAGAATTATCCAGAGAAAAAAGATTAATTCTATATAGGAAATATGAATATGAAAGAATAGTTAAAGAAAAAGACAAGATTAATAAAATAATAACAATAGGATGGATTTTGGCTTTTGTGATATTAATTATTACTGGTTTAATGTATTATATGAATATCCTTAACGAATCTTTTATGCTTGTCAATATATTATTTGTAATAGATATATTCTTTACTATTTATCTTTATTCGAAACAATATAATGTATATGATAAGCTACGAGAAAGAGATATGGACCTTAATATTTTGGATATAAAAAAAAAATTAATGATTTAACTAATTTAATAGAAAATATAAATAAAAAAGATTAATTATAAGCTAAAACACTTATTTGTTCCTATTTTTTTTGAATGATTATTTTCGATTAATATAATTATCCAAAAAGTTCAAAACCATCAAAAAAACTGATTGTTTTAGAAAAATATCCTAATCTTACTATTTTTGAAGAGGGTTATAGCAAAGATTATATTTATGAAAAAAGGGGAAATATACCGACTCGGTTTAAAACCGATTCGATTTATTCGTCTGTAAAGGATTTGAAAAAACATCTGTAGTCCTCCTTACCCTGCGTGGAGCAATTAAGTTTAACATGTGGAAACGAACAGAGGGTGGAAAGATGATAGCATCTGCTTTAAAACTTTTGAATAGCATTTAAAATATTTATCTTTCAGTTAAACAATTTAATCTTAATATAATTACTAGTCAATAATAAAGAAAACTACGTAAAATTCAAATATCCTATCCTATTAGCAATATCTTGGTTTGACTCGTGTATTTTTTTCTCTGCTATATGATCCATATAATCCGTACCAGGATTTTTACTTTTGTCTATTAAGTCTTTAAAGAACAATTTCACACGTTTTTTATCAACAACAACATTTCTCCTATCATTGTATTCCTTAGCACTTATAAATTCTTTATCATACAATTTAACTAAAGACAGCTTATTATTATAAATAAGAAATTCATAAAATCTCTTATTTTCCAATTCTACATGATTCATAGAGTTTGGATTAATCTCTGTTATAATAATAGTAGGAAAGATCCTCTTAAAAAAACTATTTACTTCATCTTTTATAAAAAAATCTACAATATTATCCACATTAGTAATCCTGTTATAATCATTATTTGAATAGATGAGTTTTTTAAATTCCCTTATATAAACGGGAATATCATAAAACTTATTAACTCTATAATTTATAAAGGTTAATATTACTATGATTAATGCAAAAATTATAATAGTTACCAGTACCGTCGTAATATGTAATAAAATCATAGTTGAAATTGTTGGTATAATACCAGAAACAATCGGCATAATTAACTTCCTAATTTCATTCTTATCCATATTTACTCACTTTCCTCATCTTTTATTTAATATTCCTTTAGAAGTCTAATTAATTGGAAAAAAATGTAAAATTTAAATGTTTACTAAATTAGAAAACTAATTCACTCTTATTTTTTTTATATGATAATCTAATCCGTTAGATAATAAATTTAGTGTATAGGCTGATTAACTATCGGAAATTGAGAGAGACTAAAATTAACACTCTAATAAATGTATTTAAATACATATTTACGGTCTTTTTAATTAAATACCAGAATAATTTATGATTTAATTAATGGATGAATCGGATTTACAATCATATCAACAATATCTTAAGGAAGCAATAAGTCTTGCCCTAAACCTTTCAAAGAATAAAAATCCTACTATTTATGAACTTGGACATTACTTAGCTGATAATGTCTTGGCAAAGGTTTGTATGGTAATAGCTAAAAGAAATGATAGAAATGATTTAATTTTTAAAAATGGAAAAAATGGAAGAACTTTTGATTTTCCTATTTTATATAAACAAATAATAGAAAAATTCTACCCTAAGTTAACTAAATATAAAGAAATAGTTGAAAAATATCACGCAGATAGGGGATTTTATCAACATAGATTTGAATCTTTGGAAAAAATATTTAGACATTCAGAAGCAGAGAAGTATGTAGATTTTGTAATTGATGTAATGAGAAAAACTGAAATATTAGAAAAATATGAAAGTTTACCAATAATAAATATATATTCTGGAGGTATTAGTCGGGAACCTTATATAACATCTAAGCAAAAGAATTATCAAAAATTTTATGATACATTAAAGGATACGTCCAATGAAAACCGTGTCAATGGGATATATATTCAAATAAAACATTTACAATATAATATCGAAAGTGATTTTGAAATGATTATCTATAATGTTAGTGGGATAAAATTCTTCAATAATTCTGATTGGGAATTAGATATTAATATCTCTTCATTTAACATCCATAATCAAAAAACTCATAAAAGTTATTCATCAGTTAAACCAAATGAAAATTTAGATGTTCTGAATGAATATTTAGATTATTTTAGAAAGACTTTAAAAAGTTTAGGAATTGAAATAAAAACCTAATTCATCAAAAATAAAAAAAATAAACTAATAGTACATTATTGTTAAAGAAATAATAGAAAGTGACTTAAAATAACAGAATTAAATCCCGAAATTCTCAAACGATTAGCATTAATTAAACATTTTTATCAATTTGCCCGAGAACAATCAAAATTACCTTCTCCACAGAATTATATTTCAGTATTGATGTTTCACGATTCAGTTGAACTATTTTTGCAAATAAGTGAATTATAGAGATGTTTGATATGACACAAAAAACAATTTCAAAATATTAAAAAATTTTAGAAATGTAAATAAAATTATTGAAATTTCTAAAATTATAAAATTATAACGGACTAAAATTTTTTTTGTCCGTAATTAAACCAATTACATCTCGAGTAGATACACAATTTACTCGGACTCAAATGTAATAAAAAAAAAATTATTTTGGATATTTTTCGAACCAATCTTTTACATCTTCTCTAAACTTTGTTTGAGCTTCTTCTCTATTCGTTGTCTGATATGTCATCGCGGTTATTACATTGCCATTTAAATCTCTCATTACAAAAATAAATCTGTCAGTAAGCTCTTTAAAAACTTCAGCAGTTATTTCGAAATTATCCATACTAAAAGGTTTAAGTCGTTCTGTTAGTGTCATCTATTTTATCACCTCCTCTTTATTTTATTCTTCTAACAAACCAAAACTTACTAAAATTTTATTTTCTGCTTTTTTAAGTTGCTGAATAGCATTTGTAATGTTTTTATTTGAATTCTCTCCTTGAGTTTCTGCTTTTCTCAATGTATCAGAAATTTTAGAAAATTGACTTTCCATTGTGAATTTTATATTTTCTAATCTATCAACAGCTTTACTTATTCTTATTGATATGTATTGACGCTCTATTAAGAATAGTGTGCTTATTAAACCACTTGTATTTACAGGAATTACTCTGTTAGATTGTAGTTCACTCAATGTTTCATTTGTTAAAGCTAAATAAACTGAATCTGGAATAAAAATTAACGCAAAATTCATTGTTCCCTCTAATGGATTAATATATTTAATGACTTCTCGCATTCTCTTAATTACCAAAGAATTGGCTTTTTTTCTCTGATCCTTATTCAAAAATACAATTTCTCCTTCTCCTAATTCCATTTCTATTATTCCTTCTGGTAATGAAAATTTAGCATCCATCGGTAATATTCTATTATCTGGTGGCATAAAAATTGCGAAATCTACTATACCAGAGCCAGAAATTTTATATTGTTCTTTCCATAACTTTTCGGGAAAACTACTCAAAATAAATTTAACAATTCCTTCTCCCACTCTTCCTTTTACAGATGGTTTCATTATAAGCATATCATAGAAACTCTGAAAATTTAATTTTAATTCTGATTGAATTTTTGTCAAACCAGCTATTTGCTTAAAAAGATCACTACTTAAGGTAGTAATTGTTAAAACCGTTCCATCTAATTTACTTGCTGAATCTCTAATTGTATCTATTGTTTGAAATTTATTTCTTAAAAACATGTATATCATTGCTTCTATAAGAACAATTACTATAACAGAAATAATAACAATTATTAGAATTGCTACTTCCATTTTTTCACCTCTTTTTTTTATTTGTAATTTTATTTTAAATTGGCGCTCTCGAAACGAGGCACACTAACAATAAAAAATAAACTAATTATTTAACATAATGGGCATTCTGGTGGATAATACTGATTAATATAAACTATTAGAAAGAAAGTTATATAGCCATCATAGTCATCGTCATAATTGTAGACTCTTATTGTATAGATAGAACTCTCTTCAAATTGAAAGGTTCTATATTTAACACTCCCCCAATTCGTTCTCATGCTCCAATCACCAGCATCCTTCTCAAACAATATAGGGCAGAAAGCACTGTCCCAGCTTACATAATGAGCATGACACCAATCTCCAGCTTTTGCATAGATTTTAAAAGTGAACCAATCTACTGGTTCTAACACTCTCCCTGTCGTTCCTCCGTAATCTACTACCTCTGCATGTTTAAGAAACTGATCTTCTATGAGTATTCCGTTCTTTGATTTCTGGTATAATGCATCTATTGATTTTTGTTTATTAATTAAGAGTATTGTGGGAATTAAGATTATTGTAGTTATTATTGAAACAGCGATAATTACAGCAATATATTTCTTATTTATTGTAGTTAATTTTCTATTATCCATTTTTTTAAACCTCTTTTATTAAATTTATTTTTGTTTGCTTTTCTTATTCGAATTGAATAATGTTAAGCCAAAAAATAAAAGGAGGGGTTCAAATGTTGAATTAGACATCTATGTATAAATATATTTTTATCTATTCTCATCGACCCCAATGTTTTATCATAATAAATTGAATTGAGCGTGGTGAAATAATAAATAGAAAAAGGCAAATTACGTGTTTTTTAACATATAAGAAATTCTTATATGCTGGAAATCATATAAACACAATATTGTCCAAATAAAAACTTAAACCTCGATATCTTAAATTTAATCTTCAATATATATTAGAATCCTAAGTATTTCTTCCATTAACATTAAAAAAATTAAGATTGAGTCATAGATTCTTAGGTATTCTTTAAAATTATGCGTCTTGCATAATTAATCAAACCGTCATCGGATACGATCTCTTCTATAAAAGAAGGCATTTTCTTTACACTAAAATCAGAATTTGTAGAGAGATTTTTAATAATTCCTTCTGTAAAACTAATTTCTAATTCATCACCAGTATTTATTGCTTCAATGTTGTTACACTCAATTATTGGCAGTCCTATATTTATCGCATTTCTAAAAAATATCCTTGCAAAAGAGTAGGCTATTATACATTTGATTCCTACTGATTTAAGAACAATTGGTGCTTGTTCTCTGCTTGAACCGCATCCGAAATTCGATCCCGCAACCAATATTGTATAGCCATATTTGATTTTTTTTTCGATAAATTTGGCATCTAGATCTTCCATGCAGTGTTTAGCTAGATATTCAGAGTCAGACGTAGTTAAATACCTTGCGGGAATGATCAAATCCGTATTAATATCTTTCATATCATATTTTATTACTTTACCAATCATTATTTTCACCCTAAATAAATTCTGGTGATGTAATATATCCCTTAATAGCCGAGGCAGCAGCAATAGCGGGGCTTGATAAATACACTTCACTTTCTATATGTCCCATCCTGCCTTTAAAATTCCTATTTGTTGTTGAGATTGCTTTTTCTCCGGCTGCAAGAATCCCCATATGTCCTCCTAAACAAGGACCGCAGGTAGGAGTTGAAACAATCGCACCAGCATCAATAAAAATCTCTATTAATCCTTCTTTTAATGCTTGAAGATATATATTTTGAGTACCTGGAATAATAATACACCTTACATTACGATGAATTTTTTGTTGTTTTAAAATATTCGCAGCAATTTTCAAGTCTTCCATGCGACCATTAGTACAAGAACCTATTATTGATTGATCTATTTCCACTCTCATATTGTTTACTTCTGAAATTGGTTTAGAATTTTCAGGTAAAGGAGGTAACGCAACCTGTGGTTCAATATTTTTACATTCAAATTCTATAATATCAATGTATTCAGCATTTTTATCACTTTCATAGATTTTATATTTAGAATTTCCAGCCTTTTCCAAATAATCTAAGGTAATTTTATCCGGTTCAATAATTCCGTTTTTAGCGCCTGCTTCAATTGCCATATTGCACATTGTAAATCTATTGTCCATGGAAAAATTTTTAATAACACCTCCAGTAAATTCCATAGCTTTATAAGTAGCCCCATCAACACCGATTTTGCCAATTATGTACAAAATTAAGTCTTTACCAGAAACCCATTTATTTAATTCTCCTGAAAAAACAAATTGCATAGATTCAGGTATTTTAAGCCAACATTTTCCTAAAGCCATTGCAACACCTAAATCTGTAGAACCAACACCTGTTGAGAAAGCACCAAGAGCGCCATATGTGCAAGTATGAGAGTCGGCACCTATAAAAACCTCTCCTGGAGCTACTAATCCTTGCTCTGGTATAAGACAATGTTCAATTCCACCACGACCAACTTCAAAATAATTTAAAATGTTATATTTATAAGCAAATTCTCTGAGTATTTGACACTGTATTGCTGAGACGACATCTTTATTTGGTGTAAAATGGTCTGGAATTAGTATAATCTTTTCATTATCGAAAAGGCTTCTATCTGTTCCTTCAACGACACTTTCAAAAACCTCTATAGCTATAGGAGCAGTAATATCATTTGCTAAACAGCGATCAATGTTGGCTAAGATAAAATCTCCGGCAACAACAGACTTATTGTCACAATGGGCTCTCAAGATTTTCTCTGTTATTGTTAACTCCATATGATCTTTACCTTATCTTTGCGTAAAAGTTATAGATAGATTAACTTATACAAATATTAGAGATTTATTAATTGCTTGATGAATTTTTTTTCTTGACTATAAGGTTAAGTCCTTTTAATAGTGATAAAACTGAGCTCATTACGATATCTTCATGAGTTGCACTTGCTTTTACGATGTGATTGCTTTCAATATCCATAATTTCAATAGTAGTATGGGCTAATGCTTCAGTTCCCCCTGTTATAGCATCAATTTGATAATTTAATAACTTAATCTTGCTCATCGGCTTAAAGCATTTAATAATTGCGTTAACTGATGCATCTACAGCTCCAACCCCTATTGATGAGGCTATCTTTTCAATGCTATTTCCATTATCATCAATCTTTAAACGTACAGTAGATGTAGGAATAACAGAGCCAGTTAAAACTGTTAATTCTTCGAGTTTTACGAATTGATCTTCTTCGGGTAGTTCTCCGAAAACATCTTTTAAAATTGCATAGAAATCTTCTTCCGTTACCTCATGTCCTTTATCTCCAAAAGCCTTAACATGTTCCATAATATTGGAAAATTGAACGTCCGTAGTAAGAATACTTAAATCTTCTAATTTTGCTTTAAGTGCATGACCTCCTGTATGTTTTCCCAATTTTATTGACTGCCTAATTATTTCTTCAACATTGTCAGAACGTCTAATACCTATTAATTCTGGCGTTATAGGCTCGTATGAACGAGCGTGCTGAATCATTGCATGGGCGTGAATACCTGATTCGTGAGCAAATGCATTCTGACCAATTAACGGGGTTAATCGACCAATAGTTATTTTCCCCCCACATAGACTTTCAACTAATTTTGCTGTTGGAAAAATCAATCTTGTATTTATCTGCATTGGAATTTGATATAACGCATAAAGAGACATAGCAGTTTCTTCAAATGACGCATTTCCCGCTCTTTCACCTAACCCTAATATTGTTGTCTGAGCTTCGGAAGCCCCACTTTCAAATCCGGCTATTGTATTTGCCACAGCTAAGCCAAAATCATTATGGCAGTGCACTGCAATCCGCACATTTTTAGGTAATAATTCATAATTTTTCCTAACAATATATCCAAATGCGGTTGGAGATATTGTTCCAACAGTATCTGGTATGTTAATTCGAGTAGCTCCACTTTCGACGGCAGCTTGATTAACCCTGATTAAATAGTCTAAGTCAGAACGTGTTGCATCTTCAGCTGAAAATTGAATATCAGAATAATGATCTTTGGCGTAAGATATCAATTCTTTAACACTATCAATAACTTCCTCTCTGGTCATTTTTAGTTTTTCTTTCAAATGCAAGTCTGAAGTTGCAATAAATACATGAATTGAATCCATATCTGCTTCTATAACCTTATCAATATCGATCTTCTTAATACGAGCTAATCCTATTACTTCTGAATCTAAACCGAGTTTCGCAACTTCCTTACATGCCTTAAAATCGCCTTGAGATATAACTGGAAATCCTGCTTCAATTACATCTATACCTAGTTCATTTAATGATTGGGCAATAGATATTTTTTCTTTTAGTGTAAAGCTAATTCCTGGTGTTTGTTCTCCATCACGAAGAGTAGTATCGAAGAAGTAAGCTTTTTTGGGTAGGATTAATGACCCTCGAATTTTTTCCATCATATCGGAAACCATAATATCGCTTTTTTCGTTCATTTCGTTTAACCTTTTTAAATCTCTTTAGTATTTAACAACCCTCTTATTACTATGAGAGAAGTATTGATATTTCTTCCACAGATAAAGAAGGCTTATTATAATAATAATAAGTCTAAATCTAATTCATTTAAACGCAATCCTAATGAAAAAAAACGCTTCGAATAATTTTTAAGTCTAGATTTATATGAAAATTGAAGCGTTCTCATTTCTCTTAATCCAATAGAATTGTATTTTATAAAATAAATTGCTTGTAGTTTTAAAAATATTACGATAATTCAACTCGAATGTATAATTAAACTGGTATTTATTTATAAAAATTTAAATGGGGATAAATGTTCCTTAACGCTTTTTATATCAAACTCATTTATTTCAATTAGTAAAATTTTGGTTTAAATAAAAATGAAAAAATTAAATAAAATATTGATTGGAAGCGTTGCTTTAGCGATTCTTTTTACAATGTTAAGTACCAATACTGTATTAGCTGCAGAAACTCCTATTGATATAAATGATGATACTTATCAAACACGAATACAAGCAAATAATCGTGTAGCGTTTAGATTTCGACTGAGGACAAGACTAACATTTGATTCTACAGTTAATATCGATGTAGATATTAACTGTGATTCTTTAAGGATTGGCGTCAAGTCTTTTGAAATTGAAGTTGACTGTGATCAAGATCTTCAAATGAATATGACATGTACTGAAGAGCAAGCTGAATTAGGATTGTTGATGGGGAACAGATATACTGTACGAAACCGACATAGGTATTTATACCAAGAAGGTTTTTGTATTTCACTTCAGTGTAATAATTCAGGTGAAGTTCAAGCTAAATTAAAAATAGAGGCAAATAATCAAAATCGTGTTGGAACATGGGCTTACTATAATGAAGCCACAGAAGAATGGGTTTCAGTTCCAACTACAGTAGAAGATGGATATTTAGTCGCTGAGACAGACCATTTTTCATATTGGACGGTATTAATTCCTGAATCTGGAAATAACATGCTACTTTATATAGGTCTTATAAGCATTGTTGGCATCATAGCTGTGATTTCAGTCATATTTCTTCAAAGAAGAAAATGAAAGCAAGCAAAAAGTTATTAAAAAATTATTTTTTTTTTATTTTATATATAAATCTATGAATGAATAATAGAAATTTGAAGATAATTGGTTTATAAAAATATACATAACCGGAAAAAATGCAGATTTAGTCTTATAATATTATTTATAATTCTTTTTGAATTAAGTATAGTTTTATCTGATGCAGCTGCGAGAACTGAAAACATTTCCGAATTTTGGACGACTGATATAGTCGAATCCGATGAATTTGTTTCTTATCACTTTCCGAATAATATTATTTTTGAAATTACAACAAATTCAAGAATAAATCTCTATTTAGAATATGAAAATAAGATAGCTAATCGTCAAAGTTCATTTGCTTTTAATAATAATGAATCAATTTCTTTAAATATAACATCAAAAGTAAATATGAGGAATTTTGGGATATCTCACCCTCCTAGTTCACCCAAAAAAGGAAATTTCCAATTACGATATCAATATAACTGCATTTTTAAAATTAGATCAAATTCATCAATTCAAAATTTTACAATTAGGTACCGTAAAATAACTCAATTTGGATTAAATTCTAACATAAATTATTCATTAGCGATATTCAATATTAATCAAGAAGCATGGGAATTAGTTGATACAGAGGAGAAACTTAATGAATCAATTTCAGAGTTATACTTAGAAAGCACTTTAACAGAAATTGAAAGTGATACTGAATATTATGTAACACTTTTCGAGTTTAGTACAGGACCATATGATTGGTCTTGGATAATTTTTACTATTATGATAATTGCTGTAGGTCTACTTTCAATCGCATTTTTAATATCAAAAAAGGAATATTTCCAATATTTAAGAAAAAGAACTGTATCAATTGAGAAAGGAGCTCATAGATTATCTTTAGATGAGGTATTGGAAAACGAAAATCGAAATAAAATTATTGATCTCATACTGAACGAACCAGGAATCCATTTCAACGAATTACTAAGAAAAACTGGGCTTGCGGCAGGAAATTTAGTTTGGCATCTTGATATTCTGCAGACTTATAAAATTATAGGAAAAAAAAGAGTAGGTAACTTTATTGCGTATTTTCCTTATTATCAGAAAAATCCAATATCTAATGTAGATTTGAAATTACAAAAAAGCAAACTTACTTTAAAAATTTTAGAAATGATTGAACAAGAGCCTGGTATTTGGAATAATTTAATCACAAAGAAATTCAAGGTTGATCATAAAACGATTCATTATCATTTAAATAAACTAAATGAACTAGGCCTCATCAAATTGGAAAAAGAAGGAAGGAAAAATAAAATATTTCCGAATTTTGAATCAGATTACTATAAATACAAAAACAATAACGGCTCATAGAAATCTGCTTCTTCTAATCTAATATAATTAAATCCAATTTTTAAAGTGAACAATAATTTATTGATTATAACTTATATTGGAAGCATTTTTAATGGTTTTTAGATATAAAAAGATTAGGATTTAAGTTTGCAGGTGTAATATGTAATGATTGATCCAAAAATTTTATTAGATTTTATTAAAGAGAGAAGAAGTATAAGAGCATTTCAAGATAAGCCAATTCCAGAAAAAGAAATAGATATGATTTTGGAAGCAGGACGGTGGGCGCCAAGTGCTTCAAATCGTCAACCTTGGGAATTTTTAGTTATTAAAAGTAAAGATGTATTGAAGAAAATAGCTAGAGTCACCGGTTATGGTTGGTTTATTGGCGAATCTTCATTTGCCGTAGCTATTGTGGGAAAGCCAAGGATTAGCGGTAATTGGTATGTAGTTGATACTTCTCTAGTCTCAATGAACATGATTTTAATGGCTTGGTCTTTAGGAATTGGAACTTGTTGGATAGGATCAATGAATAAAGGCAAAGCAAAGCAAATATTAGGATTGAAAGCAAATGATTATCTATTAACTGTACTCCCCTTTGGATACATCCAAGGAGATATACCAGAACCTACTTATAGAAACCCCTTAAATAAAATCATAAAAGAACTGTAATTTACTTCTACTAATTGAGTCTTAATAACATAAAATAATGTTATTTTCTATGAAATTAATTGATTTTATCTCTTAAAAAACATCTGATATATTAGCATGACAGTAAAGATTACTATATTGGGAGATACCCATATAAGAAATTTTGAAGAATTACCCAGAGAAATGATGATAGAAATTGAAGATTCAGATTGGGTTATCCATGTTGGAGATTATGTTTCTTTAGATGTTCTAGAAGGTTTAATAAAACTCAAGGGAGACCGATTTAAAGGTGTATATGGTAATGCCGATCCAAAAGATATTAGAAATCGAGTTAACACAAAAGAAGTAATAGAGATTTCTGGTAAAAAAATAGGCATTACTCATCCTGCGTGTGGTGGACCCTCCGAAATTATTGAAACTCAAGTATTAACAGAATTTAATAAAGTAAATGTTGATATTATAATTTATGGCCATACACACGAAGCAAAAATATCTCAAGAAGGAAACACTTGGTTAATAAATCCTGGTAAGGGGTACTTAGAAACTAATTATTTCGGTCCTCCAACTACAATAGTAATTCTTAAGGTTGATGAGAAAATTCGAGGAGATATAAAAGAAATAAATTCCTAGTAATAGATTTTATTTAGTGGTCCTCTTCTCAAAATGATGTGTGACTGTAACTATAAAATAAAAATAGCAGCAGATAGTACTGTCGCCCATTCACCATCTTTTCTAACCTTTGTAGATTCTGTAAAACTTTTTGTTTTAATATTTAAGCTTGGATCGAATGAAACTCCATGTGTTGTCGCTAGCATTTCAGCAGCTAATGCTTTCGTAATCTCAGCTACTATCCCAGGATCTTCATCAATAGAATGTTTTTCACTCAAATAGCCATAATCTTCTGCCTTCACAGGTTTAGCTGCTCCTATGGATGCACATATTTCTTTATCCTTTTTATTTGAACTTATTTTGCTCATAACACTATAAACTACTTGACCCGTTTTAAGCTCTTTTAAGCCTACATCTTTACTAACTTCCTTGCAAAATGGAGGGATAATTGATGATACCTTAACAATATTGAATTTTTCAATACCAGCGTCTCTTAATGCCTGTTCAAATGAGCGTAATTCTGAATTAGTGGAAAATCCTTTTCCTTTAACATAAAAAATTTTTTTAGGAACTAAGCTCATGATATCCTTAGTATATTCAGATAAATTGTTTTTAACCTACTTATTTGGAATAATTATATATTAATAGACTTATTTGTTGGAGTTTTTATGTTTCTTCTGAAATAAAGATATAAGAAAATTTTAAAGACAAAAATAGTTTAAATTGCATTCAATAACTTCTAGCAATATAGATTGTGCACGAAGCAGGTTTTCCACAAATTAAACATGTTGCAAACTCGTGTTTTTCTTCATCCACTCGCTTTCCTCTCACTTCTCCACCAATTTCCTTTTCCACTACTTCCGCACATCTCTCTCCATCGTGATCAATTGAGCAAAATCCACAACAAACGATTTTTCCATTATTTATTGCTTCTATCGCAGCATCCTTCTCATATACACATTCTATCTGAGACTCGAAATCCATTAATGACTTCTCTTTAATCTCTTTTGTGTAATTCTGAGCAATTTCCTCTACTATATTTTCTAGATCTGCCTCTTTTACTATGACTTTTTCTCCATCATGACGTTTCACTAAAACTAATTGATTCTTCTCAAGATCTTTAGGGCCTATCTCTATTCTAATTGGAACACCTCTTAATTCCCAATAATAGAATTTGCTTCCAACAGATTCATCACTAATATCGATTTTTACTGAATAATTTTGTTTTAACCTTTCAAGAATCTCGTTCGCCTTTTTCAAGACTGGTTGTTCTTTTCCCTTGAAAAGAATAGGGATCACGATAATTTGAATTGGTGCTAAATCAAATGGTAGAATTAATCCTTTATCATCGCCAAGATAAGCAATCATCGCTCCATAATTTCTACTTTGAGCAGGGCCATAACAAGTTTGATAACCATATTTCTCTTTCCCATCAGTGTCCACGAAATTGACATTAAATGGTTTTGAAAAGTTTTGGCCTAAAAGATGTGTTGAAGGTAATTGTAGAACTTTTCCAGACCCCATTAATGCATCTGCAGCATAAGTATGGACTGCTCCAGCGAATTTATCCCATTCTGGCCTTTGAAAAAAGATAATTGGAATACAACACTCATCTTGAAGCATTTGATATGTCGTTTCCATATCCTCCTTAACTTGCTCCATTGCACCCTCCATTGTAGCAAATACATTATGTGATTCAATCCAATGAAACTCTCTGCCCCTGAAGAATGGTCTCGTCATTTTACCTTCATATCTCCAAACTTGGCATGATAAATACCTTTTATAAGGTAAATCTTTATAACTTCTTATCCACATAGCATACATCTTATATAAAGCAGTTTCGCTGGTAGGACGTAATGCTAATCGTTCTGATAATTTTCCAGAGCTTCCAGCTTCCGTTACCCAAAATACTTCTGGTGCAAAGCCCTCAACATGAGCAGCTTCTAATTTAAAATTTGATTCAGGGATAAGAGAAGGCATTGTCAATGGTAAATGACCTTTTTTTTCAAGCAGATCTTCATATTTTCTATACATCTTTCTTATAGTAATCGTTGCCCATTCCCGATATACAACAAATCCTTTAATATTGTACCTAATATCAGCTAATTCTGCTTTATTAATCAATTCCGTGTACCACCCAGAAAAATCTTCTTCTTTTGATACAGTTATTCCCGTTAATGGGACTTCCTTCTTCTTTTTTGCCATGGGAAATCATTAAACAAAATACTTAAAAAAATAAATATTTTATGAGTAAGTCACTAAAAATCAAGTTTTTATACTACTCATTACTTTCTCAAATCGTCTAAAATTTGCTCTAATTCTTGATATAATTTTGGATAAATTTTGGCAAATAAACGATACCAATCAAGACCAATCATTCCACCAGCAACAAAACAAAGTATAAATCCTATGAAAATTATTGTTTCGTGGCTTAAATTGAAAAATTCTTTTGGTAAAAAATCAGTTCCATGAATAAACATATTTACGGCAAAGCAATTCAATAAAATTCCGAAAGGATAATATAGTCCTCTTGGAGATTTAAAAAAATGTACTGAATCTTGAGAAATTTGATTGAATATTGAAGATATTTTATTTCCAGACTGATCCTTTCTTTTTTCGATAAACTTTAGTCTAACGATATCTCTTCTATCTCTCAAAATTAGAAAGCCACCACTGAATAAAAATAAAAATAGCAAAATCATGTCTATTGCTAGAAATATTCTTAATCTCTTCTTCAATGCTTCATGTTGGATCATCAAAAAACGAATTAACCATAAGAAAAAAGCTATTATGACGAATAGAATACCTACAAACCCTTCATGAATATGATAATTCTTAATAATTTTCCATTTTCTATTAGGATTAGAGTTATTCTTGATAAATTTAATTATATACAAAGTAAATCCTGGAGACAAAATAGAAATACATAGAATAGCAGCAGAATTTCTTATAGGTTTCCAATTCCATAAACCGAGTTCAATCTTATAAAATTCAAGGAAATAAATACCTATCCATAAGAGAGTTCCAAGTGAAATTACAATGCCAAAAATTATATTATAAACCGAAATATCAATCAGAAAGAAGAGTATGTAAAATAAAGCAATAAAAAAGAGAATAGTAATCATCGAATTGACTCTTAATTTACTAGTGTCCCTTTCAAACCTCTGATTATAATAGAAAAAATAATAGAGAACAATATAACTTAAAATTAGGAGGAAAAAAAGAATAACTACTCTTAAACTAAACCAATAATTTTTCATAGAATCAAATTAAAATTACTACTAATTCTTAATTATAATTTGTCAAACAAATTTAAGAATGTTCATAATAGAATTGAAATTTAAAAAGAATAATATCAACCATAAGGAAATTAAGGAATAAGAAGCGTTAATTTTTGTCAGGAAGTAGTTTCGCATCTGTAATGATAGTACCATTCTTAACAATTGATTCATAGTTTTTAGAATCTAAATACTTCTTGATTTCTTCTCCTATTTTTGTTAAATACTTAAAATCTTGATCTTCGCCTATATCAAAAATAATAATTGACTTTGCAGATTCTAAGTCTTCTTTGCATAATTTATCCGCAACCGTAATTATAACCGAACTAGAACCTGCCATCAGAGCAATTTTCTTGATTTCTTCTTCCAAAGAGCCAAAAGTAAAGTAATTCCTGCTTTTACTTTCTATTTTTTCTAAAAGAATTTTCTCCAAGTTTTGTCGCGAATTCTGATCATAAAAAGCACTTAATTCTTGAGCAGATATAATTCTATACTTCCCGGAAATCAGACTTTCTTTTTCATTAATAAACTCTATTAACTTATCATAATATTCTTGGTCAATTTTTTGGATATTTTCAATATTTCTTACTAAATCTGTTAATTTATAGATCAAATCATAATAAAATTTTAAGGTAGATTTAATGATTACTTTATCATTCATTTCTCTTATTTCCGGATAATACTTCTTAAGTATAAGATTTATATTATGGTTAAAATCGGCACATAACTTAGCAATTTCGTTGACATTTTTTACAGATTTTTTGCTTAATTGGATAAGCAGAGAATCATCTAAGATTGATAATTGTCCAAATGTTTCCTTAATCTTAGTATTATATTTTTTTTCTATATAGCTCATACAGTAAAATAGATAAAAATGCACCTATATAATGTTAATTTTTCAAATAACTCTGAGAAAAAGCTAATTAAAACGTACAATTGAATACAAAATTAATTAGAGATTTTGTATTAAAATTTAAAGTATATTCTTATAAATCCTATTATAATGCCAAAAAAATCTATGATTAAACACTTCTGGTAATATTAATCTTATTCCTTGTCTAAATTAATATAAAGATTAAGGTTTTAAGGAATTAGAATTAAAAGAAGAAAAAAATAAGAAAATATTTGTTTTGTTTACTCGGTTTTTAAATTAAACCTATTAATTCTGCCAGATTACTGAAGCTTATTCTTAATTTGCTTAGAACGGCTCCTAAGTGTCACTTCTGTGACCTTCGCCACTAAACTAACTTCTGCTTGAGTCTTGCGATGATTTCCTGCTTTAGCTGCCATATAAATGACACTTGCGGCTAACCCTTTTGGATCTTTACCAGTGCGTAGTAAACCATTTCTAGATGCTTGTACTAGCATGTTAATCGCCTTTTTCTGGGTTTCCATTGGTAATCCAAGGTCATTCCCGAACCGAAATACAAGCTGCTCTGCAGTGATCGGCTTATATTTAAGGTTCAACTCAGGAAGTACTTCTTTTACAACCATACCTAAAGAACGGTGAACAGTTCTTCTTGGGGTCATTGAAGCTTCGCAAACCTCCTCAAGTAATCGAGGAAATTCATGAACTCTAATTGCTGCATATAAGGAAGCAGCAATGAAACCATCAATGGATCTTCCCATCGTTAATTTCTTTTTGGCTACTACAGAATAGATCTTCCAGGCTGTTTCTTTTATGTATTCTGGGATATTCATCTTGCTCGTAAGCATTTTAAGTTTGGGCTTAGCTTCCCAGAAATTCCTTTCGATGCTTGAGATTAACGAATTTTGGATCTTTGACAATCTTGAAAATAGGGTTTTACCACGGGCATTAATAAGTCTTCCTTTCGAATCAATTTTGCTGTTAGGGAGCATAGTACGTGGTCCGAACTCACGCCATCGAGGCTCAGTTCGTCTTCGTTTATTTACTTCTTCTACGGTATATGCTCTGCGTTCATTCCCTACAAGATTGCGTCCAAGAATCATACCGCAATTTGTACAGACAGCATCTCCATCTTGTGGCTCAATACATGGGTTATCGCAACATGTAGCATTTGAACTACAGCTATCCTCTTCCGAATTAATTTTTGTTGAGCGAAGTCTATCTTTATAATTACTCATTTTCATTCACTTGTGTAAAAATTTTTGTTTTAGATGATGTAGTGATCGTGTGATTGATCTTTTAGCTACAATTTCTTTTTGTTTCAATATTCTTGAGATCATTTATGTATATAATTTTAATTTCTATTAATCATAAGTATGATCTTTGTAGAATCTTTTCTTGATATTGAATTATAAGTCAGTCATGTATATATAAGCTTTTTTATACAGATTTGTTATATGTCGCCGTACATACGAAAAACGGGGATTTTAATGGGATTTATAATTTATAGGTAAATTTGGGTGTCATTAGAAAACTCAGTCATTTAGCTTAGAGAACATAAAAAAAACTAATGGTAAAGATACAAAAATCTTTCGAAAAAATAAAGGAAAATTTGATTTCATTTAATAAACAATCAAAATCGCATAAACAAGTTTATTAAATCTATTTTAAGATAGGAAGAATTTGAGGTCCATTCGGCAGGATAAGTACTTTAGCATTTAAATCAGCTTTTTTTAATACCATCTTTATTCCATCCTCCACAGTTTTTGCGTATTTTAAGCCAATATTTCCTATTTCATTTTCATTTAAGCTAGAAACTATAATTATTTCTGCCTTCATGAGAATTCGAGATAATATTTGGATTTCCCATTGATCCGGTGCCACGATTTCTCTTTTCAGAATTTTATCATAGAGTATCTTCGGATTCATTCTTGAGAAAATTAATTCTTTAAACTTTTCTTGACCTATTCCAATACCCTCAGCACATTCATTTACAGAAATAATAGTTCCACCTTTTTTTACCGCTATTTCACCTATCGCCATACTTTTAACTGCTTGATACAAGTTTAAGTCTAATGGATATCCTCCATTTCCGCATACAATTATATCATACGGTTCTTTTATTTCTTCGAAAATATGTTTTAGTTGGTAATCAACCAGTTCTTCATGAACTTTTTCAAAATTTCCTGCAGCTACTTTTACAATTTCATGTTTTTCATTTATGCAAGTGTTAATTGCAAAATCCACGCCTACTAATTTTGCAATCTCAATTGCATTTATATGCATTATATTGTTTTTGTATATCCCAAAACGTGAATTACGAGAAGCTATATTCTTAGCAGAATGATTTGCTTGAATAGTTACTTTACCTGCGATACCTGGGACAAGAGCTTTCCTTCCCCCACTAAAACCAAAAAAAAAATGGGGTTCGACATAACCCGTTAAAATTTTTAAATCGCTTTCGCAATAGTATTTATTAATATAAATTGGGACATCATCTATTGTATTTCCTAAATATTTAAGTGAATTCTTATCAGAAGCTACATGATCAATAGTTTTTAATCTATCCTTTAAGTCATTTCCTAAAATTCTTTCTAATTCATCTTCTCTAGAAGGCCTATGTAAACCTGTCGCTATTAAAATTAAGATTTGATTGTCTTGGATCCCATATTCATTTAATTCTTTGACTAATGCTTCCAGAATTATATTAGATGGCACAGGTCTAGTTGAGTCTGATACGACAACGCAGATTCTATTCAGATCTTTCTTGAATTTTATCATATCATATAGTGATTCACTTTCAAGAGGGTTCTTGATGGCTTCTCTGATTCTCGTTATAGGATCTACTAATCTCTTCTGTTCTTTTGGTCTTAAAACTGTGACGTTCCATGATGGTTCAAGAGATAATTCTAACCCATTCTTACCATAATCAATCTTCATTTTTTTCCCTCAGATTTATGAACAATTTCTCGGGCTTTTTCAAATATTTCAGAAGTTCTTATCCCTGCAGGACATACAGTATCACAGAGAGCACATAATGTACAAGTTTGTAAAATCTCTGTTATAAAATCGTTTAATTCCAATTCCCCATGAGCTAATCCATTCAAAATACTAAGTCTTCCTCTTGGGCTGTACGGTTCAATTAAGTGGTGGATTTTTGATGGACATTTAGTTATACAAAATCCACATCTCATGCATTTTAATTCTAATAATTCATTGGATTTATTTTTAAGCTTTCGTCTATGGCTTAATTTTTTTAGTAACCTATCATCTCCTTTCCCTATTCCAGGGTTTAAAATTCTTTTAGGATCAAAAAACATCTTAATTTCAGACATTAAATTAACAACGTCAGCCCCATGTTCAAATTCAAGATATAGGGTTTTCATCTTTCCTATTCCATGTTCTCCAGTTAAAGTTCCTCCAACAGGAATAATTATTTCCTTGTACAAATAATCAACGGCTTTTTCAAAATCTTTTATGTCTTCCGCATCATTCTCGTTAAATAAAAAAGTAGGGTGTAAATTTCCTTCCATATGACATATGGTTGCAACTAATAGATTTTTAGCTTTAATTTTTTTAGGGATTTCTTCAATTTTCTTTATGACTTCTGAAAAATCTGAAAGTTGTATAGTGCAATCTTCAACACAAGTGTTTGGCCTTATTCTAGAAAGTGCTGGAAGATTTGATTTCCTTGCAAGTATTAATCTTTCTCTTTCCTCTTCCGTTTTCGCAATTTTATAGAAAATGGGGTTTTTTTGAATGATAAGGTCTAGCATAATTGAAAATTTTTCCTCAACTTCCCTGTTAGAATCTCCGTCTACTTCTGCCAATAACACATATCCATTGGGGAAGTCAAAAAAATCTCCACCCAAAAATTCGGTTACTGCTTTTAATATAAGTTTATCCATAAATTCTAATAGATTTGGTACAATTCCCTGTTTTCTTATTTCAATAACAGCATCTCTTAAATCATCAACATTTTCAAAGATAAAAAACCCTAGTTTTCTTGTTTTGGGTAAAGGTCGAATTCTCAAGCCTATTTTTGTTATAATTCCTAAAGATCCTTCAGAGCCTATAAAAAGATCTTTCAAATTATAAGAAGACACAGATTTAAGTACTTTTGATCCTAAATTTAGAATTTTTCCATTGGCTAAAACAACTTCTAAATATAAAACATAATTTTTTGTAACCCCATATTTAAAAGCCTGAATTCCTCCAGCATTACTGGCAACCATACCGCCTATAGTACAAACTGAACTTGAACCTGGATCTGGAGGAAAAAAATATTCATGGGGCTTCAAAATTTCATTCAATTCATCACATATTACTCCAGGTTCAACTTCTACTAAATTATTTATAATATCAATAGTAAGTATTCTATTCATTTGACTTAAATCTAATACTATACCACCATAAGGGGTTAATGAACCTGATGATAAGCTCGTTCCACTACCCCGAGGTGTTATAGCAATCTTATTCTCATTAGCTAATTTTAGAATTTCAGAGATTTGTTTTGAATTTTGTGGTATTAAAATCAGATCCGGAATCCATTCTTTATTAAAAATTGAACCCCCAAAAGCGTAAGTCCATCTGATTTCATACTGAGTAAAAAAGGAATTTTCTCCAACGATTTTTTTAAATGTTTCAAGTAAAAAATCAGAGATTTTATTGTAGCTCATTTCAATTGATAAAAACTTAGTTTAATGCCTTACTATATTTTCTTAAACAATTTAAGTTATATTTTATTGTTTCGAAAAATAATTTTAAAATTAATCGATAGTTATCTTAATTAAGAAAAAAAATAATAGTTATGAATAAGAATAATTCTATTTTTAGGGAATTACTATGGCGAAAGTATTAAGAGATTTATGGATTTTAACTGAAAGCGGTACAACTGTTTATAGTAGAGTAATTGATCCAAGAGTTAATCCACAATTGTTTGGAGCGCTCATGAGTGCATTAAATACTTTTGCCGAAAAACTAACTGAGGAAGGGATGTCTAATTTTGAATTAAGCCAAATTCGTTTTTCAATAGTTAAAAGAAATAAATTTCTTTTTGTTGCAAGTTCTTCTAACAAAATAAAAGCAAAAAAAATATTTAGTGAATTAAGAGATATTTCCGATAAGTTCTTTGAGTTATATCCTGAAGAAACGTTAAAAAAATGGGATTCTGATGTTGGACTCTTTGAAACTTTTAAAAACGTAATTAGGGATTCATTAGAAGATAACATGAAATAGTCTTTCTATACCTTTATTAGTATAGATTAACATATTTTTATGCCAATTTCTTGAATATTTTGAATTTTATTCTCATAACCATAAAAAATTTAAGATAATTCAGATATAGTATTAATGAAAAAAGCATGAAAGAAATAGAAAACAATAAAAAGACTATTAAAAACAAAGGATCCTTAGATCGACCAAGTAATCTTGATACCTCAAGAGACTATAGTTCAATTACCAAGAATAGTTTTGTTCCCTCAAATAATTTAGACTATCTTATTAAAAAATTATCGAATCCAAGATTTTTAGGCTCGATTCACTTGAAAAAGGAAATGAATCCTAATTATCGCCAAGTTGAAAACATACTAGCAAGTGAAAATGAATTGAAACTAACAAATTCAATAAAAAATACGATTTTCAATCCAGTAACTAAAATCTTGATAATCTCAGCCATTATTTTTAATCTTATTTGGTTTCTCTCAATTTATCTTTTTTAAAGGAAAAGTAATTCCTACCTTATAAAAAAATTATCAGCATTTTCCCTTTAATAAATTTAAAAGATATTTAAATTTTTCAAGATTAGAATTTGTAACTTATAACAGTAATTCAAGAAAAAATTTTAGTAAAAAGGGTATCAAATATTTGATATATGATGTCATAATTATAGGTGGTGGTGTTACTGGGTGCTCTATAGCTCGTACGCTTTCAAAGTATGACCTAAATATATGTGTAATAGAAAAGGAAGCTGAGATCGCTTCTGGTACAACTAAGGGAAATTCTGGCGTGGTTCATGCAGGTTATGCCGCTCAAAGAGAGTATACTAAACGATATTTATGTATCAAAGGAAATAAATCGTACACTCAAGCCGCAAAGGAATTAAATTTTCCATTTGAAAGGATTGGTTCGTTTGTGGTTGCTCTAGAAGATAATCAGATTAAAGAATTAGGCGAAGAAAGAAAAAAAGGAACTGAAGATGGTATACCCGGTTTAGAACTGATTTTGGATAAGAAAAAGATAAAAGAAATGGAACCTAACCTAACGGATGATGTTGTGGGTGTTTTACATGCCCCCTCTGCTGGTCTTGTTAGCCCATACGAATTAACTTTTGCGTTGGCAGAAAATGCTGCTACTAATGGAGTGAAATTTTTTAGGAATCATGAAGTTGTTAAAATCAAGCATCAAGAATATACGTTTACTGTAAGGACATATCAAGGAGAATTTCAAGCAGGGAATCTCATTAATGCAGCAGGACTTCATGCTGCAAGGATTTCTAAAATGTTAGGTTTAGATTATTTCAGTATAATGCCAAGAAAGGGAGAATATGTTTTATTTGATAGAAATGCTATTCATCTCAACAAGATTCTCTTCCCAATGCCCACTAGAGTTTCGAAAGGAATTTTAGTGTGCCCCACATTACATGGAAATACTTTTGCTGGTCCAAATGCACAAAATATAACTGATCGTGAAGATATTTCAACTACTACAGCAGGCCTAAAAGAAATTCTAGATGGTGGGAGAAAGTTAGTTCCAAATCTTCCTTTAAGAAGTTCAATTAGAAATTTTGCGGGTTTAAGAGCTGTACCAGATACATACGATTTTATTATAGACAATACTGATATTTATGCTTTTATAAATGTCGCGGGCATTCTTTCCCCTGGGTTAACAGCAACATTCGCCATAGCTGAGAAAGTTGTTGAATTTCTTGAATTATTAGGAGTTGAGTTAAATGTAAGAGACGATTATAACCCAATTCGTCCCAAACCTGAACGATTCAAAGATTTCACTAAGGAAGACCTTGATAAAAAAATCCAAGAAGATCCAAGATGGGGAAGAATTATTTGTCGCTGTGAAACAATACCTGAAAAGGAAATAATTGATGCTATCCATGCCCCAGTTGGTGCTAATACAGTTGATGGTATTAAGTTTCGTTGTAGACCCGGTATGGGTAGATGTCAAGGCGGCTTCTGCCGTCCACGGGTTATCGAAATACTTTCAAGGGAACTGAACAAACCGTATGAAGAAATTACCAAAAGAGGAGAAGATACAAACATATTAATCGGAAGAACGAAAGACATCGCTTTAAAAGAGATATCAAGAGGCGTCAGTAAAGAATGAAAAAATATAGCGTAGATGTTGCTGTAATTGGTGGAGGTTCTGCGGGTTTAGCTGCTGCTATTGTTGTTAAAAAAGCGGATTTAAATGTATTAATATTAGAAAGAGATAAAGAATTAGGAGGAATTACTCTCCAGTGTATTCATAATGGATTTGGTCTCCATGAGTTTAAAGAAGAATTAACAGGACCTGAATATGTTCAAAGATTTATCAACCAAGCTTTAGAATTAGATATTGCTTATAAATTAGATACCATGGTAATTGAAATTACTTCAGATAAAGTAATTTATGCGGTAAACAATAAAGAAGGACTCATAGAAATTAAAACTAAAGCAATAATACTTGCAATGGGATGTCGTGAAAAAACTAGAGGTGCAATTAACATACCTGGTTTTCGACCTGCTGGAATATATACCGCAGGACAAGCTCAAAGATTTGTCAATATTGAAGGTTATTTACCTGGTAGAAGTTATGTTATTTTAGGAAGTGGAGATATTGGTATGATTATAGCACGGCGTTTAACTTGGGAAGGATGTCAAGTTAAGGCTGTTGTTGAGATTCAACCTTATGTGAGTGGGTTAATAAGAAATGAAGTACAATGTCTAGAAGATTATGGAATTCCCCTTATTACAAGCTACACAGTTACAAAAATTCATGGGAAAGATAGAGTACAAGGCGTAACAGTAAGTAAGGTAGATCGCAACTTCGATCGGGTAATAGGCTCTGAAAAATTTATCGAATGTGATACCTTATTATTATCTGTTGGCTTAATCCCTGAAAACGAGTTAACACGCGAAGCAGGTGCTAAAATTTCGGAAATAGGAGGTCCTGTGGTGGATAACAATTTAGAAACTACAATTGATGGTGTGTTCGCATGCGGAAATGTATTACAAGTCCATGATCTAGTTGACTTAGTGTCTGCTGAAGCAAAACGAGCGGGATTGAATGCCATTGAATATGTTAAAGAAAAATTTGGTAAAGAGATTGAAAAAAAAGAACAAATTAAATGCATTGCAGGAGAAAATGTTAATTATGTAAAACCCGATTTAATTAATAAATCTGATTTAGAAAAAGATATAATTTTTACTTTTCGAGTAAAAAGACCAGATCGAAGAATTCAAATTCAGTTTAAAGACGAGAATAACAAGGTTTTATATAAAAGAAAGAGAAGATATGTAATTCCAAGCGAAATGCTCGAAATAAAATTAAGTTTAAATGAATTAAAAATCGATCCCAAATGTAACAATATAGAAGTAGAGGTCATACCTCGACCAGAAGTTCTTATTGAAGAAGATTGATTTTAGAGGTTAAAATAATGTCAGAGTCAGAAATTCCAGAAGGAAGTAAAGGAATCCGTTGTATAGTATGTCCTACAGGTTGTTTAGTTCATGTTGAGAATATAAATGGAGAATTAATCCTCGAAGGACATACATGTAAAAGAGGTGAGGAATACGCAAGAGAAGAATTTATTGCCCCAAAAAGAATCTTAACAACTACAATACGAGTGGAAAATGGTTTTTTACCATTAATACCCGTCAGATCTGACAGACCTATTCCAAAGGATAGATTAAGAGATACCTTAAAAGAAATTGCTCAGACAGTAGCTAACGCGCCTATAAAAATGGGAGATATTTTAATTGAGAATGTATTAGGCCTTGAAATTAACATTATAGCTAGCAGAGATTTAATTACCTATAGCAAATAAAAAATAAGATACAAATTTTTTTTCAAAATGATTTTAAATAATAAAGTTGGTTTGTAAAAATATTGAGTTTGCACCATTACAGACCTAATATTAGTATAATACATTTATTGTGAGGAATTATAATAATCTTTAAAATGCTGTAATAGAGCAACTGTTTTTTTACCATAATCAGTTAAAGAATATTTTTTTAAAGTCTTAGGTCTACCTTGAACAATATTAATAAATGGGTTGAGAAGATTATATCGGTCATAAAAGAAATGGCGTACAGCACGAGAAGATACTCCTAAATAGTCTGATATAATACCAGTACTTGCTTCTATCCCCCTATCCGTAATCTCATAAATAGCAAATAAATATCTAATTATATTATCATTAACTAAATATGATTTTTTTAAAGGTTCTCGAATCATTACATTTTTATCATCTAATATTTTAAATTTATCAAGAGCAGATTCATAATTATCTATAATTTTAGATACCATTTCAGAATCATCATAGATTCTTAATAACACATCAAAATCTTTGTAATATTGAATTGTTGCATGACAATTACCACATATAAAACCAACAGTTTCTTTTTTTAAAATCTCCACAATCTCCTGACATGAAAGTTCTAATCTGAAAAAATAGGATGTATCATTTGTTTTTTTAGATTCATCAAAATGATGACCATGAAAGGAAGGCAAATGTTCGGTAGTGTTAAACTCATTACAAATTGGACATACACCACAATTTGCCTGATCAATGATATATTTTCGTTTTAAATCCATTATGATAGCTTCTCTAACTCTCTTTTTAAATTCTGGAGTTTTTTTATTCTTGTAAAGACTATTTACTGATTCTCGAATTATTAGATGAATTAAAATAGGGGCTAATGAAAAAAGTTCTCTATAGTTTATAAGATATAAAAATATTTTATTATATTTTGCATGTAGTAAATTATGATGATTAGTACATAATAATTCTACATTTTCAGCTTCCATTTGAGAAATCAAATTGATTAAGAAATAAGGTTCTCCTCTGCTTTCTATAAATAAATTATAAAAAGTTTTTGTTGTATAAGAGTAAATTTTATTTCCCTTTATATGGTTAAACTGTAAGGCTCGTAATCTCAAAAAGTTTGTATTTATAGTAAATCCAGCTTTATAGCATTCTGGACATTGACAATTTCCATTTTTATTATATTTTCCGTTATAGATATTTTTGATTACATATAATTGTATCCTACTACCGATTATATAAGCTTGCTCATTATCCGCTGCCCAGCGTTCTTCCTTTTCTAATGATGTATACTCTATAGATGAGCGTTCTGGAAAAAATTCATCATAATTTTCTTTTAGATAATCATATATACTTATAAGAGTCATAGGAAAACTATTTGATGTTTGAAATAATTTCACATTTCTTTCCATCAATGCATTAGCTATATATGAAATTATAAGATTAGCACCTATTTTTTTATGCATCCTACT
>JAUVXW010000049.1 GCA_030603385.1 Promethearchaeota archaeon | reverse complement strand
ACTCGACAAGTGAGGGGAAATTTTTTAATGAACAATCTAAAACTCATAGAATGCGCCGACCTACTAGAACGGGGGATTATAATGTAAGAAAACAAAAAAGGGGGTTAATTTATAATTGTTAATTCGTTTATAAAATTAACCCAGAGGTGTTTTTTCAATGATATTAACCTTTATTAAATCATCCGTAAAAATTGACTCATCAAAATAATCACTTGTAGAAGTGATATGGGGAATCCCACCCTTTCTTAGAATACTTAATCCTATTTCTTCTAACAATTCATGAGTATAAAAACCACCTTTTATAAGAACATACTCGCCCTCTTCTTTTATATTAATGCTTTTAGCAATATTTTCTGAGCAAGTTTTAATTTTTTGTTTATCAATCATAGTTTTAAGAATAATACAATGATAAAAAATCTTTTAATTCGAACTTATTGAAATCGAATGCTGATTTGAAATTCTAAAATTAGCTCAATGGCAAAGAGTTTATTAAAATTAGTTGTTATAATTTAAGTATTGAAAACAATATTTTTATGCCAAAATTTCTTACAATTAAAATTAGATAACTGAAATTATTCAAGATGGTCGTTCGAGAAGCTGGATTAATATTCAGGGGTTTTACGTTAGTAAAGAAAACTTTTCATAAGACCGATAAAGGAAAAATTGATATAGATCTGCGAAGTGGGCTACTAGATGCTATTATATCCTTTGCAGAAACAGCGTTTGCGGAGAGTTCCATTGAATACTTTCTTATGAAGAAACTTATTATTGTATTTACTAAGGAACAAATCAAGTCTAATGATGGCATAGAACTTGAAAGTTTAACCTCCTATGCTATTCTGGACAGAGAGAAAAAAATAGAAAAGTATATCCATAAGATAATCCAACCTTTATTAAAAAACGTAGTAAATGAATTTATCTCCTTAAATATGGGGAAGAATTTATCAGAAGTTTCTCAATTTAGGGATTTTAAAAATAATTTAGATGATATCTACGGATCTGACACAAAAACTGTTGAGCAAAAACTCAAAGGGGTTTTTTCATAAAAACATTATTAATTTAAACAGCCTTAAAACTATATCTTCTTTTTCCTTTGTGATTCCTTAAGAAACCATAAGATTATTGGGAGTGCTATTGTAGCATCTGATATGACCGTTGAATATTTTGCATTTTCATTTACTTTCCCCCAGGAGATAGCTTCTCTTAATGTAGCTCCACTTAATCCTCCTGGTTCAGGACGATCCATTGTAATTTGAATGGCATACATTGCGGAATTTGGGCAAAATTGTAATGATTGCAATATAAAGTTCTTCGGTACCCCACCCCCTAAAAAACAAACTCCAGCTTTTTTAGCATCCCAAGCTAAGTTGACCATTTCAAGCATATCCTTAAAATGGTTTAAATTTATTTTTTGATTATGGAATCCTAATTGTAAAGCAAGGCCTGAATCTGTAAATGCCGGGCAAAAAATTGGGACTTCTTTCTGCTCGCAAATCTTTAAGATGGATTGAGAATCTTTTGGAAGTGCCTTACCGAGAAACCTCAAGAATGAGCTAACGGACATTTGGGGATCGGGTATCTTTAGATTTGAAATAAAGTCTTCAATCCCTTCATATACCTTATTTGGCATGAAAACATCATAAATTCTATTCATTTCAGCTTTATGCAAATCTGAATCATTTAAATCGTTTAAATTAATAGCTCCTCCTTGTAAATGATGATATCCTAAGGCTTCTGCTAGATCATGTGTTAGGTTTGCACCTGTAGTCACTAAAATATCAATAAATCCTTCTTTTATAAAATCATGAACTACTCTTTGCATTCCTGCAGGAACAAGAGCTCCTGCCAAACCAAAAAACTTTATACACTCTTCATCATTTATCATTTCATTATAGATTTCACACGCTAAAGCTAATCTCTTGGCGTTAAATCCAGCATTTTTTAATGAATTAATAAGGCTTAAAATACTTGTTTCCTTTGTAATTTCCAACTGATCTACTCTTTTTAAAATATCTTCTAAGTTTTTTTCTGACATCTAAACCATTATAAATTATTGCTTCTAATAAAATACATAAATTCAACAATCAATTTTGCTGCCAAAATACATGTCATTTTGTTTTCCAAATCTAAATTTGGGGCAACCTCAACTAAATCAAACCCAACAATATTAAAATACTCTGTTATTTCTTTCAGGATTTTCCATATATCGCGATAAGAAAAACCACCAGGTATTGCATAACCCGTACCCGGTGCAATCGAAGGATCTAAAGCATCGATGTCTATTGAAACATATAAACTTTTGATATTTGATTTTTTAAAAAATTCCTTTATACTATCTATATAATAATCTAAGCCATCAATGATATGATAAGCATTAAGGTACTTGATGTTTTCAGAACTTGCTAAGTTAAATTCCTCAATATCAATATCACGAGTACCTACTATTAACAAATTTTTATTATTAACATATTCTAAATCATAAATCCTATGAGAAATTGTTGCATGAGAATAAACTCCTTTATCCCATTCTTGATAAAAATCTAAGTGAGAATCAAAAATTAACACCCCAAATTCTTCTTTCTTTTCCAATTGATCACCAACAACCTTTACTACAGGGTAAGTGCAAAAATGATCTCCACCTATCATAACTGGGATTATTTCTTCATTTTGATTATAGAGTTTTTTAAGGAAATTATCTATAGTAGTAAGGTTCAATTCAACATCAGTTGGTTCAATCTTAATATCTCCCACATCTACAGCTTGAAAGTTTGGAATATGGAATCCCAATTCAGTGGTATATCCAATATCATTTGTTATATTTCTAATTTTACCTGGAGCTATTGAGGAATTAGGTAGATCTGAGGAAGTTAAGTAATCCCATGGGATACCAAAAACAACAAAGCGAGTATCTTTATTTAATTCTTCCCTAAAATCAAAAAATCTCATTCTAAGAATCTCACATTTTATCTAAAGTTTCAATTCCTAAGATATTCAATCCAATCTTAATAACTATCTGTACACATTTTATTAGTAATAGTCTTGCTCTTTCTAATTGTTTATTATCAGAAATAACAGGGCATACACTATAAAAAGAATTAAAAATTTGACATAATGTCAAAAGATATTGAGCAATTAAATGAATATTATACTTCTGAGCCGTTTGATCTATAATTTCAGGAAAGTAATTCAATTGTTTTATCAAACTCTCTTCAGTTTCATGATTCAACAAATCCCATTCGATATCTAAATCAATATTCTCACTTGATTTTGAAATTATCGATTCAATTCTTGCATAGCAGTATTGTATATATGGTCCAGTTTCTCCTTCAAAAGAAATACTTTGTTTTGGATCAAAAACAAAATCTGATTTAAGATTAAATTTTAAGATGAAGAATTTTAAAGCACCGATACCTATAAAATTCGCTCTTCTTTCTTTTTCTTCTTCTTTAATATTTGGATATCTTTTATTTACCTCCTTATAAGCTAGTTCTAGCATTTCGTCAATAATATCATCAGCATCAGCTATAGTTCCTTCTCTACTTTTCATTTTCCCCTCTGGGAGACTAATCATGCCATATGAGAGGTGAAACTTATCCTCTTTAAACCCAATCATCTCTAGCACAGTGAATAATTGCTTAAAGTAAAGATTTTGTTCACTAGCAACAACATATAGCGACTTATCATAATTAAAATCTTGTTTCTTAAGAAATGCAAGATAAATATCTTGAGTAATATATAATGACGTTCCATCTTTTCGAAGTAAAATTTTATTTGGTAAACCGAAATCCTCCTTTAACTCAGCGTAAACTGCTCCATCTTCGGTTTTTTTAAATAATCCTTTCTCTAAATTTTCTAGTATAATTTTTTTTCCTTTTTTATAAATCTCAGATTCAGAATACTCTTTATCAAACGTGATTCCTAATTTTTTAAACGTTTCTTCAAATCCTTCTAAAGCCCATTTATTCATCTTTTCCCATATAGCTCGTGTTTCAGGATCTTCAGCTTCCCATAAGCGGAGTAGCGCATGTGCTTCTTTATTTAAGTTATCGTCTTTTTTTTCCATTTCACTATATTTTACATAAAAATCTCCTACAAAATGATCAGGCTTCTTAGTTGGTTCTTGATTATTCCCCCATTTTTTATACGCTAACATAGATTTACAAATATGTATCCCTCTATCCTGTCTCAAATTAACTTCAAATACTTCATGGTTTTTATATCTGAATAAATTAGCCATAGAACTACCTATTAGCATATTGCGTACATGTCCGAAATGGAGTGGTTTATTTGTATTGGGAGCAGGAAATTCTATTACAATTTTTAATGATTTCCCTATCTTTTCACTTAAAGATTCGTAAATTCTTCCATAATTATCTTTTAATTTGAAAACATTTTCTAAAACAAATGATGGTTTAATTTTAAAATTTAAATATGGACCATCTGCTTCAATCTTTTCAATAAAATCAGGTAATAGCAAATTTTTTTCAAAATTTTTGGCTATCTCCTTCGGATTTTTCTTTTCAACTTTACTTAGACGATAAACTGGAAAAGCATATGAAAAATTAATATCTGGCGGAGGAATTTCAATAATTTCCTCAATTTCCTCTAAAGAAAGGAAAGTAATATGATTCGCAAGAAATTCTGCGATGACTTGTTTATCGATTGTTTTCATTTTTCTTATTTCTGGTTCTTTAACAATTCTTATAATGATAAAGATTAAAACTTTTATCTGTTTTGTAAAATATATTTCTAATACCACATAAAATTTTTCATTAAAATTCTTGAAAAGGGATAATCCAAATCAAAAATCCTAACTACATCATGAGCAACTTGTTTCATTGATAACTCCAAAAATTAATCATCAAAATGAGTCTTAAAGTCATATCCTTCAATACTTTCTAATAATTGTTTAAGAAAACTAATGAATTTAAAAATTTTCGATTTTTTTCTTTTATCTCATATGAAATGTTATTAACATTAAGGAAATATCAAAATTCTGTCATGGTTTATCCTTAAAATAAGATTAAAATAGTATTAATTTTATAATTAATATCAAAGAAAATTAAAATTTTTTAAGTTATCATTTAATTAAATTTCTTACAGAATAATTCTTTAAATTTGGTGTGAATATGGCTGAAAAAAAAGGTAATATCATGTTGAAATGGAATGATGAAACTGGCCAATTTCGTCCCATAGGATCTGATTCAGATATGGACGATGGTATCTTCTTAGAACTAGTTGAAGAAGAAGATAAATGGAAATTTTTCTATATAAAAGGTGCCTCTTTAATCTCTAGACGCACATCACTTAGAGCAGCTAAAGGGAAACAAAAACAGGGTATGTTCATCCACAAACTAATTTACGATACGGAGTTGATTGTAAATTAGAGGAAGAAATTTCACCATATGAAGATATGCCAGAGAATCTTAAGAAATCTCAAAGAATGTGGTATAAAGGGGAGTATAGACAATATTAAATTTATTCTTTTGATGTTTTTTTATCTACTCTTTGTTTTACTCATTAACTAAAACATAGGTGCAGTTTTTATATTTTTTTTACAAGTTTCGACTATTTTATGTATTGTATATTAAATGTTTTGATAATCAAAAAATTTTAAATTTTTTAAAAACAATGCAAAATCAATGAATGATCAAAAATTAGAAACTGATTCTGGCAAAATAATTCAAAACGAGGAAAAAACGCAACCATATATTATATCTCAAGAAGAATATAAAAACAAAATTCAGCCATCTTGGAATAAAAAAACTCCATTGATAATGAAAGGCGCAGCATGGATGGCGGAACATACATCTGATACAAAATATTCTATAGGACTCCGAATAGAAGAACACGCATCAAAGTATCCAGATAATTTAGCTCTACTATTTGAAGACGAGAAATATACTCATAAAGAGTTTAATGAATGGATTAATCGTTATGCTAATTATTTTCTTAATTTCGGCCTCAAAAGAGGGGATGTAGCTGTTGTGTTTGTGGAAAATCGCTCGGATTATATGTTTATAATCGCAGCAATGGGTAAATTAGGAGTGATTTCTTCATTAATTAATACTAATCTACGTGAAAACCCACTTATTCATAGTATGACACATACTCCCGGGAGAATATACATAATTGGAGAAGAGCTTTTCCAAGCATTTGAAGATGTTAAAACTAAAATAGGATTAACAAATGAACAAAAAGAAGGGCTCTTTTTTTTGACTGATAAGGGAGAAATGAAAACACCCGATGGATACATCAATTTAAAAGAACAAATTAAGAATTCTGATGATAATAATCCCCCTACTACCTCAGAGATTCTAATGAAAGACCCTTTTATCTATATTTTTACCTCAGGGACAACGGGGCTTCCAAAAGCTGCGATTTTGAAACATTATTCCATATTAAATGCAATGACATGGTGGGGAGATATGGTCGTTGGAATGAAAACTGACGATATAATTTATATCACAACTCCCTTATTTCATAGTCATGGGATTAAAGTAGCTTTTGCTGCCGCACTTTATAGAGGATCAGCAATGGCAATCGCTAGAAAATTCAGTGCTAGTAAATTTTGGGATGAAACTAGAAAATTCAATGCTACGTGTTTTAATTATGTAGGAGAAATATGCAGGTATTTGTATAATCAGCCTCCAAAACCAAACGATGCAGACAATCCAATTGTAAAAATAGTTGGGAATGGACTTAGAAACGATATTTGGCTAGATTTCAAGAAAAGATTTAATATCAAAGAAATTAGAGAGTTTTATGGTGCCACAGAGGATTTTGTATCAAATTTTGCCAATATATTTAATCTTGATAAAACCTGTGGAGTATGTTTAACGCCTTATGCAATTGTCAAATATGATATTGAAGCAGATCAACCGTTTAGAAATGAGAGAGGTCGGATGAAGAAAGTAAAGAAAGGGGAAGTTGGACTATTATTAGGACAAATCACAGATCCTGATAATTTTTATATGTATAAAGACGAAAAAGCTACCGAAAAAAAAGTGTTTCGTGATGCCCTTAGAAAAGGGGATATGTATATTAATACAGGAGATCTATTAAGAGATATTGGTTATGGACATGTTCAATTTGTTGACCGCTTAGGTGATACATTTAGGTGGAAAGGTGAAAATGTATCTACCGAGGAAGTTGAATCTGTGATTAATAGATTTGAACAAATTGATATGTGTTGTGTTTATGGAATTCTCATTCCACATACAGAGGGTCGTGCGGGGATGGTATCGATAATTAAAAGAACTGATGAAGAATTTGATTTCATAAGGTTATTGAATTTTCTACAAAAGTATTTACCAAATTACGCTGTTCCTAAGTTTATTCGATTTATTGATGAATTTAGCTTTACTGCTACTCATAAGATTCAGAAGGTAAAACTGAAAAAAGAGGGATATAATATTAATGAGATAAAAGATCATTTATTTGTTCTTTTACCAAAAAGTTCTGAATATGTTTCCCTTACTAAAGAAATTTATCAGGAAATCTCAGAAGGAAAACATCTATTTTAGAATGATTCCTACTTTTATCGTATCCATCTAATTTTTCTTTTTATTTATGCCAAAATTCAGTTGGAGATACGTATTTTTTAATTTTAGAAAAAGGACAAACAGCAATACAATTTCCGCAATCACTACTGTTTTCAATCCAAAATTCAAAACATTTTTCACCATCTATATAATATTTTCTAACACCTGAATTGTTAGAAATATTTAATCCTTTAAATTTAGGCTCTTTATCTTTTGTAATTGCGTTTGTTTCACATGCATCAGCACACTTAAAGCAATTCCTACAAACATTAGCTACTTTCTTAATAAACCTTAAATTAGGTTCGTCGGAAACAAGAGGAAGATCCGTAAAAACTTTACAAATCCTTACTCGTGGTCCAAATTCAGGTGTAATTAGGAGACCTAACCTCCCAACAGCTCCAAGCCCAGCATCAATAGCTAATGGTATGCTTAACGCAGTGTCATTACCACATTGAATGGCTCTGTATCCTAAATTTCGAATAAATTCACCTAAACAAGATATTACAAAAGCCATTTTCGAATATGCTATAGCTGCTGCAGCCGCTGCGGGTTGTGCTGGAGCGGTCGATATAGCACTTTGATCCATTTCAATTGCCATAACTATTGCCTTATTAATTCCTTTTGGTAAATTGATTGGTGTTTCTAATATAGATCCTGAAGTATCACCACCCCTTACCTTTTTTTTTGATTCTGCTTCACTTTTTGAAGAGGGTCTTACAAAGCCATCCTTATAAATCCACTTTTCATTAATATCTGATATTCCGACTAAAGAAGCACCATAAACCTTAGCTGCTTTTTTCACTTGCTCTGTAAAATTTTTATTATCTTGAATAGGATACTTATTTTTCATCCAATTTACACCATAACCAAGGTCCATCGAATTTTCTCTTTCCCAAGTGAAAGCATAAGGGAACTTTTCATAAACAGTCCACCCTGCAGCAACAAGAGCAAAATCAATTCTAGAGTAGCCTTCTTTATGTGAATTTATATGATTTTCTATATTAACTTCAAACATTTTTCCATAAGTGGGTAAAGATTTATCCCATAATCTTCTATATATCATATTTTTTTTTTCATGAAAGCGCTGATATATTGTTTCATCTATTTCATACATAACTCAGAACCTAATTCTATCCATATCATTACATTATAATTTCATTAAAATGAATAAAAGTTTTTGATAAAAAAAGTGTATTTATATAGTTAAGAGAAAGAAGAAAAAAAAATTTTAACATATTCTATAAGGTAATTTCTTATCCGGGGGTAGGGTATCTATATATTTCTTTCTGAACTCTTCACTTAACATTGGACATTCTTCATGTGTCCAACTTTCAGAAAACATCGAATGATCCCACATTCTTTCCAAAATACTCTTAAGCGGCTCTTCTCTAATATTCCCAAAAGCAATAGGCATGAAACAACAAGGCATAACATCTCCATAAGGTGAAATATAAAAGTACACATGATCTGCTACACCTCTACATTGACTTGAAGTTTGAGTTTGAAAATAGAAATCTCTGCAAACAAATGGAAAATCTGCAATTTCCCTAACTTTTTTTTCTTCTTCTGGTGTTAATTTCACTTCAATATTATGTAGCCATCTTCCTGTTGCTGTAGGCAATAAATATCTTACACCGTTTGCGTTTAGATCTTTTCCTAATTTGATTACATCCTCAAATTCACCATTGGCTAGAGTTTCTTTTGTAACATAGGTCGATAGGGAACACTTTAATCTTACATCAAGAGCATTTTTTATTCCTTGAACAGCTGTATTAAATAATCCTTTCATTCCACGCAATTCATCGTGCTTTTCTGGAATAGGACTATCTATACTTATATAAAGCATTTCTAAACCGCTATCCTTTAATTGTTTTGCGTAATCTTTTGTGACTTTTATTCCATTAGTATCACAAAAAACATATACAGATCGTTCTGAAGCATACTTTATTAATTCCATTAAATCTGGTCTCATAGTTGGCTCACCTCCAAAGAAGTTAATTACAAAAGCCTTAGCAGATTGATCTAATACATCCTTAATCTCATCAGTTGAAAGTTCTCTAAGAGGTTCATTTTCATAATTGCCCACACAGCAATGCGGACATTTAAGTTGGCAATTATATGTTATACCAAACATAAGATAAAAGACATCTGCTCCCCCTCTTGCCGCACCTCTTTCTTCATTAAACCATTTTACCATCTTTTCTTGGTCAAAAGTTAATGGAATTTTATAATCTTCCCATAAGTTTTCTCCTTCCGAAAATCTTTCATCATCTATAGTTTCTTTTAGATTGGTCAATTCATTTCACGTTCTAAATTTATTTGATATAAAATAACATTTATACTAGGATTATTCATAATTTGCTAAATTGATTTATAAATATTTTTACCAAAAAGTAATATTAGTTTCCTTGAATAGTAAATTATGAAGAAATTCAAGATGATGAGTAGTTTAAAATATATGAAATAAAGGGTGTAAGGGATATAAAAAGGAGTTTAAATTAATAAAATCACCATTAAATTGAATATTATTTATTTAAATCAAACCAAGATGATAATATATGTCAAAAGCTAAAAGGCTAATTGTAGAAATAGGTGCTGGAGTGGACCAACACGGTCATAACAATGATTGCACTAATGCCGCAATTAAAGCTATCAAGAATGCGATTTCAAATAATTGTTTATGTGGGCTTTCAGAAATATGCAATCTCAGAGAACCAAAAGATCTTACTCGAATGATGGTTCATGTGAAGATTGGAGCCCCATACCCAGAAACTATTGATAAAAAGAAAGTTTTGAAAGCGATTCCTTTTGGGGAAAAATCAATTGAAGTTGTTAAAGGAGGTTTACTTACTGAAGGAATTATGATTAAAGAATTAGGCGATACTTCAAATCAAATAATAATATGTAATGCTGCTGTTACGGTTTCAGTGAAGCTTTAACCCTAATTTTTAGTTTTTCAAGTCTGATGTTCGATTGCAATTACCACAATCTCAGAAACTACTTTTATGTCAAATCATTATGTTTTTAAATTTAAACAGCATAAATAAATTAATTTAAATTTGAAATGAATCTAAGAATTCATTTTAATTAGAGATTAAAATATGTCTGCTATGGAAAAATTTATAGAAGCAATTCCCCTTGAGAATCCTTGGGTAAATAGCTGGAAAAATGAGGGTAAAAAGGTTTTAGGTTATTTTTGTTCATATATACCTGAAGAAATCATTTATGCAGCTGATATCTTGCCAATCAGAATGAGAGCGAGAACTTGTACCGATACACCGATGGGAGATGCATATATGACTCCTACTACATGTAGTTTTACAAGATGTTGCCTTGAATTAGCAAATAGAAATGAGTATAATTTTCTTGATGGAATTATTTCTTGTAATTGTTGTGATCAAATTAGACGCCTTTATGATAATATAAGATATAAAGCTCCGTTTCCCTTTCATTATATAATGGGCATTCCTGGTTATGTTAGTAATACAACAATCGATTGGTTTAAACATGAAATAACCAAATTTAAGCAAAACATTGAAGCGAACTTCAGTGTGAATATTACAGAAGAAAAAATAAGGAATGCAATTAAGATATACAATAAGTCTCGTACACTTCTCAAAGAATTATATAGTCTCAGAAAGCAAGATAAACCAACTATTACTGGTACTGATATGATGAATATTATTTCAGCAGGAGTTTCCATTCCAAGGGAGCAATTTAATGAACTTTTGACTCAACAGTTAAAGGAAATCGGGAGTGGAGATGGGATATCTGACTTTAAGAATAGATTAATGATAGTTGGAAGTATGCTTGATGAACCAGAATATTTTAAAGTAATAGAAGATCTTGGGGGATTAATTGTTACAGATTCACTATGTTTAGGAACTAGGTATTTCTGGGATTTAGTTGATGAAAATCTAAATCCGATTGATGCATTAGCAGAACGTTATCTATCAAAAATCTCCTGTCCACGTATGACTGATGGATATCTAGAAAGGGCTGAATTTATGATGGATATGATTAAAGATTTCAATGTTGATGGTGTTATTTTTGAAAGAATGAAGTTTTGTGCGCTATGGTGGGCTGAAATTTTCATGCTCCGTAATAGATTAAAAGAAGAAGGTATTCCATTTCTCGATTTGGAAAGAGAATACGTGTTAAGTGGTACTGGAGCTATGAAGACGCGTGTTCAGACTTTTATTGAAATTTTAGAGGCGAGGTGAAAAAAATGGATATAGAATTATTTAATAAATATAAAAAGCTTGGTAGAGGAAGTTGGGGTAAGGACCTTTTAATGTGGAAGACAATGTATACAGCGTTCTTAACTCAAAATAAAGATGAAGAATTTACACCTGTAACAGAGTTATTCCTTAATATTTTTCTTGAAATCCCTAAAGCACGAAAGGAAGGAATTCCGATAATCATGCATCCTTTTAATTATGGTCCCGAATTATTTCACTCCATGAATTTAGCCCCGCTCATGCAAGAAGTTTTCAGTGTGGGCTTAGCCCCTTTTCACTTCAATGAACCCTATATCGATTTCACTAATGAAATAGGTTATGGAGATAATCCAACTCTTTGCAATGCTCAAAGACCTTTAATTGGATCCTATATGCGGGGAGCGGCACCAATCCCTGATCTTTTATTCTATCTCTCAACGCCATGTAATTCACTTGCGATGACATATCAAGTCTTTCAAAATTTGACAGGTGTACCAGGTTTTAATATAGATATCCCTTATTGGGCTTATGATAAAGCAAGTGAGTTTTATGATGGTAAAACCATTGATTATTTGATAAAACAAATCAAAGAATTAATATCATGGATAGAAAAAGAAACAAAACAAAAGTTGGATCTCAAAAATTTACAACAAACTATGACTCAAGTAAATCAGGCAAGAGAATATATATGGGAATTTAACGAACTTTTAAAGACTGTTCCTTGTCCTGTGCCTAGTATAACAGGCTTTGGAAATTTCGTAACTATGGTAACACGTGGTGGCACTAATGATGCTGTTAAAGTAACAAAATGGTTACGAGATAACGCTGCTGAAAATGTGAAAAATGGAATCGCAGGTGTCCCTGATGAGAAAATAAGAATCGCATGGCCATATACTCACATTTTTTTCGATCAAGAGTTATTTCCGTGGTTGGAAGAGCAATTTAACGCCGTAGTAATCTTAGACATGCTAGGTTTTTATCAAGTATTACCTCATGACACTTCAACAATCGAAAAATGTTATGAAAGTTTAGCTAAGGGGACATTAGATTTTTCAATGATTGGAACATGTAGAGGTCCTATTGAGTATTATATTGATTTTCTTTTAAATTATGTAAAGGAGTATAAGATCGATTGTGTAATTATGCCTATGCAATTTGCATGCAAACATGCTTATGCTATGGCAAGAGTTGCTTCTGAAGCCGTACGTGAAGAGACTGGACTTCCCACACTAATTTTCGGTTGTGATCCTTATGACTCGAGAGAAGTAACCTCAGAAGAAATAAAAGAAAGAATTTCAGAATTCCTCACTCAAGTAGTTTTATAAAGGAGGTTAAAAAAATGATAGTAGCAGGGTGCGATGTTGGATCTTTAACTGGAAAAGCTGTTATTTTAAAGGATGGTGACATTTTATCATATAGTATAGTCCCAACGACACCTAAACCAGAGAGAACTGCTCAAAATGCTATGAATGAAGCACTTAATAAAAAGAACTTATCATTAGATAATATCGATTATATCGTTGGAACTGGATATGGTAGGGTAAAAATTCCATTTGCGAATTCAGAAGTATCTGAGTTAACTTGCCATGGTAAGGGCGCTCATTCTTATATCCCATCAATTAGAACAATAATTGATGTTGGTGGACAAGATTGTAAGGTAATAAAAGTTAGTAAAGATGGAAAGATCCTAGATTTTGCTATGAATGATAAATGTGCTGCTGGAACAGGCAGATTTTTAGAAGTTATGGCTAGAACACTAGAATTGAAACTTGAAGAACTCGGAGAAATATCTTTAAAGTCAAAAAATCAGGCGAAAATTACTGCTCAATGTAGTGTTTTCGCTGAAACAGAAGTTGTTAGTCTTATGGCGGATGGTGTAGAAGTATCTGATATAGTTGCAGGGATACATGATGCTATTGCTTCTAGAATTATGTCTCTTGTATATAGAGTTGGTCTTGAAGAAGAGTTAACTATTACTGGAGGAGTAGCAAAAAATATAGGTGTAGTTGCTTATCTTGAGAAAAGAATGGGTGTAAAAACCAAAAAGCTACCAGTTGATCCACAAATAATTGGAGCTTTAGGGGCTGCTCTCATAGCACAGGACAATGTCCTAAGCAGAGAGTAGGCTTCAAATTTAATCTCACATACCACTTTTTTTTTTTTATTAATTTTTATTAAACTCACAAAATAATGTAATAAAATAGAAAAAAAATTGTTTAAATCTTTATATAGTTTTTCTTATCAACTCTGAGAGATCAAGTGCTTGAATATCGTTATTTTCAATATTGTTTTTGAATTGATTTAGACAGAAAGGACAGCAAGAAACGATAGCTTCAGCTTTAGTTTCTTTTGCTTCCTCTATCCTTTCTTTTGCGGCAAAAGTCGACAATTCTTTAAATGCTGACCTCACACCACCACCAGAACCGCAACACCATGCGTTATGTCTATTTCGTGTCATCTCTATTAACTCAATACCAGGGATTTGTTGTAATACATCCCTGGGGGCTTTATAGATTCCCATATGGCGTCCTATATGGCATGGATCGTGGTATGTAATTTTCATATTTACGTCTTTATTAAAATTCATTTCACCAGTTTTTAATTTGCTCCTTATAAATTCGGGTAAATGCTTAACTTCAATTTCATGAGTTAATCCAAATTTATTTGGATAGGTATCTTCCCATGTTCGATAACATCCAGCACAAGATGTAATTATTTGTTCAATTCCGGCATCTTTAAAATTTTTGATATTTTGTTCAGCTAATTCTTTAGCTTTGTCTGTCTGGCCCGTCATATAAACAGGAGAGCCACAACATTCTTCATTATCTAGTATTCTAAAGTCAATATTCAGCGAGTTCAATATTTCTGCAGTAGAAATAGCAACATTTTGTTCTCTATAGCTTGATGTACAGCCAACAAAATATGCTAATTTCGCATCTGATGATTGCTTAATATGTGACGGTAGCCAATTTAATCGGTCTTCATGCTTTTCCATATATGGATTTTTCTCAACCATTACATGTTCAGCATATTGAGCTTGTTCAGGCATAGGTCCATATCCCAACTTAACAGCTTCTTCTCTCATTGCCATTAACCATTCTCCGGCATAAGTGTGAATTTCAGGTATCTGACATTGTTGTACGCATGCCATACAAACAGAACATTGATAAAAAATCTTTGCTAAATCTTCACTCCATTTAAGTTTATCTGTAGTTATTGCCCAAGTTAATAGATTTTTTCCACCAAGGTAATATGCTTCAAACTTACCAAATTCTCCAGATGGGCAAATTCGAGACCAATAAGCGTCTTTATAAACTGTCCTGCAGGTTCCACACTTACCACATTGATAAAAAGTATCTTCGTAATGCGTTAAATCTTGATTTCTTTCAAGCTTCTGGTTTTCTTGAGCTAAAGTTATTTTAGAAATACCCTTTCCTGGTAAATATCTAACTCTTCTCTTAGACATACTAATCTTCTCCTCTTCCCTGTCCTGGATTCATTATATTATTTGGATCAAGAAGCCGTCTAATTTTTTCAATCAATTCGCCTGTAGCGGGAAAGATTTTTTCCTTATGCGCCTGATACGCCCATTTTGGTGATTTATACATTATCGCACCATCAATCTGTTGAACCTCTTCGTGAATTTCTTTTAAAAGATTCCGTGCCCTTTC
>JAUVXW010000045.1 GCA_030603385.1 Promethearchaeota archaeon | reverse complement strand
TTTATAAAAATAGTAAAGTACAAATTCATCATAACCGATTAATATTTTTACCTTTTTAACATCCGTTTTAGGGCACTTCTGGAATTATAAGTACAAATTTACTTCCTTTTGAATAATCTCCTTTAACTCTATCTTCAACCCTAATATCACCATTGTAGCTGTCGATTATTTTTTTAACTAGAGATAACCCTAGACCCATTCCCTTACCTTTTAGACTCCTACGCTTTCCTTTTTCAAATATGTTTGTTTTACGATAGTCAGAGATACCGATAGCGTTATCTTTAAATTCTATTTTTACACAATCCTTATTCTCTAGATGATCTTTACTAATATCTATACTGATCTCTATTTTAGATTTATTGTTATGTCTTACAGCATTTATCAAGAGATTTTCAAATACATCTAATAAGAGATTATTTGCAATTACGTAGAAATTTTTTTCTGAAGCATTAACATGAATATCTACAGTTCTCGCTTGAAAGCTATTTTTAAGGTATTCAATTGCTTTTTCTAACGATCGAAAAGCTTCAATCCTTTCTAAATTGACTTCAGAATCATCAATTTTAGTTATCTTTCTGACATTTTTAATTAATTTTTTACCCCTCTCAATTTGTTCAGTTATAATGTTATGCAGTTCTTTTAGCGTATGTAGTTTTTCAGGGTTGCTCAGATAAAGAGAACTAAGTTCAGTTGAAGATTGGATGTTTTGGAGCATATTGTTTATATCATGAGCAAAAATATCCCTATAAAGATTAGCCTGAAAATACGCTTTTCGATGTTTTTCTTCTGATTCTTTAAGTAATTTTTCAGATTCAAATTTCTGAATGATAATTCCCATCTGCTTACCGATCGCCATTAATAGCTCTAATTCATTTTGAGAGAGCTCTTGATAAACTGGAGAACCTATGTTCAAACTTCCTACATATTCGTCCTTTGAACGGAGGGGAATGATTGCAACGGAAAATATACCCAATTCTTTTGAACCTTCCATGAATTGCGAGAAATCTTCGATGTAAAATGGTTTATGCTTATCAAATACTTTTCTAAAAAGACCTTCCGCTATGTCTACATCTTCTACTGCAGCTATAAAGTCAGGATGAACATTCTTATGAAGAACTAGTTGATTATGATGAGTCTCATGATTATACAGATAAATTCCTCCCCTATCGAAACCCACGATGTCCAACACTTGATCATAAGATTTTTCTAAAAATTCTTGAAGACTTGTGGATTCATTCCCTAGCGTGATAATCTTATTTAAAACTGATAATGCTTCACTTCGTTCTTTTACTTTTTGTTCCGCCATTTTTTTTTCTGTAATATCCAGAGTAGACTCAACAGTCCCAATAATATTATTATCTTTATCCTTTACTGGGCAACCTGCCACGCGCCATATTCTCCCATCAGGAGTTTTCATTTCACAAACTTCTGATTTTTTAGATTTTAATGATTTTACTACAGGACAGTCATCACATGGTACTTCTCGATCATTCCAAATTTGATAACATTTACGTCCAATTAATTCTTCGGGAGTAGAATTTACAGAATCAGCAGCAGCTTTATTAGCCCAAATAATCGTGTTATCTGTTGTTTGATATATTATATGCTCTAGTAAACTTTCCAAGATTACCGATTTTTCATTTTCAGACTTCTGTAATTCATATTCTATCTTCTTACGATTTATAATTTCTTGAGCTTCAATGAGCTCTGACTGTCTATCAAAAATCGCAACAACTTTTCCAGAGGGTAATTTATAAATGTACATTTCCGTCCAACCATCAACTCTATCATCCTGATAAAACGCAGTTGGAGAATTTTCCGGTTTACCCGTTTTCCATACTCTTCGTAAAGCACCTACAAAACCAAAATTTTCTATGTTTGGGAATAAGTCAGATAGATTTTTTCCTACGATCTCTTTTCGTGTGGCTTCACATATACGTAATCCTGCTTTATTCATTTCTCTAATTATAAAATTTTCCCCTTTATCAGGTGTCTCATAAATAGCTACACCACTACTTATATTTTCAATAAGCACCTTGAATACTTTTTCAGACTCATACAATTCTGATTCTATCAATTCTGCTCACAACTCAATTTTATGTTTATAAACTATTTAAAAACTAAAAATTCTCTAAATTTCGATCAAAATCAACATCCGTGCTAAACCACATAAATAGTCGACTAATTATATTTAAACTTATCTACCAAAATTTTGATAAATTTCACTAATATTAATTATATAAATCTCGAATAAAATCTGTGTTCTTGATTAAATAAATAAGGAGAAGAATAAAAAATAAGAAAAAAATAGGTTAATAACGATTTTATTACCGAATTTGAACTTATCGATAAATTTAAAGCGCACAAAGGTGAAGAAATTATTAGCTTTCTAAAAGAATGGTTTCATCAGGTATTATTGGTTTTTCGAATTTTATTTTTCTTAAAAATAATACTGCGATTAGGTAAAAAATACCTTGTGAAGCAAATAATAACGTAATTATTATTGGATTTCTCTGATTATCGCCCGTGAGAAGCAGTCCAATGATTATTGAAGAAATCGCAGCCCCCAGCGATCCTATAAACATGGAAAAACCGTTATATGATCCTGAAATGTTAGAAATTGTCTCATCAACGTTAGAAGCATCTTTTTTAATCGCTGCTTCTTGTATTAAAGACGCACTGAGAGGAATTCCAAATAATGGCATCTCTTTAATTAGAATTATTTTTTAAAATAGTGTAATTAGAATAATAGAACTCGATATTTAAAATATTTCTGCATAAAAATTAGCAAAAAAAATTCAAATTTTAAAATAACTTCTTTTTTCACTTAGAAATTGAATTTAACCTGATTAGGTGTGTAAAATACAAAATTAAAAATCCTATGATTAATTTTCATTATTAATAATATAAAGAGCCTGTTTTACCTTGTATTCTGTTAAATTTAACTCTGAAGTAAATAAAATTGAAGACGTTCATCAAATTAAAATAGACGTTCCATGGGCTGTAAAAAATGTTTCTCTTTACCTATTCAAGATTAAAGATAAAATTGTCCTTTTCGATTCAGGATTGGATATGGGTAATTGGAGCAAACTTTTTTTCTTAGCCTTTAAAGAAATTAATCTAACTGTCAAAGATATTGATTACTGCTTTATTTCTCATAATCATTCAGACCATGTTGGATTAGCAGGAACCTTAAAACAAATGAATCCAGATCTGAAAATTTTAATGCATAATATCACTGCTAAAACTCTCAAATGGGAAAATGAAGAAGAAAACTTAGACGAGTTAGAACAAGAAGCTAAAAAAGTTGCATTCCAAATGATAACGTATGGATTTAACAAAAAGCAGGCTGAGAGAGTAGTCCAATTTTTTAGCTTTTGGCCTAAATTTCGTAAGTATCAAAAGCCAGATATAATTTTAAATGATAGTGATAAAATTTTAGAAGATTTAGAAGTTATATGGACACCAGGACATAGTTTTGGTCATATTTGTGTTTTTAATTCAAAAAAAAAGTATCTTTTCTCAGGAGATCACATACTTTCGAGAATAACTCCTCATATAGGAAACTATATTATCCCTAAAATTCTGACAGAAGAATATGAAGGTTATGACTTTAACAATATTTTAAAACATTATCTAAATTCCTTAGATCGAATTGATAAGTTAAATCCTAAAATTATCTTTCCAGCACATCAAGATATTATATACGATCCTCATAAGCGTATTGCAGAAATCAAAGAGCACCACAAGAATAGGTTAACAGAAATATCAAGAGTAATTAAAGATAATCCTTTACCACCCTCAAGAATCTCCCAAATACATTTTGGAGATTTGGATGACATGAATTCATTCTTAGCGCTTTCTGAAGTACTTGGTCATCTCTTTTTCCTTGAAAATCAAGATTTAGTAAAATCTGTTGAAAAAAATGGAAAAATTTTGTATTATAGTTAAAAGTAGATAAAATATTTTATTCTAAGTAGAATTAAATTAATATAATGTTAAATTGGATTAATCTCATTATATTAATTATTTCAACTGCGCTAATGGCATTTTTTTACGTTAAGAGTGTAGGTCCAGCAGCATTAGAACAGAAAATAGGTTTGAAAGCATATGCAAGATGTGCTTATTATAGAATTACTGCTAGTATTTTTGAATTAATTGGAATTATTAATTATACATTATACTTTTTTTTCCCTATCGCTTTTTCAATTCCCCAATTCTTTATTTGGGATTATTCAATCTCTATGGTTCTTAGTATTGTCATTTTAATTCCTAGTTTATATATTATGTTAAAAGGACTTAAAGATGCCGGAAGAGAAGCACTTTTTCCGGATAAAGAACATACTCTTTATAAAGGGATTTATGAAAAGATTCGGCACCCTCAAGCATTAGGAGAAGCATTTATTTGGTGGAGTATAGCTTTAATCTTGAATTCACCATTTTTATTTCTATATTCTATTGTATGGTTCCCGTTATTTTATTGGTTTTGTAAAGCAGAAGAAAATGATTTGATATTAAGATATGGGGTGCCATATAATGATTATAGGCGGCGAACAGGGATGTTTTTTCCAAAAAGAAAAAAGTAATATATTGAAATTGGTTAATGATTAATTTAAATGTTTAAAAAAAGATAAATAAAATATTTTAATTATTTATAAAATAGATTTGGATTTTTTCAATTCAGTTCCAAATGAAATTTGTTCCATTAGAAGATCTCTTAATCTAGGAGTAATTGGTCGCCCTTTCTTATGGATGGCTCGCCCTACAACAGCCTCCGCCGCTTCTAATACCATTTCTGAGAGAGTTGGATGACTATGTATTGTACCTGTGATGTCTTCAATGGTTAATCCATTTTGCATCGCAAGTGCAATCTCAGCAATTAATTCTGAAGCACCTTCACCGATGCACGAAGCACCAACTATTTGAAGTGTGTGCTTGTCTGCTAAGATTATTAAAAGCCCTTCTTCCCCCATACATTTTGCTTTACCGAGAGATTCGTATGGAAATTGTCCAACTAATACATCAATTCCAAAACCTTTCGCTTGTTTTCTTTTAAGTCCTACTGAACCTATATTAGGGCTCGTAAAAATTGTAGAAGGTACAACTCTATAATTTGCTCTCTTTGAATGATTTTTAGTTATTCCAAGACTAGAAAGAGCATTTCCTACAGCAATATCACCTTCATAACTTGCTACATGAGCGAGCATAAGTCCTCCAGTCACATCTCCTATTGCATATATTCCATTAACTGCGGTTTCTAATGTACCAGGATCAACTTCAATTGCTCCCCTTCTTGTTTCAATCCCTAATTCTTCTAATCCTAAGTTTTTTGATACTTTATTTCTCCCAATCGAAACTAAGCATAAATCTGCTTCAAAAATTGATGTCTCTACGTTTTCGATTTCATCTATTGGAATTGAGGCGGAACAAGTTGTAGCTTTTACACCAGAGCCTGTATCCTCGACAGTTAATACATTTTGAGAAGTAATTATCTTAATGCCCTTTGAATCAAATTTCTTTTGTAATTGCTTTATTATTATTGGCTCTTCTGTGGCAATTGGGGAAGGAAGATACTCTAATAAAGTTACTTCGCTCCCAAAAGTCGTAAAGATATCCGCAAACTCACATCCAATTACCCCTGCGCCAATAATTAATAATCGTTTTGGAATGGTCTTAAAATTAGGATTTAAGATATCATCACTAGTTAAGATTCGCTCGTGATCAACATTGAAGTTAGGAATTAAAGCAGGAATCGAACCCGTAGCTAATATAACTCTTTTGGCAAGAATGGTTTCTTCATTAGTTTCTCCTTGAATTAAAACTTCAAAACCATCTTCGGCATTCCCTCCAACTATCTTACCATGTCCAATATAAACATCATTCTTCCAAGATTTTTGAAGATTCGCAATGCCCATTCCAAGTTCATTTACTATTTTGTTCTTCCTCTCAACTACCTTGCTGAAATCGGCATTATATCCTTTGACCTCAACCCCAAATTCTTCTGCTTCTTGAAGTTTTTCAATGAAATGAGCAGAGGCAAGTAGAGCTTTAGTAGGAATACATCCTCTATTTAAGCATGTTCCACCTAACTTGTTTTTTTCTATTAATGCAACTTTGGCTCCATATTGTGCAGCTCTAATGGCAGCATGATAACCTCCTGGACCTGCTCCTATTATCACTAAATCATATTGCTTTTCTACTGTTTCTTCTTTAGGCATTTTTAACCCCGTAATTTATTTAAAAAATATTTCTCATTAAAATTAAAGCAAAAATTTTGATTTTTGCATAAATAATATATTTGATTTTACGTCATGCTCTTTTAAATGTCTCATTATTTCAACTAGAGTATTCTCTTCACCAACATGTACAAAAGTCAAATCTTTAGTATCTCGATCTTTTATAACACTTAGAATCTTTTTAACGATCGATTCAACTCGTACCTGTTGATTTATATAGTGGTCTAATTCTCTCAGTTCATTTGAATAATAATCGATCAAATAACTTAGCTCTTGAGCGCCAGGAGAATTTTTATCCTTCAATAAATCATAAGATACCTTTAATTCATTATACTTATTTTGAATTTGACTGATTTGGCTTGAAAAATGCCCTTTAACGTAATGTGGTAATTCAATTGTGAAACAAGGGATTTTAAAGTCATTAAAAGCTTTTGCTAAATGAGTTTCATTGAATTCTCTTAAACTCATATACCCTAAATCTATTGTAGCAAAATGGACTGGAATTTCCTTGAATTTTTCTATGATATCTTCAATTTCTTTGTCTGTAATATCTTCATGCATATCTCTTAAGAGGTACACGGAAAAATTATTATCAATTAAAGTTTCAAACATTATACTATTCATTTTCTACCCCTTTTTTTTGGTTTTTTTTATTTTTTCTTGTTTTATTAAAAGATCAGTTTTTGAACTACCTATATCATTTTAATTATGCATCCCCCGTCATCTCGAGTATCAAATTTAACCTATTAGACACTCGGAATACAAATAACCAATGTAATTCAAAAAACTGTTCTTTTCCAATAGATGAAAGTAAATTCTCATATATAAATGTTGCGGATTTCATAAATGTCATTATCGTAAAACGAAATACTATTTGATCAAAAGTGATCATAGACACAAAACTGAAGTAAAGATCAATTAATGATTCGTATACTTCCTTTATCAAAATCGATAATATGATATATTTTTATCATAATTTCATTTCAAATTATGAAAATTGAGAGAGTGAAACTGCCTAACTATTATTTTATTTAAAAATTAATCAATTAATATACTATTTTTTTCAATTTATCAAGAAGGTTTATTCTATAATTAACTTTTTATTGGTTTTAGCTTTTTTATTACCATGAAAAGTATCGAGCAAGGAAGCATATCAAGACCCGAATATCCTCGACCTCAATTTGTGAGAGACAATAATTGGATAAATCTCAACGGAGAATGGGATTTTACGTTTGATGATTCCAATCTAGGATTAAAAGAAAGATGGTATAAGAGGGATTCAAGCAGAAATTTCGATAGGAAAATTAAAGTGCCCTTCTGCTTCCAAAGTAAATTGAGTGGAATTGAGGATCCATCTTTTCATGAGGTCATATGGTATAGAAGGGAATTTAAATTCCCAAAAGAGTTTCAAAACAAAAAAGTATTACTTCATTTTGGGGCTGTTGATTATCGCTGTACTATATATATTAATGGTGAACAAATTGGTTCTCATAAAGGAGGTTATATTGGATTTTCATTAGACATTACAAATTTTATTGAAGAAAGAAATGTTTTAATTCTAAGAGTAGAAGATCCAAGTCAAGATCTTGAGATTCCGAGAGGTAAGCAATATTGGTTAAAAGAAATTGAGAGAATTTTCTATCCAAGGGTAACTGGTATTTGGCAAACGGTCTGGTTGGAATTTGTATCTTCAGAATGCCATTTAAAAAGTGTCAAAATGATTCCTGATATAGATAATTCCGAGATCATATTAGAATTTAACATCCACGGTATGGAATTTTCTGATGTCTTCTTATTCTTAGAGATATTTTTCAAGGATCAGAAAATCATTAAAGAGGAAATTGAATTAGATTTTTTAGGCAAATTTGAAATTAAAAAAAATAACACTCAGCTTAATAAGAGACTTTTTCATAAAACCCCAAATTGTTTTAAATTTAAAGTCTCAATTCCAAATGATTCAATGTATCTTTGGGATACAAACCAGCCCAATTTATATGATATTAATTACAAGATCTATAATAAAAAAACAGGTCAAAAATATGATACTGTAAAAAGTTATTTTGGCATGAGAAAAATATCTGTTTCAAATTTAGGGTCTACAAATACTAAACAAATCTTATTAAACAATAGGCCAATTTATCAAAAATTATTTTTGGTACAGGGTTATTGGGCCGATGGACTATACACCGCACCTTCAGATGATGCTATCATAAAAGATATACAATATATTAAAGATTTTGGATTTAATGGGTTAAGAACACATCAAAAAGCCTTTGATCCTCGATTTCTATACTGGTGTGATAAAATGGGGGTTTTAGTTTGGGGTGAGATAGGGAATGCTTTTAGATTTAGTGTTAAATCGCAACTAAATCTTCTGAATGAGTTTGTTGAAGAAATTGAGCGAGACTTTAACCACCCTTCAATCATAGTTTGGCTACCCTTGAATGAAGGTTGGGGTGTTCCTGGTGCTGAAAAAAGTCCTAAAAGAGCTTTCTATATCAGGTCTTTATATTTTTTAATTAAATCAATAGATCCTACAAGATTAGTTGTGGATAATGATGGTTGGTGGCATACAGACGCAACAGATATATGTACACGACATTTTTATGCTAATGTCAATAAATTACCAAAATCTTTAGAAGATGAAGTAAATAATCATGAACAACCAAATCGTAAAGCGTATTTAAATCCATATAGATATAACAATGAACCGATTATTTATAGTGAAATAGGGGGATATGGATATGATGTGAATGATATCATAACAAATGGATGGGGCTACGGAAAAAGGTTGAAGAATCAGGAAGTTTTTTTTGAGAAAATATTACAGTTGTTTAAAGAATTTGAAAAAAGAAAAAGTTGGATTCAAGGATTTTGCTATACTGAACTATATGACCAATTTCAAGAAGTAAACGGATTATTAACTATTAACAGAGTGCCAAAGTTCCCACCTGCTAAATTAAAAAAATTGCTGGAAAAAATGTTCTAAAAAGAAAATTATAATTTCTTAATAAAAAAAAAGTGTAGATTATTTTTATGATAATTTGGCAATTATTTGCCTTATTTCTTCTACACTTTTCGGGATTAAACGCTCCATTATCTTAATTTGATAATACTCTTACTGAGAAGACAGAATTACGCATTATATTCAATTAATAATGATAACACATAAATATAATTACTATATAAATGACCTTTATGGAACAAAAAATAACAGCTAAAGAAATAACGCGGAAAAAAAATAAACTATTTGCCAGATTGGCTGTAGCAGCAAAACAAGCAAAAGATAGTGGAGGTCGACCATTTATTTTTCATTTCCTTACAACATTACGATGTAATTGTGACTGTGAGTCTTGTCTTTGGAAAGATAATTCAGTTAAAAACGAATTATCACTAGAAGAAATTAAGCGTATTTATTTGGAAGCGAGAGAAGCAGGCTTCTTTATAAACCTTCTTTGGGGGGGTGAACCTACACTACGTCGTGACATCACAGAGATTATAAAATTTGCCAAACATGAAGCTGATTTTGATTTTATAGGAATGGTAACCAACGGTTTTCTTATTCCTAAACGAATCTCTGAATTTGGGGATGATCTTGATCTTATTCTTATGTCTCTTGATTCCCCTGTACAAGAAGAACATGATAAAATTAGAGCTTTACCTGGAATATATGATAAGATAATGGAATCGGTTGACTTAATTAAAAGGGATTATCCCCTTATCTCTTTGCAATTTAGTTTTTCTATTAGTAAATATAACATTCATCGTGTTGATGAAATGATTGCGCTCGGTGATAAAGTAGAGGTTCCCATAGCATTTAATGTGATAAATACGATACGTCATTATTCAACAGGGGATGTAGATGAAAAAGGAGAATTATCAGCAACAGGTCAAGAAATAAGCGATGCTTTTTCAAGAATTTTAGAATCAAAAAAGAATGGTTCTCATATATTAAATTCAGAAATGTATTTGAAACATTTCATTGGAGGGAAGAAACCTTATCGATGCCACGCGAGAAAAGTCTTCATGTTTGTTAATTCTAATGGCGATATTGAGGATTGTCTTCGATTAGATAAGCCAATAGCAAATTTACGAGAAGTTTCAGTTAAAAAAGCCATGAGCTTACCACGATTTCAACAATATTTAAAAGACACAGAAAAATGCGACAGTTGCAATTCTCCTACTATGATCGATACAAGTTATGTTTGGGAGGATTGGAGTTTAATAACGAAATCAGGAGGAATTTCTTTCGGTTAAATATTAAATTTGATGAAGTTTTTGTTTAAAGGAAAAAGAAAAAGAATAAAATTTAGAATTGAATTAATTTTACCTAATCAGTTTAAGCCTTGATAACTTCAATCAATTTAGGGAAGATACGGGTATAGTGTACCGCCATACAATGGACTCCTGCTAACAACCCTTTTGATTTTAATTCAGTAATGAATGGCTTGAAAAATTCGTAATTTAACTGATCATACACCTCTTTTTGCTCTTTCTTATCGGCGACATCTGTTTTAACTTGCTTCCATCTTGCAAGAATGTCTTTGGGCACATCAACACCTGGAACAAACGTATCAAATCCTTTCGCCATCCCATAACTTTTCATAGGAAAAATTCCAAGAAACACAGGTACATTATATTTTTTGATTTCCCTTAAAAACTCAGCTGTCATATCTATATCGTAAACAACTTGAGTTTGTATAAATTCTACTCCTGCTTCAGCTTTCCTGCCAATTTTCAATATTTCTGCTTCCATAGGATCTGCGTTAGGATTAGCCGCACCTCCTACATGAAGTTTAGGGGGATGCTCAATTTCATGCCCATTAATCGACCCTGTATCAACCATTTCTCTTACAAGTTTTATTAGTGTTGCTGAATCTAAATCGAAGACTGGCTTAGCTTCTGGACAATCACCTAATGCGGTATGATCACCTGTAAGTGAAAGAATATTATGTAAACCTAATGCTTGAGCTCCCATAATTTGTCCAACAATCCCTATCTTGTTCCAATCTCTTACTGTTAATTGCCACACACATTCCAAACCCGTTTCTCTTTGGATAATATGTGATGCTGCCATTGAATTAATGGTAACTATTGCTAAAGGACTATCGGTCACGTTTGCAGCGACAACATAAGGTGCCATTTCTTTTGCTTCCTGGATCGTGTGAGAAAGATCACATGTTTTTTCTGGTTCAAGTTCGCCTGTTAAGACAAATTCTCCTCTTGCAATCAACTCACCTAATTTTGAGTATACTCTCTGTTCTGTCATTTCATTACCTCCAAACTACTTCTCGTTGATGACCGGATTCACTCCAATCTATAGGGTCTCTTAATTTATTATATAAGTCTAATCTTCCTAATTCTTTTAATCGATTGAAAATTAACACCCAACCACAATCTTTTTCATAATTACCAACTTCACATTTGCCGCGAACCATACCACCACATGGTCCATTCATAAGTGATTTAGCACAAGTTGTGATTGGACAAATTCCACCTGTCTCATTTAATAAACAATCTCCGCATCCACGACAGCGCATATAAAATCTACCGATCCTTTCTGTCATTCCCATAAATTCTGTATTATTACTAATAAAAACAGGGATATCAGGATGCTTTCTAGAAAGAACTTGAGTGATACTTGCAACCCCTAAACCACAACTTAATGTCAGTATCGCATCTATTTCCCCTAATTCTTCGTCAATTTTGCGAAAATCTTTCATCATGACTCTATTATCACAGACTTCTTCAGGAACAATTGTTATTACTACTTCAAATCCCTCTTGCTCCAATTTCTCTGCCATTTCTTTAGCGCCCTCGGTACCACCAGTTTGACACATTGCCGCACAACTGCCACAAGAAACAAGCCCGATTTTGTTTACGTTCTTTAAAGCGCCCAAAACCTCTTCAAAAGGCTTTTTCGTTGTTATTATTGTCATTTTCTAATTCACTCTTTCAATATTTATTTCTATTATTATCTTTAATTATTGAAATTAATCATGATATTTATTATTTTGAATTATGAAATGTAATGTTTTCGAAAAGAAAAATATTAAAAACAAAGATTTTTTAAACTATGATAGAAAAATCTCATTGATCACGGTTTTAAGGGCGGGTGGGTTGTTTATTTCTAAAATCTCACTTGTTTTGATTGATATATTTAGGGTTTGCCAAATTTCCAAATTTTCTCTTATAGTTTCGGTAAAACGCGTTAACTTTTGCAATGCGGGATATGATTGCCCCTTGATAACATAGCACGTCAAAAATAGTTCAACCAGGTTTACAAGGGATTCCTTAAAAGCCTTTGGTACAATAATTTGTATCGATTCTAAAAAAAAATTAAATAAATTTTTGGATAAACTCATTTACACTTGCAAAAGCTTTTCTACTTTCGGATAGTTCCTCTCCAAAATTTTGAAAAACATGAGTCATATTCTCATATATTTCAAGTTTAACCTCTACTCCAGCTGTCTTTGCTCGTTCGGCTAAGGAGATTGAGTCGTCTACTAATGCTTCAATTCCACCAGCCTGAATAAGTAACGGAGGTAATCCTTTTAGATCGGCAAAAACTGGTGAAATTAAGGGATTACTAAGAGATTCCTTCTGGGCATATGATTTAGCCATGTTTTTTATACCTTCTAATATTAAAGGTTCAAATTTTTGGTTTCTAATAATAGATTTTCCACTTGCTGTAAGATCTACCCATGGTGACATCAAAACTCCCGCTACGGGAAGTGATAATTTTTCCTCTTTTAGTTTTAATAGAGTTGCGATTGCTAATCCGCCACCTGCTGACTCGCCACCAATAATTATCTTTTTCGGGTCAAAGCCTTTCGATATTAGCCATTTATATGAGTTAATTGAATCATCTAAGGCTGCCGGAAAAGGGTATTCCGGAGCTAAACGGTACTCGATATTCAAACATCGTAAATTGGTGACTCGTGAAATGTGATAGGGGATCCATCGACGGCTTTCTAAAGTGCCCATGATATATCCTCCTCCAAATAAATTATAAAACACTTTTTCTTCATTAGCTTCAGGAACGGAAATCCATTCAGCAGGTATGTTCCCAATTTTAAATTTTTCTATACCTACATCTTTAGGTATATTTTTTGCTCTTTCTCCTCCTAAATTATTTGAAATATGGCGATTAAATTCTATCATTGTTTTTCCATCTACATTTCCTGATGCTAAATCCCTAAGCGGTATGCCTTTTTGAGTCGCAAACTCTCTGGCTATCTTTCTTCTTAATTCAAAACTATCTTCTATTAATTTACCAAGTTCCTTATGAACTTTCGAGATTTCTTCATATGACATTTTTACTAACCAAATTCAATGATACTTATTACATTATAAATTTAGAACCTATTAAATTGTTTATGCAGATTTTTACTTTCAGAATCGTAGTAAAAGTTAACTATTGCTCGTAAATATTTCAGTAATCATTCACAGATTTTGATAAAATTTTGCTCATAAAACGAATAGACCCAATATAAATCCAGTCTTTGGCATAATAATGATAGAAAAATTTTAACCAAACCGTTTCAAAAAACACTATATCCTAAAAGCAAAAAAAAGCATAAAAAACACAATAAATAATAAACAATTAGCAGTAAACGCTAAATAATAAAAATTAGATTATAAAGGAAATAGTTCCTCAGCTTGCTTCTCATCAAACTTTATCTCTCGCAACTTAATTCTAATCTCGCGAGGAGTATGTGAATTTCTTAACAGCTCCAGGATATTATTATTTAGATTGTTTAAATTATCCATAGCCGCTTGATGATAAAAATCCTTCTCGTTGAAGTTGATGTTGATGATTTCGCACAATCCGGTTAGGCATTCCCGAATATTGCGATAATTTTCCATCGTTTCTTCCAATTTTTCTTCTTGACCCATCTTATTCCCTCATTTTTTTTTGTGTTCTAATTAAAATATATGATCAATCATATTTAAATACCGATCATTTTTCTAAATTATGTTGCGTGATCTACAAAAAGTGTGATCGATATAATCCATAATGATCATATTGAAAAGTTTTTCGTTTGGGAAATAAAAATGTGATTGACTGTTTATCTTGATCAAAATGTACGGTTTTCATAAACAATAAGCGAGTTATTACTGATTTCGAAAACTATCAAAAAAAAGTTATCTTTATTGATCATTTTTTCAGTAGTCGCATGACGGAAAAATTACTATCCTATTAAAATAGGTGCGTTTTCGTGCCTTAATCGTTATCAATTTGTTAATAATGCAGTCGATCAAAAAGTAAAAATTATGCTATAAAAGGATATTTCCCATAAAAATGGGCTTTCATTTTTCAGTCAAGAATATCAACGAAAAAAGACCGAAAGTTAATTTTTGACAGATTCCGGAAAAATCATTACTTTTTTTGACAGAAAACATTTATATATGAGCATTGAATTATTATGATTGGTCAAAAAAGAATAAAAAAATAACAAAAAAAATCAAAAAAAGTGGATGTGATAACAGAAAATGGAACCAATCCAAAAAATAGAGGAACAGGCCGTAGGGATAACAGATACTCAAAGATCCCAAATTTATAAGTTTGCTAGGGAAGTCAGTAAAGAGACCTTGGAGGAAGTGTGCCCTGCTCTGTTGAACTTGGCATTAGAATCCGAGAAGGGAGCACTCAAAAACCAGTTAGGGAATGTAATTTTCCATTTACAAAAGAACGAGCGCATAGAGACCGTGATTGGCCTACAAAAGCTCATAGACGCGGCATTAATAGTCAACCCTGAGGGACTATTCAAAATTCTCGAGGAATCAGACGAGAATGCTCAGGAGTTAGCCAAAAAAATAAAGAAAGTAGTATAAATTTTTTTCACTCTTATTTTAATTTAGTTTATTTCGGCATTCACGGAAATCTAAAAGTCGTGTGGGTGCGTAGATTTAAATAGGCGTATTGAATATACATATCTTGAACATGTCAGACAAAAATTCTGAAGAGTATGTCATTGTTAATGGGAAGAAATATTTTGTCCATAATAATGAGTTGGATCTTATTAGCATTCCTGCTAAACTTGATGAAATTCAAGGGCTCGAGAAACTTAAGAACTTAGAAGTCCTTTACCTAAAAGGTAATGGGATTGAAAAAATCGAAAACCTTGAAAACCTTACAAGCCTAAAACATCTAGATTTATGTGATAATTATTTAACTGAGATAGAGGGTTTGAACAATCTTAAGAATTTAGTGGGATTATCATTTGGAAGTATTCGTAATGAGAGTAATAGCATTAGAGAAATTAAAGGGCTTGGAGAGTTAGTTAATTTAAAATATCTTTTTTTCGTTCAAAATGAAATTGCTGGGATAAAAGGTTTAGAAAACCTTAAAAAATTAGAGTTTTTAGCTTTAAGTGGCAATCAGATTACAGAAATCAAAGGACTTGATAATTTAAGCAATCTAAAAAAATTATATTTGACCGAAAATAAAATCAGTGAATTAAAGGGATTGAATAATCTTAAAAATTTGGAGTTATTAGATTTAGCTTATAATAGTATAACCAAAATTAAAGGACTTGACAACCTAACTAATCTAAAGCAACTATCTCTTGGAACTAATAAGATTACAAAAACAGCGGGATTAGAAAATCTTAGAAAATTAGATTATTTAAATCTAGCCGCAAATGAAATTTCAGAGATAACAGGACTTGATATGTTACAGAATTTAGCAGATCTAGATTTAAGTGATAATAAATTAACAAATTTAGATGGTCTTGAGAAATTAACGAATTTGAGAGAATTAAGAGTCTTTAGAAATCCCATTAGTCCAGATTCTAATAAAATCTTAGATAAATTAACAGAAAAAGGGATAGATATAAATATATAATCAAATCGAAAAACTCTAGTCTGTAATTGACTAGTTTATTTAAAACTGCAAAAAAAAAAAATTAGGTTATTACCAAACTGGAATCATTTTTTCAATGATGCCCCACATCTTATTCACAAGCGTCAGCGAAATCATGGTCGAAGCTAAGCCTACAGCGCCGAGGAAAAATAATGATTGAAACTCATCGACGGCTACCTTGATCCCTTCTTTATTTTGTATTCCCTCACTTTCTGGGGGGTATGGGTTCTGCTCCCCTGGATATTCACCAGAACAGCTACAATCAGTATATCCTCCATAAGTAATGACATAATTTAGAGCAACCGCACAATAATAAACTGCCATATTTAAGTTGTGCTCAACAGTATCAAAATAGATTTTTGCATCTCCACTAGTAGGGCGCATTGAATAAGTCCATGTATGTTGTTGATCATATGAATTCCAATAACCTTCCACCCATGCCCAATAATGACGACTTATGGAGAGAGGTGCATTCGCTAGCAACCAAAGCGCATCTTCAAAACCAGAACTTCCATAATAAGTGTCTATTCCAGCATAAATTGTCGCTAAATAAGGATCCATTGTTATGGTTGTAAGTTTATCTCTTGCCTCCTTTAACCTAAAAAATTCTTTTGTGGGATTATCTAAATTCCTATCTCCATCATTCCAAGTCTTAAAAGTAACATGATCAACATGACTCTCAAATTCTGGAGCTCTACTAGCTCCTTCTATTACATGATAGAAAAACGTTGCATCAGCTATAACATGCATTAGAGCACCCATAAGAATTGCCGCTCTTTGACAATCATTTTTCTGAAAAGCAATCTTTATTTCTTGATAAAGAGCAGAAGCACATCGAGCCGCAGAATCTTCCCTCGGCATTGCTAATCCTGTTTCATAGAAGAATAATCGATTATGCTTACCACCATGAAAATCTGTTAATTTTAATGGATATCTACATCTTGTCTTAAGTGGAGGACATGTAAAGTGATCAGGCATTTCTGTACCAAAAAGAAACCATATACGTAAATCATCTGGATCATTAATATCCATTAATTTCGTCAAAAACGTATTAGAAGATCTGACTGAGTTCAAGAGCACTAAAGCAGACTCTGCGATCCAATCATGTGTACCATAACAATCTCTCATTGTATTGACTGTAATCGATTTAGTATAGTCCTCCTTGTATAATGGAATCGGGTTCACCCCCACCCTATATTTACCTGCTGTAGATTCTCCTATAACATTATTACCGTTGCTCCAAGCTAAAGAATTAGCAGAACTCATTAGAAGAGCAGTAAAAATCATTCCTAACATAATGTATATGTAATTTATTTTTTTCATCTTTTTTCACACTCCTTTTATCTTTTGTTTTTGTTAGATTTTGAGCTTTCTTTTGATGTTATTTTTTTTATTTTTATTTTTAATGAATATTACTCTCTTTTTGTTTTGTGCATTTCAGTTCGAAATAGAATTTCACCGTTTTTCTCCGTTCATAATAAGAGTTATTCTTAAAATATCTAGATTCCTATAATATATTAAAATGGCAAAATAAAAAAAATGATTGAAAAAGATATTCACGTTTTAGCAATCATTATAGGTAAGAAAATATAGAAATCGTGAAAATTTAATTTAATATAATAAAGATACCCATGTCACATTCAAGATTAAAACGTGAGAGAATAGGGATCTATTTTGACTGTATTTTAGGGGCTATTTCTGCAATAGTTTCATTATTTTCTGTTATTTTTATAGTTATAACAGAAGGACCAGAAGCAATTGAAGTTAATACTAATCTTATAATATCACTATCATTTTGGATTTTTTGGCTAATACTTTCTTTAGGTATAATTGGTGTAGGAATTTATCAGTATCATCTAGAAAAAAATCATGATAAGTGGAAAATGAAAATGGAAAAAAGAAGAAAAAAATTGGAACCACCAATACTATAATATTTCCCTGAGTTTTGGTTAACTACATCTTCATCCAAAGATGAACAGATCTAAAAATAAAATTTCCTAAATCAAAAGGTTCAATCTCCAGTAGGCTTTATAGAGCTTTTTTCTATCAATAAAACCGATGTCCGAGTAGGGGCTCTTGTTCGATGCATGACGCCCTTTGGTACAGTAAAACCTTGATTAGGCTTCAATTCGATTAACTTCTTCTCCAAATCAATTAGAAGTAACCCCTCGATAACGAAAAAGAATTCATCCTCTTTTTCATGCTTGTGCCAATGAAATTCTCCTTCGATAACAGCTAATCTGACAACAGAATCATTAACATTACAAAGGGATATATTCTGCCATTTTTGAGTACATTCTTCGATTAATTTGAGAATGTCAATAATCTCCAAATGCTTAAATTTTATTTCTGGATCAATTGAATATTTAGTATAGTCGTTCATTTTTCATTCTCTTTTTATAAATTTATAACAGGAAACACCTTCAAGAAAGTGACACCTTCTGGAATTACATTGTAAGTATAAAAATTTTAACAAGGATAAGCTTTTCTAAAATTTTCGGTCTTTTTAAACTTATTCGGATTGATTTTTCAAATCTTGAGCTTGCATAATAGTTCTTCCTGGCATTTCTTTGTCGGGGTCACCACCCATTTTTCTAGCTGCTGATAAATAAATTCCAATTGCCATCGTTGAACTTTCCTTTTTAGCTCGGGTAGTAAAAACTTTCGAAGTAATTTCACTGACATATTTATTATTAGGTGAACTCAACCAAGCCCATTCAGCGAGGTGACATGCCATTCTTAATTCACCCGCATTCATAAGTTCTAAAGCCCGATCAGCTAATTTTACTGCACCTCCAGCAAGATTTGTAATTTCATTTGCTTGAACGATTTCAGGAGCAGGTTTTAGATTAGAAGGAGTTCCATCATACCAGCCTCCGTATAATCGCCAAATATTTCTTACAATGAATTCAGGTTCATCATAAACTGGTTTAAGGTATGGCTTTTTGAATAATTCATCAGGAGCTTTCACAGTATGAATAATAGTATCTAAAGATGCTCCCTTATTCATTAGAGAAATCGTTTGCGTATGAAGTGATTCTAGTAAGAGAGCGGTATTATCTAATGCTTCATTAACTCTTTCTTGACTAATTATAGGAACTCCGTGTCCTGGACATAAAATTTGAGGGTTATATTTTTTCATTTCAAGTAATGCCAATGCCCACTCATGAGCATAGCGTTGGACTTTTTGAGGATTTCCTGCATTTGGTATCCCCCAAATAAATAGATCGCCTGTGCATAAGATATTTGTATCAGAGAAATAAACCCATGTGTGATCATCAGTTTCTCCTCGTGAATGCTTTAGCTGAACCCGCACACCACCAATTTGAATTGCTAATTCATCTCGATAAGTTAAATTTGGATAACAAAAATCTTTAGTAAAAGCAGGTTCACCTTTATCTCCTCTAAATTGCCTTAAATTAATATAAGCATTCCAAGAGTTTGTTAATTTATATCTATCGAAACGATTAAGAATTGCTTCATGAGCAATAATCCGAGGAATCGGCCAATTATTATCTTCACATTCCTCCAGGTAAGGTTTGATTCCAATATGATCAACATGACCATGTGTAAATATTACTGTGTTGACTTTTTGAGAAGTTACTTCTCGGACAGCTTTAAATTTCTTTTCAACATCAAAATCTGCTCCAGGGTCAACAATTATCAATCCTTCGTTGGTTTCTCTTATTACTGAATTTGAAAAACCTCTGTAAAACCATGTTCGCTGCGAATTATGTTCATTTATGAGTTCAAGACCACGAGGTACTCCAAATGGATGATGAGAAAATGTATCTTTTCTTCCAACCCATAGATCTTCAGCAAGGTCTAAAATTTTGCCCATTTATATCAGCCTATTTTAATTTTAAATTAAATTCTTAATTAAATGTAATTGAATCAAGATAGAGATCGAAGTATTATGCTAATTTAATACTGAATATAATATAGTTTTAATTTATTTAATAAAGTTAGAATGGTGTTCTTTTAAATTTAAAATTTGATTTTTTATTAATACTTAATCTATTAAAACATTTAGAAATAGAACTTAAATCTCATTAAATTCAGCGTAAAATCATTTTTTAATAAAAGAATATCCTTTAATCCTCTTTAATTTTGTAGCGATCTAATATAGCAATTATTATAAAAGCCTTTAAATCACTCAATGCGGTGTTAATTGTTAATCTTGAGGAGATGATTAAGACAGCCCAAGAATCGGACGAGGATGCTCATGAATAAGCCAAAAAAATTGAAAAAATATAAAAAAATAGTAATTAAATTGATAAGAAAAAGAGCAATTATTGCACAAAATTGTTTGCATTTTTTAATGCTTTTTCAGCATCTTTTATAATTGTTTCAATGATATCTGAAACACTATCGATCTGGTTTATTATTCCTATGCTTTGCCCTATTAAGACCGCACCGTTCTCCATATCGCCTTGGTAAGCTGCAAAAGCAGCATATGCATCTTTTCTTAATTCTTCGGCAAGATCTTCCTTTGAAATAGCAGTACGGTGATCTACCAATGCTTTTTCTTCAGCCATTTTTTCTTCTTTACTTCTTACTAACCCTTTTGACAGGGCATATTTGTTCCTCCAGAGTCTTATGGTTCCTAGAGATCCTGTTGAGACCAACGTATCTTGAGCTTTAGACGGTGGTACTACATTCTTGTAGTTTTCATGAAATTCACTGTCATGAGACGCAATAAATCTCGATCCCATAGCAATTCCTCCTGCACCGAGAGCTAAAGCTGCCGCCATACCTGCTCCTGTTGCAAATCCCCCGCAAGCAATTTTAGGAATATCGGGATGTTTTTGTTGTACCTGCTGCAATAAAACCAAACCACCAACTTTCTCATATGATTGGTGCCCTCCACCTTCAAAACCTGTTACAACAAGCCCGTCACATCCTGCTGCCACACATTTATCTGCTAACCATAGTGCAGGGGCAACATGGAAGTGTTTAATCTGAGTTTTTTCTCTTAATTTCTGAAAATCTTTATGTAGAGGCAATCTTTTTGCTGAACCCGCACTGGTGAGCGCATATAGACATTGTTCTCTCAATTTAGGGTTTCCCATTATATGCTTTGAGGTTTCTTCAATCAATTTATCACAATCTACCGTAAGTCTCGAAGTTCTTATGTTGAAACCAAAAATTCCATCAGTATGCTCAACTACATAATCAAGATTTTTTTTCAAAGCAACTATAGCATCTACTTCCCTACCATCCATAGATTGGTGAGCATGAGAGATCATGCCAAGTCCTCCAGCTTCTGTGACTGCTATAGCCAATTCGGTTGTTCTGAAAGGGCCCATAGCGGCACTTGCGATTGGATGTTTAATTCCAAACATTTCGGTAATATCAGTTTTTAATGTCAAAACAATACACCTTCTATTCTAATTGAATTTGAAACTAAATAAAATTAATCTTTTTTTGGTTGTAGTCTTTACGAGAAATTTTTTATTTACAGAATTTTGAAATCTAGAGCTTTTAAAACATAGATTATAAATTTTTATATAAGTGAGTTCATAATGAAGGAAAATAAAGAAAGCAGAAGATTATACATTTTTTACTTTGACCAAGTTGAAGGTCCAAAATTATTTTTCAGTAAACACGAATTTAATCCTTTCGATAGTGTATTATTAGACATACTATTGAGTTATGGGGGAGGAGAAAAGCCTTTTCCTATCGCTTTTGAAGACTTTCAGACATTAAACTATAAGTTTTACATTCCCTCTAAATTTGCGAGAAGTGGATTCGAAGAATTCATGATAACATTTTTGGTAAATGAGCCATCCACAGAAAACTTTAAGTCATTAAAACTTAAATCTCAGATAATTAAAGAATTTTCTCATGAATTAAAGAGTCTCAAAGAGTTCCCTAAAATTCTTTTTGAAAAGCGTAAATCTCGAAAGAAATTAGGAGATTTGGGCTATAACAAGTTTAGAAATAATCTTTTAAAAATATATGATAAATACTTTGACATTTTAGCTTTACCATTTGCAGGAAAACCTAGAAATGAGACAATTTTTAAGTTGAAAATGAATATTAAGCCAGAAATCTTAATCTATATTGTTCATGCTTATTTATTTAGGAAGAAAATATTCATTCCCATTAAAAAAGAATTTTACTATTTAATTCTTGAATTAAATAATTTTATTGATTACATCTTTCAAAAATCTTTCACAGGTGATATTCTAATTAAATCTAAATCGCAATACAAGAGAAATCGACAATTATACGAAGAATATATTATAATGTATGAAAAAGATTTAGTTAATGAAACAAGGAAACTGATAAATTCGGGTCAACTAAAATATGAAACAGAATTAGTAAGAACTTTTTATAATAATAGTGATAATAATTCATGCGTTCTTGATTTAAAAGAGAAGCTTGAGGGAATTTACATCTTAACACGACATTTATTTAATTTTTACGAGAGGATTGATAATAAAATACCGTTATCTCCAAGAACCCTTATTAAACATTTAGAAGAGTCTCTGTTAGTTAAAAAAATCAGAAAGCAATATCTCTATTTTTTAACCGATGTTATTAGAGTATATTTTGGATTAAATATTATCTGGAAATGGGATGAACTCGGTGAAAAGATAGATAATTTGTGGAAAGACTAAATTTATGGAATTTACTAATTGTAAAAAAAAATCCCAAATAATTGGTTTTTAAAAAGATAATTTCAGATTTAAAGATATGTTTATTGATCATGTCGACAAAACAATAAGTATAAAAATCGTTTATTTTGGACCTGCTCTTTCGGGTAAGACTACTTCTATTAAAGCATTATTTTCTCTTTTTGGTAAGGACGAACAAATATGTAGCATTGAAAGTACGGTTGATAGGACATTGTTTTTTGACTATGGTACAGTTACCTTTCAAAATCAGGATTGGCACCTTAAGATTCATATCTACACGACAACAGGTCAAGACTTCTATTTAATAACCAGATTAACGACATTACGCGCAGTAGATGGAGTTATTTTTGTAATAGATTCACAAAAGGAAGTTTATGACAGGAATTTAATATCTTGGAAAGAACTTTTCTCATATTTTACTGAATCTATAAAAGATATTCCAATTCTCATAGCATTCAACAAGCAGGATTTAGGATTAGAAATAAAGTTTAATTCTGAAGACTTTTTGAAAGAAATTGACTTTCATAGATATAAAAATATCGATTCGAGATATACTAGTGCGATTAACGGAGAAGGAGTTTTAGATTGTTTCGAAGATATTTTACGATTAGTATTAAAGAAGTACTTTAGACAGAAATTAATTTCAGTTATAACTTGATTTATTTCTTACAACTGTAGTAAATCCACTCTTAATTGCGTCCCCAATATCTACCCAATTCATTTCTTCCATTCGGATATCAACTATTAACGTTCTTTTAGTTAAATTGATATGATTAAAAATATAAAAAAAATATATAAATATTTATTAGCTTAGTTAAGTAGCCAATCTAATTTTAATCTTTTCAGTGTTTCTACAGTTGGATTTCCTGTTTTTTCATCCCAACCTGCCATTTTATAATACATTTCTTGAGTTTTATAAAATTCCTCTTTATCGATGCCAACACCTTTCCCAGGGCCTTCAGGAATAGGTTGAAAAGCGCGTTCTGGTAATTTATCATCTTCTTTAGTAAATCCTTCTCGTGCATTAAAGTGTCTCATCATATTAAAGCAGCGTTCCCCAATTTCGAGAAGTTCTTTAATATTAGTTTCCCATCCTAATCCATATTTACATAAGTCGATAATTTGAGAAGGTCCATAAAGTTGCCAAGCAAAACCCCAAGCAAATGTACAAAGACAAAGAGAATTAATCATTGAATAGAAACATTGACCATCAAATATGAAGTGAACTTTATTCTCATCTAAAATTGTTGGAACTTCATAATGGTCGTAACCTCCAACAAAATCCGTACGACTCTTAAATGGATTTCCTGGAATTGCTATCATTGTATCATGTTCCACCGCCTGATGATCAGCTCCATAAGGATTTACAGTATAAATAATACCAAGTCCTGGTTTTTGTTGAGGCATATGAGCGGGAAATTCTTGTCCTTTTACACCCATAAAAAGGGATTTTGCCTCTTCACCTAGTCGATCAGCGTATCGTTTACTACCTTCTGCTAAAAGATTTCCTATTCCTTCTCTTTTTGCTATTTTTTCTACTAAAATTGGAAGAACTTCATGATTTCCGAACTTTATTTCTAAACCATCAGCATTTTCTTGAGTTAAAATTCCTTTTTCATAACATTCCATTGTGAAAGCGATAGTTGCCCCAGTCGAGATTGTATCAAGGCCATGCATATTACAAAGTTGGTTACATATGCAAATAGTTTCTAAATCAGTTACTCCGCAATATGAGCCGAACGTGGCAAGGGTTTCATATTCAGGACCACCATATTGTGGATCAACTTTGCCAGGAATATCAACTACTCTCTTGCACCTTACTGCGCAAGCATAACAAGTTTCTCTTCCTTTTAGGATTCCTGTTTCATCCATTGTTTTTCCATCAATTTTAACAGCTTCTTCCATATATCCCTCTGAATAATTTCTAGTAGGAAGAAAACCACTCCTATTCATGGGAATTATAGTACTACTCGTACCATATTTACCAAAACTATCAGCAAATCCTGGGATTCTAGCTTTCATCTCAGGAGATTTGATCAATGCATCACTTAATCCCTTTTTATCATATGGAGTTATTGTTGCTTGCCTTTGAATCACCACAGCTTTCAAATTTTTAGAACCCATTACAGCTCCTGTACCATTTCTTCCATTTGCTCTTGTCTTCATATTTATAACACAGGCATACCTAACTAAATTTTCACCAGCTGGACCTATTTGAGCGATTTCAATTTTATTATTACCAATTTCCTTTTTTATAATCTCTTCAGATTCACCGGTTACTTTTCCCCAAATTTTCTTAGCATCCTTGATTTCAGCTTTTTCTCCATCAATGTAAAGATAAGATGGCTTTTCTGATTTTCCGCGAATAACTATTGCATCATAGCCATTAGATTTTAAATAAGCAGGGAAATTTCCGCCCGCTTGACTATCTCCACAACCACCTGTTAATGGACTTTTTGTTGTGATCGTTAAACGACTCGTCCCACTAATAGGAAGACCTGTTAAGGGGGATACAGAAAATATAAGTAAATTATCGGGAGAAAAGGGGTCAATATTTGGTTTCAGCTCTTGTAACATTAAATATACACCTAAAGCAGATCCTCCGGGATATAATTTATAAAGATCTCCTGAAAGTTTTCTTTTGGATATATTTTTATTTGTAAGATCTACATCCAATATAATAGCATCTGGAAATGATTTTTGTATTGTTGTCATTATTTTAATAACCACTTTTATTTTATAAAATTCTGATTATAATCCTAATAATATTTTGTATAAATTTATTAATTTCTGGTTAAATTTCAATTTTGAACATATATAGTGACAATAGTGTAAGATATTCAAACAAAAGTAAATAAGTTATTTTACCTTAACACTCTTTTAAGAATGCAACTAATGCACTCTAAAGGTGATGTATGTTAATTTTGGTTTTAACTTTTTTATAGAGTTTTTTCTTATATTTTTCCAGGTATTTTTTATTTAGAATATAGTTTTTGTTAGTTATCAGTCGTAATAAGGCGTCAATAATAATATTTTTACCATATTCATCTTCAAACATATTACAAGTTAATTTAAAGAACTTTTTTGTATTTCTTAATTTGTAAAACGAATTATCGCGAAATATGTTATTTCGCATAGCAAATCCTCTTAATTGTTCCATGAGAGTACTTTTTGCATTTCGATCATAGAATCTAGCGATTTTATAGTTACCGTGGGTCGTACAGAGTAAATTCCAATTCGGAATATAAGTAAAATTTACATTTCGAATGAAAAAGGAGTCAAATCTTTTCCTAAATAAGTTAGGCGAGATTGTATCAGAAAAAGAGAAATGTAAAGCAAAAAGTTGTGTTGTTTTGAATTTTTCTTCTTGGTACTGGATATTTACATAATAGACTCTCCCTCTGTAAAGCTGATGTAGTCGCATTTCAGCGGGTGAGATTTTCATATCTTTAAGATGATAAGGCCTTTTCGGTGACCCTACACATTTATCATCCCCATAAAAAACCCATAAAACGTATATTCCTCTATTATTATAATCTTTTGTGCGGGTGGTAATCTCCCTTGAAGTTATTGGAGAATTTTGGATCTCTACTACTATTTCTTGCCCTGTATTAAATTTAAAATATACATCTGCTCGTCGCGTTTCTAAATATTTTTCTAAAGAGGCTTCAATTATGTTTGGATTATTCTCTAAAATTTTATTGTATAACAAATATTTTATCGCTTTATGAGCAAATGATTCTGATTTAGACTCTATTTTTGGTATTAAATAACGTAAAAATTTAGATTTCATGATTCAGAATGTATTAACATATGAGATTTTTATATTCCCCTTTCTAATAAAACTAAATTTATGGAGCATGAAGTAAATCAACGATATAAAGGAAGAGACAATGAGAAATTTGTAAATTACTTTTATAAGCTTTTTCATAAAATCAGTTTTCTCTTTTTCTTTAAATATTGCGAAAGAATTATTATAATAAATTTAAAATCAATGGTGAAAAAAATGGTAGATTCCCATAGTAAAAGTTTTTTTGGTCAAAGTACTGGAATGTTCATTCAGAGTTCTTCAAAGAGTGAATCATTTATCTTTATGAAATTTATTAAAAAGAAGAATAATGGTACTTGGGAAAAATTATCAAATGGAGAGGGAAAAACAATTAAATGTAGCTTGGAAGAAATAGTAATGATTCTTGAAGTCCTGAAGAAAAAAAGTAAGTCATGGTCCACAGTGCATAGTTTTAAAGATGAGAAAACCCCTATTTCTCTTAGCTGGGATGGAGATAATAAAGTGTGGTTTAATGTAGGGGATTATCCTAAAATGTTAAGTTTTACTCAAATAGAGATTTTGAGACTATTATTAACTCATATCTTAGAAGAAAAAATTGAATTTTCAACTGTTCCAGACACGAGTAAATCATTTGCTATTAATAGTCAAAAAAATAATGATATAATCATAGAACAAAATAATATAACAGATGACGGGTTAACTATTCGTGAAGAAATGAACTTAGGAGAGAAAATAAAAAGGTTGGAGGGAAGAATTTTAGGTGAAACGGATAAAGCTTTACGAGTAACAATAAATAATGGAAATGATTTATGGATTCCTAAGTCTACAATAAAATCTAAATTTAACCCAGAAATAAACACAAAACAAACTTTCCTAATTGATTCGTGGTTTTTAGATAAAAATAACCTTAATTTATAAATATTTTAATCAAGTATTATGTTTAATAATACTTAGTAATTTAGATAAAGATGGCAAACTATGATAATCCTGCTTCAGAATTAAAATCCTCAAACTCATATAACATGAGAGCTTGAAATATTGGATGTCTTTCTTTAAAAGGTATCTTTTCTTCTCCAAGGTAGATATACTCATTATTCCTTTGGCTGGAAATCTCAGAAAACGGTATAATTATATCAGTTATATCCTGATTTCTTTTGTCTATTGATTCTAAACTCGTTGTTATTCACCTTTTTAAGAGTTTTTTCTTATTCAAAATAATGATAGTATATCATATTTAGTTTTACTTTGTGAACTTCAAGCGAACTTCGAACCATGCAAAAAGTCTCGACCTAAACGCTTTAACATTAGTCGTATGAGTATTAAAGATCGCTTTACGATATAATTTTCTACCAATTTTGAAAAAGAGAGGTTAAGAAAAATACTGTTATACAAAAAAGAAGGGATAAAGTCCAAAAATCTCGTAGTAAACATTTGAAACTCTAGGTTATTTAGAATAGTTGTCTAGAAAACTCTTAATTTTCCTATTAATCCATTATGTTTACATTTTATATTTTCTCTTCAAATTAACATCATCATAATTAGTTGATTTTAAAAAAATAAATTACGATTTAATTTTAGAAAATTCTAATATTAAAAATAAAAGAGTTTTGAATTAAAAAGATGAGAGGATTAGAATGCAAACAAGGGGAAAATATCTTTTAGCATTAGTTTTGGGTATCTGTATCGGATTCATTTGTATTATAATACTATATTTAATCAACCTAAATATTGTTATTGAGACGTTAGATACTGTTGAGGGTGCATCCATAGTACTGACGGCGTATATTATTAGAATATCCATTCTAGCAGGAATT
>JAUVXW010000054.1 GCA_030603385.1 Promethearchaeota archaeon | reverse complement strand
ATTAATAAGACTATTAAAAATTCAAGTTAATCACTTAATCCAGGATGAATTATATTATGCTTGATATAAATGGAATCATAGAAATATATAATCAAATAGATCTTCCAGTATTAGATGGGAGTGCTCTTAGAGAAGACTTATTTCTAAAGGATTTAATTTTTGAATTCGTTAGGAATCTTTATTTAAAAATAAATTCTGATGATTTCTTCCCTGACTCAAGAACTTTCATTCCTAATATGTATTTTCCTTTTACAAATGATAAAAACAAAGATTGGCAGTTAACAAAGAAAAAACTAAATGCTTTTCTTGAAGCCAATAAACACCACACCATTATTGGTAAAGATAATCCGACATTAGTTTCAAATATAGCTTCGAGTCATTTAATTGAGTCATTGTATTGTTTAGAAAGAGCTATATTTTGGTTTTTTAATTATAAATATAACCTTACAGAGACTTTTAAAGCAGCAGGAATGCAAGCTTTATATTATTCTAATTTCTTCATAAAAGTTGCAGTTCAAAAATTCCTTGGAATATCCCTAATTCATACAAAATATGCTGGGAAAGTAATTGTTAATATAGATTGGAGTAAAGCGAATGTTGAAATATCAATGAAAGGGGGAGGGTCTGCAGATCACAAAAAATTAGCAAATAATTTTTTTGAGCTAATGAAAAACGTGGATTTATCAGAGTTCCAAGAAGTCTACGATTTATTTCAAGCAGATAATGACGCATTAAGTAAATTTTCAGGAATCCCTACAGAACAATTATCCCGAGATCATTCTGATTACCTAAGAAAAGCAAGAATGGACTATGTTTATGATTTTACAACAAGAGAGAGTGACCCGTTTAACAGCTTTTATGGCTCTGTGGGAAGTTATTTTAAAAATGTGCAATCATATTGCTTTTTAGATGGACCTGAAAGGTATAATGATGGGAGTGAATATTATGGAGCAGATTTTGTCCCTGATGTCTATGGAGGTTGGGGTATCAATGAGCATTTTGTTGGCTCTCTTATGAAGTTTTTAATTACAAACTTAAGAAAAATCCAAAATTTAGAGAATTATTTGATGGTGCTTAGTCAAAAAATAGAAGGTCCAGAAGAATTCAATGAAACTGCTAAGGAAATAATTCAAGGTTGGTTAAGTACTTAAGTGTTCTCTTTGTCTTTTCTCTCTCTTTTATCCTTTTTATTCTTAATTACATAGGGAAATGTGATACCCCTCCTTTTATCACCTTCTTAATGAACTAGAGAATTGCGATACTACACCCAGTATCGCCGAAGGGTGCCCTTTTTCTATTTTCTTTCACCATTATATCCTTCTAATTACTTTAACCAAAATAAATACAACAAAAATATGTGTTTTTCCCATTTTTCCTAATAATTGGTGTTGCGCTGTAGATTCATCATTAATCAAGGTATATAAAAATGGATTTTTTTTGTTTATAAAGAAAATAAGAAATTTAATTTGAATCTGTACAAACACTTTAATGAAATTATTATAAAATTACCTTAATTTATACAATTAAATCCAAATTGGAATAAGATTAAGAGCTAGACCTTTTATCTATTAAGCTCTGTGCCCATTTTAAAGCCTCATCATCAGTAATTGTATACAAGGGAATCGATAATTTGAAGTATAGATATTTATTTTTTATATAATCTCGATATGGAGGTATAACACATAAATATTCTTCCAGTTTATGTTTATTGAGTGTGGTTAGATCGATATGTCTGGAGAAGTCACATAATCCTATAAACCCTTGAGGATAGGAATCATACATATCATGAGGGGGTAAATAAATTGTCGGTGATTCAAATTTGCGGTTCTGGATCATTGATCTAATAGGTTTTGCGCTATTTCGGTGCGATATAAAATCTTTCGCATCATATAACATTATATATTCTACTCCCGATACCTTTGGTGTTCGACCTCCTCCTGTTTCTAAATTGCACGCATTTTCTATTATTAATAATGCAATTTGTTTTGTAATTGTATTTTCATTTTTTTTTATATCAAATTCGGGGATATCCGGAATTATGCAACCCTGAGTAAAGGTTTTTGTTTTTTCATAGAAGATTTGAGTGTAATCCTCCATAGTGATCTTTGAACGAACATCTAATATTCTACATGTCATTTTCATTAATCTGGTTAAATAATTTTAATCGCTTTCGTCAGAATCAAAATGTGATAAATATCTTTCCATATCTTCTTCAGTTAAGGGGGGAGGTTGGGTAATTTCCTGAAATCTTTTAATGGTATTTTCAAACTCTGTGATTTTTATCTTCAATCCTTTTATCTCTTTGGTATTTTCTTTAATTGTATCATCTAATCTCTTTTTTTGATTATTTTCTAAATCAAAGATTTTCTGATCACGCTTAAATAGTTTCTGCTGTAATTCTATCACAATATTATCTTTTTTATTTAATAAGTTAATTAAATCTCTTATCTGTTCCTGAGGTGTATAAGGCCCAGTTGTTTGTTCTTCAATAAGACTCTTCTCAATAACTTCAGTATCAATACTTTGAGTTAGTTCTCCAACAGGACTTTCAACTTCTCCTATAGTCATACTTTTAGTTTGTTCTTCAATGGGACTCTTCTCAATAGCTTCAATATCAATACTTTTAGTTAGTTCTTCAGAACTCCTTTCGATAGATTCTATTGAGGAAAATCCTTTATTCCTCTGATCGAAGCTTAAATTATCTTGATTATCATTCCCCATTTGGAACCCTCCTTAAAAAATCATCCCTTAATTTATCTGTAATAATTAGTTCAAATTCTTCTATAATCCTGTTATGAAGAGATTCTAATTTACCATCTAGGTCTGTAGGTACAAATCTCGCATTACTATTTGAATCAATATCAATTGTAAAAAAATGAGATGAGACAGTTTTGGTATAACCTAAAAATTTCTTAAATTTAAAAATATCTTCTTTATAGACAAATTCTATTCTAAAACTTTCAGCTGTATCTTTAACACCCGCATCATCTATATTAAAATATTCAAGAAATTCGTCAAAGCTAGTTTCTTCAAGCTTAAACTCAAAATCATTGATATATCTTAATCCTATGAATAAGAGTTGTTTAATTGATTCGAATTTATTAAAAAATTTGCTAGTAAAAGTAGTGATATTTTCTTTAAAAGCTGAATATCTTTTATAATTTCGATCTGCTAAATGAAAATTTGAATTAGAAATGTTTAAATTTAGCTTTTTATCCTCATTAAAAAACGAATGCACAGTTCTTTCTTGAATACCAATTTTATCAGAAACTAGTTTTTTTTCACTTCGATAATTTGGTAAAGCATCAATTATTTCCTCTTGAAACTGGCCAATCATCGAATCAACATTCAAGATTGGAAAATATCTTACTTCAAAATTAACAGTATTTAACTGAGGATTTGGATAATCTTCATTATTAGATTGCTCACTCATAATTTTCACAATAAATTTTTATCAATTTAGTATGTAAATATTCATTATTATTTTTTATTGTTTTTTTCTTGTTAAATGATAATTTATAAGTTTTTTAATAATTGGATAGGAATATCATTTTCATCAAATCTTATATTTTTATCATAATTCATATTAAAAAGAATTCATTGCAAAAAATTTCTAAAATTTAAATCATTCATTGCCATTCTTTAATAAATAAAACTCTGCGTTTCGTATAGTTCAATTAATAACCAAATTTGTATAAAATAGAATTTACATTTGTAAATTGGTGAGTTCAATTAAAATGTTCTAGGACAAATAAAAAGTTCGGAAAGTTTAATTAAAAAGTTCTCGTATTAACAACAAAATCTAACGAATTTGAGCTAATGCAATACCAACATCCCGTTGATTTTAGTCTATCAATAAACGTGTGCCCCAAATGATCTCCACTGATTACCATTTCTAAGGTTGATAGAAATTTCGATAGAGTTATAGGATCTGAGAAGTTTATTGAATGCGATACATTACTATTATCAGTCGGGTTAATACCTGAAAATGAATTAACAAGAGAAGCTGGAGCTGAAATCTCAGAAATGGGCGGTCCTGTCGTAGATAATAACTTAGAAACTACGATAGAGGGAGTATTTGCTTGTGGTAATGTATTGCAAGTACATGACTTGGTAGATCTAGTTACTGCAGAGGCAAAGAGAGCTGGATTGAATGCTGTTGATTATATCAAAAACAGATATGACAAAAAAATCGAAAGAAAAGAAATAATAAAATGTATTGCTGGTGAAAATGTGAATTACGTCAAACCTGATTTGATTAATCGATCTGATTTATCTAAAGATGTAATATTTACATTTAGAGTTAAAAGACCCGATAGAAGGCTTTTAATTCAATTTAAGGATGACAAAAATAGAATTATATATAAAAGAAAAAGAAGCTATGTAATCCCCAGCGAAATGCTTGAAATAAAGCTAAATTTAAACGAATTTAATATCGATTCTAATATTAAGAGTATAGAAATAGAGGTTATTCCTCGTCCAGAGGTTTTAATTGAAGAAGACTATCCTAAGAGGTAATCATGATGTCAGAATCAAAAATTCCAGAAGGGAACAAAGAGATCCGTTGTATTGTATGTCCTACAGGCTGTTTAGTTCATGTTGAGAACGTTAATGGAGAGCTAGTTATTGAAGGACATTCATGTAATAGGGGTGAAGAATATGCAAGAGAAGAATTTATTGCACCAAAACGAATTCTTACAACAACTATTAGAGTAGAAAATGGTTTTCTACCCTTAATCCCTGTAAGATCAGATACTCCAATCCCAAAGGAGAAACTTCAAGAAACTTTAAAAGAAATAGCAGTAACAGAAGTAAAAGCTCCTATTAAAATGGGAGATATTCTAATTAAAAATGTAATAGGATTAGATGCAAACATCATTGCTAGCAGAGACTTAATTGAAGCATAATAATTATCCTTTTTTATATTAAATTTCTTCTTTGCTTCTCAATTATCTAACTCAGACTATTAAATAATTAATTATAAATACACATAAAAATAACTCTTTATTTATTATAGATCCAAATATACGGTATATTTAAGATGAATAAAGAGGTAATTATAAAAGATTTAGAGGAAATTGTTGGTAAAGATTTTGCATCAAATACAGTAGAAGATCTATTTATGTATTCTCAAGATCCTGGAGCTTCAGAACCTCGTCCCGTTGATTTTGTAGTAATGCCTAACTCGGTTGAGGAAATTCAAAAAATCGTAAAATTAGCGAATAGAGAAAAGATTCCACTTATCCCTATGGGCGGAGGATTAACTCTTAGCGGGCTAGTAATTCCAATTAAAGGTGGAATTGTAGTAGATTTAAAAAGAATGGATCAAATCCTAGAAATAAACGAATTAAGCCGCTATGCTCTTATAGAACCTGGAGTCACCACAGGTAAACTAATTTCTTATCTAGATGAATCCTATCCTGACTTACAACCCGCGATCCCTGATGCGCCACCATCGGCAACAGTTGTAGGGAATGCTTTAATCCACGGATCTGGCTATTTATCACAGAAGTATGGCAATCATGGAGACATGATAAACGGAATAGAAGTAGTTTTACCAAATGGAGATATCTGTAAATTAGGTTCTTGTTCCATATCAGATTATTGGTTTTCAAGAGGTCCAATTCCAGATTTAGTTGGACTGTTTATTAGTTCATTTGGTACTATGGGAATTGTTACAAAATTATCATATAAACTTTATCCAAAACCGAAAATGAGAGATGTGGTTTTTGGGATGTGTAGAGATCCAAATAATATTCCAAATTTGGTTTCTAAAATTACATATACTGATTTAGCAGAAGATTTTCTTCTGTCTAAAACTGATAAACCAGATTATGTGAAAGATCTTATTTTGGTTATGGTCTTTATTACGGGAGATTCAGAAGAGGAATTAGCTTCTAAAAGAAAGATGATTAAACGACTATATCGCAAAAATGGGGCTCAATATATGAAAATGCCTGAAAGGACAATAAAAGGATTACTCATAAAACCACAATTCGCGGCAGCTGCTGCTGATTTTAGAAAAGGTGGTGGATTTGAATATGTGGGTTCATTCATGCCTCTTGAAATGATTCCTGAAGCAAGCAAAAGAGCTGCGGAGATTTCAAATAAGTATAGTATTATTACCACACAAGCTTTTAGAATAATCGGAAAAGGTCATTGTGTAATGTTTGCTCCTACTTTTGCTTTTAATCGGGCAGATCCTTTAGATATGAAAAATGCTCGGGATGCATTAGACGAAACCAATAAACTTGTTTTAGAGTTAGGCGGAATTCCTTGGAAGAGTGAATTAGCAGGACAAAAACTCATTGTTGAAAAAATGGATCCTAATTATAAAAATCTATTAAAAACAATTCGAAATATATTAGACCCAAATGGTATTATGAACCCTGGGAATTGGGAGGTGTAGTAAAAATGACATCTGAAAGTTATCAGGATTGGAAAGATATTGTTCATAGATGTTTTCGATGTGGTTATTGTAAGTTTACTTATGATTATTCTGATTTTAATTGTCCAAGTTATAAAACATATAGATTTGAAACCTATAGTACTGGAGGTCGAATGTGGTTAATTTATGGATTAATTAATAACGACCTTAAATGGAGTCATAATTTAGCAAATGTACTATATGCTTGCACTACATGTGGTAATTGTACAGAAAACTGTCGATTTGAAAAATTTAAGGATTTTCTTGTAGATATCATTGAAGCAGCCCGAGTTGAAGCTGTCAAAAGTGGATTTTGTCCAGAAAATCAAAAATTTTTATTAGAACGTACTAAAGATCCAAATAATTTTAATCCATATGGTGAAAAGAATTCAGATAACATCGATTTAAAAAAGAAATATAATCTACCAGATAAAGCAGAATGGGTTTATTATATAGGATGTACATCCAATTATCGTCAACAGGAACTTAGAGATGCTACATTGAGATTACTAAAAAAAATAGGAATTGATTTTACCCTTATTGATGAGCATTGTTGCACAAGTCCCTTAATTAGGACTGGTCAAAAAGACATAGTTTCTGATTTTATGAATTATAATATTAATCAAATTAATAATACTGGTGCATCAAAAGTAATCACTTCTTGTGCTGGATGTTATAGAACATTGAAAAAAGATTATGAAAAATTGGGGGCAGACTTAGGATTTGAAGTGCTTCACACAGGCGAATTAATTAAAACCCTACTAGATGAAGGAAAGATAAAAATTACATCGAATTATGAGAAAATCGTAACATATCACGACCCTTGTCATTTAGGAAGACATATGGATATGTATGAAATACCGAGAGATATAATTCGATCAATTCCAGGAATTAAATTTATTGAAATGAAAAGGAATCGAAATAACGCTTGGTGTTGTGGTGCGGGAGGAGGGGTAAAAATAGGATATCCAGATTGGGCATTAGAAATCTCAAAAGAACGCTTAGAAGAAGCCAAAGAAACGGGAGCCACAGTTCTTACTTCAATGTGCCCTTTTTGCAGAACTAACCTAGCTGATGCAAATATGAAATACAATATTGGTTTTGAGATAATAGATCTAATCGAATTAATAGATCAATTAAAAATGGAAGTAAATGAATAAAAAAAAGTATAGAATAAATGGCATTAATACCTTTTAGGTGATAACAAATTTTTTTTTCATTTACTTATTTTGTAAAAATTTAGTTTGATATCACTTAAATCGTTGTATCTATTATTTTTTAGATTAACAAACTACCAATCTTTGCGTTGTATGAGGGCTC
>JAUVXW010000034.1 GCA_030603385.1 Promethearchaeota archaeon | reverse complement strand
GAGCCCTCATACAACGCAAAGATTGGTAGTTTGTTAATCTAAAAAATAATAGATACAACGATTTAAGTGATATCAAACTAAATTTTTACAAAATAAGTAAATGAAAAAAAAATTTGTTATCACCTAAAAGGTATTAATGCCTTATTTTCTATTTTATTTTTTTTTACTTTTCGTCGATTTTCTCCAATTATAGCAATCTCAAATTTTTAGAAGAAAAAAAGTTAATACTGTTATTATTACTAATTACTTGTTATTACTATTCCAACAGCACTAACACCTCTAATTGTATTTTTAATATAATAAAAGAATAAATTAAAAAAAATTAAAAACATATTAGAAATGCGATATATATTATCAGTAATCTTACATTTTTCGTATTTCAGAAAGTTTTACTTTCGAGGTTTTTTATCAACTTATCTATTTTCTTTCTATATTGCCAATTTTCAACAGATATTTTATAATCCTTTTTATTATCAGATTTTATTTCAGATAATCTTTCAATTGCGGATTTTTTTCTTTTATTTTCATCTAAAATGCTTTTATACACAAAAATCACTTCTCACTTATTTTATTCTTTATTTAAATAGATTTTATAATTAAAAAAAAAATTAAGTAGAGATTTTTATACTATTTCCGAACAAGATCTTCTTTGCTTGTGCAAATGCATAATTATAATCAAAGACTTTTTTTCCTTTAGTATTCGATGCCTCTTTAAGGATATCTGCTTCAATTTTAGATTTTAAACGCCCTAAAGCCAATGCTCCAATTCCGAATATACTTGGGTATATTTCTTTATAATCATCTTTTGGCTTTAAACCCTCAACTCCATAAGGAGGGACTAGATTAATATCGATTATAATTTTGTTTTGGAGTTTAAATAGTAATTCTTTTGATAAAATTTTTACACCGGCAGCAGCTAGAGTCCAAATTATATCTGCATCTTTTACTATTTCTAATTTCTTTTCATCATTTGGTGCAAAAACTCCAATAATTTCAGTATCTTTTACTCCAACTTCTTCCATTAATTCTTTTGCTAGGTTTTTAATGAAATTCTCACTTGATTTTTCCCAAGTTTCAACCAAATAAGTTTTACATTTTAATTTTGCTGCTAGTATTGCTGCAATTCTTCCAACAGGCCCTGCTCCAAAGATAACTACTTTTTTCCCTTTCAAATCATACAAATCATTTTTCTTAGCAATTTCAATAGTTTTAGCGACTATTGAAGAAGCAGTAGTATGCGAACCACGAGGATCAATTATTACCGGGCATTCAAAAGGAGGTACCAACGATTCCATTACTTTTTTAGCTATTTTTTCGCCCTCTTTAACATTGGATCCACCAATAAAGAACGTGGTAGGAGCTTTTGGTTTTCTGGAAAAAATAGCATCTTGGACAAGTTTTGGGACTTGATCAGCGGTCATTTTACTAATAGGGATAACAACATCAAATCCCGCATCATAAGCCATATTTATATCGAAAGGAGAAGCGTTGTCGTCTGTGTCAAAGAAATAACATATCTTTTCTAATGACTCCTTCTTTTTCACTTTAATTGGAGATAATTCAAGTATAGATTTTTTAATTATATTTTTAATCGATTCAGAGCCAGGATTATTTATAACTTTAACTAATCGTTTAATTTTTATTTCTTCAGTTTCTATACCCAATTCTTCTGTTAATTGAGTAATGCCTTTGAAATGTTTAGAGTCACAGATAAAAAATGCATTTAGCTTTTTATCTTCCAATTTTTTCGCCAATTTAAGAATTCCCATCATCATCCAAGCTTCTCGAACCTTATATCTTATTTCATCTTCTTGCGTATCATATTCTTTTTGTAAATATTCCTTCCATAATAATTGTCGTAGAAACAAATAATCATCCTTATGGCCTTCATTCTTCTGAGTATTTTTAATCGATTTTGTTAACTGCTTTATAAAATTTCTTAGATCTTCCAAATTTGAAGAAAGATAATACTCTGCGTTTTCTGAAATATCAACCATTTTATAGGGAATCCCATGTTCTCTAAATAATGTCTCTATAGGATCTTCATGAGATATCGTATCCTCCCAACGACTCCCCTTCTCTTCTACAGCGAAGTTTGGGTTATATTTTTCCATAAGTTCTTCAATTAGATTAAGATACTCCCTCGAAACTAGATTTAAATTCCAAACTAAATCGTGCTTTTTCTGTGCTGATGTCTCAAACCACCAATCTATTGGAAATTCACTTTCTATCAACACCAATTTTAAACTTTTTTTCTTTAATGGTTTTAATTCTAATACTTCCATTGTTCTAATTCCTCCTCATTTATAATTAAATTTAAATTAAAATTTTCTTTTTTATGGTCATAAACCTTAACTTTTATATCTAAATCTTTTAAAAGGTTCATTGTTTCATTAAATATGTTATCCTGAGCAAAATGGACGAAGGTGATTTCATTATTATTTTTACTTCTTATTATATCTAGAATTTTTTTAACAATCCATTCTGGTCTTAACTTTAATTGTAAAAATAGTTTCTTTTCATCGATCTCTTCCTTGAGAAAATCAATCCAAGATTTTAAATTCAGCCCTTTTATAGATTCTTTATTTCTCATACTAAGAAATTCTTCTGTTAATTCGTTAACTTGATCTTCTCTCCCTATTATTTCCGTCATAAGATAACCCATCGCATACTCTGGGATATCTACTGTATAATAAGGAATTTTATATTGTTCCAATATTTTTGCTAAGGTTGACTTATTAAAACTTCTTAGGTTCTCATTTTCTAAATCAATTGTGGCAAAATTAACATTTATACGGCTTAAAAACTCAAATAAATTTACGTTTGCATTAGGTTTTGATTTTATATTAGAAATCTTTACCAGATATACTATAATTTCTTTATTCCTAACAGGTTTAATTTCTAAAACTTCCATCTTAATTCTCACCTCATAATAAATAAATCTAACTATTCCAAGTAAATAAACAAAACCTCAGAATTTAAAGAATCTGATAACAAAAATTATATTAGATTTGACAAGCTTTATTGTCAATCTATAACTTTAGTGAATTTTTCTTTTATGGCAGTATAAAGTTCAAAATCACATTTCTACCATATTAATAAACATGATTTGAAAATAAAAATTGTCAATTTTTTTAACAAAAAAATAAAAAAATATATAATAATCAAATTCCACTTATAACAGGAAATTAGAAATGCTTAAAATATCTAATAAGGGTAATTATGAATTAATCATAATTTAAACTTATTACAAAATACTAAAATTAGAAAAAATTTTCAATAAATCAAAACCCTAAATCTAAGAAATATTATTATACCGAAAACCCAGGCTATGGGTTAGTTCCCTTTCAACTATAATTTTTTTGAAAGGATCATTCTTTTTCGGTTTAAATTTTATGAGGAGCTAATGCTTCAATCTCTTTCATTACAAATTCAATAGATTCAATAGATTCAATAGATTCAATTTCAATACTACAAATCCCTTTCATTTCTTCGACAAATTGTTTTTCTCTGTAATATTTGAGGTCGATTGCTCGGGCGGGACATGATGAAACGCAAACACCGCAACCTTTACACTTTAAATCATCTACTTCTGCAATACCTTCTCCATTAACTATAATTGCATTATTATAACAGAGTTTTTCACATCTACGACAACCCATGCACAGATCTTCATCTATTTCAGCAATAATTAATTCTTGAATTATTGTATCTTTAGAAAGTAATGTTGATGCCTTACTTGCTGCGGCTAACGCTGTTGATACTGAATAAGGGATATTTTTGGGTCCAGCGGCACATCCACATATATAAATACCCATATTATTTGTCTCTTGAGGTTTTAGGCATCCATGAATCTCACGTAAAAAACCATTCGAATCCTTGCTTAATCCTAAAATATCAATAGTTTTTGCTGCATTTTTAGAAGGGACCATGCCTGTTGATAATACGACTAAATCCGTGTTCAAAGTAATTAAATCACCCGTTAAAGTTGAAGAAGCTCGAACTTTTAGCTTTTTTGTTTCTGGATCTTCTCTTATATCTCCTACTTTTCCCCGAACCAACATTATACCTGCTTCTCTTGCTTTTCTGTAATATTCTTCATTTCCTTTATCCCATGCTCGAACATCAATATAAAAAATAACAATCTCCATATCCGGATATTCTTGTTTTAGCAGTTGAGCGTTTTTAAGAGCAACACTGCAACAAACTACAGAACAATAGGGGTTCCCTTTTAAGGTTCTCGAACCAACACATTGAATCATTGCTACTGTTTTTGGGGTTTTTCCATCAGAAATCCTATAAAGATGACCCCCTGTTGGTCCAATTGGACTTAATATTCGCTCTAGCTCTATCTGTGTAATTACGTCAGGATAAATACCATATTTATAATCGTTATATTTCATAATTGGATATTCATCCCATCCAGTAGCAACAATGATTGCTCCAACTCTTAAATCGATAAACTCGGGTTCTTGATCAAATTCAATAGCTTCTGCTGGACAGTCTCTTTGACAGTTTTTACATTCTATACAGACATCCCTATCAATTAAAGCAAGTTTAGGAACAGCTTGTGGAAAAGGTATGTAAATTGCGCTCCTTTCGCCAATACCTCTATTGAATTCGTTCGGAACTTTTATTGGGCATTTTATTGTACATAATCCGCAACCAGTACATTTCTTTTCATTAACATAACGGGGATTTTTTCGTATTTTAACATTATAATTGCCAGGGATACCACCAAATTCAATAATTTCACTATAAGTAAATAATTCTATATTTGGGTGCTTTGAAGTACTTACCATAATAGGTGCGAGTACTCATATTCCACAATCATCGGTGGGGTAAATTCTGTCTAATTGTGCCATTTTTCCACCAATTGTGGCTTCTTTTTCGACTAAATAAACAGGAATCCCTTGGTTTGCTAAATCTAAAGCAGCATTCATCCCAGCAATTCCAGCACCAATAACTAAAACAGCTTTTTCCACCGATATTTTTTTATGAGGGATAATTTCTAATTCCCGTGCACGATTTATTCCTGCTTGTACTAATCTTATAGCTTTTTCAGTGGCATTTTTTTTGTCATCTGAGTGAATAAAAGAGCACTGTTCGCGTAAATTAACCATTTGAAAATAATATGGGCTTAATCCCGCTTCAATTAATACTGCTCGATAGGTGGATTCATGAATTTTTGGTGTACAAGCAGCAACAACAATCCGATTCAAATCTAAATCTAAAATATCGTTCTTAATAAGTTTTTGTCCTGGATCACTGCAAGTAAAATCATTTACTCGGACAATTATGACACCAGTGAGTAGTTCAACATAATTTCTAACAATATCGCAATCAATGCTAGCACCAATATTTACTCCTCATCTACAGATATATACGCCTAATCTAATGGTCTGCTCTTCAGACATCTAATCCACCTTTGTAAAATATCACCAATTATTATTTATAATAAAATTTATTTTTTCAATTTTGAAAAAAATACAAAAATGTAATTATAATCGCTTTTTAATGCTATATTCCAATTAATGAGGTGGGATAAATTTAAAAAATTTGATAAGAAAAATATTTGTTATTTTGATAAATCTACTTATCAATTTTTTATTTAATGAACGAATCGGATCTACCTATGATCCAGAATTAATATAATCTTTATCATTTTCCTAATATTCAATTGAGGTTTGTCACTCCTTAATTATACGAAAAAGATACATTTATATATTTTGACAATAATATTTATCATAGTGATCATAATATTTACCAAAATAGTCATTAAGATTTTGAGATTATAAATACACTTGGTGATTCTTGATAATGAAAATAAAAAATTTTAAGGATTTAATTAAAGAAGTTCACGAACCTGGTATATGCCAACATTGTGGAGGTTGTGTAAGTTTTTGTAATTCAATTGAAAATGATGTAATTGGTATGATGGATCCTAATTCACCTCCAAAATATATAAATGAGGAAAAATGTCTTGAGTGTGGAATTTGTTATTTAATTTGTCCACAGACTCATATTTTAGACGATGATCTTAATAAAACTTATAATTTCACAAATTTTTCATCCATGCCCTTTGGATTTATCGACAATATCTACTCATGTCAAGCCACAGATAAAGATTTTTTAAAATTTGGAACAGATGGAGGCGTAGTAAACTCAGTAATAAACTATCTAATAGAGAAGAAAGTAATTGATGGAGCTATCGTTGCTAAAACAAAAACTGCCTTTTCTAGAGAAGCCACAATTGCTAGAAATAAAAAAGATTTAATAGAGGCATCAGGAGTTAAATTAGATTTATCTCTACAGGTAAATGAATTACAGAAATTTCACACATATACAAGTTCACTTCCCCAATTAAGACATTACAAATTTAAAAGATTAGCTGTAGTTGGAACACCGTGCCAAATTTATACTATTAGATGCATGCAAAGTTTAGGTATTATTCCTTCACAGAATATTGAGCTTTGTTTAGGATTATTTTGTTACGAGAACTTCTTTTTTGATAAGCTCAGAATTGAGAAGTTTGAAAAAGAATTCAATCTGAAATTCGAAAATATTGAAAGAATAAACATTAAAGAAGATCTAATCATTAAATTGAAAAACAGAGGCGCCACTCAAAAAATAATCCATATCCCCTTTGAGAGTATAAAAGATTATATGCGTCAACCTTGTCTTGCTTGTAACGATTTCACTAATATTTATGCTGATATCTCATTTGGAGGATTAGGTTCTATGGATAAATTTACTACAGTAATCACTCGCACTAAAAAGGGAAAAGATATAATTAAGAAAGTAATTGATGCAGGAGTAATTAAATCTTTTAAATTGGATGAAACAAGCAAAGAGAAAATGAAAGAGAAAATTTCTCAATTCTGTCAGTTAAAGATAGAACGATTTGAAAACTTTATGAAAAATAAATCGATTACATGGAAATCTCCACCTTTAACTTTAGAAAATGATGACAATTAAGTACCATAATCAATTTTTAAAAATTAATTTTTTTTTTAATTTGGGTAGAATTAAATATCCTGTTTGAAAATAGTGAAAAAGAGAGGGATTTAGAAGATGGATATATATTCAATATTATCTCATCCATTTAGAAGAAGGATATTACACCTTCTAGAAAATGAGGGTTATATTCCCTATACAGATTTAATGGAAAGACTTGGTTTAGAAACAACGGGTCAGTTAAATTTCCATCTCAAAAAAATTGGATATCTAATAGATAAAGATAAGAAATCATATTTTCTTACAGAAGAAGGAAAGCGGGTCCTTAAGATAATAAATATTAATAAAAGGATTTTATCAGGAGAAGATATTGATGAATATTTAAATTCAAAGGGAAGCGAAATAAGTCGAGTTGGGGTTATTCTTTGTAATTGCAATACAGAAATCTCAAATATTATAAATGTTAATGCCCTTGAAAACTACGTAAATAAGTTAAAATATGTTGTTTCTGTCAAAGTTTTTGAAAATCTATGCCAGCAAAAAAATTTTATTAAGATTGCCAAATGGGTTAAAGATAATTTCTTAAACAAGGTTGTTATTGCCGCATGTTCCCCAAAGACACATCAACATATTTTTGAACGCATTTTTGAGGATGTTATTGAACGCGCAAACATAGAAATAGCAAATATCAGAGAACAATGCTGTTGGGTGCATCAATTTAAAGTGGATAATATAGATCCTACACTAATTTTAGAAAAAGCAAAATTATTAATTGAAGCTGCCATTGAACGGGTAATTCTTCAGAAGAATGTAAAAATTAAGAGAGTTGAAATAGAAAAGAGTTGTGCAATCATAGGTGGTGGAATTGCAGGCATGACGCTCTCATTAAATTTAGCACGAGCAGGAATTAAAGTATATCTTATTGAAAAATCACCAACCCTGGGAGGAAAGGTAGCTAGGTGGGATCGAATCTATAAAATGGGTGATTGTTCTATTTGTTTCATTTCTGAATTGATAGCTGAATTAGTAAAAGAAAAAAATATAAAAATTTTAACTAATACCGAAATCGAGAGTGTATCAGGAGAGGTTGGTAATTTTACAATTGATTTACTTAAAAACCCCCGTTATGTAGATGAGAAAAAATGCACGGGGTGTAAACAATGCATAGATGTATGTACTATAGAAAAATCCAATCAGTACGAATTTGGTTTAATTAATAGAAAAATTATATACATCCCATTTATTCATTCATATCCTTATGTTCCTTTAATCGATATTGAAGATATAGATAGTTGTCTTAATTGTAGAATTTGCGAACGTGCTTGTATAAATAAAGCAATTACTCTTGATCAAAAACAAGAGAAAATTAGGATCAAAGTTGGTGTAAAAGTCATTGCAATTGGTGCCGATTTATACTCTGATTTAGAGCAATACCATTATGATCCACAAAATGACATAATTACGTCCCCTGAATTTGAAAGAATGCTTTCTTCAGACGGTTTCACAGGTGGGGAAATATTAAAAATTTCTAATAAAAAACCTGCAAAGAGAATTTCAATTATTCAATGCGCATGTTCTCCTGATCATCAACATAAACTTCATGACATTCTTGCTTTAAAATATCTAAGTTGTATAAATGTAAAAAATCCTGAATGCTCCGTAAATGTTTTCTATGATTTAAACAAAATTAATGACAATAATGATTTTTTACTTAGTTCAAGGGACCCCAGATTCCATTATGTTAATAAGATAAAAATTGTTGAGAAAAATAATGAAAAGCGGATTATTGCAGATTCAATGGAATATCCAAGCGATTTGATTGTATTAAATCTAGCAATAGTTCCAAATAAAGATTTAAAATCATTTAGAAAAACTTTGGATTTTACCTTGGATGATTATGGCTTTATGAGTGAAGAAACCTTAGCTTCAGGAATATATGGGATTGGAACTATTTTTGGCCCTTTAGATTATAATTCCACAATTTCTACAGCTAATAATGTCGCTTTAAAAGTGATTTCATTACTTTCACAGGATTACTTAATAGCAGAGTTTAGTGGAATAGAAATAAATGAGGAAAAATGTGGTTTATGTGGCTTATGTTCTAAAATTTGTCCATATAATGCAATAACAATCGAATCTGATAAAATTAGCATTGATAAATTCAAATGTAAAGGATGTGGAACATGTGTAAGTGTGTGTCCTACAAATGCAATAGATTTGAATATAGACACTTCTGAAAAGTTTCTTAAGACAATTGAAGTGCTTTCAAAGTATAAGAAAAGTCCGAAAATTATCGCATTTTGTTGTGGTTCTTGTGGATATGCCGCAGCTGATGATGCTGGCCTTAAAAAAATTTCGTATAATCCAAATATTTTCATCGTGCGAGTTCCATGTACTGGTCGTGTTGATATAAATTTTATAATTAAATCATTTGAGCGTGGATTTGATGGAGTTATGGTTATTGGATGTAATGAGAACGCATGTCGATATATTGATGGAGTAGAAAGAATTAATAATAAAATCAAATTATTAAAAAAGATTTTAGGTCCAAAATACAGTAATCGTGTTATTCTTGAACATATGAACGCTGTTGAGGGCAGTAAATTTGCTGAAATTGTTAATAATTTCTATAACCATTTGATGGAGGAGATCAAATTTGAAGCCTAGAGTTATTATAATTTCTTTAACATCGTGCAGCGGTTGTATCTCAACATTAATCTCCTTAGATATTTTTCCTCAATTCCTTGAAAGAACTAAAATAATTCATTTTCCATTTATCTTAGATGTAGAAAAAATTGAAGATTGTGATATTGCTTTAGTAGAAGGCTGTATTTCTGAAGACTCGGAAATTGGTCTCCTCAAAGAAGTTAGAAAACATGCTAAAAAAGTGTATGCCCTTGGAACATGTGCAGCTTTTGGAGGGATTTTAAGCCTTTCGAATTCAAGAAATATAAAACCAATCTCAACTTATATTGAAATTGACGGAATTATTCCCGGATGTCCTCCTCCCTCTAAATTGTTAGGAAATATTTTAATTAGATTAATAGAAAATAAAGATACAAACCTATCTGAAAAAGTTTTATGCTCTAGTTGTTCATTAAGAGAAAATATGGAGGAGAATTTAGATACACATATAATTAAAATAAATCCTAATCCTGATGAAATTGTTCTTGGTGAAGAAAATTTAGATTGCTTTTTGAAAAAAGGCATTCTATGTTTGGGACCGATAACTCGAGAAGGATGCGAGAGTAAATGTATAAAACTCGGACTTCCCTGTGATGGTTGTATGGGTCCTGTTTCAAAAGATTTTACATCAAATACCATCAATTTTTTAAGTTTGCTTAGTCTTTCTGAGGACTTAAAAAATTATGAAGGAATATTTTATCGTTTTTCAAAACCAAAATTAAGAAGGTGATAGTACTGTTAAAAATAGTGGATGTATGTACTCGTGTTGAGGGCCATGGAACTGTAAAGATTTTAGTAAAGAACGATGAAATCTCAAGTGTTGATTTCGAAATTGGATCAAATCGAGGATTTGAAAGCTTTTTAATTGGAAAAAAACTAGACGACGTTCCTAAAATTGTATCTCGGATATGTGGTTTATGTTATGCATCTCAAACAATTGCTAGCTGTAAAGCAATAGAAAATATGTTTGAAATAGCTGTACCAGAACAATCTATTCTTTTAAGGTATCTATTACTATTTGGAGAATTAATTAAATCACATTCTATGCATTTTTTCTTCCAATCCTTACCGGATCTTTTTCAAATTTTTGAGATTAGTCAAAAACCATTCTCTCCATACGAATTGATCAGATATGACTCTCAATTAACGACAAATGTATATGAATTAATTAAAATAGGCAACGAGATCGAAAGAATTTTTGGCGGAAGATCTGTTCATTTGATTACTCCAATTCCAGGAGGACTTATTTATTTACCTTCTCGAAAAAATATTTCTATAGCGCGAAAATATTTTCAAAAGGCTATAATCAATTTGGAATGGATAATTGAGAAATTTATTGATATATTTTCCAATCATGTTCCTCCCAAAGAATATGATCTCCCAAATGTAATGTATATGGGTTTAAATAACTTCGATAATTTTGATAGGTACAGGGGGACCTTAAAAATTAAAGAAAATGAAAGAAATTCAATCGAATTCGAAGAAAAAAACTATTCTTCCTATTTTGAAAAGGATATCAATCTAAGAGGAATTGATTTCCATTTTGATAAAAGTAAAAGATTTTTAGTTGGTCCTATTTCCCGATATAAAATTACCGAAAATTATGAAATTGATAAAATCAATACTTATCTTGAATATTTTGATAAATCTTGGCAAAATGGAGTTTTATTCGCTAACTTTCTTAGGTTATTAGAAATGTACTTTGAATCTCAACAAGGATTGAAAATCTTAGAAGAGCCTGTGTTAAATAGGCGAACATTGCTCCCATCTCTTACCTCTTTGAAAAATTCGGAGGGTATAGGAGTTATTGAAGCACCAAGAGGTATGTTACTACATCATTATTACGTAAATGATAATAATGTGATTAAAAAAGCAAAAATATTCATCCCTACTGAAATTAACATTTCAATAATTAACGATATTATAACAAAATTCGCTCAAGAATTATACAATAAAACTGGAGATATAAATTTAGTTAAGAAAAAAGTTCAGACTGTTATTAGAGCATTTGACCCTTGCATATCCTGTGTTGCGCATTAGCTTATTTTAATTGTAATAACAATTTAATTTAAAGTGAAAAACAGATTTATCTTTATTCAAATATATTAAAAAAGTTATTAAAAAGATTTATAAATAAGGAGACAAACTTCGTATTCTGATCATTTATATTATCATAATGTGGGATTTGAATTATTAATTAATCAAAAGTTTTCGATATTAGAAATGATAATATAGTAATCTCTATATTAAAGGTTTGAATTTCTGCATATAGTGTGAAGACTTTTATATTATGATTACTATTCTTGTCATAGTGATCAATATTTTTAGAATATTTTCTAAATTTTCTAAAATTATAAAAGAATACCAATACTAGTTTTAAGTTTAATACACTAGAAATCTGAAAGTTGAAAAAGTTTATGGAGGGAATTATGTTAATAGAACAGAAAAAGAATGAAGTGACAAAAACTAAAGAAAAATGTCCTAACTGTGGTTCAACTTTAGAATGTAGTGATTATATTTATAGACGTACATCCTCTTTTAGTGGTTTTCAATGTTCTAAATGTGGATTTTTTGAATTTTATGATGATAAATAATTTCTATTCCGGACATGAAATCTATTGACGTAACAAATAGTCTTATTTCAGGAGAAATAATTGAAAATATAAACGGCATGGCAAATTATTGCTATAGCTGCAATCGCTGTAACACTGTGTGTCCATTATCTCATATAGACATCTTTTCTCCACGAAGTTTAGTAACAGATTTAATTTTCTCACCAATAGAAGACGTTTTAAAAAATCATAATATATGGAATTGTCTCACATGTGGTCAATGTACAATTTATTGCCCAATGACTCAAGAGAATGCAGGTGTAAGAATCCCTGATTTAATTTTAGAATTGCGAAAGGCATTTTTTCACAATGAAACAGAAAAAACAAAAATGACTCAATGTGAAACACATGATGGAATTTTCGATATAATTCCAAAAATTCAAGCAGATAGATCCATCCATCCAGATAAATTAGACTTTTTAAAAGGAACTCAAATTAGAACAAGTGAGTCAGGTGAAATTGCCTACTTTGTAGGATGCTTACCCTTAATGGAAGAAATGCTTTATAAATTTGAAATTAAGTATACCAACACCGCAAAAACTATATTAAGCTTATTAAATGAAGCAGATAAAATTCCGGTTGTATTAAATGAAAAATGTTGCGGTCATGACATGCTTTGGGGAAGAGGGGATATCGAAACTTTTAAAAAGTTGGCAGAATACAATGTTCAACTTTATAAAGATGCCGGAGTTAAAAAGATTATAATTGGATGTGCTGAAGGATATAGAACTTGGAAATATGATTATCCAAAAGTAATTAAAGATTTTAAGTTTGAAATACAGCATTTTTCAGAATTCTTTTTACAGGAAAATATTCTCGAAAATGTAAGATTTCCACAGGGAAAAAATATTAAAGTTACATATCACGATTCTTGCCGTTTAGGGCGTTTAGGTGGTAAATTATACGACGCACCAAGAGAACTAATTAAAATGATTCCTGGGGTTGAATTAATTGAAATGGATAATATCAAAGATGATGCCAATTGTTGCGGTGTTGTAGGATTTATGAACTGCAATGAATATTCTCGACTGTTAAGAGAGAACCGTATTAAAGAAGCAATAAAAACAGGAGCAGAATATTTACTTGTTCCTTGCCCTAAGTGCTTAACACATTTCAAATGTTATCTTAATGAACTTTATTCAAATGAGGTTCATGAAGAGTTAAAAAATAAAATAAAAGTAATGGATCTAGCAAGTTTTATAGGAAAATTCCTATTTCTTTATTAAAATTTTTTTTGATCAGTTGGTTGACTTATATTGAAAAAAATAGAAGAAATTTAAAATTTATGCTTAATAATGGAGATAGATCAATGGAAAAGATCGGTGCTGTTTTAGTTATTGGAGGCGGAATTGGAGGCATCCAAGCGTCTATGGATCTAGCTGATTCTGGTTATAAAGTCTACATAGTAGAATCCACAACGAGTATAGGCGGGATTATGTCTCAATTAGATAAAACTTTCCCTACTAATGATTGTGCGATTTGTATACTTGCTCCGAAATTAGTAGCAGCAGGAAGACATGAGAACATTAATATTTTGATAAACTCAAATATTGAGAAAATTGAAGGACAACCGGGAAATTTTACAGTTGAAATTAAGCAAAGATCATTATATTTGGATCAAAGTAAATGCACAGGTTGCGGTTTATGTGCCATTTCATGCCCGATAGAAGCAATTGATTTATTTAACGCGGGTCTTTCTAAAAGATCGGCAATATCTGTAAAATTTCCTCAAGCGGTACCTCTAGTCTTTTCAATTGATAAAGATAAGTGCATTGGATGTGGGATTTGTAGAGGTGTATGTAAAGCAAAGGCTATCGATTATGCACTTAAAGAAAAATTTATAAATATAGATGTGGGTGCGGTTATATTAGCACTTGGTTTTGATGAATATGATCCCACACCTCTTAAAGCTTATGGTTATGGTAAATTTAAAAATGTTATTACTAGTACCCAATTTGAACGGATTTTAAGTGCTAGTGGCCCATTTTCTGGAAAAATAATTCGTCCTTCTGATGGGACAATCCCTATAAAAATAGGTTTCCTCCAATGTGTCGGATCGAGGGATAAAAACATCGATGTTGAATACTGTTCCTCTGTGTGTTGTATGTGCTCTGCTAAAGAGGCTGTTATTGCTAAAGAACATATGAATATTGTTGAACCTACCATTTTTTCAATGGATATTAGAGCATATGGTAAAGATTTTGATAAATACATTACGCGGGCTCAAGAAGAATATGGTGTTAGGTATATTCGAAGGAGAATTTCTTGCATTCGAGAAGTTCCAGATACAAAAGATCTTAAAGTATCTTATGAAACTGAAAATGGAAAAATTGTTGAAGAGATTTTTAATCTTATTGTTCTTGCAGTTGGAGCACAACCTCCTCATAAAGCTAAAGAATTAGCTGAAAAATTGAATATTGAATTAAATGAATATGGCTTTTGCAAAACAAAACCATTTTCTCCAGTAAAAACCTCAAGAGAAGGAATTTTTGTATGTGGCATGTTTTCGGAACCTAAAGATATCCCCGAAACTGTGGTTGAAGCAAGCGCAGCAGCAGGAGCTGTTAATGTCTATCTATCTGATGTGAGAGATACCTTGGTTGCAGTAAAAGAATATCCCGAAGAACTAGATGTCAGTGGAGACCCCCCTAGAATCGGTGCTTTTATATGTCACTGTGGGATAAATATAGGTGGAGTTGTGAATGTTCCTGAAGTAGTTGAGTATGCAAAGACATTACCTAATATAATATATGCTGAAAGTAATTTATATACATGTTCAGCTGATACTCAAACAAACATTAAAAAAAAAATTAAAGAGCATAATTTAAATAGAGTAATAGTCGCATCATGTACACCCAGAACACATGAGCCATTGTTTCAAGAAACAATTAGAGAAGCTGGCCTGAATAAATATCTTTTTGATTTGGCTAATATTCGCGACCAATGTTCATGGGTACATATGCATGAACCTGAAGAAGCAACAGAGAAAGCAAAAGATTTGGTAAGAATGTCTGTGTCAAAAGCTAGAAACTTAGTTCCCTTACAAGAACAAGAAATTAATATAAATCATCAAGGACTTATTATTGGGGGGGGTATCGCAGGCATGACTGCATCTTTAAACCTTGCGGATCAAGGCTATGAAGTATTTTTAGTTGAAAAAAATGAATATTTGGGAGGATTTGCTAGAAATATTTATGAAACTTTAGAAAATAATGATGTGCAAAAGTTTCTTCAAGAATTAATAGAAAAGGTTAGCAATCATAAATTTATAAATGTTTTTCTTGAGACGGAAATTAACTCTGTTATTGGATATGTAGGAAATTTTACGACAGATATTACTTTCAGTAAAGAGAAACAAAAAAAGAATTTTACACATGGAATAATTATCGTAGCTACAGGAGCAAAGGAATACGAGCCACAGGGTAGCGATTTTCTATATGGTCGGGATGAACGAATTGTGACTCAATCAAAATTTGAGGAAATTCTCTTTACAAATGAAGAAAAAATAAAAAAATTGAAATCCTTGGTTATGGTTCAATGTGTTGGCTCTAGGAATGATGAACATCCATACTGCAGTAGAACATGCTGTGCTGAAGCTGTTAAGAACGCATTGAAAGCAAAAAAAATGAACCCCCGCTTGAACATAAGCATTTTATATAGAGATATTCGAACTTACGGATTTAAAGAAAAATATTACAATTTAGCAAGAGAAAAAGGAATTCTTTTCATTAGATTTGACAAAGAAAAACCACCCCAAATCGAAATAGAAGATGATGAGGTGGTAAATTTGTTATACAGAAGAGATATTGGAAATCTTAAGATTTGTGTAGATTTAACTGTTTTAAGTACAGGTATAGTTGCCCCTGAAGATAATTCTGATTTAGCCAAAATATTAAAAGTTCCTCTAAATGAGGATAACTTCTTTTTAGAAGCTCATGTTAAACTAAGACCTTCTGATTTTGCGACTAATGGTATTTTCTTATGTGGAACCGCGCGTGGAGCAGCAAATATAAGAGAAAGTATATCTCAAGCAAATTCAGCGGCATCTAGGGCAGTTACAATTTTATCTAAAGATATATTAGAAACTGAAGGCATCACTTCTCAAGTAAATGAAAATAAATGCATTGGATGTGGTAGATGTATCGAACTATGTCCTTATAACGCAATAGAACTAATAGAATCTACTAAACAGATGGGTTTATATACATCTAATAATAAGAAAGCACACGTAATTAAAGCTGTTTGTAAGGGTTGCGGAACTTGTATGGCAGAATGCCCTGCTTCTGCAATTACTATGAGCCATTTTGGGAACACTCAGATCGAACCGATGATTAAAGAAGCTGTCAAACCTTTCGATAAGAACGGGAAACCACGTATAGTAGCATTTCTATGCAATTGGTGTAGTTATGCGGGAGCAGATTTAGCGGGTGTAAGTCGATATCAATATCCCCCCAATATAAGAGTAATTCGAGTAATGTGTTCTGGTGGTATGTCAAAAAGTTTTATATTACAAGCTTTTTTAAAAGGTGCTGATGGAGTTTTTATAGCAGGCTGTCATCTAGGAGATTGCCATTATATAAGTGGAAATGAAAATGCTTATCCTCGAATGGACCATCTGAAAAATCTATTGAAACAGATTGGAATAGACGAAGAAAGAATAATGATTCATGCTATTTCAGCAAGTGAAGGAAAACAGTTTGCAGAATTAATAACAGAATTTACGATGAAAATTAAAAAATTAGATGAAATTCTAGTTCCCAAAATGTTAGAAAAAATAGAAATTGAATCTAATTAGTTAAAAGAACATTCAATCATTTAATGCAAAATTAAAGCAATAAATACAACCCCATACAATAAATTTTGTTCTTTATAAAAATAAAATAATTTGTTGTTCTATTCATTCTAATTCTTACTTACTTAAGAAATATTGAACCTAAGATATAAAAATTAAAGGAAACATTAAAAATCCAAAATTAGGTTTCAAATTTTTACTTTAATTTAATCAACTTAATTTATAATAAAAATAAATTATTTATAATTTGTTATGCCTAAATTTAAATTCTATAATTCATTTTATTAATTAAAAAGTCTTATTTGAGATGATTTTGAATTATTAATTCTATACATGAAAAACAGGTTAAAAAAGAAATTTTCCAAACACCATTAATTAGGTGTTTGACAGAATGTGAAAAAGGAGAAATAATTACTGTTTTAAGTGTGAAAACTGGAATCAAAGCTAAAAGACGCCTTGCAAACTTAGGAATCGTTCCGGGTGTAAAAATATTAAAAAAGAAAAGTGCTCCCTTGAAAGGACCCTTAGAAATTATTGTGAAAGGTACTTCATTGGTAATTGGTAGAGGTCTGGCCGCAAAAATCATGGTAAGATGTCAGGGACAATGTAACTTATAAATATTTTTAAAAATTATATCCGTGATTTTATTAAATAAAACTTTAAAATTCTAAAATAAAACTTTCAAGAATAAATATGAAACATCAAAGGAGAACACCAAGCCATTTACCGTATAAACGAAAAGGAAAAAAGAAACATAAAGATAAACATAAAGATTCAATCAATATAGCCTTAGCTGGTAATCCAAATGTGGGAAAATCAGTCATCTTTAATCAGTTAACAGGGCTTTCACAGACGATTGGAAATTGGCCTGGAAAGACAGTCGAAAAAATGGAAGGGAAATTAGACTTCTTAGGATATCACTTCAATATAGTTGATTTACCTGGTATTTATTCATTATCAACATTCACGTTAGAAGAAATTGTAAGCCGAGAATTTATAATTTCTGAGGACGTTGATTTAATAATAAATGTTATTGATGCTACTAATCTTGAACGAAATTTATTTTTTACTTTTCAACTATTAGAGTTAAATGTTCCAATAATTCTCGCTATGAATCAAATGGATATTTTACATAAAAGAAATATAGATCTGGACTTCAAAAAGTTAGAAAAGATTTTTAAATTGCCAGTTTTGCCTGTGGTTGCGGTTCATGGGTTAGGTGTCCATCAACTTCTTGAAAAAGCAATTGAAATGGTTAAATATCGCCACACTCATTTAAATTATGAAAATAGTGAATATGAAATTCCTGATTTATCGGTAATCCTTTCTTTTGGAAAGGAAGTTGAGGATAAAATCAATGATCTCATAAAAGGTATTAGTGCTGATAGAAAATCTGTTGTTAACTCTCATTATCCCCCAAGATTTTTAGCAATAAAACTTTTAGAAGATGATGAAGAAATTAACAAAATATTTGAAAATCATGAGTCAACCTCAGATATCATTCAACTAGCTGATAGTTTTCGTAAGGAACTTGAAGAGATTCATGGCGAAGATATTAGTACTGTAATTTCTTCTGAAATTTACAACAACATTAATAAAATTGTAGAACAAGTTTTAATAATTCAATCTGAAAAACAAACTAAGAAAATTACTCTTGCTGATAAACTCGACCATCTTACCACTCACTCAATCTGGGGATACGTTATATTGATTCTGGTTATTTTAGGGATCTATATATTTACATTTTCCATTGGAGATTTTTTGGGGGGATTATTAGATGAAGAATATGGAATTTGGAGCGAGAGTATTTACTCATTATACGGAGAAAACTTATTAGGGGTCAAAATTCTTTGGGATGGAGGAGTAGGAGGATTAATCGGAGCAGTTGGTGGTGTATTAGTATATGTTATACCATTTTTTTTAATAATTGAAATTCTACAAGATTCAGGGTATCTCCCAAGGGCAGCATTTTTGATGGATAGAGTTATGCATACGGTTGGAGTTCACGGGAAATCTATTATACCCATGATTTTAGGTTTTGGATGTAATGTTCCAGCATGCGCGGGATGTAGAATTATGGAAACTGAGCGAGAAAAAAAGATCTCTATTGTTTTAACTTCACTTGTTCCTTGCGCTGCAACAATGACAGTAGTTATGGGGTTAGTTGGGAGATATTTAGGTCTTTCGTGGGTTCTATTTTTGTTTATTATAAACTTTTCAGTCATTTTAATCATAGGAAGAATTTTAAACAAAACAATGCCTGGAACTTGTACAGAATTAATTATGGAAATGCATGAATATAGGATGCCCAATTATAATGTAATCTTTAAGCAAACATGGTTAAGATCTAAAGAATTTGTGTTTAAAGCACTTCCTATTATTATCATTCTTGGAATTACATTAGAGATCCTGCTGATTTTTAACGCCTTAGAACCAGTTAATCGTATTCTATCACCAATATCTGTAATCTGGTTAGGTCTTCCAATGGCTGTAGGAATATTCTTAATTTATGGCATTTTACGTAAAGAACTAACGCTTGTACTTCTTGCTCTTTTTGCAGAAAATTTGGGGTTAACTCTTGTAGAATTATTAACTCCTATTCAAATGATTACATTCAGCTTAGTCACAATGCTTTACATCCCCTGTTTTGCAACAGTCATCATCATAGCGAAACAAACTAATTGGAAATACGCACTTCAAATTTCTTTTCTGGAAATTTCGCTTGCTATAATTATTGGAGGTATTGTAAATTGGGGTTTTATTTTATTTTTGAATTTGTAAAAACTTTCTCAATAGAAACTTGAAAGTCATATTAGAAGGAATTTAATATATTTAAATTTCCTCTATGATTTTAATATTTTATAAGTTCAATTAAAATTCTCTTATAAAATTTTTAACAAAATTCAGCTTTTTTTCTGAAATATAAAAGTGAGATTTATTAATTACTGATATGCATTGTGTATAGCGCATATTTAACAAAAAATTTGTGTATCTCATAAAATATTATATTAATAGATTTAGAGGTGATGTATTATAAGCGAAAATAAGAAATTTATCCTATATGTACAGACCAGTCATGATCCAGAACGTCAATATTCCCCATTAGTGTTAGCTCAAACCGCCAAAGCAATGGATATCAAACCAGTTGTATATTATTTGGGTACAGGATTAAGGATATTAAAACCTGGCGAAGCTGAGAAAATAAAATTAGGTGCATTTCCAAGTGTAAAGGAAATGATAGATAAAACAATGGATATGGGAATTGAAATTATGGTATGTGAAGCATCAAAAAGAATGTTAGGATTGGAAAAAGTCGATCTTATTCCTGGGGTAAAAATTGTAGGGGCAGCAACCCTGAATGATTTGGTTTTAGAGGCAGATGCGACCCAATGGTTTTAAAATTAACTACATATTTATTACAAAAGAAAATCATATAAGAATCTCATAATTTAATATTCTGTCACATCAAGCCTATTTATTTTTTAAATTTATTAAGAAGATGACGAAAACCCATAATTGGGTGAGAATATAACATTCGTGGACCAGCATAGCGCATTACTTTCCGAACTTCTTCTCGCATATCTGGTTTGTAACAATGAATCGGGCATTTTTTACAGGTGGGTTTATTTTCACCAAATTGACAATATTTTAACCTTTTTTCAGCATACTTAAAAAGGTCTAAACAAGACAGACAAAATCTATTTTCAGGATTATGAAAATTTTTACAATACATCTGTATCATTATTTCAATTGTTTTCTTTTCTGGGTCAATTCGGCTTTTAATGGTATTCTTCACCAGTTAATATTTTTATAAAATCTTTACTAAATTCTCTTAATTTGATTTAAATTCAATTGAGAGATCTAAAAATTACCGCAACCCTCACATTTACCCTCTAAATATGCTTCACAATTTTTACAAATATTTCCACATTTATCTTCCATACTTTCATTACTAAAGAGATTTAAAGGCATAAATTTTGGCAATATAAAATCAGAAACAAATATAGCTGCTGAATGCAATATCCCTTTTTTATTAGTGGGTCCACAATGATTAATATAATTCTGCAAAACTTCTATATTTTGACCTAGCACTCCTAAGATAAGATTATATTGACCGGTAACTTGTGCTAATAAAAAAACTCTTGGGCATTCAGAATATGCGTTAATAATTTTTCTCATTTCTTCATAATTTTCCATCTCCATTAAAAAGAAAAGAGCTTTGTATTGCATAGTGTTAATGTTTGTATTAGCCTGAACCTTAAGAATTCCCATTTCTTCTAATTTCGAAATCCTTTTTGCAATTCCAGTATGACTCATTGTTTCTTGATCTGATTTAAAAACCTTTTTTTCAAGATTCGTTAGGCTTTCACGCCCTTTATTAAACAATGCCTTTAGAATTTGTTTATCTATATTATCTATCTTCATACTTATTTGAACTATATGAACTTAGATTAATAAATTTCAATTTAATAATCAATAAATGTTTGTCTTTGAATTCTTTTATTGCTATAAACAAAGTGTATAATTTCTCGATTTTTTATAAAAGCTTGAAAGTCTTTTTGAATATAAGAAATAATGGAATCAATAGTTTGAAATTATTTTAATATTGAATTTTTTCAAATTTTTCATTTTTATATAAGTTTCAAATTGAAAGTAAGAAATAAAAAATGTCAGAAATTGAAACTATAAGTTAATCGATTGTTTAAAATAGCCAAGTTTCAAAAATAATTAAGGAAATACTTATTTTTCATAAATCAAAATTATATATAGACTTTTTAATTTTCAATATTACATAATTTAAACATAAAACTTTAAAAAAGAAAATTAAGAGAAACAAAAAAAAAATAGAATATGGTGAGATTATGGCAGTTATATTCGAAGATGTTTCAAGTACATTATTGACAATACATCTTATTATGGCAATAGGTCTTATATTTTCTGTTATTGCATCTTATTACATAGTTTTATTTCAGGTAAAAAAAGATTCTACCAAATTTAGAACTTTCAAACTAGCAAGCTTAATTGGTATGCTATTATATTTTGGTACTTGGTTCCTTGGTATCGCAATTTATCCCGTTTTCAAAGTAAATGTAATGGTTCCAGATTTTGATCCTAACGAGCCAATTTTAGCAGGTCTATTTGAGATTAAAGAACATGTAGGAGGAATCGCAGTTATACCTGCAATAGCCGTAGTTTTATTACATGTCTTTTTTGATCTGTCAGAAAGGGAAAATTTGCCAAAATTCAAATTAGCGATGCAATTACAAACATTTGTAACATTTGCTGTGTTATTTAAGATGATTATGGGGTTTGTGTTTACTGCTGTCCATAGTATTTAGGAGGAAATCACTCAAAATAAATAAAAGAGGTAAAAATAATGGCATTAGAAAAAAATAAAACAATATCATATTTTATATATGGATTAGTGTTAATAGGTTCATTAACATATATATGGGCAAGTTGGTTTGGTATCCCTGTCTGGAGATACTATCCTGTACTTAATGAATGGCGACTTGGAAAAACACCTGGAGAAATATCGATGGGATACTATGGTAAGTTTTTCATCGTTATCCCAATTTCAATCATCGGGGCGATCATAATTTTTCTTATAGCTAGACAGACTTCATTATTCAGTGGATCTAAGACTGAAGAATTAATTTTTGGTGGTGTTTCTTCTGCTTCTGTTTTCATCGCCTTTTTATATTATATAGGGCATGAAGGTACTGCATATATTGTGGAAACGGCTGATATTGATCCTGTGGTTCATGCAATTATATGGTTCATTGTATTGATGCTGCTTTTAGTCGCAGTACTCCTAATTACTAAAAAAGCTACGAAATCAGTTTTTGGAGAATCAAAACGAGAAGTAATATAACTACAGAAAAATGCAATTATAATCTATTTTAATTTTTTTTTTTATATTAAAACCGAACGTAAAATAACTAATAAAATGGAAATTTAGGATAATCATGCCCGATATCGTTTCAAGTGTAAACCTACATTTTGGTATGCTTTTAGGAGCACCTGCTTTAATATTACTAACAATTGGTACTATTCTTGTATTAGTTAATGAAAGTAAATTTGTTAAAATCCACGGAATTTTCGCTGTAGTTTCTTGGATTTTAACGCTTATCAACGTTCTGTCCACAATTTTTTTAAATCCTGATATTTGGGCTTCATTTACCGAAGGAGTACATTGGTCGCACATAATTTTAGGAGCCTTGGGATTAATAACGGGTTTTTTAAGTATGTTGTTTGGTATTGCAGCAGAACGTAAACCTGCGAAAATGACAGGGTATATTACATTAATATGTTGGTGGGGCGCTTTCCTTTCAGGATTTATATTAGTTTAAGTAAAGTTTTGATTAGATAAATGAATGATTTAACTAAAATTAATGATAATAATGATAAAAAATTATGATAATAAAAGTAAGAAAAAAGGTTTTCTGGATATTATAAAGGATTTTGTATCTCCTTATCATATAAGTGATAACCCTTATGAACTTGAATCAGCATCAGCAGATCTAACTTCCTTACCCTCTTATCATTATAAGTTCAAAGAAAATTACAGAGCTAATTATCTTATTCGTCCAGCAGATACTGAAGAGCTTTCAATGGTCATAAAACAATGCAGAGAGCTATCAATTCCAATAACAATTAGATCTGCGGGTACATCTTGTTTTTCTTCAGCAACTCCATCAAAAGGGGGAGTTATTATAGACATGCGAAGGATAAATAAAATTTATAAAATTGATCCTGACAAAATGATTGTAAGTGTAGGTAGTGGAATCTCTTGGTTAAATTTAATTGAAGCTCTTGCAGACTATGGACTAGCCCCGAAATGTTATCCTACAAGCTTTAAAACTTCTTGTGTTGGTGGTTTTATCGCAACACCCGGTAAAGCAGGCATTGGTGTTTTAAAATATGGAACAATGATGGATTCAATTGTATCTTTAGAGTTGGTTTTGCCTGACGGAACAATTACTAAAATTTCCAGAGATTCTAATGGAGAATTGTCTCTTGAAGATATTTCTGGTACTTATGGCATTTATGGAGCAATTTCTGAGGTAGAATTATCTCTAACAACACTTAAAACTTCATTGGAGGTAATTGGGTATGGATTTTCTTCCATTAAAAATGCGATTCAATTTTATACAAAAATCAAGGATGAACTTTCAACTAAACCTTTCTTTCTTTCAATTTCAAATCAAAATTTTGAGAAATATTCCCATATTATTTTTCCAAAGCAAGAATGGTTAGTATGGGCAGTTTATTACGACGATCCTGAAGTTACATCTAAATGCGTTTCTTTAACTAAAGACATAGCATTAAAATTGAACGGAATCGATGTAGAAAAATCCTATTTGAAAGAAAAATGGCGAGATATAAGCGATGCTGAGGTTGCAATTGGAAGATCCAGTAGAAATTTAATATTTCAAGAATATTGGATTTCTGATCAAAGAATTGAGGATTTTTTTCAAGATTATATTAAAGATAGCAATAAGTATAAATTTCTTACTGCAACTTACGCAATTTCAGGAATAGAGGGGTGGAGTAGAATAAAAATATTCGGTTTAACCGATATAAGTAAACCTCGCGAATTTTTTGCTGTTAAGGCTTTTTTACACGATCTATCAATTAAAGCATTTAGCCGTGGAGATAGAGTTTATACAATTGGAATTGTGAATACTTTTTATTTACTTAAATTTAGACCTGATGAGGTAATTAAAAGAAAGAAGTTGAAAGAAAAGGTAGATCCAGAGGATTTGTTTAATTCATATCGTATAATTAAGGCAAGAATGAAATTTTGGAGGATTTCTTTACTCTTTAATACTGCAAAACTTTTATACAAAATTTAGTAATAATTAGTTGTGACATGTACAAGCATAAACAAAAGAGAAAATTTTCCAATATAATATAATAATTAAAAATTTAAAAGAAAATAATTATGGCTTGAATGAAAAAGCATACAAAAAATTTGGTAAATAAATCATGAGTGGTAGTAAAGAAGTGAATGATATTAAAAAAGTAATAACAACTGGACCAACTGTTGCTGGTTTAATTAAACCTTCTACAGAAAACCTAATTGAACCCAAATCTACAATGAAAGACGAATATTCTTACGAGCGTTGTACTCATTGTGGATATTGTCGTCATGTTTGCAAAGTATATAATACTTCTTGGTCAGAAACTGATTATGCAGGTGGTCGGAATAGAATTATTAAAGCATTAGATCGTAAGGATATTAAATTTGACAAAGAAAAAATTATTCCATCTGTTTTCCGCTGCATGCTTTGTGGAAACTGTAAGATAGTTTGTCCTGTAGGAGTTGACACATTAAGCGTATTTCAAAACTTTCGCAAAGAAGTTGTACGAAGGGGAGCAGTGCCAGAAAAGCTAAAAATACTTAGAAATGCTATTATACAAAACAATAATCCTTTTCTTGAGCAACATAGTGATAGATTCAATTGGTGTGACACCTGTGAAGAAGGAAAAGAAGCTTATGAACGTGCAAAATTAAACCTGGATAATTTAAGTTCTGCAGATCTAGAAAAAGGAGAAGTTGAAACACCTCAAGTAGGATATTTTGTGGGGTGTACATCCTCATACAGGAATAAAGAACTCGTTTCGGCTACTTCCCAAGTTTTAGATAAGTTAGGTATTAAATTTATAGTTTTTCCAGAAGAACGATGCTGTGGATCAGTGTTATTTCGAACAGGATTAGAAGATGATGCACTTGAGCTTGTGAAACATAATTATTCAATGATTCGTAAAAGTGGTGTTAAAGATGTTGTCTTTTCTTGTTCTGGCTGTTTTTCAACATTTACCCTAGAGTATACAAGGTTAGCTAATCGTAAACTAGAATTTGACCTTTATCATTTGACTCAATACACCTTGAAGGTTGTGAAAGAAAAGGGGCTAAAAATTCGATACACAAAACGTTCTAAGGATAATCCCTTACTTGTCACATACCATGATCCATGCCATTTAGGGAGATATTGCGATGTTTATGAAGAACCGAGAGAACTATTAAGAATGATTGAGGGAATCAAACTATTTGAGATGAAACATAATAAAGAAATGGCGTGGTGTTGTGGTGCAGGAGGTGGAGTTAAAGCGTTATATGGGGAAATTGCAGGTGAAATTGGCAGAGATAGATTAACAGAAACTCGATCGTGCATGGTAAGAATTCGTGAAGATCGCTTAAAAGAAGCTATTGAAACAAATGCAGAGGTTCTTGTCAGTTCTTGCGTGTTTTGTAAGAACAATTTATATCAAGTAGCAAATGAAGATAATTCTCCGATTAAAGTGCTAGATATCTCACAAATTCTTCTTGACTGCGAATTTTATTAAAATAAAGGAAAGTTAGTTTTAACCTTATTTTTTAGAATTAAAATCATGCTATATTAAGTATGGAATTATTATTTTTCTTGCTTTATTTTTGGTCTAATTAAGATAATATGAATTGAAACACTAATAGCGATAATTAGTAATAATATTTGGATCCAAAAAATATCAATTATTAAGAACATTGTAATTAGAATTGTCAACCATAGTAGTGATAAGGTAAAGATTTTAACTCTTAAGGGAATTCCTTTTCCCTCTTTATAAGTTCTAATATAGGTTCCTAGAATTTTGTTATTAATTATCCAATTATATAGTTTCTGTGAAGATTTTGAATATAGACTAGTAGCAATTAGTAAGAAAACTGTGGTTGGAAGAATTGGTAAAACAATTCCAATAATCCCAATTGTTAAGGAGATAGTTCCTCCCAAAAAATATAATTTTTTAATAATTTTTTTACGTAGTTTCTTTTTATTTTGAGAGTTCTTATTAATTGTTTTTGAGTTAGTAATCATTATGCTTCAATTTTTTTTATTACAAGACTGACAAATAAATTTTAAAATATCACTGAAACTGCTGTACAGCAGTAGCTACCAAAAAAATTCAATCTACGGCGAAGATTAGTTATTATATTTCATTAATTCTATGATTACTAAAAATTTACTGAGTAGATAAAAATTCTTATTATATTTTATTAAGAAATTTTTTTTATTTTCGAATTTATAAAAACTCTCTATAATCAAAAGCTCGAGTTTCTTAGGTAGACAATTGTTTCGTTTAAAAATGTAACAACATTGAGAAAAATTATGGATTTACATTTTTACATTTAATTTCAATTGGTGTGCTTTTATTTTCAAATCTAATATATCTTTTAAACAACTCATTAACACATTTGATATACTCAGCACCGCGTCCGATTGCGATACCCCTTTCCTTATAAGTTAAAAAATACACTGAAATTTCTCTCTGCCCTGAAGAATCATTTCTTTTCAATGAGATATTATGGATATATAAATCAGGGAATAGACTGAACAATAAATTAATTAATACATTTTCAGCTCTGATAATTAAGATCTTTCTATTCCTAATTTCTCTTCTCATTACATTTAAATAGAGTTTAGAACCAAAGTAATTCTCATTTTTCACAAAAAAAAAGATAAACTGATCAATAACAATAACAAATTCTGGGTATATTCCCTCCGTCTTATTATGAAAATATTTATATAATTTAAGTTCAGAATTTGAATACTTTTTTATGAACGTCAAAATTTGATAAAAAACTAGATCATCGGCTATCGTATAGAACATATAATTTCATCTTTACTCAACAATTTAAACAACAATTAAAATCATTTTTCCTATTTTACATTTCAAAGGAAAATTCAAGGTGTTAATCAAGCATAACATTTTATTATTTAACGCTATGAGGTTGCAGACTTACAATAAAGCTATAAAAGATCTTTAATTATATAATCTTATAATCATTAAATTATTCTATTTTATCAGATGTTTGTCGAATTTTTTTATTATCTAAAAGAAAGGTTGCCCGTAAGCATCACAGAGTATATGACCTTAATTGAAGCTCTCGATAAAGGACTCATCCACAATATGGTCGAGTTTTACTATACTTCGAGGTCAATTCTTTGTAAAAACGAACACCATTTTGATATTTTCGACATTTCCTTTGCAAATTTCTTCAAAAACGCCATGGTACAATTCCCTGAAGATTTTAAACAGGAAATCTGGGATTGGTTAGATAAACCGATCAGCTTCCCTGAGTTAATCGAAGGATTAGAACTTTTATTGAAAGAATATCAACAATACCTAAATATTGAAGACCTACAAAAGTTTCTTGAGGACTTATTGGAAAAATATGATGCTGAGTTGCGTAAAGGAATCCTAACTGACACGCCAGACGCACTTAAAGAGGAAATCCTAAAGTGGTTGAAAAATAATCTTAATGCAGCTGCAATGAATGGGAATCCTTCAGAATTGATGAGTCAATTCTTTAGTCTAGAAGAAATGCAAAAACGTCTGGAAGAATTAATGCGGGAGCAAGATGAAGCGCACAATTATGGAGATCATTGGATTGGGACACAAGGTACATCACCATTTGGTCATTCTGGGGAAAATCCAATGGGGATGAGAATTGGGGGGTCTTCTGGAATGCGAACAGCAGTACAAATAGCTGAAAAAAGAATTTTTAAAGATTATCGGAAAGATATCGTTTTAGATACTAGACAAATTAAAGTAGCTCTAAAAAGACTAAAAAAGCTCGAAGATATCGGAAAACAGGATGAATTGAACATTGATGAGACTATTGATAAGACAGCAAAGAATGGGGGAGATATTGAAATTGTATTTGATAAACGTAGAAAAAATGATGTAAAAATATTACTGCTTATGGATGTAGGAGGGAGTATGACGCCATATGCTCATCTCGTCAATTTACTTTTCTCAGCAGCTAACAATATGTCACATTGGAAAGATTTTAAATTTTATTACTTTCACAATTGCATTTATGAGACTTTGTATTTCAATGGTAAAAGGAATCCCGATGAGGCAATTGAATTTGACGATTTTATTCGAAAATATGATAATAAATACAAGGTTGTTGTGGTCGGGGATAGTGCAATGGCCAGTTGGGAATTAACTGAAAAATATGGTTCTATATACTATTATCATAGGAATGAAATGCCCGGGATCTATTATATCAGAGAACTCGCTAATCATTTTAAAAATGGGATTGTTTGGCTTAACCCAGAGCTAATTAGACCAGAATGGAGCCCGTGGACGCGTAAGATTATTTCTAGTGTTATTCCAATGTTTGATCTCACTATTGATGGTATAGAGGATGCTATGAATTATCTTAGAAAAGGTGGTAAGAACTTGTTTACAACTGTAAATTATTTTAAAGGATTGAATTATTAGGAATTGTATAGATAGTAAAAATATACTAATTTAATTTAGTTATTTTAAGTATTGTCTTTTCTATTTTTTGTTTAAAATTTAAACTATTTACGAGGAAAAACCCTAAATTTTAAATATATATGCTAAAATTTATACTTATTAGTTAAAAAAATTTTGGCGAAAACAATATGAGAAATATAAGTAAAAAAAAGTTAATTTTAGTTATTTTAGGGATTATTTTTGGATTTTCAATTATAGCCAACTCTAATATTAACTATTATCAAGGAGGGAATTATGGAAATTTGGAAGACGACACTACTGATAATAATTCTCAAGAAAATAAAATTTTAAAATCTAGTAATGGGGGAATTAATCTCATCACCCCTGAGGATAAAGTATACTATAAACCAATGAGCGGGTATTACCCCGGAACTAATAGCTTCGATCATGATGAGGTTGGAACTGAACCTACATGGTTTCAAGAAGTCGGAACTAATGGTGGAACTGTACAAGTCATTGATGTGCTTGATGGACATAATTCAGTCTTAGAACTGCATGATACAAATGTAACTGATGCTGCTTACGTCCAAAAAAATCTCTTACTTCTGCCATCAAAAGGTACTATTGAATTTTGGATGAGAACTGATAACACTTCTAAGGCTTGTGGGTTTTATTTGTGGGGGGGAATATTGGCTCCAGAAATAATTATCTCAGTGCGAACATGGTCTAATACTATTCAATATTGGAACGGAGCAAACTGGATAGAAATAGAAAATATAACCGTCCAAAATGATGAATGGTTTCATGTAAGGATTGATTTTGAATGCTCTAATGGGGGATACCAAGGATTGGCTCAATATACTTGGCAGATATTTATAAACGGCGGTCTGTCACAAGTCTTTCTATTTAACGTAGATAAAATTAATGTTATAAGCATCGTATGGTTTACTGATTTATTTATGCCATTTTCTGATCATTATTTATATATTGATGCGATAGCATTTTCTTGGGTTGATGGCTGTAATATTGCTGATAACATGAACGACGGATTGTTGTTAAAGTTTCAAGCACCATCCAACTTAACTTGGATAGGTTATTCATTAGATGGTCATAATAACATAACGGTATTAGGTGAAACCGCAATTCCCAAACCTGGAAACGGACCTCATTCAATTAAGGTATTCGGCAAGGATTCAGGAAATGCAGTTTACACATCAGAATTAAGGAATTTTGAAGTAAACAATCCGACCCTTGTATTGATTCCTGGGATTAGTGGTGATAGTGAACCTTTATTAAATGGAATTACTTCATCGATGCTTGATTTGAATAATAATGGAATTAGTGATTTTATTGATTATTATGGGTCTCAAAATATATTCAATGTAAGTTATTATGATAGATATACGAACAGAACAGAGTTTGACGGGATTGACGGTGCTGGTTCGACGTCACTTCAAATTATTGGAAATGCAGTAAAAAACTATATAATAAACGAATTTAACGCAGGCAACATTAAAAAAAATATTGACTTAATAGCATGGTCACAGGGAGGTTTAGTAATTCGAACGATGATTAAAGAACACTATAATGATCTAAGAAAGGCAGGAATTACTATAATTCACGCATCAATATATGGAAGTCCTCATCATGGTCAATGGGCTTTTAATGCGATTTACTGGAATTATGAAAATAACGGTACTTTAACTGAGGAAATAAAAAACACTTGCCCATTACAAATGTACACATTTAGTGAATTTTTAATGGATCTTAATTTTGGGGATGAAACACGATATGACATATACTATAATACATATAGAGGTACAGGTATATTAGATGTGAGTTACTGGGGTTTAATTTTTCCTAATCTTGGAGACTATAATTTAACATTAGTTATCCAAATCCGTAACCTTATTGGTACATTTGGTGATGGTTTTGTCGCAACAGGGTCAGCGGTATTATCAGGAGCAGTTAATAATAGAGCCTATCGCTTAGTTGGCCATAGTGGTATTGTTAATTACCCTGAAGTTCAAAAGGATATTTTATGGGATTTAAAGTGTTATCCAGGACTTGAAATTGATATAAAATCCCCTAAGAATCAAACATATTATGAACCTATGGATGGGCATTATCCCGGAACCAATAGTTTTGATCATGATGAAGTTGGTTCTGAACCTACATGGTTTCAAGAAGTCGGAACTAATGGCGGAACTGTACAAGTTATTGAAAATCTTGATGGACATAACTCAGTTTTAGAATTACACGATACATCATCCGGTTCTGTCAGTGCCCATGTTATTAAAAATCTTTTTGGAACTCCAGAATTTGGTAGCGTAGAATATTGGATGAGATCTGACAATCCCAAGCTTTGTGGTGTTAGACTAGATAATGGAGCTATAGCTAATGAGCTGGTAACCATGAGGATAGAATTCAATGTATTACAATATTATAATGGATCTGATTGGAATAATGTACGATTTATAGAAAATAATACTTGGTATCACATAAGAGTGGATTTTGAATGCTCAACTGGAAATTATACTGGATTATCTCAATATACATGGCGATTATACGTAAATAGTATTAATTATGGGGAATTTAATTTTATAAATAACCAAAGTCAAGCTAGTAGGATTGAGTGGTATACAGATTTTCTTTTTGGTTTACAGGGATATTCTTATTATATTGACGCTATAGGTTTTTCTTGGACTTCTTTTATTTATAACCTTGGAGATAATCTATACGAAGGATTGTTGCTAAGTTTTAATATCAGACTCGGGATCGACTTAAACCTGATTGAATATTCCTTAGATAATCAGAATAGTATAAAGCTTCTAGGCAATACTACTATTCCACTACCTGATGATGGATTCCACGAGATTCAAGTGTTCGGGAACGACTTGTCAGGAATCATGCGTACATCTGAAGGTAGATATTTCACGATAGATACTAGTCCTCCTGAAATTACTATTAATTCACCAAACCAAAATGATTTATTTGGCATAACAGCCCCATCTTTCGAATTATCAATTTTCGATCCAAATTTAGATGATACTTGGTACACTCTTGATGATGGAATAACAAATATTACATTTCCCGGATTGACATTGACAATCAATAAGGGTGAATGGGATAAAAAGGGTAATGGAACTGTAAGTATAAGGTTCTATGCCAATGATGCTTGGGGTCATGAAGGATTCCTAGAAATAATACTTAGAAAAGATGCATATATACCAGATATTACAATAAATTCTCCACTTTCTAATGAAAAATTTGGTAGAAATCCTCCAGAGTTTAATATTTCTATTTTTGAAGAGGATTTAGTTTCCTCTTGGTATACAATAGAAGGCATTGAGGGAAATTTTTACTTTACAGAATTTGATGGAACATTCGATAAAGATGCGTGGGATGAATTATCTGAAGGAGTGATTATCATAACCTTTTATGCATTAGATAGAGCAGGAAATGAAGGAGTTGAAAGCGTATATATTTTAAAAAGTCTTCCTTCAAGTCAAGCAGTTTCAGGTTATAATTTATTATTCCTCCTTAGCATTCTATCCGTTATATCAATCATTATAATTGCAAAAATAAGGAAATTTAGGAAGTAATTCTTTTTTTTTTTTTTATTTAATTACCAAACCAGAATAAGCACCATGAACTCAAAAGATCATTTATAGCATTACCCTAATGTTTGATTTTACTATTGATGGTATAGAGGATGCTATGAATTATCTTAGAAAGGGCGGTAAGAACATGTTTATAACTGTAAATTATTTTAAAGGATTGAACTATTAAATCAATTCTGAAATCATATAAAATAAAAATTTTAATTAGTCATCAAAGAATCCACATATTGAGCAGATTGAAATGGAAACTAAACAAAATCAATCTTCAGAAAAAAGGGATAACATCCAACATTATGATATGTTTTTTGGCTTATTCAATTCTTTTGTAATGGGTTTTCTTATATTAATAATGCAAGAGAATTTAATTTTAGTCATTGTTGCTTATGCTTTTACTTTAATTATGGTGGTTGGAATCATCTTTACATTTAAGAAGGAAAATCCGTTTTATATTTATTTTGTATATGGAACTATCATCTGTAGTTCTTTTTACACCTTACCGGGGTTATTTATAATTCCGTATGAAGATTTCAGCTTTGGTATTATTGACTATATTATATTCATTATTACCCTTCCAGAACTCGTTTATTTAGTAGCTTTATTCAAAGATGCAGGGTATGCTTTCGAGGGAATGTATAGAACACGGTATAATCCAAATATTCAATATTTAATAAATGATCCTGAAGCCCAAGAAAGACTTGAACAACAACTCTATGAAGCTAAACAACAGAAAAAAAAAAACAAAAAGAACACAATAAGAAATATAAAGGGAATTTGTTGATTTCAATCAGTATAATATGTGCGATTGGATTTTATGTTACAATCTTCTTGAGATAACTTACTGAATTCATTAACTTTCAATTAGCTTTTTAATATGTTCAACACCATATATAGCATCATCCGCATAATCATCAGCTCCAAACTTTTTAGCTAGCTCCATATTGAAAGGAGCCCCACCTACAATCAATTTAACTTTATCTCTTAATCCTGCTTCTTGTAACGCTTTATGAACAACTTCAACTTGATCAACTGTCATGGATAATAAAGAGCTTAATGCCACAACGGATGCTCCAGTCTCCTTAGCTTTTTCTACTATCGTTTTAGCATCTACGTCCCTCCCTAAATCGTAAACTTCAAAGTTAGCACTTAGTAGCATTGTCCCTAATATATTCTTCCCTAGATCATGTTGGTCGCCTTTTACAGTTGCAATTACGACTTTTGTTTTCTCAATTGTGTTATCTGATACAGCTAGAGCAGGCTTTAACACTTCAAGTCCTGCTTTCATAGTATCACCAGCTAATACTAATTCTCCTAGAAAATATTCAAATTCCTCATAACGGCGACTTACCTCATCCATACCTTTTGTTAAAGCAGTTAAAATTTCAAATGGATCCTTTTTATCTTCCTCAAGCGCACTCTTTACCGCATCGGCTATATCATCCAATTCCAATTCAACTATTAGTTCAGTTAATTCTTCAAAATCCATAATATAAACCCAATTTTTATAATATTTATTTAATTCTCCCTAATTTCATTTCAATGAACAATATTAATTACAAATCAATTTCTATTAAATATTTTTTTAAATAATCAAAATATTTTTTTATTATGGTATTATCAAAACGAGAACGCGTTATTCGAACTTTAGAACATGATGATGAACCTGATAAGATACCGATTCATTATCTTGGATTTGAAAGAACTGGTACTTCTTATCAACATTTTATAGAATCAGATGATTATAACGCAAATAAGGTTTATATTGAAAATACTTTTTCAAGAGAGGATTATAGATGGGCTGGGGATATAACAGAACTACGATTCTGGAATGTTGATTGCCATTCTATGGACCCTTGGAGGCATCGAATGAAAACAATGATTGCCGAGGGTCCACCTGAATATCCTGGAAGTTACTTAATCCCAACATCAGGGAGAATATTTAAGCGAGTGGAACAAGTTAAAACGGGTTTAACTTATGCATGGTATATAGATGGCTATTTCAGAACACCTGAAATTTTACACTCTTATTGGGATGAATATGGGAAACCCTCTGAATGTATTAATGATGAGGTTAATTATTCCCCAAAAATCTGGGAAGAGTTTGTTACGAGCTTATCACCTTATTTATATCCCATGGCGAGATTAATGATTGCAATGAATGAAGCTCTTTTCGAAGGAATGACAATAAGTAGGGTTACATATCATATGCGAAAAAACCCGCAATTTATCCATGAAGTTATGGAGGAATATACTAAAACAAATTTAGAATATATAAAACGTTATGCAGAAGCAGGAATAGATGTTGTTTTTTATTACGATGATTTGGGCTATAAAGGGCGTTCTATGTTTTCTCTTGAGAATTTCCGAACCTTTATGCTACCCTATTACAAAAAAATATATCAAGAATGTAAGAAACATGGAATGTTTATTATTCAGCATTCCTGTGGATATATTGATAAACTTCTTCCAGATATGGTTGATGCGGGATTAGATTGTATTCAAGCATTAGAGCCTGCTGCGGGTGTTGATTTAGGGCATTTAAAGGAAACATTAGGAGATAAATTAAGTTTTATGGGTGGAATGGATTCCACAAGAGTGTTAAGTTTTGGAACTCCAAAAGAAGTTGAAGAAGAAGTAAAGAGATGCATTAAAGCAGCAGCTCCAGGTGGTGGTTATTTTGCGGGCCCAAGTCATAATATATTAAATGTTCCATGGGAAAACATCTTAGCATTCAGAGCAGCTATAGAGAAATATCGGAAATATCCATTGAAATTATAGTTTCTTAGATATTAATCTATCCCATAAAGTTCCCCTTATTCCTTTTCCCATCTTGTTCGAACTATAAGAACAAAAATATGATATATCGGATATAAATATATTCATTAAATATCTTTATAATTGTGTATTTCGAGCTTTAATTAGAAAATTATGGGTGCAAATACTATCGGGATTTTATTCAAAGAAATTGCCTTCTAATATTAACATCTTCATTTAAGGCATTCAAAAAGGAGTTTCCGTTATGAGCAAGTTTGATAATGAACCAGATAAACGATATAGAGAAATCATTGAAAATATCGAGGATGGATATTTTGAAGTAGACCTACATGGAAATTTTACTTATGTTAATGATTACATTTGCAGGTATTTAGGATTTTCGAAAAAACAACTAATAGGAAAGAGTTATACTTCTATGTTAAACAAGAAAACTTATAAAGAAGTATATGAAATCTTCAATCTTGTATATAAAAACAATCTTCCAAAAGGGACTTTTGAAAGTAAGGTAATCAGAAATGATGGGCAAGAACGGACTTTTGAAGGAACATTTTATTTAAGATATGATACGAGTGGAAAAAAAGTTGGTTTTTATGGATTTACTCGAGATATTACAGAACAAAAGGAATCTGTACAGAAACTAAAAAAATCAGAGGAAAAATATCGAGAAGCTTACAACCGAGCTGAACTTTATAAGGATTTATTTTATCACGATATCAACAATATCCTTTCTAATATAAAACTATCAATCGATATTAGTGAAAAATATCTTAATGAACCTGGGAAAGAAAGGGAAATTAAAGATCTTTATGAATTAATTAAAGGGCAATTTGAGAGAGGTACAAAATTAATTACTAATGTCCGTAAATTATCGAATCTTGAAAATTTAGAGAAATCTTTAAAATCTGTTAAGGCAATTAAAGTATTAGAAGAAGCAATAAAATTTATCCAAAACAGTAGGTCATCAAAGGATATTAATATAAGAATTATAACATCTGAAAAGAAAATTATCACCAGAGCTAATGAGTTTTTAATAGATGTATTCGACAATATATTAATCAACGCTGTTAATTACAATGAAAATCCCAAAAAAGAGGTTCTCATTAAGATTTCAAGACAAACCAAAGTAAATATAGGATATATAAAATTTGAATTCATTGATAATGGGATTGGTATTTCAGATAAAAGGAAAGAAGTAATCTTTCAAGAAGGATTCAGTAAGGAAAAAGGTTCAAAGGGTATGGGATTTGGACTAACACTCGTGAAAAAAATCATAGAGAGTTATAAGGGTGAAATCTGGATTGAAGATAGAGTGAAGGGTGATTATTCACACGGGAGCAATTTTGTCTTTTTAATCCCTGAAGCTACATAGTTAATTTTTTTGCTTAAATTACTTCTCTTTCTTCTAATTTTTTAATTTCTTCAGTAGTTAATCCAAGAAATTTTCGATATATCTCTTGATTATATTCCCCAAGCTTAGCACCTAGAAACTTTACACGTCCTGGAAAATTTTTCAATTTCGGAACAATACCAGGAATTAATACTTTACCATAATCAGGATCAATAAATTCTAATACTGCTTCTCTATCGAGCATATGAGGATCAGATGCCAAATCTGCGATACTATTTACCTTTTCACATGGAACTCCTTCCTTTTCAAGAATTTCCATAACTTCTTCTGTAGTTTTACTTTTTACCCAATCGCCAATAAGTTTATAAAGCTCATCTTGATTTTGTATACGTGCTAAATATTTACGAAATTTCTTATCTGTGAGTAAATCTTCTCGATTCATTGCTTTTACTAATTGCTTCCACAGTTTCTCAGTACCTGCATTAAGAGCAATGATTTTTTCATCTTTAGTTTTAAAATTTTCAGCAGGTACAAAAAATTTAATTCGGTTGCCGCATCTTTCATAAATAGAACGCGTTAAAGAATAAGTTGGTAAACTACCACCAGTTGCTTTAAAAGCAGCTTCTGCTAAACTTAAATCAATCACTTCCCCTCTATTATGATTCATGTCTCTATTATATAAAGCCATCATTACTGCAAACGCACCAAGATACCCTGTTAAATAATCCACTAACGGATATCCACTACGAACTGGTGGATATTCGGGATAACCAGACGTATACGTTAAACCCGCAAAAGCACTGACAGTTCGATCAAATCCACCTCTGTTTTTATAAGGTCCTGTCTGACCGAACCCGGAAACTAAGCAAATTATTAATCCTGGATTAATTTGATGCAAAACTTCAGAACCAAGATTCCATTTTTCTAAAACCTCAGGTCGAAAATTTAGAAGAACTACATCCGCTTTAGCACATAATTTTTTAGCAATATCTTGACCCTCTTTTTTATGCAAATCCAAGGTGATTGTTTTTTTATTTCGACTTCCAACTAACCAAGTTGGGCTCTTCCCTTTTCCAATAAGCTGAGCTCCTCGTTGAGGATCACCAATTTTAGGTAATTCCACTTTAATTACTTCAGCACCAAAATCAGCCATAAGAGAACCAATAATTGGAGCTGCAATAAGAGTAGAAAAATCAATAACTATTATTCCTTCTAAAGCTAATTTAGACATTATCTGAATTATTATTAAAACTTTAAATTAATATAAAAAAATAAAATAAAGTATTAAAATTATTGAAATTTAAGATAACTCTCTCTTGAACATTGTTTTTATATATATTTTACATAGGAATAAAGCTATGACTAGTTGAAAGCACACATTTTAATTCCTAAATACTCTCAAATTAATAATATTGAATTAACAAATCTATTGATTAATCTATCTTTCTTAATAGATTTTTATCAACCGAAACTTGATAGGAATCATAGAATAAAGATGAGTACTTTTGGTAGAATTCTTCCTTTTTCGACATAATTAAATCCTTTCCTTCGGTGTCTGCTTTGCCATTAGCCCAAAAAATTGAACCTTGCGGGTTTAAATTGAATTTATCTTGTTTTTTGACAATTTCACCAGATTTTATAACATATTCAATATTGGAGAGTTTTTTCTTGAATTTTCCAAAATCTTTCAAAAGATCTGTTTCTTTAATATTTAAGTTTAATACATTAATGTCCGCATCAGCACCTAGTCCAATATTCCCCTTTATGCTTCCAAATCCCAAGCACATTGCTGGACTCACTCTTGTCAATTGAAGAAATTCAGTGAAATTAAGAACTTTATCATCGCTCTTTAGAATGCTATCTTTTAAAAATTCTTTGTTCATTCCCTCCATATAATTATCTCGAGCTTCTTTACTTATCAACCAAGTTGCAATTTCAGGGATATCCATTAGTTTTGCATAGTTTGGAAAATTTAATGAAAAACACACCTGATATTTATTTTTAACATTGAGAGCTAAATCCAATGCGTTTGCCCATAAGATACAATCTTGATATTTATTCTTATCTAAAGTTCTCATTGAAACAAATGAATCGCCTTCAAATTCTACGGCTGAACTTATTAATTTATACTGATTATCGATTGCATCTAAAGTTAACATAGAATTAATCAGCCTTCTATCTGATGTGATAATAGGATTTATCTTGTTAAAGCCGATAAAAGCCAAATCAACGCTATAATTTTGATTGTTGTTTAGAAAATTAATTAAAGTTTCATTATTTCCATCAAATGAATATGCATTCGCATGAGCTAAATGTAATATTTGATGACGCTTTATTTTTGAATTGGTTTTCTGATTGGGCTCTAAATTTAATGACCTTATCTTCTCTAAAACTTTAAATAGGTTTTCTTTCCCAACTTCATTTTCATAACCTTCAATATGCACATGAGCCGAATGGGGCATACCGAGTGATTCCACACATCTGACAACACTTTCATAAACATCTAAAGCGGAGAAATTATATAATCTACCTTGTTTTGTTAAATCTTCTCTTAATTCTTTAAAGTCCCATGTCTCGCATTCAAAGGGGTTATAAACTTTAAATCCGAAACCATAGGTTTTAGATAAGAGATCAGATAAAAATACAGCCATATTTTTAATTTTTCCTCTTTGGAATTCGAGTTCTAAAGGCCATAGATTACTGATATTTAATAGCATCGCCTTATCTAACACGGGTATTTGCTGAAAGTTGAAAATCGTCTGTTTTGCTAAAGATGGAAATACATTGGCTTCAAGTATAAAAGTATAACCCATTGAAATATAGTCCTTAGCTATGTTTTTTAATCTTAATCCTTTCCAAACTTCTTTAAATTTATCAATATTGGATCCTAAAAGTCTTGCCCAATTAACTTGTTGAGAAGCAACATGAGTATGAATATCAATAGCCGAGGGTATAATTGTTTTTCCTGTAGCATCAATTTCCTTTATATCTTTACTATTTGTAAATTTATCTACAATTTGGCCTGATTCTACCAAGATGTCTTTTTTTTCTCCCTCTATTTTGTTAAGAGGGTCATAAACTATACCATTTTTTATGATTATTTTATTCCTATCCATAATAATTATATAAGAGTTATTTTTTGATGATGTTCAATAATTCTTCCATATCTAAAACCTTATCTCTGGTAGTCTCCGCATTGACCTTAATATTTTTGAAAATTAGTTGTTCATTAGAAATTCCTGTGATTTGATTTGCCCAGATAGATACAGGCATCAAGATTGTACCAATTGGAACATCTTTGTTTTGTTTTACTTTTATAATTACTTTTCCATACTCATTTGATAATTTTAAATTCAGACTTGTAGTTAAGTTAAGTTTCTCGAAATCTTCAGGATTTATTATTCCAATTGCTAGATTTTCTTTTAAAGAATTTTTATCCCCAAAGGAGTATTCTTTTACTTGATCGTAGTCAATCATCCTTACAGTATTTATTAACATTTCCATATTTCTAACCTCATTAAATGGGATTTAGTCTTCTAATTAACTTAGATAGAAGTTCCTCGTCTGAAATTATGTTATTTGGTGGATTTACTATTTTTTGCAATTCAATTGGCACATGGTCTAAACGATAAGCTAATCCTTCACATTCAATTCCTGTGAGTGCAGAGGGTAAAATAACATCTGCCACGTTGAAGGTTGCTGACTTCTTATTATCAATAAGAATTAATGGTTTTGACATTAATACTTTACTCAGTTTCCACGGTAAGTGTGAAATTGGATCAGTTCCAACAATTATAGAGCAATCAAAATCCTCTTTACTAAGTTTAGATATTATCGTTTCTGATGTTTCGACCAGATTATTATCAAAAAATTGTAAACTATGGTTTTTACCAAATAATGATAAGGCAACTTGGTCAAAACCTGCCATATTATAATGACCTCCTAACATCATGATTGACATGCGACCTTTTTGTTGTTTTACATTTATCATATGCACTAAATCAAGTAACTCATGAACTACATTGACACTTGTCTGCGAACTTAATATTCCTTGACCAATAAAAATTACAGCGTTCTCAGCATTAGTTAGTTGAATCAATAACCTCTTTAAATCATCTTGATCAATACCAGCAACACCATCTGCAGGGAAACCACTTGGTGTACAACATTCTTCCTTTAGAACACGAATCAAATCAATATCTTTCCCTGGCTCTATATTTAGCGAAAGATCTCGAACACCCATAACCCCGAATGATGCAGTTTTAACAGGATCTATAATTATAAGTGTTTTAATTTCACGCCCTGTCATTCTAAATTTACCACGTGAAAAAAGGATTTTATTCAATAATCGAGGTATTGATTCTGCGGCATTAGCACCCCATAATATTAATAAATCTGTTTTATTAATTACCTCTGATATTGTGGCTAATGTTAATCCCATTTCTTTTGCAGTATTAAGAACTTTACCTTGACAAATTACCGAATTGGAATCTATAAATCCATTTATAGATTTTGCTAATTCAATTCCTTTTAATTGGGCTTGACAACTAACAGTAGAAAAACCATATAATAGTGGTTTAGATGATTCTTTTATGATCTCAATAGATCTTTCCAATGCAGTATCAAGTGAAACTTTTTTTAATTCACCTTTATCGCGTATAAGCGGGGATAATATACGATTTTTACTAGTTATTTGATCAAATTTCTCTTTACCTTTTAAGCAAGCTCCTAAAACTTCATCGATATACAAACCATCGCCTCTGACAATTATATCATCACATAAAAGAGAGCATCCAGTACATTTTACACGTTTACTAACCAGTTTTTTAACACCTTTACAGAATTATAAAATATTAAATGCGGATTAAACATAATCTATTTTTACAGCATCACGAGGACAATAAGTCTCACATACACGGCATTCTCTTTCTCTACCTTGTGATTCAATCCTGCGACAATACTCTATATTCAATAATTCGCATTTACCAGCCTTTACTTGAAATAATTGATGTTTTTCAGGTGGATAATCCGGTGCTTTGCCACTTAATGTAGGGGGACAATATCTAGCATTTACAGGACAAACTGTTACACAAATCCCGCATCCATCACATAAATCAGTATCTACATCTATTCTTAATTCCTTCTCTTTACCTTCTTCAGAGCCTATAAGTTCCTTCAGTGTATCATAATTTTTTTTATATTTAGGCTCTAAAAGCGGTGGGCAATCATCAATTTTCACTTTTCCTTGTAATAGATCTAATGCAAATGCCATACATGTCGGTTTTCCACATTTCTTGCAATTTGTCTTTGGTAGAAATTTATATAGCTCCATGAAATTAGACACTGGAATTTGGTAACACCTTCAAACTTTTTTTTCTTCTCTTTTCAGTTATGAATAATATATTCAAATTTATTAATTTCTTTAGTTTATACGAAATAAATTCTTTTATAATGAGAATAGAATTATAAGCAAAACAACGAAATAATTCATAAATAATTATCGAAAAAAATAAAACAGCTTCTTATTTTCATATCATAAAGAAAGAGTGATTCAAGAATATGTCTGAAGAAGAGATTCCAGAAATCAATTTAAAAGAAATGATGGTGGATGAGAGAGAGAAGAACATAAAAACAAATATGGAAAAAATCAAAAATAAAATCGTTATCATTTCCGGAAAAGGTGGAGTTGGTAAAACGACCGTTGCGGTTAATCTTGCTATGAGCCTAGCTAGTGTTGGATTAAGAGTAGGAATTCTTGATGTTGATATAACAGGCCCAAACGTTGTTAAAATGCTAGGTGTAGATCCTGAACTTAAACCAAGGGTTGATGCTGATACTAAAAAATTTTACCCTATAAATGGGCCCCTAAATATCAAAGTAATGAGTATGGCATTTTTAACTCTCACACCTGACGATCCAATTATCTGGAGAGGCCCAATGAAAATGAGCGCTGTAAGACAGTTTTTAGGTGATGCCATTTGGGGGGAACTTGATTATTTAATATGCGATTTACCACCAGGTACTTCTGATGAGACCCTCGATATATTACAATTAATTCCAGATGAAAATGTTGTAGTTGTTACAACTCCACAGCAAGTGGCTTTAATGGATGCAAGAAAATCAATAAAAATGTCAATGGTAATGAAAAGAAAAATTCTTGGGATTATTGAAAACCATTCAGGCTTTAATTGTCCTCATTGTGGTGAATATATTGATTTATACCCTCCAGGTGGGGCGGAAAAAGCAGCTACTGACTTTAATATTGAATTATTAGGGAAAATTCCTTTTGAAGTTGAGATAAGTCAACAAGGAGACCAAGGATTGCCATTCGTTTTGAAATATCCTGATAATAAAGCTACAAAAGCATTTAAAGCTATTGTAAATAAAGTGAGAGAGATTTTAGAGAAGTAGTTTGATTTATTGACTTTTTTTTTATAAAACTTTAATTATGGTTGGAGATTGTGTGTATTCTTTTCTCTATCTATTTCATAGATATTACATCTAATTATAAATTAATATTTAAAAGATTTTATTAGGCAATATTTATATTATGGAATTAGGTAGTAATAGAATTGATAACAGGGATAAAGATTACTATTAAAGACAATAAGCTAGTAAAAGGTATTGTTATATGTAAAGAGTCTGGAGAGTATTTACTTGATCTAATATTAGATTCAAAAATCGATCCAGTTTTATTATCTTCTTTTGTTGGGGCATTACGTCTATTTGGAAATAACTTGGGAGAAATAGAAGAGATTAACATCAAAGGACTTGATGTAGATATGATTATTGTCTATAAATACAACTTAATTTTCGTTGCGATTCTTGACAAGGATTTTCTAAAGCATGATATAAGAGAAGAAGCAGAAAAGTCACTGGACATGTTCTATACACTTTATAGAAGCGAGATTGCCAATGATGATTGTGAGGTTACTCAATTTGAGTCTTTTAAGAACATATTATCAAAGCAGATTGAAGAATACTTTAAAAGGATACAAGATTCGGAAGAGAAAGCTGAGATCGGAGATTTCGGGTTCTTCACTGAGGCACTGAAAAAATTAAGACAATAATTTCAGAATCCTTGTGTTTTTTTCTTGAAAATTAAATCTCCAATTTTGACATTAAATATTCTTTCCATTAGATTACACTTGGCTTTTAGCAAATAGTAAGCATCTTTATCAGGAATTTCAATCCCGTACAGACTTTCAAAATTTCCTTGTCCTTTGGATAAAATCACCCCATCTTTCCGAAAGAATAATTTTTTAAATTCTTTTGTAGAGGAAGTTAGGTCAACACCTGGCGCTGCGCATGATTCAATAACCTGAACTAAATCTGTTAAATTAATATATTTAGCATCTTCAATTGTGGCATCGTTTATTATTGGTGCTGCTCTTACTGAATAAACTATTTCTAAATCGGGATAAATGTCTTTGAGAGTTAAGACTAAAAGTTTATCAAATACAATCTCTCCAGCATTGTCTCCTATGATTAATAAATGTTTAGCTTTTTCTAATGATTTCTTAAAAGATGTATAATCATTGATAACTAAATCTTCTGTTGTGAAATTCTTAATATCAGAAATCAAATTAATTTGGTGTTGACCCGCAAAATCAATAGTATTTCCAAGTGCCGCAACGATAATAGCTTCAAATAACGGATCATCAGCTTTATCGATAATTCCTTTAGCTTTTTCAAAAAGTCCTAAAGCAAGTTTATTACTTTCTTTTTTTAAATTTCGATAAGGATCTTGATCATTCAAAAATTCTGAAATAATACCATATGCTACTTTACCCAAGATTGGTGCTGCATCGAGATTTTCATCAAAATTTAAAAGAAAAGTCATTAGTTTTTTCTGAGCGGATATAACTATCTCGTGAGAGATATTAGGTTGAAGTAATTCAAAAGCTTTTAATACTTGATTAAAAATACATCCTACACATTCTGGTTCTAATTTCATATTAATAGAAGAATCTTCTTTTGAGTAGAAAAACATGGTATTCCTTTAAAATCTTACATTTGTGAAACTTATGTAAAATTAAAGCTATCCAACAGCTCAAATTATTATATATTTCTAATTTTTTTTATATTTGTAGCCTTAGATACTCAATTAAAATAAAAAAATAAAAAATTTATAGCTTAATTTCAATCTCAATCGTTTCAATATTTTCAGGAACTGCTTTTGTGGATTTGAGATAACCTAAAATTATGTTTGTCAGCATTTCCTGCATGAAATCTTTTAAAGGGATCTTTTTTTCATTAACTGTAAGAAAAGCATCTGGCATATTTATCCCTAACCATACTGATTTTTTAAAATTTTACCTAATAAATTAATAGTTATTTTATAAAAAACCGAAACCATTGCTAGGTTCGTCCTCTTACAACTATCATTTTTTTGTAAGACTCATTCAACTCGATTCTTATTTTTACAATAGAAGCCCAAAATTTATTTGTACAATATAATTTCTCAATAGTTCTAAGAATGGAAAATTTATGATTACACAAGCTCAACTTGAACCACCGTTACTTGTATCGTTAGATAAGGTAAAGATTAGAACTATTGAAATTACCGTTGCTATAGCTGCTATTCCTAATATCAATGTGAGTATTCTTTTGGACTTTCTTTTTCCTAAATCTTTTATTTCAGAATCCATCATAGTCTACGATCATCTATAGTCTAATTCTGATAATTTTTCATTAAAATTTCCTTGTATATTATTATTTTATAAATAACTATCTTTATTTAGTTTTTGAAGTAAATATTAAAAAATTTAGAAATTAAAAGGTTAAAATTATGAAATTATTACGTACTCCGGATGAAAGATTTGAAAATCTTCCTGATTTTTCTTATGAACCACATTATTTTGAAGTTGATGAGATACGAATACACTATGTAGATGAGGGTCCTAAAGACGCAGAAGTTATGCTACTTATGCATGGGGAACCCTCATGGAGCTTTTTATATAGACATATGATTCCAATTTTAGTGAAGGCAGGATTTAGAACTGTTGCCCCTGATTTAGTGGGTTTTGGGCGTTCTGATAAACCGACAAAACAGGAGGACCATACATATGCTAAACATGTAAATTGGATAACAAGATTAGTTAAATCTCTTGACCTTAAAAGGATAACTCTTTTTTGTCAAGATTGGGGATCATTAATAGGTTTAAGAGTTGCTATTGAGAATCAAGATCGATTTAGTCAAATAGTGTTATCAAATGGAGGTTTACCCACTGGTGAACAACCTATGAGTGAAGCTTTTTTGAACTGGCGAAGATTTTCAAGAGAATCCCCTAATTTTGATATAAAATTTATACTTCAAGGTGCAACAACTACTAAACTATCGGATGATATTTTGGCTGGTTATGACGCCCCATTCCCTGACGATACGTATAAAGCAGGCGCACGAATTTTACCTTCTTTAGTGCCAATTAATACTGACGATCCAGAACATGAAGCCAATAAGAAAGCCTTTGAAGAATTTGGGAAGTGGGAAAAACCATTTTTAACTGCATTTTCAGATAGCGATCCAGTTACTCGCGGTGGAGATAGATTTTTGCAGCAATACATTCCAGGAGCTAAAGGACAAAATCATACAACAATTAAAGACGCAGCACATTTTGTACAAGAGGATAAAGGACCAGAATTAGCTGAATTAATGATAGAATTTATTAAAAATAATCCATAATAAATTCAATAACACTTTTTTTCATTTTTAAAATCGTCTATCTGTATCAAATGGAACCACATCACATGTTTTTACAAACCATGTTAGCATCCTTTCCTTTAAGGTGGAAAGAACATCAGCATATATGTCATCATCAATTGCATTGTTGAGTTCCTCAGGATCCTTAGTTAAATCATAAAATTCATCTTTTTCATAAAGACGCCGTATGTATTTAAAATCATTTGTCCTACACATGACTGCCTTACCATGATAAGGTCCCTCATCAGTTGTCTGAAGACTAACTCGAGGCCAATAAAGACCCGTTTGTTTTAAATTCTGCATACTCTGCAATTCCATGGCCTGTTTTTCCCCATAAAGTCGACCGCCTTCACAGAAAACCGCATCTCTGTGAATCTTAGTCTCTCCATTTAATAATGGTGATAGATCTTTACCAAAATAAGAATAATCTGGATCTATACCGGTTAGAGCATATACGGTCGCGGAAAAATCCACTAATTCCACTAAAGCATCACGTATTCCAGGTTTGAAAACTTTTCTTTTAGGAGGTTTTATGATAAAAGGTACTTTAGTAAGACAATCTTCAAATGTATTTTGAGTTTTTTCAACTAATCCATAATCACCAGTAAAATCACCGTGATCCGAGAAAAAGAATATCGCACAGTCCTCATAATGATCTCTGCTTTTTAAATTTTCTATGATTAATCCAAATTGATGATCCACACGAGAACACATTCCATAATATGCTGCTCGTAGCTCTGACCATTGATCCTCAGTCCAACCTTGGAGATTTTGTCGTTCATATATTCCTTTTAAGAGTGAGGGTTTTCCCTCCCAATCTTTTGGTGTCTTTTTACGAGGAGGAAGCTTTTTACGATTTGTGGTGCTAAACCATGGCTCTTCAATCCCATATGGAGGGTGTGGATTAGCAAGTGCGATATACATGCAAAAAGGCTTATCCCCTTTATAATTTTGTATAAAATCAATTGCGCCTAATATAATCCCCCAATCATAATCAAAATAGATATCATCTCCTTTTGTATCTAATTTACCAGCAAAGAAACTATAATATCCATCACTTCCTGGGCTTCCTCGCCATTTAGTAGACATGTGCAAATTTGGTTTCCATTTATGCCCCCAACGTTTAAGATCCTCCTTTGAAGGCCAATATCGAACATCACAAATATCTTTTGGTTCCTGTTGGGCAGTAATTAAATCATTTCTACCTCCCCACCATATAAAATACCCGTCATCTTTTAGAACTCTTAATAAATTCGGTTCATTCTGTTCTAAATGAAGCATATGATACATTGTACGGTGCCCTCTCACATGAGGATACCAACCAGTCATGAAACTACACCTGCTAGGAGTACAAACTGGATTCTGACAAAAAGCATTGCTAAAAGAAACGGCATCCTGCTTAATAATATTATCGAGGTTGGGTGTTTCTGCTGCGGGATTTCCCAAATGTCCTAAAACATCTCCACGCCATTGATCAACATTAAAAATTATAATATTTGGTTTTGTATTCATAATATATAACTCAACCTAATGATAAATAAAAAAAAATGAATTAAAATGGTAAAACAATCAGTGTGACATCTAAAATTGCACCGATAATAAGAGCAACAATCACATAAATTAAGAAAGCTAAAACCGTAATTATAATTGCACTTAGAAATCCTACGTTATGCCGAATACATATAACTATCCAAGTGATAATTAATGCTATTATCCATGCAAGCCATCCTCCAAAAAATAGAAAGACTATTGCAAAAGCGATCGTTATTAGAAAAGAAGTTAAGAATACTTGTCCAAAATCGGTGCGTCTAGATTTACTGAAAAATCCTAATGCTATTTTCAAGAAGATTGCTATAACAAGGAGCAAAATCAAGTATAGTATTAACAGCCACATTATTTCTTCAAATGTATCTAAAGATTCCAACCAATCTTCATTAAATACTTTAAATATCATATCTGTTATTCACACTTCCTAAATTTTTTATTTTTGCTTTAAATCGATATATAATAATTCTGAAAAAGCTTCGCGTTCTTCTTCCGTAAGTACCTCACCGAGTTCCATATGAAATCCTAGTTTATCTAATGTATTCATCATGTATACTGGTTTTATTTCAGAACTCATATTCTCATTCAACTTATCCCACTGTAAATTAAAAGTAAAAAGAGGTTCTATTCCCTCTTTCTTGAATTTTTCAACAACATCATCAAGATCATCTACTATAAAAGTAATATTATGCACGTATGCACCATTTTTTTCTAAAAGTTCATACCAACTTCCCATTTCTGTTTTAACTTTAACCATAGGCTGACAATACTGTAGAACAACATTACTCAAATTTACATGTATAATACGCATAAAGGGAGTATCTAAAAAGTCTGCAAACTCGATTTCCACTTTTTCAGAGCCAAAAACTTTATGTAAAAGTTCATATGTCTTCTCTAAATCTGGTGTGACTAACTCAATGTGTAACATTGGTGATACATTGCCAATTAATTCATCTCGACCTGTCACATATCGTGTTTGAGGGAATACGTTAACCCCTTCTTTCACAGGATTATCACCGAATTCTAAGTTGAATCCAAGTTTTTCCATAGTATCCATCATAAAAACTTTCTTAACCCCAGGTTTCAAGAATTGAGGGGGGATCATATTATCCCATTCTAAATCAAATGTAAAAAGAGGTTTAAACCCTCCTAATTTTTCCATTTCCTTTGCAGTTTCTTCAGCACTTTCCACTCCAAAAGTCAAATTATGGACTCCAGGACCCTTTGTTTTTAATTGAGCATCCCAAGAGCCTTCTTCAACTTGGGGTTCGATAAATTGTAAGACAACATCACCTAGACCAACATGAATCACTTTATTATACTCACCATCTAAAAAACCCGCGAATTCTTCTTGAACTTTCTCAGCCCCAAAGACATTATGTAGGATTTGATAAGCTTTTTCAGCATCAGGAACTGATAATTCAATATGAATTAAATCTAAAAAATTTACAGTCATATTTATCATGATCTAATAAAGTTTTGAAATTATTGTTCTTAATTCCTCTCTATTTTTTAATTTTTTGGAAAAGGAATAACAAATTTTTTTAAAAAGTAAGTAATGGCCCTAGTTTTTTAATTTGACTGATAAATTCAGTGATAACTTCATATGGACCGCAGAAATCTAATGGTTCTACACCATCCCAGATTAGAATTCCTATATTCATGTATATTATATTGATCGTTTTTTATAAAAGAGTTATCTTTAAATTTTATTTCTTTCAAAAGAGATCGGTAAATAAATCCAGGTACAAAAATATACTTCCAAGGCTGCTCCGGCCAATGTTCAATGCATAGTTTTATTGAGCATGTTCAGCCAGATGCTCAAGCAACAGACGGGTTATCGTTTCCGGCTCCATTTGAAGTGCGAAATTGCGCGCAACTTCGAGGATCTCGAAGCGATACGGCCCCTCTACATAATGCGCATTGCCCTCAGCCGCCTCCTGGGAAACATTCCCTGCCTTTCGGGGCCAAATGTACAGAGTGGGCATGACAACCGGTTTTAATGGTGGAATTTTAAGTGCCCGATACCAGTGAAAAACGGCCCGAAGCGCTTCTTCGCTGCTGAGCGCCTCACGATACGGGTCGGTCTCTTCGGCCGGCAATTCCATGCGTTTAAGGGCAGACTCAAAATTTTTCAATTCATTGCCCTCTTTTCTGTAATTAGAAAAATAACTAAACCCTTGTCGTTGTTTATCCGCCGCCTCTGTCGTCATCACCTCAACAATTGCCATAGGATGTGGAATGTTGATGCAGGCTAGCGTCGCTACCCGCTGAGGATACTGTCCGGCAAGACACCATGCGATCACAGATCCGATACTGGTAGCCATAAGATGAAAGGGACGATCCGCCCATCCAAGCTGATCGGCAATTGCCAGGATATCTTCGACAAACTCATCTACAACATATGCCTCCACGCCTTCAGGTCGCGCACCCGGACAATAACCCCTCAGATCAGGCGCAACAGCTCGGAACCCAGCCTCAGCTAATTTCGGCAGCTGATGGTGCCACTCCCAGCTCGTTCGGGGCAAACCATGCAGTAACAGTAGCAATGGTCCCTCTTCCGGCCCATCTGACCAGGCGTCAAACCTGAATCCGCGAGCTTTGATTTGGATACGGTTCATATTCATCCTTATGTAATATCATTTTTATAGTATTTGGGCTATTGTTATTACAACCTTTCATTATACATTTCGGATAGCTCAAAATTTACCTCAGTAATAAAATAAGAAAATTTAAAACTCCCACCTTAATCATAGTCTTCCTTTTTTTTCATATTAATTATTGCTTCTGTAATTCTATTAAGGGCTTCTTCTAAGATTGATTTAGGGCATGCAATATTGATCCTTTCAAATCCTTCCCCACCTTGACCAAAAATATAACCTTCATCTAGCGCTACTTCTGCTTTCCCACGCATAAATTTTTCCAATTCTTTGGGTTCTAGTCTTAATTCTCGAAAATCAAGCCAAACAAGATAAGTCCCCTCAGGTTCTATTACTTTTATTTGTGGGAGTTTTTCTTTGATAAAAACTTTTAAAAAATTCAGGTTTCCTTTAAGATATTGTAATAGAGCATCTAACCAATTCTC
>JAUVXW010000038.1 GCA_030603385.1 Promethearchaeota archaeon | reverse complement strand
AAGCCTAAATTTCTTAAGTATTTGTATATTTCTAAAAGCCCGTCCTCCTGTGACCTTTCCAAATCATTATAAATCAATAGTGTTCCATAAAGATCAAAAAACACTCCTTTTATCATTGTCTTTCTATATGGATGATTCTTTTCTTATTAAATTATAAATTAGCTATATAAATATTATAAAAAATAACGATATTAAAGTGTGAGGAATATATAATTAAGACTTTAAATCATAAATTTAATATTCTTTGAGAAAACTTTTTCGATTCCGAATCTTTCTTGACTTTACTTCGTGTTTTCAAAGGAATTTTCATTGAAATCAGACTATGAATTTACCTTTCCAACCCAATTTCACAGAAAATTGGGACAAAATTTAAAACAACTTCATATTTCCCCTTAAATATAAAAATAATTGTTCATTAATCTTAAATCGAATCCTCATGGGATCTAATATGATCTTTAAAGGGGGTGAAAAATATGGATGAAACAGCTAAAAACGTGTTAAAAAATATAGTAGGTGTAACTGATGAAGACTTGGCTAAGGTTCCACGGAATATAGAGAAGATATTTGCAAATGCAGCAAAATCTATGGGATATAAGCTCATAGCTGAGGTTACATCTTCCAAATACTGCTTCGCGCAAATCAAGGTAGGAGACAAAATTGTTTTTAACCCGTTCTTGAACGCGAAGGAATCCACTTGTCCTCTTTGCCCTAGGGCACTCATTCCTGTGCTTATTTCTGTGCAACAGGCTTGGGAACGCGGTATAGAACTTTATAGCAAAGACGTTGATGATATAGATGAACTTAATGACTCGATCTTTGCTGGAATTGCTGGATGTCTGGATCCAGGGCTGGAAGGTGGAGGAATAGGCCACGTAAACTTCAAGCTTTATAATGAAAAGGTTTGATCTGAGTAAGATTTCTTAAGTAACTCAAAACTAAAAAAACAAATCAAGATAAATCCCTTTTTTTTTTATTTTTCCTCTGGAAAATGGTTTTAGATTTCATAGTGAAGACTTAATTTTTTCAAAGGAATTTTCATTGAAATAAGACGCTGAATTTACCATTCAGGAATTTTTTTGATTATTATTTATATTTCGTTAAGTACAATTATTGAGGTATAAAATGTGCTGGCGTTCGGATTATCTTAATTCGAGATTGCCAAAACGATATATCATCCTTCATAACCCCCCTCACCATATCTATCATCTATCTTATCATAATCTTTATCTACTTTTTCTTGAGGATTGTCTATTCCATCATAATCATTACTTTGCTCATCATCCCCTCCTTCTAAACTCTTAATATCGCTTTTATCGTCCTCAGAATGTGAGTCGATACCATCATAATCAAATTTCTTATCATCAAGCCTTTCATCAATACCATCATAATCTTCAGAACTTCTCTTATCTGGTTGCCTTTGTTCTTCTCCTGATGTAAGTATATAGGGATGAATCTCATCCTTTTTATCTTGCTTTTCTTTTGGTCTTTGTCCAGGAAGATAACTGGTTTCCATTGTGCCACCTTGTGTTTCTAATTGTTCTTCTTTTTTGTCTGAAATATCAGTACCCTCTCTTGACACCTGACTCTGAATCTCTTCAGATTGAAGATCTGATGTTCCTTCTTCCTCTTCTCTTAATTATATTAGATAAATTAGAGTATTTAAATGTTTCGATTGGTAAAATCTTACATAACTATTCGAAATTTGGGGGTGAGAAATTAACGCACATAATGAAAAAGATAACTTTCCTCACGAATAGATAGTTTTCATCACACATTTATTATGATCAGATCAAGGAGTAAGTTACCTTTTCAACAGATAGTCTCTTTAAAATGATTATTATTTCGTTGGTTTTGAAGAGAGAATTCTCTGCTAAATTTATTGAGTAAAAATCTCATCGATAACTGTTTTGAGCGCGGGAGGTTTGTCGAGTTCCAACATCTCGCTTGTTTTAACTGACTTATTGAAGGTTTGCCAAATTTCCGAGTTCTCTCGAATGGTTTCGGTAAAGTGTGTTAACTTCTGTAAGGCGGGATAGGATTGTCCTTTAATGACATAGCACACTAGAAACGACTCAACGGATTTATAGACTATTTTCTTTTAAACCATAAATTTCTTACCCCCCAGGCATTTAGATTAAAGCCTTCGATATTCCCATTATTGTTTCTTTTGAACCTAAGTATCGCCCAATTTGTGAGGAATTTGTCTTTTTCAGCGAACACCATCTCAAAGTTAGCGATATATAAACTGTCATTCTTTATGATAAGGGTATAAGTATGGTCGATTTCTTCACTATAATATCCTCCGACATATCCTTTTAACTCTTCTAGCACTAGTTTGGATGATTCTATTCGTTTAATTTTAGATTCTTTTCCTTGCTCATATAAGATAAATTCTGAGTAAATGTTTTCTTCATCCTTCTGAAATGTTATCCGTAGATTAGGATATTCTAAAATAAAAGAGGTTTCAGATCCAGCAATGAGCTTCAATGCAGGAAACCGTAGACTTGCTTGGATCATAAGGTCATTATTTTTACGCGAAATTGATACTATGCCTAAAGAGTCTGATTGATATTTTCCTACATAATATTGAAAAATCTTAGGATTAACTGAAAATTTAGTGTGTTCAAGTTCAAAGAATCTTTCTAAAAATATCTCAGCAATTTTATTTGCTAATGGTTCAGGCATTACACTTCGAATATTAGCTAATATTATTACAGAAAATTTATATTTAGGAAAGGAAATGTATTGTGCATTATACCCTCCTGTTCCTCCGCTATGTAAAATTATTTTTTGTTCTTTATATTTATCAATAGCAAGTCCGAAAGCATAATTTACTTGTTCTCCATTGTTTAATTTACCGGGAGTCTGCATGGTTTTGATTAAATCTTGCCCCCCTTTTCCTAATTTGTTATTATAATAATTTTGATCCCATAAAAAAAGATCCTCTACATTAGAATAAACCCCTCCAGGTCCTATCCAATTCCTATGGCTAATAATCGCATTAAAGTATCCTTTTTTTCCATTGGGTATATAACCAAAAGCCCGATCTTTAATAATATATTTATTGTCGTCAATAAAATTAGTATTTTTCATACCAAGGGGCTTAAATATGTTTTCTTCTGCAAATTCTCTTAAAGTTTTTCCAGTTACATTTTTAATTATGGCTGCTAACATCAGGTAACCTGAATTACAATAGAGTATATCATCTCCTGGAGTAAAATTAAGCTCTCTCTGTTTAAAGATGATACTTAAGGTTTCATGCATGGGAAGGTTTGTCATTTCCAGAGTGTTCATACCTTTTAGGCTCAATAAACTAGCATAATCCCGAATACCACTTGTATGATGAATCAAATGACGAATCGCAATCTTTTGACCATAATCTGGAAATTTCGGTAAATATTTTCTAATATCATCACCAAGGGAGATTTTCTTTTGCTCAACGAGAAGGAGTATACACATTGCTGTAAATTGTTTTGAAATTGAACCGACGCTAAATATAGTTTTAGAGGTAATGGAAATGTTATGCTCCAGATCGGCCATACCATAACCCTTTTTATAAACAATCTTACCATCCTTTATGATGGCTACAGCACATCCGGGGGTGTCTGGTTTATCCCATTGCTTAAATAATTCATCAACTTTTTCTGCAAAACTTTCTTTAATCATATTTGTCTAACCTAATTATAAATTTAAAATAAAGGAAGAAAAGTTTCTTTAAAAGCCTTGTGTACTATAATTTCGATTTAAGATTTTTTTGTCTTTTCAAAGGAATTTTCATTGAAATCAGACTCTGAATTTACCTTTCAGGACCTTCATCTTATAGTATATAACCAGCTGATATTAGTCCAATTTAGTCTGGAATATAATCCCATATAATAATTTTCCCTAGGGCTCTAAATACTTCTATCGATACTTTTCTATTAGAAAGGGTAGTCTACTACTGCGATATTGCATTTCGAGTCATTTTAAATACGACAGGGCGCTTATAATCAGGACAGCACGCTTTATGAGTGTTACCATCATCTTCAAAAAAGGAATAGGACCCACCTGATTCTAATACACGAATATAAGGATAAATAGAGTTAAATGCGGCAGCACAAATTTTCCCACGATCTTCAGGATAATGGAAATTTTCCCCAACTACATGACCTAAAGGACATTTCCCTTCTTCAAGAATATCGGAAATTTCGATAGAAACCTTAAATGTTGACATAATTATAACCTAAAATATTTGATCGTAGATAAAAATCTTCAATTTTAACCATTGTAGTAAAGGAATTTTCATTGAAATCAGACGCTGAATTTACTTTTCCATTTCAGTTTTACAGAAAATTAGGACAAAATTTAAAAATCTCTTTAAAAAAAAAGAAAAAAAAAAGATTTTAGAATATATTTTTTATCTGATATGATTGACGCAGCGTGATGAGACCTAATATTCCACATATTTTGTCAAATAGGATATCGGACCGACCGGCAATTCCATTGGACCGATCGGTGTTTCAACTTCCCATATAACCGCAGCAAGAATCCATCCTCCTTCTGGCATGATAAAAACTGGAGGATATGTTCCTGGGGGATATGTGCCAGGATCTTCTAAACAATATTCTGCTGTAAGGCTCAGAAACATTAAAATTGGTGCTGATACGTATTTACCTTCTGTATTTGGCATAGTTATTGGAAGTGAGTTTCGAAAAAATACCTCAAAATCGGTATCAGTAGTCTTAACCATTCCCTCACCCATGACCCACCAAACATTAATAAACCAGACATTAAAGATTGGGCAATAAAAATAATGATCGGTTGTTAGAAGTAATCCATCTTTGAGCATTCCTTTCATTGCATACACTTTTTCCCCTGATTCATCACAGATTTTTGAATGGAATATTACATGTGCCCTAGGAATACCACCATCTTTATCGAAATCAATCTTTGCAATGATAAAATTAGTAGTTTCAGCAAGATCCATGTCATCCCCTTTTCCAATGATTAAAATGCCATTAGCGCCATAAGCAATCACTGGTGTAACAAGTGCGATGATACCTATTAAAAATGATACTGCTATTAGTGCTTTAGTCACTTTTATTTTCTTTTTCATTACCATTTTCACCTCAAATATTTTTTTGGTTAACCTCGATTTTTCTTTTAGCCTTGAAAAGATTGCTCCTTTAAACAAGGCGTTAACCTTCACATAAAAAAAAATGCTTTAAAATATTTGATTCAAATTAATTAAAACCAAAAATTTGGCAATTGATGATTAAGAAGTTACTATATATATATCTTTACAATATTGTCAGAAATTTTACAACATAGAAGATTAATGATAAAATAGTTCGGTTTTTTCAAAGGAATTTTCATTGAAATCAGACTCTGAATTTACCTTTCAGAATAATAGCATTATAAAAAAAAATCATAAATAAAAAATAAAAGAGATATAAAAAAAAGGATTTTATAACTTTAAGTTATGCAGCAACACCAACTTTCTCTCCCTTTTTCTTTAACTTCCTCTTAATAATGAAAAAAGCTATCCCAATTATACCTCCTACACCAGCTCCAACTATAGGGATTAATAGTCCTTGTTGCATCAAATCTTTCCAAAAATTGTCTGAGTCTTTAGCTGGTACAGATTTTATTACAGTAACTTCGTTATAATCGATGTTTCCTAATGTATCGTTAGCATAAAATCTTATAGTTACAGGACCTTCTGAAATCCCTTCCCAAATAGCTTCATTTATTGGTCCTGATACACTTGCAGTTGTAATATTAGTAAGACCTCCATCTAGCGTATACCAAATTTTATCTAAATGTGGATCATTGATGGAAATTTCATATGCTGGAGCAAGAGTGCCAAATTCATCATTGGTATTTGGAGAATTAATCATAATTATAGGAGCAATAGTGTCATCTACTGTAAATGTAACGCTGTCAATTTTAGAATTACCAAAGTCGTCCGTGAAGTTAACCGTGTAAATGTACGATCCTAGGCTAAATCCATTAGGGATGTTGTAGGTAATTGCGTTTCCGCTCGTCCATACATTCGGACCATCTATTATTCCTGACCCTTGGAGTTCAATCGTGTAAGTGTCAGGATTGGGATCAGTTGCCGTCCACGACAGGCTCTGCCCCGTGTATCCGAATTCCAAAATGAAATCGCTTGGAGCGCTAATTATTGTTGGATCGATCGTGTCTGCACCTACTTCAAAATTGACGCTGTCGGTAACGAAATGGCCCCGAAGATCTGTGAAGTTAACCGTGTAAATGTAGGATCCTAGGCTAAATCCCTCGGGGATGTTGTAGGTAATTGTATTTCCGTACGTCCATACATTCGGACCATCTACTATTCCTGTTCCTTCCAATTCGATGGTATATATATCTGGGTTAGCATCAATCGCAGTCCATGATAGACTCTGCCCAGTGTAGCTGTATTCGACGGAAAGATCGCTAGGTAAATCGGTAATTACAGGATTCCACTCATCAATTAGTTGTCTTACTTGAATGACCGCCAAGCCCGAAATTCCATCGGCTACATAGGCGTAATCCTGGTCCACGTGAATGCCACGTGCAGATCCGGTCGTGTCTTTGTAGATGCGCGTTCCTGGGTTGGTCGGATCGGAAATGTCGATGACTGCCAAGCCCGAGGCCTCATCTGCTACATAGGCGTAATCTCCGCTCACGTAAATGCCATATGCAGATCCGGTCGTGTTTCTGTAGTCGGGCGTTCCCGGGTTTGTCGGGTTGGATATATCAATGACCGCCAAGCCTTCTTCATCATCCGCTACATAGGCATAATCTCCGCTCACGTAAATGCCACGTGCATAACCAGTCGTGTCCTCGCTGGAGATCGGCACTCCCGAGCCGAAAGGGTCGGAAATATCAAATACAAACAAGCCACTGGAAAAACCAGCCGCGTAGGCGTAATCTCCGCTCACGTAAACGTCTAATATATTACCCATTTGGATATCGGCGAGTCTTGGGTTGGTCGGGTCGGAAATATCAATGACCCACAAGCCATTGATCGAAGCATCCGCTACATAGGCATAATCTCCACTCACGTACACGCCACGAGCATCAGTTGTAAGGTAATAATTGGGTGTTCCTGGATTTGTTGGGTCGGAAATGTCAATGACCGCCAAGCCATCGTACCCATCAGCCACGTAGGCGTAATCTCCGCTAACGTAAACATCATACGCAGTTCCGGTCGTATCTTCGTAGAAGGTTGGTCCCGGGTTGGTCGGGTCGGAAATGTCAATGACCGCCAAGCCAGAGTACCCAACAGCCACGTAGGCGTAATCTCCGCTCACGTAAACGTCATATGCAAATCCGGTCGTGTCTTCGTAGATGGGCGTTCCCAGGCTGATCGGGTCGGAAACTTTGATGACCGCCAAGCCAGAGCTCTCATCAGCCACGTAGGCATAACTTCCGCTCACGTGAACGCCAAGGGCATTATCAGTCGTGTCTTCGTAGAAGAACATTCCCGGGTTAGTCGGGTCGGAAATGTTAATGACCGCCAAGCCAGAGCTCCCATCAGCCACGTAGGCGTAATCTCCGCTCACGTAAACGTCATTTGCAGATCCGGTCGTGTCTTCGTAGACGGGCGGTCCCGGATTTGTCGGATCGGAAATGTCAATGACTGCCAAGCCCGAGCTCCCATCAGCCACGTAGGCGTAATCTCCGCTAACGTAAACATCATACGCAGATCCGGTCGTGTCTTCGTAGACAGGCGTTCCAGGGTTGGTCGGGTTGGAAATATCAATGACCGCCAAGCCAGAGCCCCCATCAGCCACGTAGGCATAATCTCCGCTCACGTAAATGCCATATGCAGATCCGGTCGTGTTTCTGTAGTCGGGCGTTCCCGGGTTTGTCGGGTTGGATATATCAATGACCGCCAAGCCTTCTTCATCATCCGCTACATAGGCATAATTTCCGCTCACGTAAACACCGCATGCCAATGAGGTCGTGGGTTCATAGACGGGTGTTCCCGGGATTATTGGGTCGGAGATGTCAATGACCGCCAAGCCCGAAGTATTATCAGCCATATAGGCATAATCTCCGCTCACGTAGATGTCCCGTGACCATCCGGTTGTGACGCTGTAGCGGGGGTATCCCGGATTTGTCGGATCGGAAATGTCAATGACCGCTAAGCCCCAGCTCCCAACAGCCACGTAGGCGTAATCTCCGCTCAAGTAAATGCCACGTGCTAATCCGGCCGTATCTTCGTAATAAACAGGAGATACTCTGGGAGGTTGTGGAGTAATAACCTCAAGGGAATCTTTTCCTTCAATGGATTGATGTGGTAATATCTTAATATTAAGAAAAGTTAGTGTAATTGCGATCAGCATTAAAATCAAATATTTTGTATTATTCTTCAAAATTTTTCACCCTCGGTTAAATAACATTTTACAAAATTTTAACGATTAAACTAAAAGATTACATTCTAATATTTAAAATTTTAGATAACTTATTTCACCTTCATTTGTTTAAGTCGAGAGAAAAGAATATATCAACTAAATAGAACTTCTCTCAACATCTCAAAAATTTGACTTTAAATACCTATTATTGAACTTTCTAGTGTCCTAAATAAAATTTGCAGAACTATAGATTTTGATTAATTGAAGTTGTTATGTTAGATTATCTTTCAGAATTTGATTTCAGTGAAATTTTTGAACCACTAATCCCTTTTCTAAATGGATTTAACAACTTTTTTTATGTCCTCTTCAAGCATGCTAATTATTTGTTCTTTTCTCTCTTTCTAATTCTGAGTGTCCTTTTATTGATAAATGCAAGAGAAAGAGAATATGATGAGAGGGTTCATGGAAAAGAAGAATTGGTGAAAAAACGTGGAAGGATAGGAATGGCAATTTACTTTATTCTCGCGTTTGCCTTCTTATCTGAAGATCTCCTGAAATCATTGTTTCAATTGTTCGAAATTTTACCAGAACCAGCAATATTGTTAGGTTACATGGAGGATTTCAATTCTATCTCATTAAATGATGTTCACAGCTTAAATATAGGGCTCAGGGCCTTATTTTTTTTTATAAATTCTCTCTCATTAATTTCGCTTCTCTTAATAATCATAGGAATTTATCTGATGTTCTTTAATAAATTCATACTACGTTCTAAATTGAAGTTCATGACATTTATAGGTGTTGGCTTCTTCTTCTGGATCCTTGTTGGATTTAGAACTTCCCTAAGTTTAATGATTTAATGAAGCTATACAGATTAAAACATTAATTAACCGCTTTTTTCCTGTTCTGCGGCTAGTTCATTTATGTATTTTTTCAATCTCTCATATGCTAATCTCTCTTTTTCATCTTCATCAAAAGTATCAATATCATTTTCTAAATAATCTTTATCAGAATCAAAATCAGGGATACTTAATGGATCAATTTCTTTATCATTAAACTTTTTTTTGAGTTTATTCTTAAATCCTTTAATTTTATTATTTATTCTATTCATACTTTTAGCACTTTTTTCCTTAAATTTCTTGATAAATTTAAAGGATGGTGTTTTTACACTCTCAAAACTTTTATTTTCAAGATTTTCCAAAATAACTTGATTATTTCTGTTAATTTCTGACATCTCTAACCAATCTCTTTTAACAAATGGAACGCCAAGTAAAAAGGGTCTCTTGATGGAATTAACTCGAATTAAACATTGCCCTTCCTCTAAAATTGATAGGTAATCTTCATGTTCTGTATCAAGATTTAATAATTTACATAGAAATTCCTTTTCCATATGAGTTTTAAAACATACCAAAACGCCGCAATTTGCCAATATTTCTTGACTTATTTCAGGATGAGTTGCTAAGGAGATTAGACATTCTCCAGTACCTCTTTGAAGCAAAGCAATATCTTCTAAATATGTAGTTAATTTATTTTTGCGAGTAAGGTCTTTTGGAGCAAAATATTGAGTGTCTTCGATGATAGTCACATGTTTTATGCCCTTAAAATTAAAAGCTCCACGCGTGAGATTTTTATCCCATAAATACTTTAATAGCATATTCAAAAAGAAAAGAGCATCTTCTTTCTCTCCACCTAAACGAATAATAGAGCTCAAATCAATTAAAATATTTCTCTCAAAAATATTTTCTATTTTAATTTTATGATCTGTATCAAATAATGCTTTTAACGACCCTAAGGAAAACCGCCTAATCCTATTTGTAATACTGATAAGAGTTTGACTTAACATTGGAATTTCATCTTTTTTATTCTTCGCATACCCCTTACAATAATCATAAAACCCTTTCCAACTCTGAAATTGTTTGTGTCCACATACCTTCGTTAGAATTTCAACGAGAACTTTTTCCATTTGTGGGCTGAACTCAGCATTTTCATCTAAAAACTTACCACTCTTTAAAATATCAAAAACTCGTTCAGCATGAACTTCTGGAGATATATTCCCTGGATTAAAGATATTTATCGAAAAATTATCTCCTGGTCTTATTATTAATAAATTCTCAATTTTTCGTTGTAAAAAATGATACTCTCCTTTAAACTCAACAAGCATAAAAGGAATTTTATGATGCTTAGTAAAATTCATGAGAAGATATTGTAAAAATGTTGTTTTTCCCGTACCTGTTGCCCCGCAAATAAACATATGCTTTTCCAGATCTTTAAGTGAAAGAAAGAATTTATGTTTCTTATGATCTCCTTTCATTACTCTGCCAATTTTAATTGTACCTTTTCTTGATTTAAAGATTGAAGGTTTGTCCAATTCTATAACATCATCATCGGAAATATTTAGTGAATAAATAAATAACGCAGTAGAAAAGCAGAGTAAAAAAAGCGGAATATTGGTAATTATTACGTTTTCAGAAGAAATTTCAGGCTCTGAAACAGACGTTATAATGGGTAATGAATTTATAATGAAAATGATAACCGAGATCCCTAAAAGAAGTACTATAGTATATTTTAGAATGATGGGTGAATTCTCTCTTTTCTGAGCTATGAAATAAATGATGCTTAACCCCGTTAAAATAAGAACTAAAAACAGAAATACTAATTCTATCAGGTTAGACATATCATTCTTTATTCATTAAAAAGATTAAAAAGAGCACTAAATTCTTTAATATAACACAACGGTCCTAAATCATTAAAATTATACGAAAATGTTAAAAATGATTGTGTTTTTTGATTTATAGTAATTTATATTTGGCGATAATTTAATGAGAAAATGGCAACAGATTGGGATTGTAATTATAATTGGGGTTTTTATTGGGGGTATTATTGGTTTTATTTTGTTATTTGAATGGCCGAAGTCCTCACCATCAGATGAAGAACCTGAATATGAACCACCTGTGGGGTGGCAACAACCTCGAATAGCTTCAAATGATTATACACAGATTTATCAATATAATCAGTCTATTTGGGCAGATGTCTTTGGGAGCAATACAAATCCTTCAGAGTTATTTGGACCTAATGCCGATAAAGTTTTATATCAATGTAAATATTATAATAAGGCTCTTCAGAATATTTCAATTGATGTGTTTGACTTTGTTGAATGTTTATATGATGTAACCTTTGATGTAATTCAAAAAGAGAATATTAAACAAGCTCGTGAAGAAATCGGAGGTGAATGGGATTCTTGGATTATTACAAGAGATATTTGGGCATTTTCAAACAATTCCTTTAGTGATGAACCTGATTATGCTAATATCAAATTCCCTATACTTCAAAATCCTAATGAAATGTCCCTAGTCTATGAGGAAATACAAGCTTTAATTAATTACTCCTTTTTATCCGTTGAGAATTTTACTGCTTCTGAATTTATTTATAAGATGATGTTAAAGAGATTTCTGTTTGGTAGACCTGTAGATTCATATCTAGAAGAACTAAAAGGTTCTCTTGCACCTCAAAATATTACTCTTTCAAAAACGACTCTCATATTTTCAAGAAAGGCTAAACAGAAATATTTTGTATATGCTGAATATCATAATCAATCTTCTGATCTATATGGAGTCACTTTTTTCAATAAAAACAATAAGCAATTCTACTATCTAGGACTAGGCAGTCCTCCTCCTCTAGGATCACCCAATATTAATAGTTATAATTTAATTATCGTCTCAGGATTAGTGTGTATAATTTCAGTTGGAATCGCTTATTTAAATTATAAGAAGAGGAATAGACTTATATGATAAACGTTAATCGATTATTTATTTTTTTTATTTCTCTTCTTTTGATGCCAGTAACTGGATTGTTAACTATTCATGTCATTAACGAATATGGTAAAGAAAATCATCATATTAATGAACTTCAAGATGTAATAAATGTTTGTGAAGATTTGAATTGGGAAGCTTCTAGTTTACATTATAATTTAAAATCATTAGATTGGTACATTGGGACTATGGTAGAAGATGGATTAATGAGCATAGAGGAAGGAAACAATACAATTTATAGATTTATTATGGAAAATATAATGACTTCTCTAGAAATTGAAGATAGAAGTGGTATTAATGATCATTCTGAGTTTAAAAACAATCCGAATATTATGACAGAATACTATATCATTGATCTTTATGACGAAAATTACTTTACTTTTAATTATACTTATGAACTTTTAATAAATGAGTATGGTGAAAATACAAAACTTTTTACATTTCTATTCGAAGCTGAAATTATGGAAGATATAGTAGAAAATATTAAATCAGCTACGATTGATTCATTAGAAAAAATTAGAATTTCATTTAGTATTCTTATTGGTCTTTTTGGTTTTTCAATTACAGCATTAGGTATAAAAGAAATAGTTGAAGAAGAAAAGGAAAGGAAGGAAGAAATAGAGTACTTGACAGCTAAAATCAATGGCTCGTCAATTAATAAAGGAAATGTGCAAGAAAACCGGTCGAAAACCTGGATCATACCTGTACTCGTGTTTCTAATTAGTTTATGTTTCTTCCTTTATCCTTTTATCCTTTATCTACAATACTTCCTATTTTAAACTTTTGTGTATAGATTTATCAAAATATTTTTTCAGATTATGAAAGAAAAAATTGAATAAAATCTCAGACAATTTAAATACTCAAACTCAAACACTAATTTGATCACTATTTCTTACATCGTTTTGTTTTTTAAGGTTATCAAAAAACATAGATCATTGCCCAGGAGTAATTAACGTTACTCCTCTTCTTCTTGATTTTTTCATTCAAACTTTTATTACTCTAATCTATTTTATATAGTAAAATATTGAATAATAAAATATTATTCTTAAGAATTCCCTGTTAAATTCAAAGCACCTGTATCTGTTGTAAGCACATTCTCAAATCTCTAATTTTGAAAACTTACCGAGATGAATCTCAATGTCATTTTTTCCATAAAAGGTATTGATCTTGCTATGGGCATTCATAATTTTGACCTGTCCCCCAACAACAAAATTACTTTGATTAAGCAGTGAACATTTGTTATCCCATAGAACAACTCTGATACTTTTTGTCTCATCTGAAAGAATAAAAGAGCCCACTCGTCCATGTGAACCATCTTTTCTCACAAAATCACGAATCTCATCAACTTTTTCTACTTTACCATGTATAGATATATTTCTCATGTTAGATGTTATATCTTTTATTTGGGTTTTGTTAGCTTGAGGACTCACAGTTTTTGGGGAACTTACAGTATTTACATGTTTAGGTTTTGCTCTATTCTGTGTATTTTTAGACATAGACCGTTTCATGCTTCTAATCTTAGATTTTATTTTTTCCTTATTTTTGAAAGCATATGTTCCAGTAATAACACTAGCAGCGATAAGAGAACCTCCAACAGCAATCCCAACATAAGTGGTTGTATAATCAGGTGGTAAAGGATCATCTGGAGGTGGGGGGTCTGGAGGTGGAGGATCCGGAGGTGGAGGATCCGGAGGTGGTGGATCCGGAGGTGGAGGATCTGGAGGGGGATTAGATTGATAACTAACATACAAGGTCCAGCTATACGGATTGAATTCATTATTATCAAAATCCCATATCTCCGCATGGCCTGCAACCAACATTGCCTTGTTTACATTTTTTAAATTATTATCATCATAATAGACATAAATCACCGCTACCACACGACCATAGGGATCTGTGCCAGTTATATCATCCACATCAACATAGACTTCTTTTTGATATATAAGAGAGCCAATATATTGGGTCGCTGCAGCACCCCCTGCCTCTCCCGACTCTGGACAATCGATGTCAGCAAGGCGAATTCTTCCCACTGACGTTACATCAACAGTGTCTCCGTCAACAATATTATATACCGTGCCCGTCTTGTCAATCTCCCAAGAATATACAGGTATCGTAAAGAAATTTAATGAGATAATTATGAAACTGATTGAAAGAACTACAAGATTGAAGCGATTGCCCTTTTTACTCATTTTTCTTTTCGAATATTTATCCAATATTCTTAATTACACTTGGGATGCCTAAGGAAATAAATATTACTAATCCAATTTATTTTTTTTACTTCCTTTTTTTTTTACCCTTGAGATGAATTTAAATTTATAAGCAGTCTTATAATGAATAATAATTCCTCTTTAAAACAATAAATTAGGGATTTGGATGGTACGAGTTAATTTCCGAAAAAATTATGGGGTTGAAGAGAGTCGTATCTATCAGTTTTTTAAGGAACTTGGATATGAACATATCGGTTCGAATAATAAATCCATAAGGGTGGAAGACAAAATCATTCCTACTGAAGTATTTGTGCGAAAAACCAAAGCTGGTCGATACCATCTTCATTTATCCTTTGGTTATAAGTATTCTGGTACTGAAAAATACCCCCAGATTAAAGTATTTGCTCATTTTGATGTAATTAAGGTTGTTCATGGACGTGAAAAACATTTTGCTGACCGAATGGGGAAAAGAGATATTGGGGAGATATATAAAATAGGTAGGAAATTAAAGAAGGAAAAGTTAGGTTTTTTAGAAGAAAAAGACCAAAAGTGTGCTCACGGGACGTTAGAAACAGAAAATAAAGATAAATTAATGGATTATATCAACAAAAAGAAATATAAAAAATATGATAAGGGTAAGTATCGTAAAGAATTAGTAGATTCTCAGTATACCCTTTCCCTATTTTCACAAGAAAAGTTTATTCATGTGGTATGTGTCTATGCTAAAATTATTGGATATATACATGATTTAAATAAACGAATGGCTAATGCTGAACTTAATAGAATTGTCAAATATGTAAGTTCAAATAAGTTCTAATTTTAGCCAAGATAATATTACTATTAAGGGGAAGATTAAATATGAGACAGAGATTTAGATTAAAAAATCGATAATGTTCTAATGAAGATTCCTGAAAGTATTACTTCCATGTTTAATCGAGCAGAAGAACTGATAGGTGATTTAATGAAAGAATATAAGAAATGCATTGAGTCAGGTAACATTTCAGAAAAAGCAAAAAACATTACGCATGAAATAATTGAAAAATACCGAAATATTCTGGATCATTCCTTTCGGATATATTGGGATAAAAAATATCTATGTTTGTACAAAGATGAACATGTTCCAGTATATTTTCCCATATATGAAAAGAGAAGTTCTTTTGAAAACAGATTAGAATGGCAAAAGATGAAGAATTTAAAGAACAAAGATCCTCATATGTATGATTTTCTTTTAAACCATCAAGTTTTCACAAATAAAAAGTACCAATGGTTATTTGATTTAAGTAGAATGGTTGGAAAAGGAAAGCATGAACGATTTTCTGAACAAGTACGCAAAGATTTTAACATTCATCTTATTGAGTCTTTTAGAGGAAAAATGTCTTGGGCAGAAGACCTAGGTAAAATTAGAGAAACTGATGACGTAAAAGATAAGATGATTGACGAAATGATACAAAGGGCTAAAATTAATCCCAGTATATCTCATAAAATTAGGAAAAGCGTATCTTTTAGGTTAAAAGATGATGAACGTGACGCAATAACATTTTTAGAAGCCACCCGCACAAAAATGTTCTCTCTCATAAGCGAATTTTTTGAACTTATTTAACAACGAGTTAAAATTCATATGGGTTTACTCTAATTTTCAGAGGAAGTCTAAGAATCTTTACACTAAAAAAATATTATTTATTCTTGATCTTCAAGCTCTGGAACTTGTCTTCTTATGGATTCCTTTATTAAAGCTGTACGAAGAGATTGATAGTTTTCAATCAGTGATCTGTTAGGAAGTGTTAGTTTAAATCCTCTATCACCGATTTCATTTATGTTAATTATACAGTTTATTTTATTCTGGCTTAAAGTGTATACATCTATAACTACATTAGTGATTTCCTTAAATGGTTTGCTTAGGGGATTTTCTCGTTTTGAAATGAAGATTAGATTCTTCTTTTTAATAAGCAATTCCGTGATTAGGTATTGACTTAAAGGTTTAATATTTTTATTGTCAACAGTTATAAGTAATACGTCATTTTTCATCATCTCGTTTATCTTATCTATAACTTTAATTACTTGAAGGTTTAAATGTATCTTTACTACTTCGCTCATTTTTGCTTTATAATAGTTTGAAATTATTTCTCCTATTCTTAGAGCCGTATACCAGGCTATTGCATCTCTGCTTTTATATTGGATGACACACGAGAAATATCCCGCATTTGATAATCCAACTTCAATAAATTCCCTAAATTCTCTTTCGGATAACTCTCTCTCCATTCTTTTTCATTCTTTTTTATTTCCTGTCTAAAAGAAATATATTGAAAACCGTATTTATGCTTTTCTTTGCAAAATTTAATTAAATTAATTAGTTGTATTGAGATTCTATATAAAACGAGTGGTGATGATTAGTTCTATATAATCCTATTGTATTATAATATAATTGGGGGTGGGATTCGAACCCACGAAGGCTCTTAGCCGCTAGATTGGTAATCTAGTCCCTTTAACCACTCGGGAACCCCACCATAATATCAATTTGAAAATCTTTCATATTTGATGATGTTCTTTTACTAGTTTTTTTATATCTTGAACGATTTCCATAAAATAATTATTTTTTTCTTCAAATTTTCCATTACTACCTAGTTTTTGTAAGTCCTTACCTACACCGCTTTTGTTAAATGAAAAAATGTAGAAAAGTATAAAAGCATTGAGATTATAAATCATAAATGATAATTGGGGAAGAAGATGGCCTAAAATATTGGTAAAAATATAGTAATTTTAATTTATTTTAAATTTACTAACATTTATGCAAATCATGATTTCATGATCGATTGATCAATTCGCAAAGTCACAATAGATCATTTTTCTTTGAAACCATTTTCAATCCTTTTATACATCCATTCTTCACAATATAAATACTTCTTATCTTTATACGAAATTGATTTAGGAATCCATTGATCAGACCAAACTAAGTAGGCTTTTAGGGTTTCATGATAAATTTTATTAAGTCTGCACAAAGGAATATATTTTTTCCCATCTTTCTCAAACGTATTTCGATCTCTCCATTCTTTAATCTTTATTCCCTTGGTGGATGCTTCAATTATCATATTTTCAATATATTCTTTAAATAATTCAGAAAATATTTTAGCCATCTGTTCTTTCATGATAAAGTCAGCATCATCGCTGTTTGTAGTAATGGGATTTTCCAAAATAGCGTGAGCCTCATCAATAACAATAAGATACTTTAACTCTTCTGCCTCATTATCTTTTGTAACTGTAATTATAAGCTGAAAAATTGCATTTACAATTAACATTTTAACAAATTTACTGCATATTGATAAATCAAGAAATATATTTCCACCATCCAGTTGATGAGTGAAAAACCAGAATACGATTTAAATAATCAAAAAATAATAATAATATTATGGCAACCCTAAAAGACATTGAAATCGACATAAACTTGATTAAACGTGCTCAAAACGAGTATCAAATTGAGCATTTGTTTGATAGTTTATTTGATAAATTAGAATTACAATATCAGCCACAGCAAAGATTGTTAAAGGGTAAACCAGATTGTTTAATTGGAGATATAATTATTGACTTTAAATATAAGCTGAAAAAGCGAGAAATAAATCAATGGGCCTTAACGAAAGGTAGCCAATATATCCAAGAGTATTTGAAAAAAAGAGGTAAAAATCCCTCTTTATTAATTGTAATATCTGAAAAGAATATTTATTATTATGATAAAGACTTAGCATTAAGAAATGATCGCGAAATCGATAGAAAATCAATTATATCATTAATAGAATGTCTTCTCGAACCAAAAAGTGTAAATTCTGATCAATTTGCCGTATTATTTGGAGTGAATTCACCATTATACATCTTAGCTTATTCTAGATTGGAGAAACATTTTGATGATCGTTATAGAAAGGGAAATGTGTGTTTTGAACAATGGAAAAACCATTTTAGACTAGCATATCATGATGAAGAAGTTGGAAAAGAACTATTCCTTAGACATTCATATCTTAGTACACTACTAAAATTAATATTATACAAAGAGTTTATGGATCCCGAGGAATATTCCCGTGATTACTTTAAGGATTTGGAAGGCTATTTTGAGAAATTGGGAATATCATTGTTCCATTATGATTTTTTTCGCTGGGTTATAAATGTTAAAGATTTTTGTGATGATTATTTTGAAAAGTTAAAAATAATGAATTTTGAAGCAACGGATATTTTTAGAACAATCTATCAAGAAATGATTATAGCTGGAGTGCGTCATCGGTTAGGAGAATATTACACACCTGAAATTCTCTGCAGAAAAATGGTTAATAAAGCATATGATTTAGGTGATCGCGTGTTAGATTCATCTTGTGGATCGGGAACATTTTTAATTGAAACCTGCAAAAAAATTGATTCACAATTTGATTTTACCATTAATGAAAGACCTCCAAAAGAATGGTTTAAGGCTGTTAATAATATTTTTGGGTTTGATATTAATCCTATTGCTGTTCTTACTACCAAAGCTAACTTATTATTATATTTTAAATCAAGAGAAAGATTTATTGAAGATATATTCATAAACGTATATTTATGTAATTCTATTGATCCAATAGAATTTGCTTCGTATGCGGATATAGAATTAGGAAGTTACTATTCATTCTGTATAGATTTATTGGATGAAGAGCTAGAGCTACGAATCCCTGGAAGTGCATTAACTCAGAATAATATTGAATCTTTTCAAATTGTTCTAGATTCACTTTATCGAGTATGGGAAACATTTGATAGTTTTAAAGATACATGGGATGCAGCTATTAGAGCTATTGATACAAATGTTATATCTTCTTTTCTTGATTCAAATGAAATAGAATATCAATATATACTAAAATTTTTCGAAGAATTATATGTATTAAAAGAGCAAGATAAAGATCATATCTGGTTATATATTCTAAATAATTTAGTTGGTATTCATTTACTCTTATTAAAGAAAAAGATGGATTTAATAATCACAAATCCCCCTTGGCTAACATACAAAGATGCTGATAAGAAATTACAAGAAAATATGAAAAAAATCACTGAACAATTTGATATCAGACCTGATGCTAAAAATATAACAAATATCGAAGAAGCAGTGGTGTTTCTTTATAAAATACCTGATTTATACTTAAGGAAAGATGGAAATGGAAAAATAGCTTTTATAATGCCTCGTTCTTTACTTGTTTCATCTCAAAATGAAAAAGCGAGAAGGTTTGATGCTTTCTTTAATATAGAATTTTTCGAATTTAATGACTTGATTTTTAATATAGATTGTTGTTGTATTTTTGCTAATTATAATGATATCAAAATAAACCAAGATGATGTGTTCAATAAATATCCAATCAATTGTAAATATTTAGATTCTGAGACGCTTGAATTAATTGAAGATTTCAAATTAGAACCATACGTATATTTCCACAAGAAAAGAAAAGAAAAATATAGAGTTAAAAAATTAATACATTCTGAGAAAAAACAAGAATTGTTACCTTTCTTCTTATCAGATTATTATAAAGAGTTTATTCAAGGGGCTGATTTAATACCTAAATCTCTACTCTATTGTGAAGTAGTAAATAGAATTCAACAAGGAAAAATATCAATCATCGATCCATGGATATCCCCTCAAGCTAAAGGAGTCTGGAAAAAAAAATACTTTAAGAAAGTTCAAGTAGAAAGTGAAAATATCTTTAAAGCGACATTATCAAGAGAATTATATCCATTTTATATAAAACCATATTCCATTTTTTTGCCTTTAGATTCAAATTTTCAGTATAGACTTTCTAAGATTGGTCCTTTTAGCCGAAAACATTGGAATTCCATAAAAGAGACTTATTTTAATAATACAAAAAATGATCTATTTGAAGTAGGCATCAATTACAGAAATAAACTATGTACTAATAAAATAGTTCGACCATCCCAAAGGAAACTTTATAAAGTCGTGTTTCCTAATGCTAAGAAATTGACGGCAGCAGTTATTCATGATCTTAAAGGTCGTGTTTATGTAGACTCAACATTATACTATTATGGAACTGAAAATGAGCTTGAGGCTTATTACCTGTGTGGAATGCTTAATAACTCGATTTTAGAAAGAAGCGTAAAAAAAATTAGCGATACTCGACATCATCATAAAAGACCGCTATATTTTAATATCCCTAAATTTACTGGTGACGAAGACCAACTTAATATATCAAATTTATCAAAGAAATGTGGTCAGAAAGTTGAAGATTTTGTGAGGAATAATGAGAAAATTAGGGAACATGAATTAATGGCTGTAATACAAGAAGAAGTTACGAAAATCGATGAAATTGGCTCAAAAATCTTAAAATCTAAAGAAAGTGAACAGATTGTGAGAGAATATTTATATGAATAATAAATAGGGACTCGATAGCATCTGATTACGACATTCATCATAAAGATGGAAATAAGTTCAATAATAATCCAAATAATCTTAATATAATTTTTAGAGAAGAACATGAAGTACAACATGGACAAGTTATATATGAAAATGGAAAGAAGTATATTAGATTGGTTCCAGCTCAAAGGCGTAGAAAACAGACGCGAAAAGCAATACTTATTGGTGGTAAACGTGGAACATGGTGCCCTAAAAGTCAATTAATAGTTCGAAATGGATATCTCTATGCTACTGAATGGATATACAAAAAAAAAACATTAAGATAATAAATTGATTGAGAAAGGCGATAATATCATCACTGTAAAAAAAATTCGAATAAAAAAAAATATAGAATCAACTGATCGCTCAAAAATTAATTTCATCTGGAGATCATTAGGGCTTTTAGCTAATGTAGAATTATTAGATGTGACTGAGACTACAGGTCCAAATAAGTATATTATTAAATATAGTGAAAAGATTGATGTTGATAAACTTCTCACTCGAATCAGACTCAAAACCTAATCTTGAGTTTCTTAATTCTTGATACTATCTTAATAATTTTAATAATAAATTTTAAAAAAAAAATAAGAATATATTAAATGAAGGAAAAGATAATTGAATATTGCCGCACTGTAAGATGCAATCAATTATTTTCATTCCTTCCATCATCATCTAAATTCATGAAGACCCATCTCAATATACAGCTATCTTTAAACTCAATTAAATCCTTCATATTGATGATTTCAATTATTTTCAATTCAATCGCCGCATTTAAGAATTTTAAAAACTCTGGACCATACTCTTTATACTTGGTTAGAAAGTAAAATTCCTCATAATGATTTATTAGAAATTCGAATCCAAACTTCTTTAGATCTCTATAAAATTTCAAGTATATTATTCCATGAAGTCTGTATTTGAAAAAATGTAAATCTCTTTTATCCATCTTTTTCACCTCCATATAGTAGTTTTAATAGTTTTTGAAAAAAATTCTTTAAAATTTTCATTATCTATAAAATTTTTTAGTAGCTTTATTTATAAAAGAAATTATTAATCTCTTAACTAAACTACTATAGGGAGTTAAGTTTATTTAAACTATTAAGGGATTAATGAAGTTGAACTGATTTTATCTAGCTTAATAAAGTGTTTAAAATTATTAACAAAAGATATCTAATGATACAAAACGAGAAATACACTAGAAATTTATTGATACAAAACGTTTTATATGTGACATTTATTTCGAGAAGGCATCCCAATATGCGGAGGGAGGTGAATAATTTGAAGGGAAGAATTTTAACCCCGATTCATTATTACTTGAAGGAGCACCCCCATAGAATTTCCAGGCTAAACTTAAAACAAATTCATCGGATAATTCATCGAATAACGTAGAAATATTGCCTTCTAACTTCTTTCTTGTATATCTGTGAATTAAAAAGGCTACTGAATCAACGATTTGAATTCCATTGTGAAGTTCAGATTTTAAAATTATTGGAGTATCTAATACTCTATCAACATCTATTGTATTGTATTTAACACCAAGTTCCATCATTTCGGAGATAAACTGTCGTTTCTTTTTATCAAGAACAAAATCTTGATCCATTATTAAAAGAGCATATTCCTTATCATTTTTAGATTCTCCCCAGACATAACGATTTATGCGCTCAATAAGTAATTTAAGAGCCCATTTTAAGAGTTCTTCAAGATCATAAATCTCGAAAAACTTATCTTTGACAATAATTATGGAAATGATTTTTATGTAAAGATTTTGAATGTAGTTATAAACTTTTCTCAGGATGTTCTCAGCTTTATCCTTTTTACTTCTTAACGGCTTGAAGAACCCCTTTGAATCCTTGATTTCTTGCATGTGGAGTTCAAATTGAATAGGCATTCGTTTTTTTGACCCTTGAACAATCTTCCATATTTCTTTCTTAAGTTCTTGAGTTTTTTGATGAAGGTACTTCATCCCTTTTTCTTGCATTACCACTGTTGTGAGTACATAATAATTATTCTGAGGATTTTTTTCTTGGATCGTTCCTGATTCATCAATAAACGCTAAATACATGGGTTTTTCACTTATAATTTTTATTGGATCAATGGAACTATCCTGAGTAAGACTTCTTGTCCAAATTCAAGATAAATTACTCCTAATACTGATTCAACTAAGGTTGCTTTTTCATGATTTATAGTTTCTTGTTTTGCTTCTTCTTCTGTAGTACCTTTTAAGCGGTTGAGCCTGCAGGTGAATAATCCCCATTCATCACAATATTTGGCAAGATTTTGATTTGAAACAACTTCTTGTCGTTTTTCGGTAAGATTTCCTGTTTTTGACAAGGATGAATCCCATAATAATTGGACAATGATTAGATCAAGTGCAGCATCTCCTAAAAGGGCTAGAACATCTGCAGCATCTCCAGAACTTGCTAACTCAATTAATTCTTTTTCATTCAATGGGGCATTTCCGTCACTTTTAAAATGCTTGTTCAAGTCGTCAAAGATGTTCCGAATACTGGGGCGAGATAGTGCAAACATAACTAGTTCTGGAGTAGTAAACTTCAATCGGAATAACTTTTCAAGTTTTGGTATTATTATTTTTTCAATCTTTTCCATCTGTTCAAGAAGATGATTCAATTCAGCTAAATATCCTAACAATTTTGAAGATTTACTCGTATGGTCAATAGGAATATTATTTTTCTCATTTTGAAGGTAGTCATAAAGGATTTGGGTTTTTTTAACTAATCCAATCGCATTCCATTTTAATTTTTCTTTCATCTAATTACCAGGATTTCGTTTTGATTATTAAGTAAAAACACAGTATTAAATATATTTATAACTGTGAAAAGAAAATCGAAAATTATGATAGGGTTGAAATGTTAAATAATTTGAGTGATTTTAAAAAAATAAACAAATGAGTTTAATTTGTCCATTTTTAATATTTAATCACTAGGTTTATTTTATCATTTATACAGGTTTGGAGTTTTTAAGCGATAATAAAATCTATATAATTATCTATTGAACTTTCAAAAACTTGAAGTTTTGTATCAATATTTAATAAATCGTATCCAAAATATCTTAAAATCTCTCTCAATATATCTTTTAGAATAGCTTTTAAAGAATCTCGTCCAGATAAATCAATAGTATAAATTGTTTTTTCTATTTTAATATCATTAGTATGACTTAAGGGTGAGTATTTCCCAATGCCTAAAGCTATATCATCCTTATATTTAATTCTGGAAGTTAGATTAAATCTTCCGCCAAAATTTCCTCTTTCAAAGACTAATTTTATTAATTTTAACCAACATGTGTAAATATAGACTAGTAATTCTCCCATCAAATATGGTGCCTTTTGAAATCTTTCTTTTTTAGACTCTTCCATTAACAAGGGAATATTCACATATGGATGAATAGAAGCAATTGAAACTGTTTGATATATAATATTATGTTTAATTATTCCATTCCTAAAAAGATCTAGCTCTGATTTATTATACCAACTCTCATTTTCTCCTTCATCAAAAAAGGAAGTTTTAAAATAATCCCCCATATAATTAAAATTTCTTAAAAAACTTGAGAAATTCACCATTAACTGGAAGGGGTTTTCTAAATTGAGGGAATTATATAAATTCTGAATAAAGTGTTCAATATCTTCTGATTTAAGATCGAGAATTTGAAAGTTTTTATTGAATGGAATTACTACTAACCCTAATAATATATATTTCCTTTCCTGATGTCCTGCTTTATAAATTCTATAAATATTATTTTGGTTATCAAATACAGTTCTTTGGATTTCACTGATTTTTTCGTAAAATGGTCTGTAGGAGAAGAGTTTTTTCAAAAGAGGTTGATCTCCAGGTTCTATTTTGTCATTTATTCTGATAAAGAATTTATTACTATCTTTATCATTGGCGTGATAATACATTATTGGTTCTACAGCTTCATCAATTTTTATTATAACAACATCCTTATCGTTATCTTGAGCATGCTCAAAAAAATGAACTTGTGGGATTATTTTTGGTTGTGAGTGGGCTAAAATAATTTGAGTTATTTTAATTGAATGATCTCCTTTATTAATCCCAATTATTTTTTCAGGTAAACCTGTTTTACTTTCTTTATTTGTAATTGGATCTTTAATTTTTTTCTCTTTTATTCCTAATATGATATATCCTCCTGAAGCATTGGCAAATGAAACCATTAGTTTTGCTAATTTCTTACTATTAGGATAATCTTGTTTATAATCTATATCGTAAGACTCTGGAATTTGATTATCAACAAGAGATTGGATATCTGCAAAGTGTACGTCTATTAATTTTTTTTGAAAGATAGGAGATATCATCTTCTATTCCTCCTATTTTAATATTTCATATATTTTGAATAAATTCATACTATAACCATATGTTAATCCTACACTTATTAATTTTTTGGAGTAAATTGAATTACTTAGAGGGTATCTATTTAAGAGCATTATTTTATATTAAATTATCATAGAGTTACGATTTATAGACTCATTTAATATTTGATGAATTAGCATTATTTTTAGATGGATAAAACAAAAGTTTATGAAAATTGAATATTAGAATAGTGTAATTATGGATCTAAACACTGAAATTGACAAATTAATATATTATTACAGTTACCATACCACTTTAGTTCTAGAGATGAATACTGCAAGTAATTACTTTTGGAATACTCAACTTGCTCAATTAAAAAGAATTCAGAGTGACAAAAACTATATTCATATAAAGGATAGGAAACCTGATAAGTATGATAAGTTAGGTCATAGCTTATTTGAAAAATTTGAATTAATAGAGGAACATACTCCAAAAATGAGTTTAATTTACCTTTTCTCTCTATTTGAAGCATTTAATAAGGATTTCTTTCAAACCTTATTTAAATATAGACCAGAGCTAATGAAAAGTAAAAGGAAACATTTAAATTATGAAACAATATTGGAATTCTCTGATATCAACGATTTACATGAGTACATAACCCAGAAAGAAGTAAACAAGTATGGATATTTTGATATTGATAATATTGCACAAATGTTAATGGATAAGTTTAATATTAGTTTAAAAGAAGAGTTTGAATACTGGAAACAATTAAGAGAAAACTATTTCAGGAGAAATATAATTGTACATAACGATGGAAAGATTTCAAGCACTTATCTTAGGAAATTAGAATTACCAAATGAGGAGTTAAATAAGGAATTAATATGTGATAATGTTTACATTGGTGAATGCTGTAGAAATATTCAAACCTACATTGACTTTATCTCCAGTTCAATTAAGAAGAAGGTTAATTTGTAGGTTTTCAATAACTTTAATTTATCTTTTGATCTGATATCTTTTCACTTACTTTTTTAGGAGGGAGCAACACGCGGTAAGAGATTATAGAAAGAGAGAAAATATAAGTAGAAAAGTTATATGGAAAAGATAACATTTATTTATTACCGCTCCACCTAAGTTAGATGTGGAATGAAGCAGAGCAGTCAGTGATAAAGCAAAGCCCCAATTATATAAATTTACATTATAAAAATTTAAAAATATCTCTTTTGAATAGGGGCTATAAATGTTCATTCTTAAATATTATTTTTAGTATAAATATAATATACATTATTGTAATTTTTAGAGAAAAGATAAAAATTTATTTAAAAGACGATTTATATGAGCGAGAATGTATTTTATTGGCAAAATCAACTTCTAGTTGATTATGATAAGGTTATGGAAAACATCAAAAATTTAAAACTTGAAGATTTAAAGAATAAAACTAAATATACTGTGAGACTTATAGCAACATTTTTAAAATCTTCAGGTTCTCGTGAAGAATTAATTACACAGTTGTTTAGTAATCAAGAAAATCTTAAAGTTTTCTTTTTGTTACAAGATTTTGCTAATAATATGTGGATGGAACCAATTGTAATTATAATAAAGGAAAACTTAACTGAAACAGAAAGAGCTGAAATCACAAAGACTTCTAAGACATCAATAGAAGATTACAAAAAATATGATAAATATGCTGGAATAGTAAAATTATACCAAAAAAATCCAAATTTATTAATTCAAATTCTTCTCTTATATACAGCATTTAAACGTACTCTTAACAAGTTTTCAATCGATATTAAGGATGTTGATACAGTTATTAATTTATTCGAATCTGAAGATAAAATAACCACTTTTTTAGAAAAATTCGATAACCTTGAGAACGATGATTATAGTAGCAAATATATAGGAAAAGTAGAATTTGAAGAAAACATCTATACCTTTTTTATAAGAGAATTTAAAAGAATGAAAAATCAAAAATTGGATGAAACAGTCTATAATACAATTTGTGAATGGATAATCCTGCGTATTCCAAGAGAGGGAAAAAGTTTTAGAGTAGGGTATCAATCAAGGATAGATATTAAGAAATTTATCCCAATAGTAATGGGTATGGATTTAAAAAAAATCGGAGATGTTGAGATCGTAAAAAAATATGAAGATTTTAATGATGTCTCCAATGTACAAAATTTTTTTAAAGAAATTGAGGATTTTGAGCAAACACCTCTTGTAGAGTTATTAATTGAGTTAAGTCCAATTAGGAGTAATCCATCTTTAAAAATTTCTTCCCCGCAAAATAGAAGTGTAGGGCCGGCTATTAAATGGTTTAGAGAGAATGGGAAAGATTTAATAGAAGATATTAAATCAATTTCAGAATGTAAAATTTATTATGAAAAACATCGATTACGATTAGTCTTTAAACATGATGAGGAAAAGGGATTTGAAATTCGATATGCAGATAATAGTCTATCATTAAGTCTTAGAAATTCATTTGAAGATTTTATACAAAAAGAGTTTAATTTGGTGGTAATACCTGGGATCAATCCTTGATGATTTTGATAAAGATAAACTTAAATTTTTTTTCAGAAACAATTACAAGACTGATATAATCAATGAGGAGTTAAAAAAATTAGAGGAACTTGAATTTATTACATTACAGGAACAGCTTTACGTTAAATGTGTTAATAGAAATGATGAGGATTATGTAGATTTACCAGAAGATCAAAAAAATTGTACTGGAACGGGAATAGTTCTAAATAATGCAGAATTTACAACGTGTAATAAATGTAATCGCATAATTAGGACTCAGAATAAGAAAATTTTTACATCATACTTTGTTAAAATATTATGTTTGAACCTTCGATTATATTTAATCAATAAAATTCGGGGAACTTTAGAGCCTGAGAAAACAGATAATTCACATATAATATTAAAAAACAATGAGAAAATTCACAAAATTTGTTTTTTAGATTTATGTCAAGATATTGATTGCAAGACTTCTTTTTACTACAGTGATGATATTCTTTATACCTATTGTGATTATAATGAAAGAATTGACGCAGAAAATGTAATATGGATCATTGATTTGCTTTCAATTGATGATAATGCAATTGTAGATTTTATCTTTAGTAGGGCTCCTTCAATTAAGATTCAAAATATCGAACAAATAATAAATGATAATATCGATAAGATAGATGAATATCAGTTCGAAGAATTTATAAAGAGATTACTAAATTATATAGTAGATCATCCAAGAAAATATAATGAGGGAAAAAATTTTTTAAAAAAATACTCAGGCAGTATAGTAGCTTCTTTTATATTTAGAATTGGTGGTGCAGGAAAAGTTGATGGTAGAATTATTAATCTTAAAGAATACTTTAAGACTGCTTTAAAATCAAACATCTCTTTGGAATTCAAACATTCAGATTCTGATCATTATAATACCACTCAAATAACTCATCACGACATTAAACAATTTATTACTCAATCATATGAAGAACCTGGCGCTCTTTTTTCAAATCGTGAGAGAATAGGAGGAAGTACTGTTGATGAACTCCACAGATATAAACAATTAACAGGATTTTGGAAATATATTGTGATACATAGACCATTATTAAAGTTATTTATCTCATTATTTGCTTCAGAATTTTGGAATGATCCAAACTGTTTGAATAATGCTTAATTCATTAGTTAATTTTGATAAGTACTCTACTAAATTCAAGTTCATATTATAAAATAATTCATAATTAGAAGTGATAAACCAATCAGAATTAATTTTAAATTTATAAACATAATATTGAGAATAGGAATGACCCTAATGAGTTTGTAAAATTCCATATTGATGACATAATTTATGTATGGAAATAGATACTCTAATCTTGAAAATTTTACAATTATTTCTAAATTGAGATCGGTCTACACCTACTTTTTTAGGAGGGGGCACCACGGGGGAGGGAGATAAGAGAAATAGAAGGTTAGAAAACATAGTTATTTACTCCTACACCTTTTTCTCTTAGGCTAATAGCGTGAAATACACATTTGAATTGAAAAATATCGATCCCCTAAGTATCTTAAATAGGATTATACACTTATTTTTTAGCTTTTAAGAAATAAACAAATTCCTTATTATCTTTTTTCTTAACATTTATAACTTCTCTTTTAAGTATCATTTCAATATAAAAATTATTTGTAAATATGAGTTTTTCATATGTTTCTTTCATGTTCTTATAATTGTTTATTATTATAATTAAATATTTATCCGGTTTCAATATTCTGAATGATTCCTGCAAAAATATGTTTATTCTTTTCCAATATAGCCTTTCTGTGATTAAAAGATTCTTAAATTTATTACCTATTGATTTAGCCTTTAAAAATTCAATCTCTTTCTTTTTAAACAGATGCTTAATTGGTATTAAATCTTCTTGTATGTAATCAATCATATCGATGTAGGGTGGTGATGTTATAATAGTATCGATTGAATCTGTTCTAATTTTTTTTAATTCCATTAAACAATCACTGAAAAAAATACTTGATTTACCAAGGAGAATGTCATTTTTTTTTTTAAAATCATTATATAATTTCAGAGTATTAACATACCGTTTGTATATTCTTTTAAAGTTAGTTTCCCTATCAACTGAAAATCGAAATTCAGTTGATAGAGCTCTTAAAAAGATAAATAAATAAAATAAATCTTTTACATCCCCTATGATATTTTTTTTGAAATCTGTTAAATTATCAATATAATCATCAAAAAATGATAGATTAAAATACTTATTATTATCTTTAGTGAGATGATTAATATTATAATCCAATAAATCGGTTTTTACCTTACTATTCAAACATGCTATTGGATTAATATCGATACCAATTGAGCTAAATCCTAAAAGGCTTGCTTCAACAAGAGTAGTACCAGATCCACAAAAAGGATCTAATATTGTAGAATCCTGTTTCAAATTACAACAATTAATCAAGCCTCTAATCATTTGACCATGAAAACTACCTCTGTAAAAACCAAAACCATGTGTTAAATACCCAGAACCTCTATTAAAGTGATTTGATTTAATTCTTGAAAATAAGGAATAGTAGGTTAAGTTCCCATCAACCCTTTTTTGGTATGCTGTTTCTGTGAAAAACCTTTTAGGATCCTCAATATAACGTATTTGCTCTAGTCTCGCTATTTTTTCTTCAAAATCGGTTAAATCACTAGAAATTAGCTCAAACTCATATTTATATTGCCCAAAATCCATCGATAGAAATTATAAATAGAGATATTTAAAATAAACTTAAAAAAAATTCTTCAAGGATCTCTGAGGATTATCAATATGATTTCCTTTTGTGAAAGGGAATATGCGATCTTTTTTTTCTTCAATATCATAATCAGAAGGATTTATACCAGGCATTTTTATAGCTACCAGAAAACCCCATTTGTTATTAGAAGCAGATCTAGTTTTTACCCTGGCTCTAAGATAAGGTTTTCCATTAATTCTTGGTACTCCCAACTCAGCAATATCATACCCAAGGTAAAAAAAACCTCTATTTTCAATTTGTATATAATGCACTGGAGGTTCCTTCAAATTATAAAAGCTTTCAATAAAGGAGACATCTATTGGTTCTTTGATGTCAACAAAATGATCCAAATCCCAATTTCTATCGTATTGTGTTAATTTTTGATGGGTGAACTTTCTGGGTTTTTCTGACCATGTACGATTTATTCTTTCTAAAAAATTAGTATTATCTCTAAAAAATTTACTAAAAAAAAGATTCTTCGACTTATCTGAAAAAATGAATCCTGTTTTATCATCCCAATTTAATTCGACCTGAGCAAAATCTGCATTTTGTCTTTTAATTTCAATGGGGAATCTACTTCCTTTAAACCAAAAAAACCCATCAGGAGCATCTGAAGCACCAGCAGAATCGGTTGATTCAAGTTGTAATTCTCTATTTTTTAATAATTTGTTAATTCTCTCTTCATATCTTATACCTAGATTTTTTCCTCTTGCTATTGACTTTCTTGGCAATTCAATTAACCTTAAATGATACTTTATTATTCAAATCTGTTGGCGACAATTGATTACGAGCGATTTAACCTTATCATTACTTTAAAAAAGTAAAAAATATTAACGGATTTTATACCTTTATTTAAATTAATATAAAATAAATCTTTTTATGTTGTTTAGAATGAGTCTTTATAGACACAAATTATACACAAATCAGATACAATGAAAAGGAAAAATCTGTAAGCTCTCCCAGAATTTTGCTTTATATATTATTAGCAAAATAGATTGTTAATAATAATTTTTATTACCTAATGGAAATATACAGTTTATAAGTATAAACAAATCATAATTATACACAAACTGCACACAAATTGATCTCAATATATCATAATTGATCTAAATATTGTAATTTTTTTCAAAAGCAGTTAAACTATCTGATATTGGCTCAAAATTAAATTTGTATCTTAATTCTTCCATCTGAAATATTTTCAAATAAAGATATTTTAAAGCCCATGTTTTATGTTGATTCTAAAAGCAAAAATTTTATATTAATTTTTTAAATCTTGTTCTAGAATAATATTCTCCCGTTTTTTGTATCAACCCTTCTCTTAATAAAGCATCGAGTAAATTATTTAAATTAAATTCGACATTGAAGTTCGCAACCCTTCTTTTAATTTGGTCCAAAATTAATTTCTGTCTGTTAAGTACGTAAAGAATCACAGCCATTTTAAATTGTTCTAAGCCGACTTTATTCTTATTAAAATGTTTAGTAATTTCTGAAATATTGTTACTTAAACTCATAAAAGCTGATTTTGTTTCAATTTCTTTCTTAAGCACAAAGTGACTAAGTACAGTTTTAACATCATTACTCACGGATTTTATTTCAAAAATTGTTCTAATAGTTTTAGCTAAATCCGCTCCTAATTTTTCTTCAATTTTGTATTCAACGTTTTTACTCAATTCAAAGATTTTGTTAAATTTTTTTACAGCGATATCAATTATGTATTTATTATCACAAACATTAATGGTTTCAGTGTTTCCTCTCCACAAACCTTTCTTCCTAGTAAAACCAAGACTAATTTTGTTTAAATTTATTGAGCTTAAAACCAAATTTTTATCCGTAATAAATAATTTTGCATGCAGTTCCTCTTCAGTTGTCCTAATTAAAATATTTTGAGCTAATAATTCACGAAACATTTTCTGAATTCTATCTGAAAAATCCATTGTTTTTGTTCCTGATAATATCTTGATAACTATACCCTTTAATGCAATTTTTTTTAAGAAATCAGGAAATTCTCGATCTGTAAATGTTTCAGTTGAAATATATACAAATTTTTTTGCCCTAGAAATAATAGCTTTAAAGAAAGGGAGTGCTTTACAATCAAATGGTGCGACATATAATTTATTTTCAATCTGCTCTGGCTCAGAACAAATTATTGCAGGATAATCTTGTATCCAATGATATTTGTACTTATCGCCTTTGATGTCTTTCGGCAATTTAAATAAATCTTCAACATCCTCTAATCCTGTATTAATTATTTCTTGACGTATACTTCCATCAAATTTGTCATGTTGTGTAATAAAAAACTCTTTAAGCCATTGAAATTTTCTTTCAAATTCTTCTACTTGTTGTTCTTCTTTATTATAAATCAATATAGCATCTAGTTCTGCCTGTTCTGTGAAATTAGCAGACATTGCGATAGCAGCTTTTTCAGTTGTTATGAATTTTCCATGAAATGAATACCACTTCCCAACTGCTGTTGTCGTTCTACTAGGATCTCCAACATTCCAATGACAAAAGTTTAAAATGGCTCCCTTTTCCTTAAGATCTTTAAATCTCTCTTCTATCTCCTCAGCATTATCTGCATTAATGCTATCATAGGGTAAAGTGAAAATTTCAACAGCTACTCCTTGTTTTAATTTCTCACTTAATGTTTCAAAAATATCTTTTCTATGCAATTGAAAAACAGCAATGTGGATATATTTTTCAGCAGCGTTTAACTCTGCTTTAATGGATTTGATTACATCACTATTAAATTCAAAATCAATCATGATAATTTTACAATTTTCAACTTGTTCTTGGCTTTAAATTCGGAGTATTGTTTAATAATGCTCTATTTTATCAGATCTGAAAAGGAAAAAAAATTGATAACGGAATTATGCCTATATTTGTATTTATTGAAAATAAACCTTTTTATGTTGTTTAGAATGAGTCTTTATAGACACAAATCATACACAAATCAGATACAATGAAAAAGAAAAATCTATAAGCTCTTCCAGAATTTTGCTTTAAATATTACTAATAAAATAGTATGTTAATAATAATTTTTATTACAGAATGGAAGTATATATTATATAAGTATTAACAAATTATATTGATACACAAACCAAACACAATTTGAATACAAAATGGTAAAGTCTAAAAGAGTACAAGTTTCTTTTACAGAAAAACAATGGAATATGATTGAAAACTTAAGAGGGGAGTTGGGTGATAATGATGCTGACATTGTTAGAAATATTGTATTAGCCTGGCTAGCAGAGAAATCCTTTGTAACAGATATGACTAAAATGAAAATAAAAAAAAATAGTAAAGAAATTAATTAAAAATTTAAAACGAGCAATAATGATGATTACTGAAGTTATTAAAGGAGAGTGTGAAGAAATACTCCCAACTTTAAGAGAAAAAGAATATTTTAAAGGGATTCACTTAACATTTTTAGATCCCCCATTTAATCAAGGAAAAAAATACAATAGTCATATGGATAGTATGCCTGAGGAAGAATACTGGAATTGGATGGAAAATGTAATTAAGAAGATATATACTCTCACAGTTGATGGAGGCGCTATCTATTTCATGCAAAGAGAAAAAAACACTGAATATGTATTAAGGACTTTAAGAAAAACGGGGTGGAATTTTCAAAACCTAATAATTTGGAATAAATTAACCTCTGCGATTCCTTCTAAAATTAGGTTCAGTAAAAAATATCAAATTATTGCCTTCTTTACTAAAGGAAATAAGCCTTTGAGATTTAATAACTTAAGATATGAACCTCCATTGTTAGCTATGCATGAACATGAGAGAGAAACAGGTATGTATTTAACTGATATATGGGATGATATTCGAGAGTTAACATCAGGATATTTTGCAGGAGGAGAAGCCATTAGAATGAAGAACAATGAACTTTTTACAAAAAAAGGAGAGAGATTTCATAAACAACAGTCACCAATCGAATTATTATCTAGAATTATACTAGCTTCCTCCAATGTTGGTGATTTTATCATAGATCCATTTGCTGGAACGGGAGTGACTGCTATTGTTGCTAAACAGTTAAAGAGAAATTCGATTTCAATTGAAATTGACTCACTAAACGTAAATGCTATTGAAAAGAGATTACAATTAATGAGAGACGACGATAGTGTAGATAGATTTTTTAATTCGTATATTTATTCAGAAAATCTTGATGAAATTTGGGTCAATGACATTAAACTAATACACTCAAAATTAGAAAACTATTACTATAAAGAAATCCCTAAAAACAAATTAAGTAATGCTTTTTTAATGAAAGAAACAATTAAGAATCTCCTTGTTAACGACTTAAGGGTTTCAGAAGATTTAATTGATATTAATTACCGATTAAAAGATAAAAATAATAAAATTCATAGATTTGAATTAGTGGTTCATCTGAATAATAGTTATAACCTAATCTTAAGATTAATCTATGCAAAAAGTTTGAAACAAGCTGATTTTTGGGTAAAAAGAATTGTTTTTGAGAATGAGATTTTAAAAGAAAAGGAACCAAATTCTATATATTTAGCTGTAATAAGTGGATTAGCTTTCAAAAATATAATTAAGAATTCTATTGATGATAAACTAAAACTTAACTTAGTAGCTTTTCCTAGTTGGGAAAAAATTTATGAAATTGAATCACTAAAAGAGAAGTTTAAATTGTTAAATATTAAAATAAATAAAATTGAAAAACAAATCTCTCTAGATAATTTTTAAATCTTATGAAGTAGGGTGTTTTATAAAAACAGTTGTAAAATATATTCGGAAGGCTCAATTCATAGTAAAATCATAAGAAAGAATTTACAAGAAACCATATTAATAATTACTTTATTAAATTAGCCTGTTTGAGTTTTATATAAATCCCAGATTTTGAATTATTTCCTTGATAATCTATAATTTATTGTTTTGATAATATATTTTTCACCAGTTGCCCCATTGATTACTAATGCTAGCCTATTTGGTAATTGTGTAAATATTTGCCGTTCAAATGGATCTTCTGAAAAAAGAAGATTATTAGGGTAATCTTCCCTAAAAATAATTTTTATACTTGGTTGAGATACAACATCATCAAATAAACGCGCGGGAGATTGATCAGCAATAACAAATCCAGCCCCTCGGCTCCGATATTCTTTTAATAACTCTGAGAATATTTTTGCCATTTGTTCTTTCATGATAAAGTCAGCGTCATCGCTGTTGGTAGTAATAGGTTTTTCCAAAATAGCATGAGCCTCATCAATTACAATGAGATATTTTAACTCCTCTGCTTCACTGTCTTTTGTAACTGTTCTTATAAGCTGAAGAATCGCATTTACAATAAGCATTTTTACGAATTTGCTACACATTGATAAATCAAGGAAAATATTTTTTCCACTCAACCAATCCTTAACCCAATTCGGTAAACTCTCAGTGATTTTCAATACATCTTGAACTTTATCTTCATCAAAAGTATTCATTCGATTCCTAAAAACTTGTAATAAATTAGCCTGTTCTTCGGGACCATAAGGGTTATTTCTAATATAAGTCTCCACACCCCTTAGTAAAGCTATAAAAAATTCCGGTAGCTGACCTTTTAATTCAAAAAAACCTACTTCTGTACGATAAATAATTTTTTCGAATACATTTTTTAAACCTAATGAAGCACAAATATATGTAGCAGTTTCCTGCAATCGTTTTTTTAAGGTTTCTTTCTCGGCGTCAATAAAATAAGGTATATGAAAATCCTCGTCGGAATATTTCACCTTTTTGAAATCGCGGTAGAATATTTCTTGAGATTCTTTCGCAACATTCAGAACTAAAATGCCTACATTTTTGGATTTATTCGAAAGTTCATCTATAAATCGAGCAAGAAAATATGTCTTGCCACTACCAGATTTCCCAAAAATAGCTAAATCTTGAGGAAGTTTATTTATTGGTACAAATGTCTCATGCTCCGTTATAACACCATTTTTAATATGCTTTCCTACAGTGATTGCCCTATTCTTAAACTCACTGTTAATATCTATATATCTCACATTTTCATTTTTCAAAATAGGTAGCTTTGGCAGAGGCAGATTTTCAGGAAAATCAAAATTCACATCTTCTTGAACGAAAGTTCTCAAGGACTCTTCTTTGTTTTTGAAAACATTTCCTTCTAATATTTCTCTATGTGAGATAACAGAAGGATTAATAACCCTAGCACGGTCACCCATCTGGTTTTCTATATCCATTGCTAAAAATTGTAAAATCCCTTTGAGTTTCAGCTCCTCATCCGTATTGGAACCTTCAAAACAATATCTTACGATAACTCTTAAATTGAATAAATTAGATTGCTCTTGAGACTTCTCTGAACGAGGTTCTCTTCGCCACAATATAAACAATTGGACCTCACGATCCTTCATACTATAAAACGCATTAATAAACCTCTCAACTATGTTGATCTTATTCTTAATGAATCCCCTTGGAAGTTCAATTTCTAATAAATGGTTATTCTTTTGGATTTCTTGAGGATCTTGTTTAATTGGTTCTGCTTCGACTACTCCATCTAACCCTATAAACTTGTACTTCAAATTCGTAAGCCACGCATAACCTAATTGGATTGCAGCATTTCGAGATTCTGCTCTCGTAAAAAAAACAACTTCTACATTCTCGTTGGCTCTTAATTCGAGACCATATGTGCCAGGAGGATCTTCGCCAAAAGGATCATATAAAAAAGACCTAATATCCTCATGCTTCTGATAAAAAGGAACCGCATTCTCAGGTGTAGGTTGAGGGATAAATGGTTCTGGAGCCTGGATTAACCTAATTCGAGTTTGCCAAAATAACGCGTCTTCTCCCATTTTTAATTTCTTCTTACAAGATATAATGATTAAATTAGACTAAAGATTATAATTGATTCTTAATACCTCTATAAAAAACCAGAGATTTTGATACTTTTGTAAAATTTAAATATCATGGTATTTGCCTTTATTTTAATTTCAATATTTTTTATAAATATTTGTAAAATCTCCAATGACCTAAAAGTGTCTTTTATGAGATCAAATATCGAAAAACTGGGAGGATTGGATTTTAATGGATGTTAATGGTTATACCAATGATTGGTTAAAATTGATGGCTGAGAGGATTAGCAGATGGGAGGGATATACCTGTCAAATATTGTCAGAAGATAGTATAAAATGCGAACACCTAAATAACTACATTTCAAAACACTGGGTAAATCTTGACATAAAAACTGGTGTAAATCACTTATTAATATTTGCTGTTGGTAAACCAACTGATAGTTGGTTGGCAAGGGATATCAAGAGATATGAAGCTTTGAATTCAAAGGCACAGTACAGGTTAAGGGAGATGATTCGCTTCTATAAAAGTGATTCTGATAGAGAAGAAATAATGGCAAGAGTTCATAAATTTAAAAAAAGCATAGAAACAATGCTAAATAATCGTGTAAATCTTCCAGCGATTACTTTTCCCCAAATTGAGAAAACCCTCGAAAAGGAGCATGAATTAAGATATGAAGTTTTCGATTTAGTAGATTGCAGTTCAGAGATACTTGTTGAAGAGACTCTATTTAATATAATGGAGATAGCCAATCAATCTTGGAAGAAAAAAAACCCATACGAGATGTTTATCGAATCAATCAAAGAGAACAGCGATAATCTTAAATTTATTGGAGGGTTGAATAGTACATTACCTATAATGGAAGTATCCTTACCTATACTATATTCCTAAATTATCTCTTTTTTTCAATTTCAGGTAATCGAAATATTTATTAGAGAGTTATACTATATTTTTTTTCGGTTTTCTTTTATTTCTTTTATGATTTTCTGTGAAATTCCCTGTTCTGCGGAAATATCAGTAAACTGACCATAACCCTCTTTTTTTTCTAATCTTAAACCTTCAATCTCAATCGATAATCTATACTTGTCTATTATATGCAATCTGGTGTAAGTACCAAAGCTACGATCTGAGATTGGTTCGACTTCGATCCCAAGCTGTAAAAGTAGGTTTGGGTTGTTATTAGATAAGGATAAAAAATAGGGCATATTTTTAGAGGGTCGTCTTGTCTCATCTTCAGGTCTTACAGGCAAGTTTAAGTAATCCTCTAGTCTTTTTATGATCATTTTTAATGAACGTTCTTCAGATTCTGCTTCTTTCTTCCTCTCGACTCCCTTCATAACAAAGGGAATAGAAAGTGCTATCAAACTTGCAATTATAGCAACAAAATTATTCACAGCGGCGATATATGCCGAAAAAATCCCTACATCTAACCGTTTTGCTAAATGAAACCCCACTAGAACAAAAATCAAGGCTATTAATGTTATAAAAATACCTACAAAAACTTTAATTAAATTATTTCTAAATAATTCCTTAAAAAGAGTCATTAGAACTCTACTCAAACTGTAATTTAATATCTTATAAGAGAAATGATTATTTATTTTTAACTAGTCGCTAGTGATCTGTTTCTTTAAAAAAATTTTGAGATCATTTGGCGGAGAAGTCTCGTTTTCGTAAGATTCTTTCAATTCAGAGAGAACTATTAAAATAGAAGTTTTTCCAAGACAACACATCTACATATTTCGATCAAGAATTTTATTTAATTATTATTTATATTTCGTTAAGTACAATTATTGAGGGATAAATGGTTCTGGAGCTTGGATTAACTTAATTCGAGATTGTCAAAACAATATATCATCCTTCATAAACCCCCCTCACCATAGCTCTCATCTATCTTATCATAATCCTTAACTACACTTTCTTGAGGATCATCTACACCATCATAATCATTGCTTTGCTCATCATCCCCTCCATCTAAACTTTTAATATCGCTTTTATCATCCTCAGAAGGCGTGTCGATGCCATCATAAAATAACAACAATTTCCTGAAACTGCGAATAATCTTTTGATTGTTTTCAAACGAGAATTTGCTAAGTCCATTGTATCTCTCTAAAAAATTGAATATAGTAATCTACATTTCTATACTAGTTGATTATGATTCATTTTTAATCTCTATTTTTTCCTAGATTTTTTCAATATTTTGCCTGAGATGTTTTCAATCCCAATTCCAGTTCTTTTTACTGCCTCTTTAGCAAAAATCTCTAAATTATTTGGTACAATTAGTTTTTTTGAATTAGGTACCCTACTTCTATTTAATTGTCCAATCGATTCGCTAATATCCTCTTTAGTTTCTGCAAATTCATAAGCATTACCGCCAACTACGAAATCAACACCTTGAGTCCTTTCTTTTACACCTAATCGCCTTTCAATTTTTCTTATAGCGTTTTTATTTTGATGTGTACCCATATTAATTCACTTTTTCAAAGTTTAATTTAAAATAAAGAATTATTATTTATATAACTTTGGATTTCACTTTTATTTTCAAAGTTAAACAAATAGTTTAAATAATTTAATTATATCTATATATTGTAGAAAAATGGAAAAAGATCCTAAAAATATAATAAGAGATGTCGTTGAAAACTCTAAAAAGATAAATTCTAAAGTATTTACATTAACTCGCTGTATATTACTAACCTTAATGTGGTTCAATAAAGATGGGCTTCAATTCCGTGAATTAAAAAACATGCTAAACATATCAGATGGAAAACTAAAATCAAATCTTGATTTTCTACAGGAAATCGGATTTATCAAAAGGATTCCTATACGACTTGATCAAAAGGATATGCATATCTATATGATTGAAGATTCAGGTAAAAATGAACTTAAAAAAATAATTAGATGGGTGGAAAATGTAAAAGAAGTGGAGGGAATGTATAATGAGCAAAATAAATCCTGATTTTCTTAAAGCTATTGCTATCTTAAGTAATTGTAATATAGAGATGAAAAACCCGAAACCAGCAAAAAACTTCCAGACTCGACTTATAATTCAAAAAATCATATTCTTAAGCAAAATATTAGGCATTAATTTGAGGAGCTATAACTTCAGCCTTTATAAAAATGGCCCTTATTCACCTAGTTTAACTGCTGATTATTATGATAATAATGAATCAATAGCTGCTTTAGAAACCAGTTATCATTTAACGCCGAATGAACAAGAAATTGTCGGTAAAATAAATAATGTAGTATTAGAGCATCCGTTAAATAAATATAACCAGGCAGATTTACTAGAAGCCGTCTCAACAGCCTACTACATAAAACATTATAATGATTATTTTTTAGATGATGATCTCTTTGAAAAAACTAAAGATGAGAAGCCATTTATTAGTGCTAAAATCATTACAATTGCCATCAATATCGTAAAGAAATTGAAGTTTAAACCTGAATACTTAACTAAAGAAATCCAAGATGAACTGGATTTATGGGATAAAGCAGAGGACTAGAGATTAATTTGAATCATGCCGACTAAACATTTTCAAAATATTAAACCTGGTGAAATCTGGATAGTCGAATTATCAACAAAAATTAACAATACAGTTGGACATGAAACTAAAAAAACACGCCCTTGTCTTGTTATAGCAAATAGCCCAGTAGCTAAAATGATAACGGAAATCCCATTACAATCTAATTTAGATACCAGCAATCTCCCCTATACACATTTAATTAAAAAAAGCCAAAAAAATAAACTAAAACATGACTCTATTGCTGTGATTTTTCAGATGCGCTCTCTCGATTGCAAGAGATTCCGAAATTTCATAGGTGTCATCGGAGACAAAGATTTAATCAAAATTAAAACACTATTAAAAGATTTCTTAAATTTATAAATTGTCTAAAAACGAAAAAGTAGAGGAAAAAATTAAACGGAAATTAGAAATTAGCGCAACAGATGTATTTGAATATGTGAAATGTCCCGCATTTTTCAAATAGTATGTTAGTTCTGGAAAGTTTTTCAATTAATAAACTATTTTAATCAAATCTTTTAGACTAATTATTTTTTTAGCATATTTAATACCGATACTGTCGTCATATGATAATTCATTTTTAGCTGTATTTTGACGTTCAATTAAAATGGGAGATATTTTAG
>JAUVXW010000024.1 GCA_030603385.1 Promethearchaeota archaeon | reverse complement strand
ACTGGAATTAGAAAAATCAATATTATAGCTAGTAATATTTCAAATAAAACAAAATATAAACAAATTCTCTTAAATTCCATAGGAAAACTGGGAATTGATTTTAAAAATTTTAAATTAAATATAATTGAAAATAAAACTCCAAAAAGGGAAAATGGTTATAGTCTTTCCTTAGGTTTGAATGCAATCTCCTCTGAATATACATTATTATCAATGGCAGACCACATTTTCTCAGAAAACATTTTTTCTCAATTGGTAATGAATTATAAGGGATATGACGTTTGTTTAGCTACAGATCCCATAAATTTAAAAGACCCTTATAAATTAGAAGATGCTACTAAAATATACGGACTTAATTCTTTTATTATCGATATTGGTAAAGAGATATCTAAATATAACCGATTGGACATGGGAGCATTTTTATTAAGGACAAAAGCAATTCAAAACATTTGTCATGAAATAGAATTAGATACATATAAGTTTGGGGTAACTAATGTTATCCTTTTAGCAATAGAATCAGGGCTTAATGTGGGTTATTTTGACTTTCCAAATGTCCTTTGGGTAGATATAGATAATTCTTCAATATATCATCAGCTAAAAGAGCTTTTTAATGATTCTTCTAATTTACATCCTTTTGGTTTATCCCCTCCAAAGCATATCTCACATAAAGGAAAAAAGAATAAAAGGGAAGAATAAAATGAGACAAGATAACATACAAAGCAAATTAGAAAATCAACATTTCGTTAATTTAATTGGCATTATTATTTTACCAAATAATCCATTTTTTATTAAAGATCAACCTTTTTATTTGAAAAAATTATGTGGTGTTTCGATTTTAGAAAGAAATATCTATACCCTTCATATCTTAATTTTTGGTATTTTTGGTCAATTTAAATTTGTTATTTTTTCAATTTGTATTCACGCAATCATCACGAGTATAACTTATTCTATTCAAGCAATAAGGCATATGAAAAAAGCAAATAATTCGAATATAAGCAATATAACATAAAAATTAAAGGAGGTATGTTTGATTGAGTAAAATTAAAATTGCAATTGCTGGAATTGGTAATTGTGCTTGTTCATTAATTCAGGGGATAGAATATTATAAAAGTAAAAATCAAGACAATTGCATTGGTTTGATGCATTGGGATATTGGGAATTATAAGCCAGGAGATATTGAGGTTGTTGCTGCATTTGATATAGATCAAAGAAAAGTGGGAAAGGATGTTGCAGAAGCCATTTTTCAACTACCAAATTGTACTAAGATATTTTTTGCAGAAATTCCAAATACCAACGTTATTGTCAAAATGGGAAGAAAATTAGATAGCTATGTTGAACATATGAAAAATTATGATGAAAAGTATGCTTTCGTTTTATCTACTCAAAAAGAATCAACAAAGAAAGAAATAGTTCAAGAACTTAAAAATTCTAAGGTGGATATTGTTATAAATTATTTACCAGTTGGTTCTGAAAAAGCTGCAAAATTTTATGCTGAATGTGCTTTAGAAGCAGAAGTTGGTTTTATAAATTGTATTCCTGTCTTCATTGCTAGTGATCCTAAGTGGAGCATCAAATTCAAAAAGAAAGGAATCCCAATAATTGGAGATGATATCAAATCTCAGATTGGAGCTACTATAATTCATCGAGTTTTGACTAATCTTTTCAAAAATAGAGGAGTAAAACTAATGCGAACATATCAACTCAATACAGGAGGAAATACAGACTTTCTTAATATGCTTGATAGAAGTAGATTAATCTCTAAAAAAGTATCTAAAACTGAGGCTGTTCAATCACAAACAGCAGATCGTTTAAGTTATGAAAATATTCATATAGGACCAAGCGATTGGGTTCCTTGGCAAAAAGATAATAAAATCTGTTTCATCCGAATGGAAGGTAATATTTTTGGAGATATTCCCATTAACCTCGAACTACGCCTTTCAGTTGAGGATTCACCAAATTCTGCAGGTATTGTAATAGATGCCATAAGATGTTGTAAATTAGCCCTTGATAGAAATGAAGGAGGTGTTCTATATTCCCCTTCTGCATACTTTACAAAACATCCTCCAATCCAATATACTGATGATCAGGCATATCGCTTAACAGAAGAGTTTATCAATGGAACCATAGATATCCCAAAACCGTTGCTTAAAGAAAAGGTTAGATCTAATGAACGACGATAATACAAAAAGAGTATTGAATAAATTTAAAGATTATTTTGGGTATTGTTCTTGGCAACTTAATTCAACATTAATTCGTTCCCAATTATGCTTTATGTGTTCTTGAAGCTCTATTAGATCTTTTTCAGATATTTGTGAGAATCGTTTTTGTTTCGAAAGATAATCTACTAATGGAGCTCTTTTTGAAGAATCCAATAATGATTTGCTTTTCTTAGATAGTGTCATGATACCATTTTCAACTTCATATAAGATCCAGGAGCCCGTTTTTACAGCTAAACGTGCCACTTCTATTGATTCTTCACTTTGATAACCCCAACCAGGAGGGCAAGGAGCTAAAATATGGATATACTTACAACCCTTAATTGATTTAGCCTTTTTAAATTTATCATAAAGATCAAGAGGTTCACTAATACTACATGTTGCAACATAAGGTATTTCATGTGCGGCTAATATTCCTGGAAGATTTTTCTTATATCTTTCTTTCCCTTTTGTTGTTGTAGTAGTGAACGCTCCATGGGGTGTACTAGAAGAACGTTGGATCCCCGTGTTCATGTAAGCTTCATTGTCATAACACACATAAAGTATATTTGAATTCCTTTCCGCCGCGCCACTTAAACCTTGAATTCCAATATCAGCAGTTCCTCCATCACCTGCAAATACCAATGATGTTATATTATCCCATCCTTTATTAGGAAATCTATATGCCTTAGCTTTAAAAGCAGCTTCCATACCAGTAGCAGCTGCGGCTGCTGCGGCAAATGCCATATTAGTAAAGGGAAAATTAGGTGCTGTCTTGGGCCATAATCCAATCACAACATTTAAACACGAAGCAGGTGTTACTAGTGCTGTATTAGGACCTAATGCTTTTATTGCCCACCTAAGTGCTATCTCAAGCCCACAACCAGCACAACAAGAATTTCCTGGAAGGAAGAATTCTTCTTGACATGAATCTAAGGCTTCTTTTAATTTAACCATTATTCATTCAACCTCCAATAATCCATCCCAAAGAGTTCCATGAATAATATCTTTTGGCAACTCTCCAGTTTCATTCAGTTTAACTAATATTTTTAATTGCTTTTTTTGCTGTTCAAGAGAGACTTCTCTTCCACCTAAACCATTAATAATAGGTAGAACATTTGGCGCATCTTTTATTTCATGTAGCGCAGATTTAACTTCACAACTGACTGGTCCTCCAGTTTGTGATCCGAATGCCGTTGCTCTATCAATAACTCCTATAGTATCGACTTTTTTGACGGAGTTTATGATGTCTTCCACGGGAAATGGTCGAAAATATCTTAATTTTATCATGCCTACTTTATATCCTTCTTCCCTTAAATCATCAACAGCTTGTTCCATCTGTAGTGCTAAATCACCATATATTACAACACCGACTTTAGCATCGTCCATTTCGTATTCTTGAATTAAACCATTTCCGTAACTTCTCCCAAACATTTGTTCGAACTCTTTAGCAACACTTTTAATTTTTTCTTTTACTTGAATGAAAGCATCATGAATTTTCATTCTAAATTCATAATAAAATCCCGATGGCATTATAAGATTTCCAAACATCATCGGTCTTTTAGGATCCATCCATATATGTGGCCACCCTTCTTCACCTGGTAAAGAAGGTAAAAATCTATCTACAAGTTCTTGATCTTCGATTATCACTGGTTTTGAGGTGTGAGATAGGATAAAACCACCATAAGCGACAAATTTTGGAAGTAAAACTTCGTGATCTTCACAAACCTTATACGACATTAAAATTTCATCGTATATTTCTTGATGAGAAGCACAGAAAGAAGACATCCACCCTGTGTCTCTTTGGCTTAACACATCAGTGAAATCAGCCCAAATATTCCATGGGGGAGCAGGACCGCGAGAAGCAATGGCAACAACAATTGGAAGTCTGGCACCCGCAGCCCAATGAATCATTTCATGAGCATAAAAAATTCCCTGACCTGCAGTAGCGGTAAAGGTTCTCGTTCCAGCTTTACTAGCACCAACTACCGCAGCAAAAGCACTATGTTCTGATTCTACTTTAATATATTGTGTTCCTGGCATCTCTCCATTATCTGCAAATTCCGATAATTTTTCAACGACTGTTGTTTGTGGTGTTATTGGATATGCGCCGATTACCTGCACTCGGGCTGATTTTGCAGCATACGCAACTGCTACATTCCCTTTAATTATTTTTGTTTCTTTTTCTTGTATAAAGTCTTTTTGAGCTTCAACCATCTTCTATATCACTCTCTCTTACCATTTCTATAATATCTGAAGGGCACTCTTTTGCACAAATGCCACAGCCTTTACAATAATTTAAGTCTATCTCAAAAGAACCATCTTCCTTCCTCTTAATTACCCCCTCTGGGCAATACATCCAACATATACCACATTGATTACATCCTTCCTTGATAATAGGTCTAAATGTTCTCCAATCACCTGTTGTACCACTACTTCCATCGATTGGCAATGATATAGGAATAGGTGGTAGTTCTTCCCAATTTTTATATTCTTGAACTTTAGGGCGTTCTTTTACGGATTTATTGATTTTTTTCCACTTTTTAGATTTTGACATATTAAACCTCCCTTACCGTTTCAAAAGCATCTTTAGCGACCCTCATGTTTTTTTCCAATCTCCCCTCTCCGAATTCTTTTTTAATAACTTTCTCCATAATATTAAGATCATAATATCCTGTAACTTTTCCAAATGCACCTAACATAGGGATATTCAGAATAGGACCACTAGAATGCATAAAGTTTCTTTGTATACAAATTCCTGTAGCATCAACTATAAAAATTTTTATGTTTTTAGGAAGGTCAGTAGTATCAATAGATTCTGGACTATTTACAATTAAAGTTGTACCCTCCTTTATTGTTTCTTTTATTTTTGGTATATCCAGCAATGAAGTATCAAACAATAAGATATAATCTGGATTTACTACACTATCATATGTTTTAATTGATTTGCTTTTCGAAATTTTTGCAAATGCTTGTATGGGAGCACCTCTTCGCTCAGCACCAATTATAGGAATTGCTATAGTGTCCTTAAAACCTTCCTCAAATGCCATTTCAGTTAACAATTGACTTGCAGTTATGCATGTTTGACCTCCTCGACAGTGCATTGATATTTCTACAATTTTTTGTTCTTCAGACAACTTACTCCATCTTTTTATTATTTATTTCTTCTAATATATATGATTAAAAGTTCTTTTGATTTTTCTCCAATAATTGCAATATTAAACAATAATATAGAGTTTTTAATTATGATTATTATATCTAAAAAAAAGTTCTAATAAATAGTTTATTTTCTAAATATCATTATTTTGAATTAATTTAGAGAAACTTTAAAATAAAACCAGATTAATTTTAAGCTGATTTAAAATTATTCTTATGTCTAGTGAGAAAAGAAATAGCGAAATTATATATTCATTTAAATGCCCTTCGTGTGAGATAGGTACTATTGATATTATTAAGAGCATATATGATCTACCCGATGGAGATAAAATGCTCATATTAAAATTCGAATGTGGAAATTGCAATTTTCATAAAAATGATATAATTCCCTTAACAACAAATATGGATCCAGGGATTATGACTTTGAAAGTGACAAATGAGGAGGATCTTAGATCAAAAATTTATCGTTCGCCACTGGGAAAGCTAGAAATTCCTGAACTTGAATTAAAAGTAGAACCGGGACCAAGAGCAGATTTTTATTACACTAATGTAGAAGGTATATTATACAGATTTGAAAGTGCTGTTTCAATATATAGAAGAAGTCTTGAAAATAACGATCCAGAATTGGATGAAATTGATGACATTTTAAATAATTTAAAGAAAGCATTAGAAGGAAATTATAAGTTTACATTGATATTGACTGATCCTCAAGGAGGGAGTTATATTATCCCACAAAATAAGTCGAAATATAAATTTGAAAAACTTGGAACAGAAAAGTCAGAATAAAAATAAAATATGACCTTATTATAATTGTTAATTATCAAAATAAAATCAAATTCTCAATATTGTGAATGTTTATGGGAAATCAAATTAAAAAGATTGGTATTCTTACAGGGGGTGGTGACTGTCCTGGTTTGAATTCTGTACTCTATGGTATTATGCTTAAAGCTTATGATGCTGGGGTTGAATGTGTTGGAATCCTTAAAGGGTGGAAAGGTTTTTTGGAAAACCAAACAATACCTCTTGACATTTCTGAACATGATGACCTACATACTGTTGGAGGGACTATTCTATATACGAGCAGAACTAACCCATTTAAAGGGGTAAGTTCAAAAGAAGAAAAAGCAAAAGAATTGGCTAAAAAATTTGAAGAATTAGGAATAGATGCATTAATCGCAATAGGGGGCGACGATACCCTAGGTGTAGCTGATAATATGTTTAAATTTGCTAATGCTAAAGTAGTAGGGTGCCCAAAAACGATCGATAATGATATTGCTGGAACACATTATACCTTTGGGTTCTGGAGTGCAACACAATTAGCCTCTAACGCAATGGATAATCTAACGACAACAGCCCGTTCACATCAGAGAGTATTTGTGGTTGAGGTCATGGGAAGAGATGCTGGATTTTTAACAATGTACAGTGGGATTTCTGCTGGAGCAGATATTATTTTAATCCCTGAGACTCCGTTTGATTTGGAAAAGGATGTGATTGAGGTCTTGAAAAAAAGAGTTAATGCTGGTTATAAATATCATATAATTGCTACCTCAGAAGGAGCATACCCAAATCTAGAATCTTTAAATAGAGACTTTAAAACTATTTCAAAAGAAACAATCGATAAATTACCTAAAGATACCTTTGGGAATCCTTTATTGGTAAAACTAAATATGTCTCAAATAATTGTTGATGAAATGAACCTAAGAGATGACTTAAAACAAGAGTTTCTGAACAATGGGGTAGATTTTGAATGTCGAAGCGTAGTACTTGGCCATACTATGCGTGCCGGAACACCAAATTCATTTGATAGAATCTTAGGATTAAGATTTGGTCTGGCAGCAATGAAACTTGTTTTAGAAGGTAAATTTGGAAATATGGTGTCCCTTAAAGGGAATAAAATCAAAACAATTCCATTATCTGAAGGTATTAAAAAGAAATATATTACCCCTGATAACGATAAAATGGAATTACGCGATTTACTCGTAAAAATAAGATATCTTTCTAAACAAAAGTAATTAGTAAAATTAAACTATGGATGAAATTAGAGGAATTCTTTTTGCGATAGTAAAAGGAAAGGGGACACGATCGGAAGGACCTCAATATTTTATTAAACCAATAGATGATTACAAAAATAGATGGTCAGAAATACTAGTTAGGAAAAAAACTCACATGTGGGAAAAAGATCCTGAATTACACGAATTTCTAGACAAAAAAGTGTTGATAACTGGAGATATAATTGAGACAAAGAGTACAATTACAGTTGATTATCTGAAAGTAGAACCTTTAGAGTGAATTATGTGAATCTTCGTGAAACGCATCTTTCACGATGATTTTTATTAAAAATTCCATTTTAGTTTTCAACTTCAAATACAATTTTGAGATATTCATACTTAGAATTAAGTAATCTTAAAACTTTTTCAACAAATGATCTCAAGTTTTTTACATGGATAGGTTTTTCGTCCATTTGTTCAAGTAAAAACTCATGTATCATCTTTCGGGTTGTTTCTGGACCATCTTTTTCAAGATATTCCAACCAATAGATTGAGTTTCTACAAATTCTCTTTAATGCTTCATCAGGATACTCCTTTTTATCAAAAATTTTTTCATGATGGTTGAATAAAGCAATACTAAGCCTTTCTAAATGATCAGCAATACCTAACGAATACCGACATAAACTTATTATATTTGAAGTAATTCTAGTGTTTCTAGTATTAGTTGCAGCTTCAAAAGAAACCCATACTTCATTCCACTCATCTTTATTTCTACCAATTGAACCATCATTATATAATGCCACATTGATTATATCACTAAGGTCAACATCGTGTCCTCGTTTTAACTTTTTGTTAAAAATCTCTCTAAGCTTTGTTCCTTCTAGATAACTTCCAGCACCAAAATCGAGTAGTTGGTTTAGATTATTTGCTGCACAAAGCGCTTCATATCTAGTTTCACCCGTATCTGGATTAATCCATCCTATACTCTTTTCCCATTCTCCCGATTCTTTGTTTTTAATCCAACCCATTTCCCTTAACACATGATCTAATAAATGGATCTGAAAGGACCAGAAATCAATATCGTCCGTGAAGCGTTTTCTTCTCCAATCTCTAGTTGTATATTTTCCTAAATATAATTTCAGAGTCCCGCGAACCAATTCAAATTTTCCATCCTTTAATGTTACACATGCATCTTTATAATAAATGTTGCTTGGTTCATTTGAAATTTCTACTATTCTGTTAATAATCCTTCGCGCTTCTCCTGCCACGACATCGCATGGAATGCTCCCATCAGAAGGATATGCCCGTGATCCTCCATCTAAAAAGTCTTTAAACAATCCTAAGTCATTGTCTGGTATTATATACCATGGATTATTGAATAAATTTTTACTGAATACATAGTGGGTGAAACCGTTTTCATCTACTTTAGTTTTATCATGCAAAGGAGAGACATTTCTTAGTTTATCTCCTTTTTGAACAGCATCAGCCTTAGTATCCCAAATTGAACTCATACGAGATATTATATTGAATGTAATTTTTAAAAATTGTTAATTTAAAATATAAAATTAATTTTTAAACATAGACTCTATTGATAATATATCCTATAATATGAAAAAAAATGAAAAAAAATGGATTTCTTTAGTATTTTTACTTTGACACCATGGGATTCACTTAATTTGAAAACTTTAACTGAAGTTAAATTATATTCATTGAAAAATATATTTAAAACATTTCCTGTAATTGAACCCGAATTTTTTGATGATACACTCTCAAATCTATATAAATTCAAACATTTTTCATGGGTTGAAAGCATCAAACGAATTGTAGGCCCAAGTGGTGAAGATTATGATATTAAGCCATGGAATCTTGTATGGGGGATGGATAGTGAAAGAAGGATTTTTCAATTTTTATTTCAAAAAGGTAAAAACGAATTAAAAGATTCCCAAGCAACATTAGTAGCTTTAGCCCCTCCAGAATTAGGAAAATTATTTAAAGAATATAAAAGAGAAGCTATATTAAGAACTTTGTCTTTACTCAATAATCCAAAAAAAATGAAATTCTTAATGGTTTTAGCACCTAAAGGAAAATCAATCGCCGAAGAACAGCAATTACTACAAGTAAATAAGAAAGATTTAGAAAAACTGAAATTTAATACTATGCTTAATCAAATGCCGAATATTAAAGGACAATGGTTTCCAGAGTATTCTCCACGTTGTCCAAATTGTAATAAATTGATCACGGAGATAAAGGGCTTTAATGTGGGGCTTCTTAAATTTAAGTGTCCTTACTGTGGATATGAAAAAATCAAGTAAAACATACTTTTTTATTAAAATCTTTAATAAGGATTTTATTAAATAATTTGATCTATAACTTATTATTAAAATTAAGAATAATAGATAATAATTCAATTATGTTTGTAGCTGCATTGGATTTAGGTACAACGGGTTGTAGAACATATATTTTTGATTTAGTAGGGACAATAATCGCTAGTGATTATCAAGAGTGGCAAAGTTTTTACCCTTCTCCCTCATTTGTAGAACAAGATGCAAATATATGGTGGGATTCTCTTAAGAAAACTATAGAAAGAGCGATTAAGAAAAGTGGAATTGATAAGACTGATATTGTTAGTCTTTCTGTTACTAACCAACGAGAAACAATTGTACCTGTTGATAAAGAGGGTAATCCTCTTCATAATGCATTAGTTTGGCAAGATAGAAGAACAATAGACCAAGTAGAATATATAAAGAACAAAGTAGGTCTAGATAAGGTTTATAAAACTACAGGTTTAACAATCGATCCTTACTTTTCAGCTACTAAAATCCTGTGGTTTAAAGATAAAAAACCAGAAATTTATCAAAAAACTCATAAATTTCTCCTTGTCTCAGATTTCATTGTTTTTAAATTAACTGGTAAATTTTGCACCGATTTCTCAAATGCTTCACGAACAATGTTATTTGATATTAATAAATTAGAATATTCAGATGAGATTGCCTCTGAATTAGAAATTGATTTAGATAAAATGCCGGAAACATTAGAGAGCGGAATAGATATAGGAGAAATGGTAACAGACGAAACATTGTTCGATAAAAAAACACTAGTAGTTACTGGCGCAGGAGATCAACAATCTGCAGCTTTAGGCGTTGGAGTTGTTACTCCTGGTGAAATCAAATGCACAACTGGAACTGGAAGCTTTATTCTCGCATTTTTAACGAAACCAAATTTCGATCCCCAAAAGCGTGTACTATGTAGTTGTCATGCTGTTCCTGGGACATGGGTTCAAGAAGCAAGTATTTTTACTTCTGGGGCAACTCTTAGATGGTTTAGAGATCAAGTTGGTCTTGCTGAAAGTGAGATTGCAGAAGAAAAAGGTCAAGATCCTTATGATATTATGATTGCTCAAGCTGAAGAATCTCCAATAGGTGCAAATGGTTTGCTATTAATACCACATTTAGTAGGTGCAGGAGCACCACACTGGAATCCTCATGCTAGAGGTGTATTATTTGGGCTGGCGTTAGGACATCAGCGTAAGGATTTATATAGAGCCGTATTGGAAGGTGTTGCTTTTGAACTTCGAAAAAATATAGAAGTTTTTAAAGAGATTGGAATTGAACCAAAGGAATTAAAATTAACTGGTGGTGGATCTCGTTCAGATTTATGGAATCAAATATATGCAGATGTTTTAGGAATAACATGTGTAAGAAATATTATCGAAGAAGCAACTTCGCTTGGAGCTGCTATACTTGCTGCTTCAGGGGCTGGAATATTTCCAGATATGGCAAAGGCTGCTGAAAATCTATGTAAAATAGATAAGAAATGGTTTTCTAATGTAGACCGTCATAAATACTATGAAGAGCTCTATAAATACTCATGTGAACTGTATAATTTTATAGAAAATAATAATCTATATAAAAAGCTAAACGATATATCTAACAATATAGATGCAAAATAAATCACTAATTTTATTTAATAATTGTATCTACTTCACAATCATCAATTTTATATATTTTAATTGTTATTTTTTCTTTAATCATAAAAATATAGTGTTATTTAGACGAGATTTTCGTCTCTTAAAAAAATTCTAATAAAATAGATGTGAATGAAATGGAGGAAGTTTCTTCAGGCCCTACAAGAGAATATAATAAAATTCAAAATCTAATAGCAACAATCTTTTACATTTTGATAGTTATTGCCAGCATAGTTAGTCTGGGAGGAGTAGTATGGACTTTTGCAGATATTTTTATCGGAGTTACAGGAAAATTTGAACTCTTTTTAAATCTTAATTTAGGATATCAAATAGCCATTATTGGTGGACTTTTAGCAGGCCTGTTTTTCTTGTTGATTTTCTTTTTTGGATTATTTAAGAAGTCAACACGATCCTTGATTAAGTTTATATATAAGAAGCGAGAACTTGAGGAAAAATATAAAAACCGTACTGATGTAAAAATTGCAGCAGGAGGTTTACTAATCAGTTTAATTGGAATTATTATAGGAATAATTTATGCAATTGTACAAGATTTTATTACTGTTTCTTCAGGAGGTACATCAACTTTGGTGGATCTTTTTGGAAGTACAGGACCTTGGATATTATTTGTCGGAATTGGCCTCTATTTAATAGTTGGAATTGCACTTTTTATGGTTTACTTTTGGAAGAATGGATATTATATAATCCTTCGATTGATTGGTGCGATAGAGAAATAAACTTGCTGTCGTTAAATATACTACTATACATACTAAATTTATTTTTATAATACGAAATTAAACATAAATGATTAGAAAGATTTAAACTACTAAGACTAATTGGAGCAATTGAGAAGCAAAATAACCAAAAATGATATCCTCTATTTTTTTTAATTAAATCAGAAATTTTGGGCTCTTATATTTTTTTTATTTCCTTTTGTACCTTTTTATGATTAATTTAATTTATTTGTTAATCAAATTATGCCTAAATAAAAAAATGGTAATTAAAGCTGGAATAGTTTTTAATTATCTTCAATTACCGGATGTATCTCAGTTTCCTTTTGTTATTAGCAAGAGAACGGATAAATTTTTTATTCAAAAGGGATTATTTGTTTATACAGAATCTAATGAAGGGTTTTTAATCGGAATTATTGATCGTATTATCTTATTAAATGAATATTTTAGCGATGCTTTAACAATTAAAGCCTATAATACTAATAATAATCCAAATATATTAAAGGGTCTTTTTCCAAGTGAAGATTTTGAATTCGCTATAGCTATTGTGAAATGTCTAGGAATAATAAAATTCAAGAATAATTCAAAAACTAATATTGACAAAATTTTGAGGATGACCTATCCAGCAAGTCCCGGAAGAGAAGTATATATTGTAGAAGAAGATCTTCTCAATGAGTTTATAGGACTTGATAAAGAAAAAGGATTAAATTTAGGTAAAGTAAAAGTTACCAACACTAACGCAAAAATCAATATGAATCGATTATTGAATAAACATTATGCAATTCTCTCGATTTCAGGAGGTGGAAAAAGCTATCTCACATCAGTTCTCATAGAAGAGTTATTAAAAAGAGAAGAGGATTATGGTACCCCCGCAATAATTCTGTTCGATGTTCATGGAGAATATTTATATTTGAATAAGGTCCCTGAATTAAAAGAGAGAGTAAGCATTCAAGATATCTCATATTTTCAAATCTCTGTCCCTAAAATGCCTATATATTTCTTTAAAAAATATCAAGAAGACATTTCAAATGTTCAAGTAAGGGAGCTCGCAAAGTTTATCAAAAAGTTAAAGAGAGATGAGAAAAAGAAAAATCAGTATACAATAGGAGATATTATTGAGCTAATTGAAAATGAATTAGATGGAAATAAAAGCACACGACAAGCATTAATAGGTTGGTTATCGGATTTAGAACGACTAACTTTATTTGGCCCCCAAGAGAACCCAATCTTGGATAACATTATTGAAAAACAGAAAATTACTATTTTTAATCTTCAAAAAGAAATTAGTATTAGAAAGAAGCAAATTATAGTAGATTATATTTGTAATCGCTTATTTTATCTAAGGAGATTAAATAAAGTTCCTCCATTTTTACTAATTATTGAAGAAGCACATCAATTCTGTCCTGAAGCTGCTCACTCTAAAGCAATTTCTAAACCAATAATTGAAATGATTGCCAGAGAAGGAAGAAAATTCATGTCTTGTTTATGTTTAATAAGTCAGAGACCAAAAAGATTGAGCACTACAGCTCTTTCCCAATGTAACTCTAAAATGGTACTCAATATAAAAAATCCATATGATTTAAAACATCTTATGGATAGTTCTGAAGCAATTACAAAAGAGTACGCTAACATGATATCAAGTTTAGGCGTAGGTGAAATGTTATTGATGGGGGCTGCCATCAATTATCCTATTTTTGTTGATATTAGAGAAAGAGAATATAGATCTGATACAGAAGAAATTTCTTTAGCTCAAATTTGTTTAAATTGGCAAAATAAACAATTAAAGTAAATCGGTAGATACCCCTTCTCTTATCGCCTTGTTATGCTTATTAAAAACTATCATTTTTTTGTTCTTTGAGACACGAAACACGTTAATTATTGCCATACTCTCCAATTTCATAAATAACTCTTCTAAAATCAAGGAATTAACATAAGGAAATTCTTTCTTAAGAAGTTCTTCGAGCCGTTTATCTAAGATTTCTCCTTTATTTTTTATAAGGATATCAATCAATGAATTTACTATTGGTTTTTCATTCCAACGATCGATAATAAACCACCTAAAATGTGTATGTATACTATGATTGATAATATTTTCTTTCTAATTAATTTTGGGAAATTTATACGAACAACCTATCTTCTTTCGATTCTTCAATTCTTCGACTTTTCAATTTCTCACCGAATTTTTCATACCAATCTATAACTTCTTTTGTTATGGAGGGATGAATATCTCCTCTAGCTTCTTTAAAATGTTCCATCGTAACTTTTCTTGCTCTGATATTTTCTCTAAGAGCTATCATTGCAGCTTCACGACACCAAGTCTCTATATCGGCCCCAGAAAAGCCTTCAGTTATTTCTACCAATTTTTCTATTTTCAAATTTGCGACAAGCGGCATATCTTTAGTGAATATTTTTAAGATATCAAATCTTGCCTTTTCTTCTGGAGGATGAACTAATAATATGCGATCAATTCTCCCAGGTCTAATCAATGCAGGATCTAAAATATCAGGGCGGTTTGTCGCAGCAATTACAACAACATCCTTCATCACTTCTAATCCATCTAATTCTGTTAGGAATTGCGAAAGGACTTTTTCTGATACTCCGGAATCAGAAGTGTGTCTACCTCGACTTGGCGCTATTGAATCGAATTCATCAAAAAAAACAATACAAGGTGCTGCCATCTTTGCTTTTCTAAATACTTCTCTTATAGCCTTCTCACTTTCTCCAACCCATTTTGATAAAAGTTCTGGTCCTTTTATTGAAATAAAATTAGCTTTACTCTCAGTTGCCACAGCTCTTGCTAGTAGCGTTTTACCACAACCAGGTGGTCCATAAAGCAAGATGCCCCTTGGAGGTCTTATTCCCATACGACTAAATATAGTTGGATTCGATAAAGGCCAATCAACTGCCTCAATCAATTGCTGTTTTAACTTTTCTAAGCCACCTACTTGATCCCATGTGACATTTGGAACTTCTACAAAAACTTCCCTTATTGCAGAAGGTAAGACCTCTTTTAAAGCTTCCTCAAAATCATTTTTAGTTACCTCAATTTGCTCTAATAATTCTGGGTCTATTATTTCTGATTCTAGATCTATCTTAGGTAAATATCTTCGTAAAGCTGACATGGCTGCTTCTCGAGCTACAGCAGAAATATCTGCTCCAACAAATCCATGAGTTATTTGAGCAAATTCCTTTAATGAAATTTTCTTATCAAGAGGCATATTTCGTGTGTGTATTTGAAATATTTCTAACCTTTCTTTTTCATTCGGCACTTTTATTTCAATTTCACGATCAAATCTACCAGGTCTCCTCAAAGCAGGATCTAAACTATTTGGTCTATTAGTCGCACCAATGACAATTACTTTTCCTCTACCATGTAGGCCGTCCATTAAAGCTAGAAGTTGAGCAACAACTCGTCGTTCTACTTCGCCAGTAACAGTTTCTCTCTTTGGAGCAATCGCATCTATCTCATCAATAAAGATAATTGATGGGCTTTTCTCTTCAGCTTCAATAAAGAGTTTACGTAATTTTTTCTCAGATTCTCCATAAAATTTACTCATAATTTCGGGACCATTAATAGATATGAAGTGTGCTTCACTTTCATTAGCAACTGCCTTCGCTAATAGAGTTTTTCCACAACCAGGTGGTCCTCTTAGTAATACACCTTTTGGAGGATCGATCCCCAATCGTTTAAATAAAGAGGGATGACGTAAAGGTAATTCAACCATTTCTCGTACTCGTTGAATTTCTCTATCTAATCCACCAACATCCTCATATGTTATATAACCGACACCTGCTTCAGCATCTTCAGTAATTTTTTCGCTTATATTAAGTATTGTGTCTTGTTTTATTATACAAACAGCATTAGGCCTCATACTGATTACTTTAAAAGTAATTTCTCTACTGATTCCTATGGATATGAAAATATAATCATCGACCGTAACTGGATAATTATTTAGCTTTCTTTTTACAAAACTCTCGAATCTAGGATTATTTCTTATTTTAACGCTAGATGGTGCTAAAACTATGTTTTGAGCAGGTTCTGCTTTAACTTTACGAATTTCTAATGTATCGTCAATCCTTGTTCCTGTGTTCTTCTGTAATCTTGAATCAACACGAACAATTCCCAGACCGTTATCTTGAGGATAGCTTGGCCACGCAATCCCTGCACTTTGTTTCTTGCCAACAACCTCAATAACATCACCAGTTTGAATGTTTAATTTTTCCATTGTTTTTTGATCGATTCTTATAATATTGCGCCCAATATCCCTTTTTTTAGCTTTTTGCACTCGTAACACAACACTCGGTGTGTCATTTCCACTATTTGGTTTGTCTCCTTCTTTATTATTGTCCTTAGATGACATGATTTTTCATTTATAAGAAACCATTATATTGTTAAATATTAATAAATATTAATTTCGTAAAAATTTTTCCTTTTTGTTATTCAATTAAACCTTAAGAAAATCGTCTAAAGAAACTTGAGTTTTCTTAGAATCCAATTTTCTTAATCTCTCTAAAGCATTTTCAACTCTTTGTCTTGAAAAATTATGCTGCTCTATTAATAATTCTTCTATTCTTTCAAAGTCGATCTTCTTGGGTTTTGGCACTATATAATCTTTTTTAACGTCTGGATTTAAAAATATGTTTTTGACATGCTCTACTAATTCTGGATCTAATATAATTTCTTTATTTCCAACCTTAACATTACTCTTTAAGATATTTTCTATAGAATCATATTTCTTAATCAAATCTAAAGCGGTTTTCTGACCAATCCCTTTTATTCCAGGGAAAAAATCGGTCCCTATTAAGATGCCCATTTCAACTAACTGTTCTCGGGTTACTCCTAAATTTTTTAAGAATTTTGATAACGAAACATACTCAATATCTAAAGTCACGGTCGTATCTTTTACTTTCCTACTTCGACTAATAGCAAAATTACGAACTAAACGCTCTCCTCCAAATAATAATGTATCATAATCTTGAGAAGCACATGCCCAAGCGTCTCCAGCTTCAACCATATAAGCAGATTGAGCCTCTCCTTCAGAAGTAGCTTGAATTATCGGGATACCCATGGATTCAATCAATTTCTTACTTTCTTTGACCATATCCTCATCAAGTTTTGAAGTTCGTTGGGCAAATTTTTTAGCTTCTTTGAAATCTTCTGCATCTTGAGCTTCAATCATCTTTTTTTGAGCTTCTTCCTTAACTTTTTTCCGCTCTTTTATTGTATCAAGTTTTAATTCAGAAGGTATACCATCAAAAACATAAATCGGTTTTATATTATGCTCTAAAAAGTTGATACTCCTATAAAACAGTCCAGATAAATGTGATGTTATCTTTCCCTGATAATCTTTTAACGGGGTTCCATCTTTTTGGCGAATTATAGCTAAAAACTGATAAATTGTATTAAACGCGTCAATTGCAATATTTTTTTTAAACAGATTTTCAAATGTTATCGATCGTTTGACTTCATTTACTAATTCATTTATTTTAACGCCCATTTTAGCAATTAATCCTTTTTTTTTCACCTGCGATAATAAAATATGATACAATTAATATAATTACCACTAATATATTATATTACTTTCAGGGGTCTTCTTTTCAATTTAGATCCACATTTCTCGCATATTTTATTTAAGTCTTCAGCTTTATGTATGCTTTTACAAAAAGGACAATATACTTCCCAGACGATTTTTGAATCAATCCCATCCTTATGCAAGGGAGAGAAAGGGATATTTAGTTCAGAACATACGTTCTCAATTGAATAATCATTGGAATAAATCTTAACGTCCTCATCTTGGTTTTCTATTAGTTCTAACGTTAGCGCTATTAATTCTTTGTCTGCCTTTGATAATGCTTTATAATCCCCAGTTGATTTGGATTTCTGTTCTACTCTATAAATATATTTTTCTGAAGGTATAGTAAGAATTAACTTTTTACTGATGGTCGCAGCCTCAATTTTATTTAAAATATTTCTATTTTTATCCTTATATTTTCTTACTTTAATTTCTTCGATTATTTTTGGGGTAGTATAGATTTTTCCCTTAATTAAATTGAAATCAATGCCAGTGAGGAAAATGTTAGTATCAAAAATGTAAATTGGAGATTTTTCTTTCATTTTACTATTCTTCTGGTGAATCATCAATAGGCGTTCTTACTGTAGAAAGAATCTTCTTTCTTAAGCGTGTATAATAACTTTTACTAAACCGAATAAATTTATTATGAGAATTCGCCTTACGAATCCTGATTTTAGTATTAGGTGCTATTTTCTTAATAGTTCTTTGCCCATCTATGACTATTTTTGCATCTAATCGGGGTCGTAGGAGCTGAACTTCAATTACAGAATCTATAGGTAGTATAATTGGCTTTAATCCTGACCCTGCAAAACTATTTAAGGGAGTTATCTGCATAATTTCCATATTAGGATTAACAATTGCACCTCCAGCACTTAAATTATAAGCAGTGGATCCTGTTGATGTAGAAATTATCACACCATCCAAATAGCTACGGTTTAGGAAAATGCCATTAATTCTTACCGATACTTGTAGTACTTTGGAACTCTTTGAAGATACTATTAAAATCTCATTCAATGCGTTATTCAACCGAATTTCTTCAGAGTTTTTAACTATATAAGGGGTAATTTTTGAACATAGCTCACATTCAAATTCACCGTTTAATGCCTGTATTAAATCTTTAAAGATTGTTCTTTCGTTCGATTCATCTAAAAAGCCTATAGAGCCAACATTTACACCTAAAATAGGAGGGGGATCCCTTTGTGATAACCCACTAGCAACTCGTAAAATTGATCCATCTCCACCTATTATGATTATGAATTTTATATTATCAGCACTCATCTCCGCCAAATCCATACCATTATGTGGAAAAATCTTTGGAGCAATTCTAGTTTCTAAATAGACTACTTCCCCCTTTTGTACTAAAAACTCAAAGACTCTCTTTGCCAATTTGATTGCTCTTTCTGAATCTAATCTACACGCAATAGCAATAGGTTTTTTTTCCATGATTCCGCGCCTTTTGTTAATTAAATCTTAACTCCTTATATATCTATCAAAAAAATAAAAGATTATTTGGAAAATATTATTAATGTTTATACTTTATTGAAATTTTTTAGTTTATCTAGTTAGTAAAAACTCGATTTATTAGAGTTTTCCCAGCTAATTGCCAATAATCCACTTGAGCAGTTGATATATTATCAGGATTTGCCTGGAGTTCTTTCAATTTCTTTGATAAATCCTCCTCTTTCGGCCAATCAACATCGAAAGATTCATAAGATTCTAAATCCATAATATTTATCGAAGCATCTTCTATAAAATTGATTTGGGCATTACCCTTTAAGATCTCGGGAATCTCAACCATATGACCCGAGGGTATGGTAAGTGAGCGTTTATTATTATCAAAAAGACCGACGCATACGACTCTGACTTTAGCGTGTCCATGTTTTCCACTTTTACTTCTCTCTGTTGCTTTAATAATACATGGCTCATCGTCAACCATGATGTATTGCCCAGATTTTAATTTTTGTATCTCTGTTCTTCTAATAGACAATTACATTTCCACCTTAGTTTGTTTGTTCTTATTCAAAATATTTTTAATTAATTTTGACATTTCTTTTATAATATATTATTTTATTTCAAAAAAAAATATTAGTTTTTGAGAACTATTTCAAATACATTAAAAAAAATTAGAGTAAAATTTTAATGGTTTTAGAAAACCTTGGAAGACAATTAGATAAGGCAATACGCAGAATTAGGCGCCTTCCAATAGTGGATAAGGACGCAATAAATGCCCTTATTCAGGATCTCCAAAGAAGTCTCCTGAGTGCTGATGTAAAGGTTGAGTTAGTTTTCCAGATGACGGAAAATATTAAAAAAGAAGCGACGAATACAAAACTACAAAAAGCAAAACGGAAAGATTTTATAATAAAATTAGTACATGATGAGCTTATTAGCCTTTTAGGTGGAAAACCAGCCCCAATTCGAATCAAGCCTGGGAAAAAGAATGTGATTTTACTTGTTGGAATCCAAGGATCTGGTAAAACAACCACAATCGGCAAATTAGCTAAATATTACAAAAGTAAAGGATATAAAGTAGCTGCTTTAACAACTGATACTTGGCGACCTGGTGCTTATGAACAATTAGTTCAGCTGACTGAACAAATTGGAGTAAAGTGCTATGGAAATCCAAATGAGAAAAATGCTATTAAAATTGCGGTTCAAGAGACTAAAAAAGCAATAAATGATGGAAATGATTTAATTATCGCAGACACAGCAGGGAGACATAAGGAAGAAAAAGAATTAATGAAAGAGATGGCAATCATCGAACAAAAGTTAAAGCCAAACGAAGTTTGCTTAGTAATTGATGGGACTCTTGGCCAACAAGCTTTTGCTCAAGCACAAGCGTTCTCAAATACTACAAGTCTTGGAAGTATAATTGTTACAAAATTAGACGGAACTGCTAAAGGTGGTGGTGCTTTATCTGCATGTGCAGCTACAAATGCAGGGATTCGTTTCATAGGTGTTGGAGAAAAAATCGATGATCTCGAAGAATTTGAACCATCTAAATTTGTAGGAACTCTACTTGGTGTACCCGATATTGAATCATTAGTCCAAAAAGTTGAGGAAGCAGAAATTGGTCCAGATGAAGAAACCATTAAACGTATGATGCATGGACGGTTTACCCTCGAAGACCTTTACTTACAACTATCCCAAATTAAGAAAGTGGGAAAGTTCCAGCAAATCTTATCAATGATGGGTGGAGGAAACATCCCTGACGCTTTAAAGGACGATGCAGAGCGAAACCTCGAACGATGGAGAGTTGTCTTAGATTCCATGACCCATGAAGAAAAAATGGAACCGAAAATTATCAAGAAGACAAGAAAAAGAAGGATTGCCATAGGTTCGGGTTCGGATTATTCTGTAATAAACAAGATGCTCGATCAGTATAACCAGATGAAGAAATTCATGAAGAAATTCCTTCAAATGCAGAAAAAAGGCAAAGGATTTCCAGGAATGCCAGGTTTACCTGGTGGAAAAGCGGGTGCTGACTTCATGAAGAAGTTAGGTAAATTTTAGAATTTAGTTTTTACTTATATTATGTTTGATTAGGTTGGTAAATTTCTTATTACTTTTCGAAAAAATCATTTATTACACAAAAAAACAGATTGATAAAGGTCTTACTCCTCAAAAAGTTTATGAGTTGTGTTCATGTATAAGAGAGACTTTTTGTCTATCTTATTCCATTAGGAAAAATAATAATTTACACGTATATTTCCAAGAAGAGAATTTACTTGTAAGTTTTATAGGAAATAAATTAAGATACTTAGGTCCTGATGAAAGATCTCAAGCGTTACTTCTTCTAAAAGCTTTAAACAAAGTGAGAGGAATTGATGCTATAAAAGAAACAGATAAAATGGAATCCACACCAGGCATTTATGTTATAAAATTTCTGAAGGATTCATCATTTATTCACTATTTTAAATCTATTATAGAGGGAAAAGTTTATTTCATAATAAATGATATTGAATCTATAAAAGAGGATTTAGCAGTTCAAACTTTGAATGAAGAAAAGGAATTAGTAGAAGAATCAAATTTCTATATAATTCCAACTTTTAATACTTCTAATGAAAAATCTGATCTTATCAATGGATTTAGACAAATGAAAAATATAAATTTTTTATCTCTTTCTAAAATTAAACCAATAGAAAATAAAATTTTATATATTAATTTTCGAAAAGATCATCAAGAGACTCTATAAGAGTAAAAATATTTATGATTCTAAAAAACGCAAAAATTTTTTCTGAAGGTTTAGTACATAAAGGAGCTATTCTTATCAATAATGGTATTATTGTAGAAGTTAAATATACACCTGATGAGAAGGATTATAAAAAATTATTTGAAAAGAACGATGGTAATAAGGTACTAGATTGTAAAAATAAATTAATTTTACCAGGGATAATTGATATTCATTCTCACTTGCGTGATATGGGACAAAGTGATAAAGAAACATTTTTTACCGGAACCAAAGCAGCTGCTTATTCTGGAATAACAACAGTTTTCAATATGCCAAATACAAAACCTCCCGCAATTTCAGGAAAACAAGTCAACATATGGATGGAAAAAGCACAAAATAATATTAATGTGGATGTTGGATTCATAGCAGGTGTACCTAAAGAAATTGATGAGAATGAAATAAAAAAGATTATGGAATTAGGAGCAATTGGATTTAAAATTTACCCACTTAACCCTTTAAATGATATAGATTGGGATAATACCGAAAATATTCAAAAAATTCTTAATATTTCTTCTACATACCAAATTCCGTTATTTATTCATGCTGCTTTCTCAATCTCCGATAAAGAAAAGGATCGAATTCTTAATGAATTCAAGGTTCAAGAATATAATACTTTAGAATTACACGATAGATTAAATCCAGTCGAAATGGAGGAAAAGTATATTGAGTTTGTAATTGAAAATTATAAAAAACATATTAACATTAATAGATTAAACCCAAAAAATTATCCAATTGTTCATTTTTGCCACGTAAGTTGCATTCAAGGCTATTTAGCGATTCAAAAGGCATTAAAATCAGAACACAGCTTAAAAATTTCTTTTGAAATTACTCCTCATCACTTACTTTTGTCTCACGAAATTATATTAAATGAAAATAATTATGGCAAAGTACTACCTCCTTTAAGAAGTTCTGAACATAGTCAATTTTTATTTAATGAACTTAAGGATGACAAGGTGTCTTTAATTGGAACTGATCACGCACCTCACACCTCAAAAGAAAAATCCCAAGATTATTTAGATGCACCCTCTGGATTCCCCGGTTTTGAAACTTACCCATTAATGATACTAAATAATGTTTTTAACTACAACCTTTCATTAGAAAATTTCGTTAAAATTTCTTCTGAAAATCCTGCTAAAATTTTTAATTTAAAAAATAAAGGCTTTATTAAAGAAGGATATGATGCTGATTTAATGATAATCGATAAGGTGTCTAAATTTCCAATTAGATCTCAAAATTTCAAAACAAAAGCAAAATTTTCCCCATTTGAAAATTGTAATTCAGCTGTTCAGATTTGGAAAGTATTTTTAAGAGGAACTGAAATAAATAATGAAAATATTATTTCAAATGGAAAAATTATAAGAGCAAGCTATAAAGTATAAATGTCTAAACAATATAATAATACATAACTCAAATCGATTGTGGAAAGCAGAATATGTCTTATGAAGAGAAATTTAGTCTAGAAGATGGTCAAGTGCTAATTAAATTTGCTCGAGAAAACATTGAATTTTTTCTAAAAAACGATAGAGTAATTCCTGTTACTGAATATATAAAAGAAAAATTCAATGATAAATATGGAGCTTTTGTTACCTTAAATAAACATGGAGTATCTGGTAATCCGTTAAGAGGTTGCATCGGTTATATTGAACCTAAATACTCTCTTTATGATGTTATCCATAAAGTTTCAATTAGCTCTGCTATTGAAGATCCTAGATTCCCTTCCGTAACACTTGAAGAATTGGATAATATTATTATCGAATTATCAATATTGACGCCTCCAGAGTTAATCATAGTAAACAATCCAAAAGAATATCGTGATAAAATCGTAATCGGAAGAGATGGACTTATTGTAGAAAAAGGGTGGCGAAGGGGATTACTTCTTCCTCAAGTTCCCGTAGATCATGATAGGAATTGGGATGTCGAAACTTTTCTCGATCATACTTGTCAAAAAGCTATGCTCCCAGCAGACTCTTGGAAAGATTTAGATACGAAAATCTATTCTTTTCAAGCGATATTATTTGAAGAAGAATCACCTAGAGGAAAAATCGCTAGAAAGTATCTTACATAGAACACATCTTTATTTATACATCTTTAACAGTTCTATTCAGAAATTTGAAACAAGCTTCTTTAAACAATATATCAAATTTATTTAAATTTAATAAGTGATTATTATTAAGAAAATTATAAATTTTTAGGTATAATTCGGATAATAAAATTGTTCAAAAATCATATTTACACTTAGAGACTAATATCCACATATTGTTATTGAAATTCAAGTTATATTTGTAGTGTCAGAAAAGGAGTTTAAAATGCAACAAATCAATGGTGTTATATGTAACGCTATTACTTTCTTCAATCGAAATAATGAGATTATTAAAAACTTAAATTCACTTCTTATCCGTCACATTCTTACAAACGACGCCAACGCTCTCCTGCTTTTCGGGAGTATGGGGGATAGACCTCTATTTTCAAGTAAAATAGAAGAAAAAATTAAACTTATTGATATAGCAATGGAATTAACTGCAAAAAAAATTCCTATTCTTGTTGGAATTTATGGTGCCGATGCCGATGAAATAATACAGCAGATTGAAAATTTAGGAAAAAATTTTGACGAACTTAATTATATGATACCTCCCCCCATTTCAGAAAACTTATCATCAGAAGGCATAAGATCATATTTTGAAAATATTTTAGGATCTATTAATCCTAGGAATCAAATATATTTGTACAATAATCCTCTTCAATTTGTTAAAAATGAGATTGAACCGAATTGGTTAAAAAAATTAACAGAATTCCCTAATTTAAGGGGATTAAATGATTCATTTTATAATATTAAGATCTGCAAATCATATTTACGATTAATGAATGAAAATTTCTCAGTTTTCTGCGGGGTGGAAGAAAACTCTCAAAACTTTTTTCAACTAATTCCATTAAACCAGAGAAAATATAGTGGTATTGTATCGAGTATAAGTAACTTGGTTAATATGTGTTCAAAAATATACTATTATGCCGTGAATGATAATCTCTTAGAGCTTCTACAATTACAAGAACAAATAAATGATATTAGAGCTAAGATTTACGATATTAAAACTGAGGAAGGCAAAGAGAGACGTGGTTTAATTTATGCTTTTTTACATTTGTATGGAGAATTAATATCAAAAACTGATGAAGAGGTTAATTTCATCACCTCAAAATTACAAACTGAAATTGATCCTATAAGTAAGGAAAGAATCGAAGCTACTGTTAATTACCTACTTCATAACAAACAAATTTATCAATTATATTCTATTGGTAGAAAAGATCTATATCAATTTCAAGATATTATTGAGACATTTTCAAAAATTGATATTTTAGTTCAACAAGGTAAAGTAAGAAAAATAACAGGTCCTTATAGATCAGATATTAACACGATTTATAAAGTAAAGTTCGAAAATAGCCAATTAGTTTTCAGATTTCGAACTAGTAAATTCTTTCAATTTGAAAATTTAGTTAAACAAAAACTTTTATTTCCATTTTTAGATAAGACTTTAACACCTCATGACCTTAATCTAAGAGAAAAAGTAAAAGCAATTATAAACTCTAAAACTGGAGCTTATATCTTTGATAAGGAAAAACCTCCTATTATTCCAGTAAGTAATTTAATTTATTATGATGAGACTAAGGAAGTGATTCCTTATATTTTCTCTGCACAAGAATATATTCGTGGCAAACCTTTATTTCAACTCATTAATAAGTACATTAATGAAGGAAAAAACCTGAATACTAAAAAATTTATAAACATATTTGAAAATTTGGGAGAACATTTAGGAAATTTACACACAATAAAATTTGAATCTTTTTTTAGAAGTATTAGCAATATTGGAAAAAATAAAAAAGTATCATATCCAGAATATTTTAATAATCAATTAGAAACTGAATTGCAAGAAGCAAAAAAGAATAAGATTGATTTTGGAATTGAAATAAGGGATTATTTTAGAGATAACAAGGCGCTAATTGAAGAAGAAAATGAATTTGTATTGTTACATAATGATTTTCATAGTCAAAATGTTATCGTTAAAGAAGACCAAGGTTTAATTAATTTGAATGGATTAGTAGATTTTGATGATTGGTGTGTTGGAAGCAGAGCTCAAGACTTCATTAAAATAGATTACTTAATTCTAAAACCTTTAAATCTCCCGTCTTTTTATGATGCTTTCTATAATGCGTATTCAAAATATTATGAAATTGATAATAACTTCAAGAAAACTATTGAGATACATAAATTATTATGGCTTCTGAGTGAATATAACTTTGAATCAGAATTAAAAAGAAAGGCACATCAAATTGATCTTACAAGCAGAACATCAGCTTCATTAGAAAATTATCTTTTTGAAATACAGGCTATAATAAGGTAATTATTTTTTCTAGAATTTAAAAATCAAAAATAATTCAAATTGAACTCCTAAATTAAGCATAATTAAAAAGATCAGTTTGTCGGACTTTATGATTTCTTTCTAAATTAGAGAATCTAATACCCACAAGTCTTACTTTTTTCATATTGTTTGAAAATTCTCTAAATAATTCTAAAATTACTACCATTACTCTATCCTTGTCTTGAATATGAAAAGGAAGGGTTTTAGAACGTGTATATGTTTGATAACCTTCAAATCTTATTTTTAGTGAAATAGTTTTATAAGCAATATGATGTTTAATAACTGATCTATGGATTTTTTCATTAATATCTCCTAATTTGGAAAAAATTGAATTAAAATCATTAGTGTCTTCTAAAAAAGTTCTCTCTGCACTAATTGATTTTCTCTCTTCTTGAAATTCCTTGACCTTTCGATTGTCAAAACCATTGACTACTTTCCAGATCCATTTACCATGTTCCCCAAATAAATTAACCATTTTAGATACTGGTATATTAAGTATATCACCAATCTTCTTTATTCCTTTCTTATAGAAATATACCTTTGTTTTTTTTCCTATACCTGGGACACGCGTGATTTCCATATCTTTTAATAAGACTTTAAAATTTTCTGGTTTAAAGAGAGTTATTCCATTTGGCTTATTGCAGTCTGATGCAATTTTTGCTAGAGATTTTGTAGGTGCGATTCCAATCGATATTGTTAATCCTACACTTTCACATATTTCCCTTTGGATTTTTTTTGCATTTTCTTTTGCTTCCTTATAATTTAAGCATGTATCTGTGAGATCAAGATATGCCTCATCATTTCCTATTTGTTGGAAATCTTTTGAATATCTACTTAATATTTCCATAACTTGTTTCGAAGCCTTGGAATATTTCTTAAAATTTGGTCTCAGATAAATTCCATGAGGACATCTGAGGTATGCTTGAGAAATAGGCATTCCAGAATGAAGTCCAAATTTTCTTGCCTCGTAAGAACAAGTTGAGATAACCCCTCTACCCTTTCCTTCTCTTGGATCGGCTCCTATTATGACTGATTTTCTTCTAAATTGTGGATTATCTCTCATTTCCACAGCCGCAAAAAAGCAATCTAAATCACAATGCAATATAAGCCGGTTCATTTTTCGTGCATTTTCTACTAAAAATAGTATTTTAAATTATCATATTTGATATTTTTATATTTTATATATAAGATTAGAGTAATTTGAATTATAAAACAAAGTCTTAATTTAGATTTTAACATTGTTTCTCAATTCGAAATACATTTTTAACACACTCTTAATTATTTATTTTATGTCTTTAACTAAAGAAGATAAGCTTCGGATGGAAGTGGTTGATGGTGCAAAAGCAATTTTCAATAAAGGCTTAGTAGAAGCAGGTGAAGGTAATGTAAGTTTAAGGAATGGTAAGAAAGAAGAATTTTTTATTACACCATCATTCAATCAGTATTCCACACTTACAAAGGATGAAGTGGTACATTTAAATTTTGATGGAACACCCTTGAGTGCGGGAAAACTACCGTCTACTGAAGCAAAAATGCATATTGCGATCTATAAATCACGTCCTAAAGTCAAATCTGTCATCCATACTCATTCAACTTTCGCATCTATGTTCTCAACTATTCGAAAAAGTATTCCAATCATAATGGAAGAGATGTATATTTTTCTAGGGGGATCCATTGATGTTTCTGATTTTGGAATTGCTCATACTGAAGAAATTGGGCAAGCTGCTCTTGATGGACTCAAAACAAAAAATGCGGCTTTGTTAGCGAATCATGGTGTGATAGTCTGTGGTAAATCTATCGATCATGCTGTAAAATTTGCGGAGCTAGTGGAAAAATTAGCGAAGATTTATTGGGGAGCTCTACAAATAGGAGAACTAAAAACGTTTTCCAAGAAAAATCTTGAAAGATTTGAAAAATTATACGAAAGTTTATTTGCTAATTATCCGCGTAGTATGCGAAAAAAAAATACATTAAATAAACCAAAAGGAGTGGAATAGATGGAATTAGGTATTAGCTCTTTAGGGCATATTATCGAATATGGACTTTCTAAGAATTATGAGAATTTGGTTGATTTAATCCTTAAAGCGTCTGAGGATTGTCTCAATTTTGCTGAAGATAATGATATTGGAATTGTTGAATTAGTTCTAGATCCTCCAGAAGTTATTAAAGATGAAAATAAACAAAAATTCATTAATCTTGTTAATGCTTATTCACTAAAAAAACAAATACATGGGCCATTTATAGATGTAAATTTATGTACCCATAATGACTTCATCTCTAACGCATCAGTAGAATCATATTCAAAGACAGCAAAAATTTGCCAGGATATCGGTGTCAACCTTTTAACTATTCATCCGGGATTAGCGAATTTTCTGATAAATTCAATTAGAGATTATAATAAGGTACAATTAGCTAAATCAATTCATAAATTATTAAATTCCATAAATAACTCAGATGTTAACATTTGTTTAGAAAATATGCCAAAGAATTGCCATATTATGCTTGATGAAAATGATATAAAAGATACTTTCTCAAAAATTGATCACAATGATCTCAATATTACTTATGACACAAGCCATTTTTTCACATGTGACGGTAATGTGAAGATTTTGTGGGAGTATTTTAGTAAAATTATTAAAAACATTCACATTGTAGATAATTTTAGTAAAACTTCAGATACTCATCCTCCTTTAGGAACTGGAAAAGTGAATTTTCATGAGATTTTTGAAGTTATTAAAAACTATAATTACCAAGGTCCAATTGTTATTGAAATATCTACAGCAAAAGATTTACCCCAGAGTATTAACTTTATAAATAAATTTCTATAAAATGAAGATAGGTATAAAGATTATATTCAAACACATTTTTATGATCTTATACAAATAGAAAAAGATAATAAAAAAGGGAGAGAAAAAAATTCCAATAATATCCTTACAAGTTAGTTCTGATTTATTAGAGAGATTCGAAAGAGTTCGAAATCAAAGTGGATTTAATTCTAAAAGTGAAGCTTTAAGAGATTCCATAGTAAATTTTATTGAAAAACATGAAAAATTTGATAATTTAGAAGGATATAAAATAATGACAATAAGTCTTGTTTATCCTTTCAAGGAAATAACAATTGATCAGATCTCTAAATTATATTCACAATTTCACCAAATCATTAAAACCATAACAGATTGGCGTATAGTGGAGAAAAAAATTGAAATAATCTTATTAGTTGGTAAAATTGAAATAATCAAAGACCTATACAAGGAATTAGCCAAAATCAAAGATGTTATCTGTTCTATTCGTGAAATAATTATCGATTAATATTATTTCAGTCAAATCGGAGTGAAAAATCTACTTGTTCGGATGGAAATTGAGTTAATTGACCTGAACTTATGACATCAGGCTCCGAAAGCAAATAATCAACGATATTCTCTGGATGAATCCCACCAGAAACCTCAATAATTACATTATCTCGAAGATTATTTTGCTTTAATAAATTGATAGCGTCCTCTACTTGATCAGGACTAAAATTATCCATCATGATGATATCTGCCCCATTTTTCGCAGCAACTAATACATCTTCCACTTTTTCAATTTCAATTTCGATTTTTTTTGTAAAGCTAGCTATTTTATTCACATCTTTTAAAATTTTTTCTATATCTCCTTTATAATACCTCAAATGAGTATCTTTCAGGAGAAATTCGTCTAGAGAAAATCTATGTGTATCTCCACCTCCAATTTCAACAGCTTTCTTTTCAAAAATCCTTACTCCAGGGGTAGTTTTTCGGGTACATGCGATTTTTACATTTTTTCCAGTATTTTTTATTATCTCTACGAATTTTTTTGTTGTTGAAGTTATCGCACTCATATGAGTTATAAGATTGAGTCCTACTCTTTCTCCTAATAAAATATCTTTTGTTTTTCCTTTTAATTCAGCAATGATATCTCCTTTATTAAACGCTTCCCCATCTTTTTTTTTTAAAATCATAGAAACATTTAATAAATCGAAAAGCATTGTTAATTCTTCTAATCCTGAAATATATCCTGAACTTTTAGCAATAATTCTTGCTGATGTTTCAGCATAATCAGGGATAATACTTGAGGAGACATCTGCATAGTGACAATCCTCTTCAATAAATTCCTTAAGTTTTCTTTGTATGATAAACCGATTATAATTACTCATGTTTCGCACTTTTATTTGTGGTATAATTATTATAAGTTAAAAATTAAATAAATTATATGGTTGCTACAGAAAAACTATTCATACCAAATAGTGAAATTAAACTAGAGACTGAATTTTTTCAATCAAAATCAGGTAAATTGAAACCAATTGTGTTAATATGTCACCCTCATCCTCAATTTGGGGGTAATATGTATAATAATGTTGTTTCTGGAGTATTTAACAAATTAATTGAAAATGATCTTTCTTGTTTAAGGTTTAATTTTAGAGGTGTTGGAGGATCTACAGGATCTCATTCAGATGGAACGGGTGAATTAAGTGATGTTCATGCATGTGTTGATTATTTAATAAAAGAAAGTTTTGAGAGAATTATCATATGCGGATATTCATATGGGGCAGCAATAGGATGTTCAGCTGTAAATTATTCAGAAAAAATTATTGGGTTCATCTCTATTTCTTTTCCGTGGGGAATTATGGGAATATATAAAAAAAAATCCCAAACTTCAAAGCCAAAATTATTTATTCAAGGAAATAGAGATGATGTTGCTCGGTTTGATCATTTTCAGGAAAATTATGAATTCTACTTCTATCCAAAAAAAAGTAAAATTTTCGATGGTGCCGACCATTTCTATCAAAATTATGAAGAACAAGTTGCTGAAGAAGTTTTAAATTTTTTAAGCGATTTCTAAAAGTACCTTTCCGAATTGTTTTCCTTCATTTAAATATTCTTCAGTTTCCCTTACATTTTTTAATGGAAATAATTCACTTACTATAGAATTATGGAATTTAATCTAATTTCTTATAAAAAATAAAAATAAGTGTAAAAAATAATATTAAAGCGAAGAAAGTTTTTCCAAGTCCCCTTTACTATTTTCTTCCGCCCAATCCAGAAGTTGATCAATATATTTTTCAATTTCCTCACTTTCAGGGAGCTTAGATAGAACTGCTAAAAGAAATTGAGTGTTATTATTTTTCATTAAAATATTTCTCATTATTATGTAGTCATCTTTATATTTAATCTTCATACTCCTAACTTCAGATAAATCCATTTCCTCAGCAGCCTTATACGCGGCATCGCTTAATAAAGATCCCATTGCTGCTACTACTCTTTCATCTATATCTTCTTCTTTTTGGGAGGCAAGTACTAGACCTGCTGATGTAGCAAAAAGTGAAGCACGAAAATTTCCATTGTCATTAAGTTCTTTTAGTACTAAACCGAGTCTACTTACCATCTTTATGCACACTCTTATAAAATTAATTGATTCGTAATTTTAAGGAAATAATTATAAATTCCTATTTTATAATTATTCAAATATAATTCGTAAGCATAAACTTTCCTTGTATAATTAATATGAGTTAAATAATATTTAAAATTATTTGAATTATCATAATTCCGCTAGTGTAATTTATATTCTACTTCTATGGTTTATTTATACAAATCAAATAAATGGAATTATCAAAATTATGAATTAAAAAACTTTCTAAAGCTTTAATGTTATAATGAATGTAGATATAACATCATTCTCATCAATTTTTAATGTTATAACCGTTGACTTTGCTACTGGTTTAAGAAATCCTGGCTTTTGAGGAGGTACATTAGGTTCCATAGGAGAACCTGGATTCAAAAGCAGTGTATTAAATTTTGTCCCCTTTATAAGTGGGATATGAGTGTGTCCAAAAATGATAATGTGTAAATCTTGTTCTTTCATAAATTCTTCAAGATTCTCAGGTAATATATGGATTACTCCAATATTATAACGACTAACAGAGAATTTAATAAATTGTTCTAAATTCTCAATTTCATCTACGTTTCCCTTTACACAAGAAACAGGAGCTATTTTTTCAAGCTCTTTTAGAAAAAAAAGTTCACAAACATCTCCTGCATGAATAATTTTATCGGCATCTTTGAAAACATTTTTTAATTGACTGATAAGAGATGTTATTTGATCAATTTCGGTATTAGAGGTTATATGTGTGTCAGAAATTATCCCTAACTTCATTAAAACGACGCTCCTTTAAACTGCAATTAAAAATCCCATAAGAAAAATTAGGCATCCGATTAATATATCAAAAAATACACGGAATAAAGTATCCCCTATTGTTTTTTCTTCAGTATCCCTCTTAAAATATGTTTTAAAAAGTGCAAATCCATTCAAAATTCCTCGCTTAACACTCGAAAATGGCCATACTAGTAATAAACAAACGATAATAAACAATATACCAATAATAAATAAAGGAATATACACGAAAAAAGCTACTACTTGAAAACTAATACCTTGCCCCCAACTCCAGATCGTATGCGCAGCAACAATATTGTTTAGTGCATGTGCTATTATAGCAGGGAGAATCCACTTTTTTCTTAATACCAGTAGTGCCAAAATAATGCCAACAACAAACGCTTGTATAAACCATACAAACGGAAACCAATATGGATAGAATTGACTTATAGGATCAAGAAAATATGCAAAATGACCTAAGCCAAAATAAAGAGACGATATCATAACAGCTGACATTTCGAAAAAATACTCACTTCCTCGTTTGGCTAAAAAACCTCTCGCAATAGTCTCTTCTGTAACCGATACTGATATATGGATTATGATTACAGAAATTAAAAATATAAAATAATTATTGGCAAGTAGATATGAGTTGGTAGATGTTAATACCAATGCCCAAGCTTGATATTCAATCATCTTTGGAACTAAAAGGTAAGTGAAAAAATCTATTGGTAAGAAAACTAAAAAGAAAATTAAAAATCCATACAAGATTTGATATTTATAATTTTTTTTTGTAACCTTAAATAATTTTAAATGACCTGTTGCTGGAGAAATATCCTCATCGATTATAACTTTTTTTTTCTGAAATTCAAATATTAGATTAGTTAAATACAAGATTAGAGGAATACCTAAGAAAATCATTATCATTCTTATTACATAGAAAAGAATCCCATAGAGAACAGAAGCCTCCTCGGCTATCAATGGAACTATAAACAAGGGAATTATAAGAAGGATAAATAAAAAAACAAATACAAGTGCAACATCGTAAAGAAAAAATGTAAACCTTTTTTTCGCTATCCTTTTCTTTGCGTCAGAAAAAACCATATCTATTCACTCAATTTATGATAAAAAATTATTAAATTGAAAAATTAAAAACTTTGTGATTACTAACTTAATTTATTCTAATTCTATTTCTTCCTCTTCGGGAATTCCATTTCTTGCGCCTAATTTCTCAATACATTTACCTGCTATAAAATTGCCTATTCTTACATTTCGTTTAAGATCTTCAAATTTAAAGCTTTGATTTTGAATAAATCCATACATAAAACCAGCTGAAAACGCATCTCCTGCTCCTGTAGTATCTACAACTTTATTCGTTTTAATAGGTGGAATTAACTCAGCATTTCCGTGAGTTAATATTAAGGCACCTTTCTTACCTTTAGTTATTACAACAACATTTATTCCTAAAGAAAACAAATTATCTGCTTCTTCCCTAACCATATTAGGATTTATTTTTTTATTTTTAAGATCAAGAAGAACTTCAAATTCTCTTTGAGATATAATGAGTATATCTATTTTTTCTAATAGGATTTTAATGTTAATAAACCCCTGTTCAATTATTAACATACCCGGATTTAGAATAACAGGTATTTTTTTATTTTTTCCGATTATAGCAACCTCAATAAAAGGTTCTATATTTTTCAAGCTACTTAAAAAGATGATACTTGTGAAAGATAGTTCATTTTCTTTGATATCTTCTTTTGAAAGATAATTCGCAGCACCACTGTGAGCATATATTCTTCTATCTCCTTCTTTATTCAATGCTACATAGGCAGATCCAGTTCTATACTCATCTGAATATTTAAGTAATTCAGTATTTACCTTTACATCATTAAAATCATTTATTATTTTTAATCCAAATACATCATCTCTCCCCAATTTTCCAACAAAAGCAGTTTTTAATCCTAATTTTGCACAAGCATAAGCAGTATTAGCAGCAGCCCCTCCAGATAATAATTTTAGATCAGAAACAAAGACCTCGTCATCATTTTCTGGATACCTTTCAATTTGAGCGACCATGTCAACTAAGGCGGCTCCAATACAAATAACATCAAAAATTTTAGTCATTTTCAGTAACTTTAACTATATTTGAATGAACCAAATTCAGAATTAATCTCAACAATATTTTTATCCTTCAATGGTGATTTCTCACAATATCCAACAATTTTAGATTCGACGTTATACTTCTTAGCAATTTTTATAATTTCTTTTGCTAAAGCTTCTTCACAATACAATTCCATTCTATGACCCATATTAAAAACACTGAACATTTCTTTCCATTGAGTTTCTGATGAAGTCTGAATAATCTCAAAAATTTTAGGTAGAGAGAATAGATTGTTTTTGATATATTTGATACCTTTACCATAATTTAGGTTCTTTGTTTGACCTCCTCCAGTATTATGAATGATCCCATGAATTTTTATTCTATATCTTTTTAAAATTTCTGTTAATATTGGCGCGTACGTTCTTGTGGGTGATAATAACGCCTTTCCTATATTCATATTTAAACCTTTTATTGGATCTGTTAATTTATTTCTACCAAAAAAGACAAGTTTCTCATTTAAGTCTTGATTATAACATTCTGGATACTTAGTATAATACTCATGCGAAAGCATTCCATGCCTTGCTAAAGTTAATCCATTACTTCCTATTCCACTATTATATTCCTCTTCATAGGACGCTTTTCCTGAACTTGCTAATCCAACTATTACATCATCGTTTTTAATATTAATAGCATTGATAACATCCTCTCTCTTCATACTAGTGAATACTGATGCATCTAGGATGAGAGTTTTAACTACATCACCTACATCAGCGGTTTCTCCACCACACACTATAACCTTTAAACCAAGATCAGTCAGTTTTTCGCTATAGGTATAATACTCATCAATAATTGTAGAAAGTATTTCTCCTGAAATAAAAGTTTTATTTCTACCAAGATTATTCGATAAGAACATATTCCCAGTTGCCCCTACACATAAAATATCATCTATATTCATAATTACAGCGTCTCTGACAACGCCTCTGAAAATAGATATGTCATCCGTTTCTTTATAATACATATAAGCTAAGCTTGATTTAGTACCTGCTCCATCTGCATGGAAAATCGAGCAATAGTCTTTTCGACCATTTATATCTTCTACAATTTTACAAAATGCTCCTGGAAAGAGTCCCTTATCTAAGTTTTCAATGGCTTTATGAACATCTTCTTTTTTAGAGGAAACTCCCAATTTAGGATAAATATTATTATTTTCAGCCATTTTATTTGGCTACCAATTGTATTTATTTTTAAGAAATTTTATTAGATTCTCTACTTGCACAATTGCTTTACCTATATATTTATGAGCATCAAATAAATCAGATAGTTCTTCTTTTGAGAATAGATTTGTGACTTTTTTATTTTCATATAAAATATCTTTCATATACCGATCTTCTTTTCTTGCTAATATTGCAGCTTGTCTTAAAATTTCATGTCCTTCCTGCCTTCCGATTCCCTTATTGACAAGCTGAACCATTATTTTTTCAGTTAAGCATGCTCCTTTAGTAAGATTTAGATTTTCTTCAATTTTAGCTGCATCAAACTCAATACCTTCAAGATTTTTCACTAATTCCTTAATTATGTAGTCTAATAATATAAAATTTTCCACTATAATTACTCTTTCAGATGCCGAGTTTGTAATATCTCTTTCATCCTCTAAAACTATATTATCTAAAGCAGGGATAACATTGGATTTAATTATTCTTGCTATACTACAAATTCTCTCTGATTTATGAGGATTTCGCTTATGCGGCATTGTAGAACTTCCGACTTGCTTTTTTTTGAATGGTTCAAACATCTCGGCTATTTCATTTCTCTGAAGGACTCGATTTTCCCTTGCGATTTTAGCCAAAGTTTGTCCAATTAATGAGGTTAAAAATATAACTTCAGCATGACGATCTCTCTGAACCACTTGGTTGGCAATAAGAACAGGATTTAACTCAAGTTTTTCCATAACTAATTTTTGTATTTCAATCCCTTTCTCTCCAAAACTCGCCATGGTACCGACAGCACCTGACATTTTGCCATAAGATATACGTTCTAAGACTTCAGATATCCTGTCAAGATGTCTATTTATCTCATATGCCCATACTCCAAATCTCATCCCATACGTCGTAGGGATCGCATGTTGCCCATGTGTTCTTCCGATGCATACTAGCTCCTTTTTTTCTTCCGTTATTTTTATTAAAATTTTCAATAATTCCAATAATGAAGTTTTAATGTAGTTTAAAGCTTCTCTTAACTGTAAAGAAGTCGCAGTATCTTCAATATCATAACTAGTAGCTCCAAGATGAACGTATTTATCGGCACCATCTTCACACTGTTCAGCCAAAGCCTTTATCATTGCCATTAAATCATGGTGGATTTCCTTATCGATCTCTTTCACTCTTTCTAAATTAACGTAATTTAAACTAGCTTTCATGCTTATTTCTTTCGCAGCTTCTTTAGGAATACTTCCCAATTCTGCATGGACTTCCGCTAAAACACCTTCAACTTTCAGCCAATTTTCTAACTTTTTTTCCTCAGTAAATAAATCAGCAATATCAGTTCGATACCTAGTTTCGATAGGATGAATAAATTTGTGATCCATAATTTCTACTTTTTTTTATTACTTATAATTAAAATAATGATTCATCAAGAAATATATCTTATTTTATTTAAGATAAAATAATTTGGATAAATATCGAGTAATTCATTTTTTAAATAATTAGAAATATGTTAACGTGCTACAGTAGACATTAAAAATCAGTAAATCTTCTGGCTAATTTAAATTAAATTTTTTTGTTCACTTAATCCTTTTTGTATGTACAATAAACAAAAATACTTTTTTTTTCGATGTTATAGATGTGGGGCGTGGTATTACACGAACCAAGTTATTAAAACAAAAAAATGTTGGAAATGTAATCATTCATTTTCATTCAAAAATTCTACAAAGTTTTCTAAAATATGTACAATAAAAGGAGCAATTACAATTATTAAAGAGCTGAAGACAAAACCTTGAATACTTTTTTTTGAAGATATGTTTTAAGTTAAGTAGCTGACTTAAAAAACAAAGGTATTTAAGATAGTTTTCTACAATTCTTTTATGAAACATCTTTAATCAAAATTCCTTAGAATTAAATTGAAACTAAAATAAAACTGAGAAAAAAATATGGATTTCGAGGATGATTTAAAGGACATAGATGATAAATTAATAAAAGAACTGAATAGCATCTCTAGAGACAAAATTGAATATTGGGATGTTAGAACTGGAGTAGGTCGTGGTACAACATTAGATTTTACAGATCTAAAAAGTAAGGAAATATCTTCTCATTATATTACCGAATGTGGAATCAGAGCTTTTATTAATGGAGGTTGGGGTTTTTGCGTTTTAAAAGATCTTAATAGAGAAGCAATAATAAACGGATTCCAGAAAGCAATTAAACTAGCAAGATTATCAGAATCATTATGTAAAAATAAATTCAAAATAGTACCACGTGATCCTTTAATTAAAGAATTCAAAGCGCGGGCTAGAGAAAAATTAGAGGATGTTGACATTGAAGAGAAGATAAATCTAGTTAAAAATCATGAAAAAATTGCCTCTGAATACTCTTCAAAAGTAAAAAATACTCATACTCTATATAGTGATGGTCACGCTAATAGTTTATTGATTAATTCTTTTAATAACCACATTTTTCAAGACTTATCATTTTTAAGGTTGTTCAGTCTGGTTTATACTCAAGACAATGGAATAATTCAAAGAGCTATAAATTCTGTAGGAGGTATTGGAGGGTTTGAAATCATAAAAACAGAAAAAGCAGAAAATTTGAGTAAAAAATCAGCAAAAGAGGCTGTCGACTTGTTAAAAGCAAAATCTCCAATTGGAGGTAAATTCACAATTATAACTGATCCAAAATTAACAGGTACGATGATCCACGAAGCATTCGGACATGCAGTTGAAGCAGATATGGTTTTGAACAACGAAAGTATATTAAAAGGGAAAATTGGTAAGAAGGTCGCCTCAGAAAAAGTTAATATAATAGATAATCCGACTATGGGTCAAGGTAAAATTTATAATTTACCTTATGAATTGTTTGGGTGTTATTTCGTAGATGATGAAGGAATTCCTTCACAAAAAACTATCATTATTGAAAATGGAATTCTTAAGAGTTACTTACATAATTTAGAAACTTCCTCGAGAATGGACACACTTCCTAACGGTCATGGAAGATCATCATCTTTTTCTTCAAGACCTCAAGTTCGTATGGGATTTACCTTTATAGAACCGGGAGATTGGAGCATAGAAGAAATAATTCAAGATACTAAAAATGGAATTCTTTGTGAGGATTTTCAATATGGCTATACTAATCCATCTACTGGAAATTTTCAGTTTAAATGTAAATTTTCGTACAAGATTGAAAATGGAGAGAAAAAGGAATTAATGAGAGATGTTTCTCTAAGTGGAATGATTCTTGAAGCATTAAATAAAATTTCAGCAATTGGAAAAGAAATTGATTATTCTGATGGAATGTGCGGAAAAGGAGGTCAAAGTGTTAGGGTTTGTGATGGTGGACCTTATATTCGTATAGAAGATATTACAGTAGGAGGGTTGAATTAAATGGAAAGTGATTCTGACGTATTTGGTTTGGCAAAGTATGGTCTAAAGATAATTGAGCAAAATGCTCATGAATTAAAATGTGCTGAAATTTTTTTTGAAAAGAATAAATATATCAGTATTGAAATTGAAGAAAATTCAGTAAAAAATAGCGAAACTGGAGAGGACAATGGTGTTTCTGTCCGAGTTATCAATAAAAAGGGTGCTTTAGGATTTGCTTTCTCAAATAAATTAGAGAAAAAAACAGTTAATGAACTTTGTAATACTGCTCTAAAAATGATGAACGTAAGTACCCCTGATCCTGACTTTTATGATTTACCTGGTTCTTATCAAAATTATCCCATAGTAAAAGGCTTATTCGATAAGAATCTGAAAGTTTTGCAATTAGAAGATTCCATGAGTTATGTAAACATCTTAATTGAAGTTTGTGAACAGGATGAACTAGCAATCTCACAATCTGGAAGTTTTATCACCAATTATACTAAAACTAATATATTTAATTCAAATGGATTAGAAGTTTCAGGAAAAGATACAAGTTGTTCACTCTCTTCACATATCATTGTTAAAGATAAAGTAAGCAAAGAAACCTCAGATGGTTATGACTGGCAATCTGAACGAACTTTAAAAAGATTAAAAGCATTTGATGTAGCTAAAACTGCCCTTGAAGAAGCTAAAAGAAATCTCAATAGGAAAAAAATAAAAAGTATGAAAGTTCCTATTATTCTAAGCCCAAAAGGAACTATACAGTTAATAATGAGACCTATTGCTTCAGCTATAAATGGAGAATCCTTCCAATACAAAAGAACTTTTCTTGTAGATAAAAGAGATGAAATAATTGGTTCAAAATATTTAGATATTGAAGATAATGGGCTGATCGATGGCGCTGTTGGATCTGCGGTATTCGATGGAGAAGGTGTCCCTTGTAAAAATAAAAAAATCTTTGAAAAAGGTAAATTTCTAAAAACAGGCCTATTACATAATAGTTATACAGCAGGTAAAGAAGGTGTTGAGAGTACAGGAAATGCATCTAGAAGTTCATATAATTCCATCCCTTCTATAGGGGCAACGAATTTTATAATGCCCAATGGTGATATTACCATAAAAGAAATGATAAAGGATGTAAAAGAAGGAATTTTGTTTGATTATACTGGGGATACCCCTAATATTTCCACTGGCGATTTTTCTGGCTTAATTCTTCATGGAAACTTAATTATAAATGGAGAAGTTAAAGAACCTTTAAACGAAACTATGATTGGTATAAAACTGTTGGATCTATTCAAAAATATTAAGGCTGTGTCAAAAGAATTTAAAATTTATGGTGCCTTTCAAGCTCCTTATGTAAGAGTTAAGGATGTGCAAATTATTGGGGGAAAAAATTAAGAGGTTATATTAAGTCGTAGCCAAAGAATATTGTAAAACTCTATTTCTGTATTTTTAATTTGCCATAATTCCGCTATTATTATTTGATTTTCCCCTACCTCTGAGAAAGAAACATTCAATTTTTCTGAAAGCCAGCTCTGCTTATTTTTTAAAGTAAAATTTCCTATTGTAAAATTAAGAGTGCCATCAGAACCAGAAATGAGATTCATAGAAGTCATATTATCTCCTTTCTTAATCTGAATTTGATAGGAAAAATCTCGATCTAAGTAATTCTCAACAGTAATATAAAAAGAAATATCGTCATTAATAGAAGCTTCGGTCGGATAATTCTCCGCTTCTTGATTCTTATTTAAAATACCGAAAGTAACATAACCCGGTTCAGGCTTAAAAGCTTGATAGATAATAAAACCCGATATAATTATAATTCCAGTAATTAAACAGATTTTAAGTAATGTATCAAATTCCTTTTTACTGGATTTAATTTTCTCTTTTATATTGTTATTGTTTGTATCATCCATTATCTTTGAACCAGGCAATAGTTTTTTTAAGTCCATCTTCCAACGAAGTTGTAGGTTTCCAATTTAAGATTTTTTTTGCTTTGGTAATATCAGGGCATCTACGTACAGGATCATCTATAGGTAATTGTTTAAATACTATTTTAGAGTTAGAGTTTGTCAAATCTTTGATAATATTGGCTAATTCTAAAATAGTGTATTCTTTATCATTGCCTAAATTAATAACTTCTCCATTTGCTTCATCTTTATAAACCATTTTTAGAATACCTTCAATCTCATCTACTATATAAATAAAAGATCTCGTTTGTGATCCATCCCCAAAGATAGTTATATCCTCATCATTCAAAGCTTGATTTATGAAATTTGGAACTACCCTTCCAAATTCGGGACCATGGCGTATTCTAGGTCCAGAAGTATTAAAAATTCTCACTATCTTTGTTCTCATTTGATGTTGAAGTTCATAAGCTTTTATAAAAGCTTCCCCTGCTCTTTTAGATTCATCATAACAACTCCTGGGACCTACGGGGTATGCGTTCTTGTAAGAAACCTTAAGCAAGATTTACGTGCCCGAAATAAGTCTCTGGAGTTGGTATTGCTTCTTTCGGTGGATTTCCATAAACTTCAGATGTGCTAGTGTAAAAGAAAATTGCATTATGGAACTTTGCGATCCCTAAAGAATTCAGAGTTCCTAGAGTATTGCTTCTAAGAATAGATATTGGTTCCTTTTGAAATTCAAATGGAGAGGCTCTACTTGCCATATGCATTACAATGTCAATTTTTTTAATGTCCCCTACACATATGCCTAAAGGGTGATAACTCATTCCAAAATATATTGGATAAGATATATCATGATTGATAAAACGAAAATTGTCTTTTTCCATGAGATGTTGTACATTTTCAGGTTTACCTGAAGATAAATTATCTAGACAGATACAGTATGCCCCCTGCTCAACTAGAACATCACAAACCCAAGAGCCCAGAAAACCAGCACCCCCAGTTATTAAAATTCTTCTGTCTTTAAATGAGATATTTTCTTTTTTAATACGATTTATTATTTCATTTATATCATCTTTGATGTTATAAGCCATTTGATATTCCTTTTTTTTAAATTATAAAATTTTCATGATTTTATTAAATTTATGAATTTAAATTATGAAGTGAAAAAGACGATTAATAAGGTTCCAGAGTTTTTAATTTCTAAATCTGAAGGATCTAACCCATTTTTTAAAGTCGAAATAAATAATTCTAATGCTTTTTTATGGATTATCTTTTTATTTTCTTCCCTGAATAGATAGATACAAGTATAATGTAAACAAAAATAAAAAAAATGTGTGTGGTGACAATGTTTGATTATAACAGAAAACAGTAATTTGAATCGGTTAAAAATGGGATGATGCTACCAAAGATTTAATTGCCTTTATTTTTATAAAAATGGTAATAAGTAGAAAAAAAAAATTACATGTCTATAGTCGGTATTTGTTTAACTCCACAATGCGGACAAAATTCAGTATCTAATTCTATTTCTCTCCACAGTTAATACAAGGTTTTGTATTTACGGTAAATTGTTCCTCAGTTTCAATCTGGCTAGCACCACAATGCCGGCAAAATTTAAATTCTATTTCTATTTGTTTACCACAGTGAATACAAGGTTTTGTATTTGCGGTAATTGGCTCCTCATCTTTTATCTGGCTAGCACCACAATGTGCACAGAATTTAACGTCTATTGCTATTTGTTTACCACAGTGAATGCAAGGTTTTGTATTTGCGGTAATTGGCTCCTCAGCTTTTATCTGGCTAGCACCACAATGAGTACAGAATTTAACATCTATTGCTATTTGCTTACCACAGTTAATGCAAGGTTTTGTATTTGCGATAATTAGCTTCTCAGTTTGATCTCCTAACCTGCATTTTTGCAACATTTCTCGACCTTCACTTTCATTAACCTGAATTAATTCATTCCTAGCTTTTAAAGCTCCTAGTTTTATTTTCTGTTTAAGAAAGTATGTTTTTCCAGCTTCAAGATTTAATTGCATTTCACTTTCGTTTTCTGATTTTGACATAAATAGATGAGGACCTGGATCTAATACCGAATAAAGAAACCGTCTTGCTTTTGTAGTACCTACGTGTTTTCCATCAATATGAAATTTAAATTTAATTAATCCACCAGCTCTATTGGGACGCACAACATATACTAAAGCTTTTCCCTCTGGTGGTATCATTTGTTTTACATCCATTTTTCTCAATATTATTAATTTAAAGTTCCGTAGATAAAGAATCTAATTTTTAAATATTTAAATTTTTTGCAATTTAAGCAAAGTTTTGGATGAATTTAAAGTGTATTACCCCTCGAAGAAAAACTCCTCGAACAGATGAGATTTTTGAAGTCATATTAAAGGAATATAAAAAATGATAATCTTTGAATAAATGAGGAATAAAGAAGACATGGCTAATTTTAAATTATTCAACAAAAAAAAACATTTAGGCTGTTTTTGAGCCACAATATTGACAGAATTTTAATTCAATTGGATACATTTCTCCACAATTTGTGCATTTTTGTAGAGATTTTTTTAATATCTCGCGTCCTAACATCTCAAATGCTTTTTCAACATTCTCACCTGTTTTGGAGGATGTATTTAATAATTCTCCTTGAAAATTGAATTTTTCAAAAATTTGCTGTGCTTCTTCTTTTTTAACTTTCCTTTTTAAATCGGTTTTTGCCTCAATTAATATCTTTGTTTTGGGCGAATTAGGAACAGACGATATTACATTTATCCAATCATAAAGATCCTTTACGGAATCTTGATTAGTAACATCGTATAACATTAAAGCTCCGGAAGCACCTGAAACATAAGAAGGAAATAAAAGTCGGAATTTCTTTTCACCTGCGAAGTCCCAAATATTAAGCAATATCTCTGTATCGTCGACAATTACTTTTTTTGTCTCAAAATCTACTCCTATCGTAGATAATGTAGATATTTCAAATTTGCCTGTAGCAAATCGACGAATTAGTGAAGTTTTTCCTACATTTTTAGCCCCAGCAACAACGACTTTAAACTTTATCATATTTTATTTTGCACGGGTTGTTTATTTATCTAATTAAATTCAATAATATAATTAATAATTATTAAAAACGTTAAAAATCTTTTTTATCATTTTAATCAAATAGAGATTATATATCTATTTTAATCTAATGATCATTCTTGTATTTATATCTGCTAATTTTATATATTTCTTGAGCAATTTTTTTTCCAATATTTTCAATTTTTGTTAAGTCAGGTATATCTGCTAAGAAAATATTTTGTAACGTTTTTAATTCTTTTAATAAATTTTTAGCTCTAAGTGTATTAATTCCTGGGATCCCTGCAATAAGATATTCTAAAAGACGAGAAGTTTCAATTGGAGCTTTATCAAACCTTAATTTCAATGTTGTATTGCTATCTGATTGCTCTTTTTTAGCTAACTGATATAAAAACATTGCAGTTTCTTTAGCATCCTTTGTTTTATATATTGTCACTCCTAAGTTTAAAATTATCGATGAAATTGCTCCATAAATAGCATTTTCGCTAAGACTTGAATTCTTAAATGGATCTTCTTCTAAAATTAATATGGCTCTATCATAGTTATCTGTTAAATCCTTTAATTCTTTAAACAACCTTCCATCTTTTATAGAGTTAGTAAAATCTTGTGAACTTTTTCTCTCAATACCAACTCGTTTTGAAATTACATAGTCACCAACAGATAATTGTTCTAATTTCAGATTAATTCCCATCAATGATAAATTCCTCACAACTGAAGAAGCTGTTTCTCTATTATCACAAACTATTTCAAATTGTTCAGCGTTCGTGATTTTTTGATTTAAAGCTTTATCATTTTCTGTTTTTTCAATAAAGTTAAGTAGGTTTGACTGACCCTTCTTAGTACCATCTTCAGACATTTTAATTCTTTTCAAACTATCTCTCATATTTCTTTCTTTTGCTTTCTCAGCCCAATAATACCCTTCATCTCTTGTTCCTTCTGCCATTAAAATAAGAACCTTCCCTTCTTTTTTACGACCTGTACGACCCCGTCTCTGAATTGAGCGAATAGCACTTGGAACAACATCATAAAATACAACTAAATCACATTCAGCAATATCTAAACCTTCTTCAGCAACACTAGTCCCTACAAGGGTATTATAAATCCCTTCTTTGAATTCTTCAAGAAGTCTAATCTGTGCTTTTTGTGTTAATCCTTTATCAGATCCTTTATGTGCTTGACCAACGAATTTATGTGCCTTAACGATGTTATCTTCTTTAAAATATCTTACAATATTATTAACGGAATCTCGAAAATGGGCAAAAACTAAAACTCTTGACCCTTTATTTTCCTGTAATTGGGTAGTTAATATCTCTTTTAAATACTCAAGTTTAGGATGAACAATGCCTTTAGATTGAATCTTATATGTTAATTCCTGTACTTTCTTAAAATTTTTATCTGCAAATAATTCCTTAAGAGATTTGTTAGCTGTGTTACTTTTAATTTTTTCTTCATTTTTTTCTAAGTAATCTTTTAACGCATTAATTCCTTGTGTTTCAAGAAGTTCTGACATGTGAGATATCCTTATAGCGTTAGCTTGCAGTTTTTTAGCATAAAACATCTCAAATTTCTCATTATCGTCTCGCGAAGCTGATATCCTCCTATTAATTGTATTATTTAATTGAAGCAGATTTTTTCGAGTAATTTTATTGAGATCAAATGAATTAAGTAAATCCTTTTCTTTTAGCCATTTGTAGATCTCTTTCAATTTCTCGTCTAATATTCTTTTTATTTCCAAGAATTCATTAGGTAAGGATATTTTAATCCATTCATTATCTACTTTCTGAACATAGTGTTTTACGTCAATATCTTTATCTGTTCTTATCTCTAAATGATCTATGAATAGATTTTCTTTAATTTCATTTATTTTTTCTAGAGTGGAACCTGGACTAGCTGTAAGACCTAATATCTGATGAATTCCCGTATTCTCCATATATTTTTTCGCAATAAAACAATATGCATAATTCCCAACTGCTCTATGGCATTCATCAAATATGATTAATGAAACCTCCTTAATTGAGTACAAGCTGGAAATTAAGTCATTCTGTAGGACTTGAGGAGTCATAAAAGCTACTTTTATTTGGTTCCAGATAACTTTTCTTTTTTCAGGAGATATCGCACCAGTAAGAGATTGTAATGAATCTGGCGGAAATAATGTAAGATCTAGAAATGATTTATGATGTTGTTCTACCAAAGGTTTTGTAGGTGCTAAAAAAATAACTTTTGATTTTGGCATCTCTGTTAGTCTATACACAGCAAGCATTAAAGCGATAACAGTTTTTCCTAAACCAGTAGGAATTACAACTAAACAATTATTATTTAAACAATTGATAAAAATTTTTTCTTGATACTCTCTACGTGAGACAAGATTTGGCTTGATTAAAGGATGAGAAATAAAATCTTTATTTGTTGAGACTGATATCACCAGAAGAATTACTTATTATCGCTTTGAAGTAAAGAATTAAAATTATATATATAAACTATTAGACTTAATAAGATCAATAAAAAATGCTCATGTTCTTAAATCGAATTACTAATATTTTAATAAATTAGATTTTATGATAGATTAAGAAAAGATTTAATTCATATAGCGCATTATTCTTAAATACAAATAAGCGCGAGTGGTTTAGTGGCTATAACGACACGCTCACACCGTGTAAATTTACAATGATTTAACATGTACATCTCGATGGTCGGGGGTTCAAAATTCCGAAGATTTTTTTCGGTTTGAATACTTCCCTCCTCGCGCACTTACTATATATACTTTTATTATAGAAAAAGTTATATGATATTCTGTATTTTAAAAATCTAATTACTGATTTTTTGGTTACTACAACCATGTCTAGTTTTTTAGAATCTCGAGAATTACGCAAGATTTATAAAGAAGTTAGAAAATACGTTAAGATTGGACCAATATTTTTAACTAGATACGAAAAAGCGCGCATAACTGGCGCAAGAGCTCTGCAATTAAGTTACGGGGCTCCTATCCTTATCAATAAGCCTAAAAATCTGATCGACCCTATAAAGATCGCTATGTTAGAGCTAAAATCTGGAATATTACCCTTAACGATTAGAAGAGAAAATCCAAATGGGGAATATCAAGACATTCTAATAAACAAGCTAATCTTAAAAAAAGATTAGCTTATGGATTAAAAAAATCTCAAAAATCAATACTAAAAAAGCTATTTTCTGTTCTTATTTAATAAATGCAATATATCAAGGTTATTTATTGAACCCGATATTTACCTCTCTCTGTAAGAAAATACACATTTTTATCTCCAACTACATCAAACTCAATATAACCCTTAGAGATAAGGTCATCTAAGATTTTTTCAAATTCTGCTTTTTTAAAACCAGGAATCCCTAATGGTATCCTTGATTGGTTGACGATAATAGCTATTCGCTCTAAAAAAAGTCTTTTACCCATGAATGTTTCAAGGATTGTAATTTCATCATTTGTGAGTCTCTCAAATTGATCATGTTCAATATAACTTTCTTTTAGAGTTTGAGCAAGATCTCTTGTTTCTGGACTAATTTCTTGTTTTTTAACTTCTACATGCTTTAACGTAACTAAATCTTTAGCAACAAGCTTCTTTTTTTGTTTTTCTTTTTCTTCTTCTTTTTTAACGGATTCATCATCTTTATTTTCCATAATATTACCATAAGGAATTTAATTATAAAAATTTATATTTAAGTAATGAATAAGACTTTAGAGTTAAAAACAGGAGAAAAAATCGTAATCAGACATCTAAGCAAATCAGATATTGAGGGTGTTTGGAATAATTTCAATGAGGTAGTAGAAGAAGGAATATATTTACCTATATTTTTTCCTGTTAGATCTAGGCTAGAAAAAGATTCTTGGTATCGTAAAATTAAAAATGAAAAAGAAATTTGTATTATAGCTGAAGATCATAAATTTAAACCTCCCTATAACATCATTGGACAATGTGAAATTTCCCATTCTGAATGGGATGCCGGTCTACATGTTGGGATATTAGGAATTATAGTAAAGAAAAAATATCGAGATTTAGGGATTGGTTTTAATTTAATTGATATAGCAATTCGAGAATTTAAAAAATTAGATAATAAAGAAAAAATTGTTTTGAGTTGTTTTTCGACAAACAAAAGAGCGTTACATCTCTATAAGAAAATTGGATTTAAAGTAATAGGCGTTAGAAAAAAACAGTTTTATATGGATGCAAAATATTATGACGAGGTTCTAATGGAACTTTGGATTGATGATTATTTATATCAAAATAAATAACTCCTTATATTATAAGATGAAAAGATTTACTGTACCTATTTAAGGGAATTTAATTCTTTTTTGATATTCTACAAAACTCTTCTGATTTAAAGGATTTTCATTAAGAAATAAAAAATTCAAGTTTCTCAGACTTTCTACACTTTCCTTTCTAAATTCTTCTATTTCGTTTCTCCCAATATGTAACATTATTAAACTATTTAGACCTTCCAAACACTCTATTTTTTTTATAATATTATTATCTAAGTATAATTCCTGCAGTTCTCCTAAATTTTGCAAACCTTCCAGTTTGTTGATTTTATTATTAGACAACTCTAATTTCTTTAAACTGAATAAATCTTCTAATGACTCAATTCTTTCAATTATATTATTTGAAAGATACAATCCTTTCAATTTATTTAGAGTTGATAAACCTTCAATTTGAGATATATTATTATCATTTAGATATAACCACATCAATTCTTTTAGGCAAATAAGACCTCCCATCTTTTCAATTCTATTGGAGGAAAGGTTTAATCTTCTTAAGTTCACTAATTTATCCATATTATTTATATTTGAGATATCATTATGACTCAAATTTAAAACTTCTAACCAAATCAAAGAATTTAAGTTTTCGATAAGTTTAATTGAGTTATCACTAAGGGTCAATTTTTTTAAATTTGGGGATGATTCTAAGTTTTCTATTCTATATATCTTATTATTTGATAAATGTAACTCTTCTAATTTACCCAAACTCTGGAGGTTTTCAATTTTTTCCAATTTATTATGAGATAAATTTAGAGTTTTTAATTGCGTTAAATGTTGAAGATTTGAGATTATTCGAAGGTTGTTTCTCTGTAATGAAAGATGTTCCAAACTATTTAGTAAATAAAATCCATATATATCTGATATTTCTCTTAGGTTAGAACTTTCACAATTTAACGCAACAATCTTTCCTCTTCTAAGCGAAACAAAATATCGACATTTATATTCATAAAAGTCGCTTAAAATTAGATTAATAAAAATTTCAATAATATTTGCAGGGATTGGTAGTTTGTAATCATAGGTAAGTTGGAGGTTATAATTTTTATCCTTAAATTTTATCTTTATAAATTCTTTTAGATATTCTGTTAAAATTTTTCGCGTTTTAAAACTATCCATTGAGTTTAGAGTTCTTATCGCAAAAATTTTTTGGTCTACATTATCTAATTCCTTTAGCGTATATTCAAGAAGACGAGAAAGTTTCTTGTGAGTTAAATATTTGTCTTTTAGTATCTTACCCGCAATCAATCTAATATCAAGATTTTCATCAGAAAGGAATATTTGTTCGAAAAATGAGAAATTGTTGTCATCTTCTATCATTCCAAAGTTCTCTAATGCTTTCTTACGTATATTAGAATCATTCGAACTATTAATAAGCTCTCTTAATAGATTTAAACCCTCCCTTTTTCCAATTTCAGATAGATTTTCTTTAATATAATCGGGATTCAATTCCATTTCAACAATAATTAATAATTTTTACCTAATTATTTTTATATCTATTTTGTGAAATAAATATCTTTTAGGGGATTAAGCCATAAATAATAAAGTCGGAGACTACATTTTTTTACAACAATTCTTTTCGATTTCGAAAAATTTTTACACTCTTTGTTGTAAAATCATAATATGACGAAAATATGATTAGATTGTAATACGCTAATTTACCAATCAGATACTTCACGAGATTTCATACTTTATTTATAATTCCTTTAAAAATAGGGTAGTTTTTGTTTCTGGTTTAAAAAAATTTATAAATACATAATTTATTAGATTATTAAATTTTGTATTTTACAATCAAAAAAAACAGTTTTTTGATAAAAATATAAAAATTAAAATTACCACAAGTAATATAAAATATAATCCAAAATAATTAAAATTAAAACAATAGGCTGATAATAAAATATGGCAGAAGAAGAAAGCTTTTTAAACGCCAAGGCCCTTGTGGTGGATAACGGTACAGGAATCTCGAAAAACGGTTTCGCCGGAGAAGATCAACCTCGTTCTGTTTTCCCAACTCTTATTGGTTATCCAAAATATGAGTCTATAATGACAGATGTCGAGCATTATACACGGGAATACTACATTGGAGAAGAAGCCATGCAGCTTAAAGGTGTTTTGAAACTCATGTTCCCTGTTGAACATGGTATCATAGAGGATTGGACCGCTATGGAAAAGATCTGGCATTATACTTTCTATACAGATCTTCGTATTGATCCTAGCGAACATCCAGTACTTTTGACAGAAGCACCATTAAATCCACGTCCAAACAGAGAAAAAATGGCTGAAATTATGTTTGAGACGTTCAATACACCTGCTTTATATGTAGCAATGCAAGCAGTTTTATCACTGTATGCTTCTGGTCGTACTACTGGGTGTGTTATCGATATTGGTGACGGTGTTTCTCACGTTGTACCAATTTTCGAAGGATTTGCTTTAAGTCATGCTATCCAGAGAATTGATCTTGCTGGTCGAGATATTACCACCTACTTACAAAGACTTCTAAGGCAAAAGGGATACTCGTTCACGACCTCTGCGGAAAAACAGATTGTCAGGGATATAAAAGAAAAGTTGTGCTACGTCGCGATAGATCCGGAAAAAGAAATGATGCTCTCGAAGAAGGTTGCCGGAATGGAGAAAAGCTACATGCTCCCTGATGGAGAGACCATCAACGTCGGCGTAGAGCGATTTTTAGCACCTGAATGCTTCTTTAACCCAAGTGTCATCGGGAAAGAGTTGGAGCCACTTGATGATGTGATTGTTGGCGCCATTTCCGAGTGTGATGTAGACCTCCGCCGAGATCTTTATTCAAACATCGTTCTCTCAGGCGGGAGCACGATGTTCCCGGGAATTAAAGAAAGACTCACAAAGGAAATAAAGGAGCAAATCCCAGAGAGTGTCGACGTAAAGATCATTGCCCCACCAGAGCGTATGTATTCCGTATGGATTGGTGGCTCAATTTTGAGCTCCTTAAAGACGTTTCATAGAATGTGGGTGACCCGCCGCGAGTACAAAGAGATGGGTCCACAAGTGATTCACCGCTGCTTCTAATTTAGCAACAAATCTTAAAGTTTTTTTTATTTACACTTTTTTTTATTGTTTGTTAAAATCTACAATTCAAATGTTATAATTTGATTTGAAAATATTCAGATAAACCTTGATTTTACCATATAAAAAAGAGCAAACTGTAATTGATTTTCAGTTACATTCATAAATTCAAATCTAAAATTGAAATACCATAAAAAATATAAGAAAAGAGCTATAAACAAAAGGAAAAGAAAAATGACTATAAAAAGGTCTTGGAGTGGCTTTCGATGGCCTTCTCTTCGTGTCCCTTAGGTTTCCTGCCCGTTTCCCCACGTTTTTGCCGCAGTTCCTTAGCGTAATCGTGTTCCATCCCGTAGCATTCGGTACAATACCACGCATAATAGGCTTTATTGTAGACCATGTCTCGGTCAGGGTTGCCACATGCTATGCACTTACAGATTGATCTATTTGCTAGATCCCTTAGCATGTTTTCCTGTTCTTGAAGGGCTCTAAATTCTTTTAGCTCAACAGAGGGTAAATCATCTATAGTTTGACGGATTCCTCCAACTGTAATCTTTAACTTTTCACGTTCATGTAGTAACTCAATTAATTTTTGAGTTACAGCTTTCATCAAAATAATTCTTAAGTTGTTTCTAATTTTTTGTAATCTTGGGCTTTTGATAATAATTGCTCGTTTATCTCTCATATGAATCATAAACCTCTTTTCTTATTTAAATGTTTGGGGGCGACAGATTTAGTGAACAATGCCAAACTCAAAAATGGATGGGGTATCCCATTTTTCTCAAGATTTCAGTGAGGACTCTGGTGTAAGGTCCGATATGGTCATCATTCATTCCCAAGTTCAGAAGATCCGATACATCGATACCCGGATGAAGCAACTCAACGATCTCGCGCACACTTACACGTCTTCTTTTCAGTGCTGTATTATAAAACTTTAATTTTATTTGATTTTTTTTCTATCTTTTTTTTATTGATTTTATTCATTCTTATATTAGATAGGTATTATTAATCACGTACACGACTAAGCATATAGCCAATGACAAAAGGTAATTAAAAATGATTTGCTTAGGGAAATGGATTTTAAATTTACTTTCTTATCATTTCTCTTAACTATATTATAATAAGTTTTTATTTGACTAAATCTTATAAATAGCAATTTTTAAATTAAAAAGAGAAAGTAAGTATCATGATTCTATTCATATTGATTATATCAAGTCCCATTGTAGCAGCATGCTTGGCCTATTTTTGGTATTGGTATCAACTCCGTCGTGCTACAACGGGAGAATATGATATTATAAGGAATGGTTGTTGGCAAACAAATCGACGAGGGGAAGGTAGTAAAGAAGCTTTAAGAGTTCATAGAGCTAGAATCGCTAAGCATGCCGGATTTGGGATGAATCGTGATGAAGCTATTTACTGGGGGGCTGAATTAGATTCTAAAGGCAACCGGATTACATACAATCATAAATATAGGATTGAGGGTAGTGATCCCGATACGCGATGGTGGTGTCTATCTGTAAATCGAGATGGTTATTTCATTCCTAATCAATATGACCGATTTTCTTTTTCCAAAACTGATATTAAGCGTGAGACAGACGGATCGTGGGTGATAAAACTCTCAACCGAAGAACAACCTGGCAATTGGATACCCTTAGGTGATCAAAAAGGGAATTTTCGAATAACTCTACGCTGTTATAATCCCATGCCTTCGATGATCGAAAATAGTGAAAATACAAATCTACCACAAATTATTCGTGAGGATTGACTATGACAGCAATATTTATTCAGATTATGGTTTGGATCATAATAACTCTTATTCTATCAAGGTTATTATACATCCTTGGAATAACCCTATATACTTACAATCTTACGGATAAGCGACTAAAAGGATTCCCGAGTTATCGCACACCAAATGTGTTTCTACATGGGCCTGTAACTTCAGCAGCATCCCGACTTGTTCCTTATCCAACACCCCATGCTATGGTTTCTGCTTGTATCTATGATGTTCGCAGAAAATCACTGAGGATTCAGGCAAAAGTACCTGATAGTGTCTACTGGTCAATTACTTTTTTCGCTAGAAACCAAGATTGTTATTTTACTTTGAATGACCTTGAAGCCAAACAAAAATACGGCCAAGATATAGAAATCATTCTTCAAAAACGAGGAATGGCTTATAAGAAGAAAAATAATGAAATTGTCGTGTCGGCACCCCGTTTTAGCAAAATGGGATTGATTCTGATTCGAATTATTGTAATGAATCCAAGTGATAAAGAGGAAATTAAAAGAATCGCGAAAATACAAAAAATGGTTATCACTGAAGTTCTTGGAATTGACTAAATATAAGTCTAATATTTGTTTAATTCAAGAGCTTCATTTATATTTCTTTTATCTCAGCATTAAATATCTTGCATTTTTTAGATTCAATCGCAAAGCTTATTTTAAAGAAAATCTAGAATATTATTTGTTAAGATAGAGGGTTATTATTAATTAACTCAAACTTATTATCGAAAGGTATTTTTCATATGCCAGAAAGTAGCACGATCCTGTATGACTTAAATAAAGTGTTTATTCCTTGCCGGACAGTTTTAGAAATGGAAGCACTAACATCTCTATTTCTTGAATTTTACAATTATAATGATATTAAAGAATTACCGCAAAGTCAGCCATCAAGCCAAAGACTCATCGAGAAATTTCACGTAATAGAATGCGGACCTCTTGAACACATTATTGAATATTTTATAGATGTTATTGTAAGTAAATTAAAACCTATTGTTATGTATGAACGTGATCATCATGATAGGTTTAGAATGGGCAATGTTGTAGCTTATACTAAAACGAGGTTATGTCTATATCTAGCATTACATCGTTTAAAATTAAAATTCTTAGTTATTAAGCACTTTATGGACGAATTTAAAAATAATAATTTTAGATTAGATCCTGCTGAAGACCAAAATAATATGGGTGCTCATACATTTCTTTCTGCTTTTTATAGGGATTATTACAAAAAGAATAAAATGAATCTCAAATTAATGTTATCTTCAAAAAGGATGTCAGAGAGAGTTAGGAAATTAATGGATACTTCAGATACTATTACTAATGAAGATATTATTAATGCTATAACATTTAAGAAGTTTTTAGATGATAAAAATAGAATAAAATTCATTATGAAGGAAATTAAAGCGTCTCTTTTTGTTTGTCGAATAATGTTTGCTCAAATGGATGTCTATAAACCTTTCACAATTGCCCAGGAAGCGATGATTGATGCCGAAGAGATGATGATAAGCCAAGATTTTATTCCAGAACTGATACCGGCAATGTCTCGTTGTTATGCGGGTGAGACTATGACTCCAATTGAAGATTGTTTTACAGCTTATGAATTTATGATGACTCGAGTTTTGGAAGGAATAAATTACGCTGTAGAAATCGCATCAGGAGGACAGATTCAGCTTGAATTAGAGGGAACCTTATATAACACAGGAAATATTTTTGAAATTTAACTGCTAAACTTTCCTTACCGTTCAGTTTTTACATAAAAGTAAGACTCTTCTTTTATAAAACCATAAATTTAATCCATAATTTCAGAATTTAATGAAATTTAGATTATTTAAGATAGATGAGAATCGCTTTACCAGCGATTACAATCAAATGTTAACGATCATCATCTTAAATAGTTTAGGTTTCTTTTTCTTAGGTTTTTGGATTAGTATTATTGCCCAAGAAAACATGGGTGCTTCTTACTTCCAAATTGGTTTAATTTTCGTGGCTAATGTTATAGGTCGTATGATAAGTGGCTTTTATATAGGATTTATTGCTGATCGTATAGAATCAAGAACTTCTCTTGTTTTAATAGGATCATTTGGGAGAGCAATTTCTTATTTTATTATTTATGCCTCGTTTATTACTAACCATATTTTACTTTTAGGGATTGGATATTTCATTTTAGGGCATATGGCAGGTATTTTTTGGGTTCCCTTTAATATGTTTGTTGCTGAGAAATCAAGTAAGGATCACCGCTCTCAAGCATATGGAAAGAGAGATTCCATAAACGCAGTAGGTCAAATTATAGGGGGTGTATTTGGATTTACTCTTTTAATGGTTACAAGTGCCTTCACAAATAATCCTATAGTCATCTATGGCGCCATTCCGATATATGGGATCGCAAATTTTATAGCAGGAATAATCTTTTACCGTAAAGTAGATGAATCTATTAAGTTTTATAAGTTAGATAATGAGGATATTAATAATATATCAAATGATAAATCTCAAAAAAAAAAAGTCTTTACTTCACCATCAATGATTATTGGGGCGATGTTTTTGATTGCTCTTCTTTTTTTAGGAAGTATTAATGGAAACATTGCCAGACCATATTTAAATCTCTATATATTAAAAAATATAGAAAGTAACATCAATCTAGTTGTTTGGGCATACCTGCCAACTGGATTGTTAGCAACTCTTCTTGCTCCTAAATTAGGTGTTTTAGTCGATAAACTTCACCCATTAGTAGGAATAACAGTAACTAGTTTATTAGGTGCTTTAATGACTTGGTTTTTAATTAATGCCGCTAACATATGGACTTTTTCGTTTCTTTTATTGTTTGATATGGCCATTGGGATGTCTGCTGGTTTGATTTTCCAAAACTTATATAGTAGAATTTCTACTGAACATAGGGGGAAGATTTTTGGAGTCGGTGATTTTTTTGCATTTTTAGGCGCCGTAATTGGACCACTTTTAGGAGGAATAGTCATGGATCTTATTAGCCCCCAATTTCCTTTTATAATATCAATTTTCGTTGAACTATCCTTGATACCCTTGTATCTAGCAGCAGTATATCTTTTAATTCCACATATAGCGGAATCATATGAAAGAAAATAAGAAAAAGAAAAAATAACAATAAAAATAGTATAACTACTTTTTAAACGATTTTAATATTCATCAGGCAGTTCCTTGAGCTCAGCAAGAGAAAAAACTGGTCCGTCAGTACATATAAACTTGTTTCCGATATTACAGCGCCCGCATTTTCCTATCCCACACTTCATTCTCGCCTCTAGTGAATTGAGAATCTGTTCCGGGCCCCAATTTAGTTCTTCCATGACAGCGATTGTAGTTTTAATCATTATTGGAGGTCCACAGATGACTGCGACTCCATTATCGGATTTTGGAGACACTTTTTTAACAATGGGTGCGACAAATCCTACTTCTTCGGTCCATCCTTCCGCTTCACGATCAATTGTCAAAACTACTTTAATATCGTCTCTTTTTTTCCATTCGTCTAATACATCTGTATATAGGACTTCTCCAGGATCTCGGTTTCCGTAAATTACAGTAATATCTCCATAATCTTTTCTATGCTTCTCATCAAGTAAATATAATACCAGTGATCGTAATGTTGAGAATGCAAAACCTCCACCAATAACCACGATGTTCTTTCCCTTCATATCTTCAACTGGCCAACCATTTCCGCAAGGCCCTCTTACTCCAATGATATCTCCAAGTTCACTACCATGAAACGCAGAAGTAACGGTTCCCATCCTTTTTATCGTGAATTTAATTGTCCCCTCCTCAGTTGGAGAAGAAGCAATCCCTATAGGGCATTCTCCCTTTCCAATTACACTAATTTCGGCAAATTGTCCTGGAATATAATCAAATTTCTTGTAATCTTCCTCATTTTTAAATTCTAACTCGATAGTTTTTATATCATTGGCTTTATTTTCCCCAACTATCGATTTAACTCTAGTTAGATAAGGAATATACGGATTAGGCAACTACTTTCTCATCCTCCTCTTTTTCTATTTTTTCTATTTTACTTAATATTGTTCGAAGATCATTGTTAGCTGGACATACAGTAATACATCTACCACATCCTACACAGCCCAATAAGTCATAATTCGTAGGATAATAACTGAACTTATGCATTATTCTATTACGGCATCGTTGGATTTTAGTATTTCGAGGGTTATGTCCACTCGTTTCAAGCGTGTAGAGACATGACTGACAGGTATCCCAGATTCTAATTCTTCTACCTCGGTTATTGTACTGGTCTGTTTCATCTATGACATCAAAACAGGTACATGTTGGACATAAATAAGCACAAGAACCACATCCTATACATGATTCACTGATCTCCTCCCATATGGGATGTTCAAAACTTGTTTCTAAGTTGCTTACGATTTTATCAGTATCCATCTTTGTAACTATTGATTCTTCAGCTTGTTTGGCTAATTCTTGAGATTTTTTCACATCTTTATCAGCGGCATCAGAGAGCCATGATAATTTCTTAACAATCTCCTTACCCTTTTCACTGATACCTTCAACCAAATATGTTTCCCCTAAATCTGTCAAAAATACATCCATGTTCTCCTTGTTAAAAGGGTTTCCCCCTACAGATGTACAAAAACATGTAGTTCTTGGACTATTACATCCAATTCCAATAAGTGTTGTATTTTCTTTTTTCTTTAAATAGATCTCATCTTCCCAGTTTCCGTGAAATGAAAAGAAATTGGCCATTAATTCAAAACTATATGCATCACAAGGGCGGATTCCAAATATCAATATTTTTTGATCTAAATCTTGTCTATCAGTGATTTCAACATCTTTTTCGTCTAAAGTGTATTCAAATAATACTTCCATTTGTGGAAATAATACTGTTTTTGGTGGAATCTTGGAATTTAAGTAATCAAGTACAATATCTTCAGGATTTTCGATCTTCTCAAAAACTATGTTTCCTTTTTGGTTAATCGGAGCATAAAAATTATACTCACTCTCGAATTCTTTATATAATTTTCCAATTTCATCCTTCTTTAATATTTTTTGTTCCATTCTTTAGTTCACCTTTTTAATCTTCCTCCAACATAAATTCTTGTTCATCTTCCATTTTGAAATCCATCATAGGAGGGAGAGTTTCTGCATTAAGACCTGATGTAAAATCAAACCTTTCTTTCACAATTTTCTCCAATTTCCTCGTGATAATATTTAGGTCAATACCAACTGGACATACTGATGAACATGCTCCACATGCTACACACCTACCCGCTATATGTGTTGCGCGGATTAAATGAAATGTGAATATATCAGTGTATTCAGTAGTTTTTCCAAACCATATAGGTAAATTTTGATCTACAAAGCAGAGGTTGCAATAGCAAACTGGACAGGCTTGACGGCATGAATAACATAAAGTACAAACTTCTAAAGAACTCTTAATTTCTTCCCATTTCTCCTCAGTGGTTTTTGATTCAAAATCATCAATATCCGCAAATTCATCGTGTATAGATTCTATTTCCTGACATTCACCTACACATGTTTCTCCAGTAGCTGAAGGGGATTTTACTTGACAAACCTTACATAATTCATTAATATATTGATCATAGGGAAATTTCTTCTCCCAATCTTTTCCCTTCACGATGATATCATCTCCAGATACAGAGACATCAAGAATCTCTTTTTCCCCTATTTCCAAATCAATTTTACTTCTGTTAACATTTCCATTGCAATTAATCCCAATCATCTTAATGTTTTCTAGATTTATCTGTTTCTCCACAGCTAGCATGTTTATTGCCCTACCAACACAACCTTTAGCAACAATCCCAATTTTCAAAGGTTTTCCCTCTGAATCACAAAGTTGGGGCATTAATGGGGCTAAATATCTTGCTAAATTAATATAGCATAAATTATTCCAGATTAACTTGTCTACGTCCTCTTCTTTCCTAATAATAACCATGGTGGAATTTAAAGGCACAGTACCTTGAGAATATCCAATTACAACATCTACTTGATTCTCACTAAGTAACTTCTTAGCCTCATCTCTCATCGAGTCTTCAATTTCTTTGTTTTCTGTTTCAATACCCATTTCTTACCACTCCTTTTGAAATTTTGTATTTGGTCCTAATTCCTTAACAATTTTCGTAGCTTTCCTAATCAACACAGCAAAGCGTTCTCCTTCAGCCGCAGATGCCCACATAAAATTAACTCTTCCGGGTTCAATCCCAAAAAATTCTAAGAGTTCTTTTAATATAGCAAAACGCCTTCGAGCAACTAAATTTCCGCTGATATAATGGCAATCACCAGGATGACAACCTGAAACTACTACGCCATCCCATCCGTCCGTTAAACTCTTTATAATAAAATAAGGGTTCACCCTTCCAGAACAGGGAACTCTAACAATTCTTATATTTGGAGGATATTGAATTCTACTTACGCCCGCCAGATCAGCCCCGGCATAAGAACACCAGTTACATAAGAACGCAATGATCTTTGGTTCCCATTTTTCATCAACTTTCTTTTCCAAAACTGTTTCTGTCATTTTCTTTAACCTAAATTCTTTTTTAACCTATACGGCCAGTTATCATTTCAAAGATTTGTTCGGCAGTAAAGCCTAATATATCGATGGCACTACATCGACAATTCCCACTACATGCTCCACATCCTTTACATAGTACTTGATTAATAGACGCTACGAGGCCGAATCTTCTATCTTCAATTAGTTCTATCGCATTATAAGCACAATTCTCTATACACATGCCACACCCGATACACCGAGACATATCAATTACAGCTGTTTTACCTTCTGCTTCAATTTCATCTTTAGAGAGAATTGTGCATGCTCTTGAAACAGCAGCATTGGCTTGTGAAATTGAGTCTTCTATAGTTTTTGGGCAGTGTGCCATTCCAGCGACAAATATTCCTTCAGTCGCAAAATCAACTGGACGAAGCTTAACGTGGGCTTCTAAATAAAAATTATCATTATTTAAAGGTACTTTTAACATTTTAGCAAGTTCTTCATTTTTCTCGTGAGATGCAACTATGCCTGCACTTAATACTAATAAATCTGAGGATATTGATAAGTCTCCCGCTTTTGCGGTCTTAACATCCACTTTTAATGAAGATCCATTTGTACTAATTTCAGGAAGGTTATTTTCATCATATCGAAGGAAAATAACTCCTGCTTCCCTTGCTTTTCTATAATATTTTTCTTTAAATCCATAGGTTCTGATATCTCGAAAGAGAATTACAACTTCGCTTGATGGATTTAGTTCTTTAACTAATAGCGCGTTTTTAATAGCCTCCGCGCAACACATTTTACTACAATAAGGATGCTCATCATTTCTAGAACCTACACATTGAATCATTACAATAGATTTCTTATCTTTGATTTTTCCATTTGTATTTAGGATTTTTTCAAATTCTGATTGTAAAATCACATTATCATTTTGACCGTAAAGAAATTCTTTTGGTTTATATTCACTAGCCCCAGTAGCTACAATAACAATGCCATGATCAAATTCTACTCTCTCTTTCTTTGGACCGTAAGCAACTGTAGACTTAAAATTTCCAATATATCCGCCTATGGCTTCAATTTCGGCATCAGTATAAACGTGAATAAATTTATTCGATTTTACTTTATCAATTATGTCTGCTAAATAAGCTTGAACATCCCCACCCTCAAGTGTATGATATATATGGTTGGCAAAACCTCCTAATTTTGCTTCTCTTTCAACTAAGTGAGTTTCAATTTCTTGACTCGCAAAATTTAGGGCTGCGACCATACCAGTAATACCTCCACCTATAACCATTGCCTTCCTTGTAACACCAAGTTTTATTCTATCTATTGGAGCAAGTTGCCTTGCTTTATTAACTGCCATTCTCACGAGGTCTTTTGCTTTTTGCGTAGCTTCTTTAGGTTGTTTCATATGAACCCATGAGCATTGATCGCGAATATTTGCCATTTGAAATAGGTACCTATTTAATCCTGCTTCACGTATCGTCTCTTGGAATAGAGGTTCATGAGTTCTTGGTGTGCAAGATGCAACAATTACACGGTTTAAATGATATTCTTCTATTTTTTCTTTTATTATCCCTTGTGTATCAGCAGAACAGGTATATAAATTTCTATCCGCCATGACTACATTGGGAAGAGTACTTGCATATCTTGTTACTTCTGGAACATCTACATATCCACCTATATTAATTCCACAGTGACATACAAAGACACCAATTCTAGGAGGTTGTCCCGCCACAAAAATCTCCGGTGGTAATGTTTTTTCTGTGATTAAGGTATCTCTTTTATCATATAAAAGTTGATCCACACATCCAGCAGCTGCACTTGCTTGTGTAACAGTTTCAGGAATGTCTTTGGGCTGAGAAAATGCTCCACATGCAAAAATACCTGGTCTCGTAGTCTGTACAGGATTAAAAATATCAGTGGCAGCAAATTTATATTCATTTAATTCAATTCCAAATTTTTCAGCAAGATATTCCGCATCATCGGGGGGATTTAATCCGACACCCAAAACCACCATATTATAGTCTTCTTCAATTACTTTCCCATCTTCTGTTTCATATCGAAGTTGAAGATCTTTTGTTTCGGGATTTTCTTCTACAGAAGAAATCCGACTCCTAATATACCGGATACCATATTCTTCTTGAGCTCTAATTATGTATTTATCGAAGTCTTTTCCATAGGCTCTAATATCCATACTAAAAATAGTGGGTTTTACTTCATGTTGATGTTCATGAGCAATTACAGCTTCCTTAGCAGTATACATGCAACAAACGGAAGAACAATATGGCTGTCCTTCTCCCGAATAGTCTCGTGATCCTACACATTGAAGGAAAGCTACCTTTTCTGGTATGTCTCCATCAGAAGGTCTTAAAACTCTTCCCGCAAAAGGACCGCTAGCGCTTAATATACGCTCAAACTCAATACTCGTTACAACATTCTTAAATTTACCATAACCATATTTATTAACTTTTGGAGGAATAAATTCATCAAAACCAGGTGATAATACGATAGCCCCAACATTGATATCTACAATTTCATCCTCTCGATCGTATTCTACGGCTTTGGCTTTACAAACTCCAGCGCATACTCCACATCCTATGCAGATATCTTTATTGATGGCATAGACAAGCGGGACAGCTTGGGGGTACTTTACGGAAGTCGCAGCATATTTTGCTAAACCCTCATTGAACATATCAATTGCTTCAACTGGACATGCAATCCCACATTGTCCACACCCAGTACACACATCTGGATTAATAAATAAAGAATTCTTTTTTACTTTTACCGTAAAGTTTCCTGCCTCTCCAGAGACATCTAGAATTTTACAATTAATACTCAAATCAACATTTTGGTGTCGTCCTGTTTCCACTAACTTTGGACTTACTATACACATTGCACAATCATTAGTTGGAAATGTCTTATCTAATTGTGCCATAACACCACCGATACTAGTTGTTGATTCGATTAAATAGACTTTAAAACCTGAATCTCCCAAATCTAAAGAGGCTTGGGAACCACCTATACCAGCGCCTACAACCATTACAGCTCCTATTTTTTCCATATCTTATCCTCCTTACATCCTGATAAACATTGGTGTAATTCCAATAATTTCTCCAAAATCTACTTGACCTCGATTTTTTAATAGTAACATGTGTTCTAAGATAACACTTGGATCTATTTCTAATTCAATTGCTAAATCCTTAACTGACTTGGAATCTTTTTCTAAAGATAATAATATTTGATGTCGCTCAAATTCATCTTTAATTGCTGAATTGAGTATATTATTAAAATTCTCTAGAAGTACTTTCTCTCCGTATACATTTTCTTCTTCTGTAATTTTTCTTTGTCTTCCGACTAGCGCTCTAATTCTATCACTACCCGCTGCCATTTCAATTGCAATTAACTTTTCGAGTAAGATTTTATCAGGATTATCTCCGCTGAGTGGAGATGGTCCAAGTTCTTTAATTTGGTTAGTAAAATCTTTAACAACCTCGGTAAACCTTTTACCTTCGGAAGCAGAAACCCATTCTAACCTTACTCTATTATCAAGGTTTATGAAGCTAAGAAATCTTTTAACCATGTTAAATTTTTTCTCTGCCTCATAATTTCCTTCAATATAATGACAATCGCCAAGATGGCAACCCATTACAATTAATCCATCGATTCCTATTTGAAGAGCTTTAAAAATAAATTTAGGATCAACTCTACCACTACACATAATCCTTATTACTCTAATATTTGTTGGATATTGGAACCTACTCACACCAGCTAAATCAGCACCTGCATATGAACACCAATTACACAGAAATCCTAAAATTTTTGGCTCAAAACTCATTATGCTTCTCTACCTCCATATGCATATATTTCAGATAGAATTTGCTCATCTGTAAAGTGTCTAATTATTATAGCATGATTACAACAAGTAGCTCCACAAACTCCGCATCCTTTACAAAGAACTTGAGTTATTTCAATCTCATCTGCTTCATTTTTATTAATTGCTTTGTATGGGCAAACTGTAATACAAACTTCACAACCACTACATAAATTTTTATTGTATTCTGGTAAAAATGAAGTAGCACCATCAACAACAGCTTTACCGTTCATTAAGGGTATTAAAGCTCTGGATGCCGCTCCAAGAGCTTGACTTATAGATTCTGTTATATTTTTAGGACTTTGAGCAGTTCCACAAACAAAAATTCCATCTGTTGCGAAATCAATTGGTCTTAATTTGGGATGTGCTTCAAAAAAGAATCCATTGCTATCTATGGGGACTTTTAAGATTTCAGATAATTTTTTATTTTCTTCCCATGCTATTAAGGGTGAAGCAAGAACTATCTTGTCTAAAGAAAGTTCAAATTTCATTCTTGTTAAAACATCAAAAACATCTAATATTAAGTTATTATTAATGTTCTTTAATATAGGGGGATTCTCAAGTTTATATTGTATGAAATTTATCCCCTTTTCTCTAGCTTTTCTATAATAAATTTCTTCCTCAAAA